>CAZDCF010000021.1:2500-18283 GCA_964503895.1 uncultured Nitrospiraceae bacterium | reverse complement strand
CCCGCAGATACAAACGAAGGTCCAAAGTGACTTGGTCGTTTCGGCTTCGTCCTGTGTGGAGTTTCCCTCCCAATGGACCAATCAGTTCCGTTAACCGGCGTTCCACAGCCATATGAATGTCTTCATCACTGTCGGCAAAAGGGAAGAGACCTTTCCGCAATTCTGTTCGAACACGTGTGAGGCCCCGGATGAGTTTTTGACACTCTGTCTTTGTTAGAACCTTGGCTTTCAGAAGAGTCTGACAATGGGCCATACTTCCTTGAATGTCGTATTCAAACAGCTGTTGGTCGATTGGCAAAGAGGTCGTAAACCGTTCTACAAGAGCATCGGTGGCTTTGGTAAAGCGTCCTCCCCAGGCTTTGGCTGATTTAGCTGTGGATCGTGAGAAAGACACTTTTCTTGAAGCCCGCTTCTTCTTAGAAGAAAAAGACTTCTTCTGCGGTGGCGCCTTTTTTGGGTAATTCATCGTGCTCGAGAGACCTTCCTCTTGGTTGACCTTGGCGAGTGGGCTTTTCGCCCGGTTTTGTTTATGGCCAACCGAAGAGCCTTAAGACGAATAAATCCATTGGCGTGAAATTGGTCGAATCCTTCGTCTTCTTCAAATGTAGCAAGATGTTCACGATACAAAGAGAAGGGTGATTGGCGTCCAATAAGTATGCAGTTACCTTTATAGAGTTTCAATCGTACCGTACCGCTGACTCGTTTTTGTGCTTCATCAATAGCTTTTTGAAGCATGATCCGTTCAGGCGCGAACCAGTAGCCGTAATATACCAACTCGGCGTAACGAGGAATGAGGCCATCCCGCACATGCAGGACCTCCCGATCCATGGTCAAGGATTCAATGCCTCGATGAGCCACGTGAAGGATAGTTCCGCCTGGCGTTTCGTACACACCTCGAGATTTAATGCCGACATAACGATTTTCCACCAAATCGACTCGTCCGATTCCATGTTGGCCCCCCAGTTGGTTGAGATGGGCTAGCAAGGTGGCTGGCGACATCCCTTTACCATTCAGAGCGACAGGATCACCACGTTCATAAGTGATTTCAATGGTTTGGGGTTTATTGGGAGCGCGCTCAGGCGAGACCGTCATTTGAAACATGGACTCAGGCGGCGATTTCCATGGGTCCTCAAGGGTCCCGCCTTCATAGCTGATATGAAACAAATTCAGGTCCATGCTGTAGGGTTTTGCTTTGGTGGCTGTCACCGGGATATTGTGCTTTCTGGCGTAGCGGATCAAATCTCCTCGCGAACGAAAGGACCAATCCCGCCAGGGTGCGATTATTTTCACTGCAGGCTCGAGCGCGGCGTAAGTTAATTCGAAACGGACTTGATCGTTGCCTTTGCCCGTGGCTCCGTGGCTCACTGCCTGAGCCCCTTCTTTTTCTGCAATTTCAATTTGCCGTTTTGCAATCAACGGACGAGCAATGGAGGTGCCCAGCAGGTAGTATCCTTCGTAGACGGCATTTGCTCGAAGCATTGGGAACACATAATCTTTGACGAATATTTCTCGAAGGTCCTCCACGTACACTTTTGAGGCACCGACTTCAATTGCTTTCTTTTTAATGGCCTTAAGATCTTCCCCTTGACCTAGGTCAGCACAAAAAGCAACGACCTGACAATGATACTCTTCTCGGAGCCATTGCAGAATGACCGATGTATCAAGGCCGCCAGAATAAGCTAGTACCACTTTCCTAATGGTATTGTTTCCAGTGGCGGACGAATTCTTTTTTGATGCCGATAATTTACGACGCGTACTCATGAACAGGGCCTTCCTAACCACTCCGTCAGAATGGCTTTTTGAACGTGAAGTCGATTTTCTGCTTGATCCAAGACCGAAGATTGTGGGCCATCGATGACTGCCTCGGTAATTTCTTCTCCACGATGAGCTGGGAGGCAATGCAAAACAATGGCATCGGGCTTAGCCACTGTTACAATAGCTTGATTTAGCTGATATGGAAACAAGGTATTGAGACGCTGCGCTTGCTCTTCTTCCTGCCCCATGCTGGTCCAGACATCCGTATAGAGTACGTCCGCGTCGCGAGCGGCTTCTTCGGGGTTTGACGTAATCTCTATGATCGCACCCGTTTCATTAGCCTCTTTCCGACTTTTTTTCACGATCTCAGCATTGGGCATGTAATCAGGCGGACATCCAACAGCGATATGCATGCCAACTTTTGCGCTAGCTTCAATAAGTGAATTCGCAATATTGTTTCCATCGCCCAGATACGCGAGTTTCATCCCTTTCAGGGAGCCTTTTTTCTCAAGGATGGTCATGAGGTCGGCAAGCGCTTGGCAAGGATGACTCAGGTCTGTCAAGCCATTGATCACGGGGATCGTGGCGTGGCGCGCCCATTCCTGCAAAGTGGATTGTTGGAAAGTTCGGATGACTAATCCATCGAGGTATCGTGAAAGGACCATAGCAGTATCTGCTAGGCTTTCTCCCCGGCTTAATTGAATTTTTTCAGACGAAAGAAACAGGGCTTGCCCACCAAGTTGGTTCATCCCAGCCTCGAATGATACACGGGTTCGCGTAGAGGGTTTTTCGAAAATCAAACCTAGAGTTAAACCTTTTAGCAGTTGTGACGAACGCCCAGGTCGAGGGTCGGCTTTTAGCTCCTGAGCAATTTGCAAAAGACGAAACATATGCTGGCGAGGTATGGTCTCGAGTGTGAGCAGGTCCTTCCCCAATTCCCCAGTTGTCTTATTAGAGGAAGAAGGGCTTGATTTGTCTGAGGCTGTTTGTCCGAGAATTGCCATGGCTTTAACAAAGTAATATGTAGTTCACGGCTTGTCAGAAAAGGTTTCTAAACGATAAACGAAATATAAGATGCGAATGACGCTTTCCTAAAGTCGTTTAATTAAGACGTCAGAAAGTACCTTTAGTAACTGATCAACATCTTTTCGAGAAATGATCAGCGGTGGAGTAAATCGTAGGACCCGTTCAGCCGTGCAATTGATTAGTACCTTTCGAGTTAAACAATCTTGCACAACAGGTTTGCCATCAATGGATAATTCAATACCTTGCAACAAGCCCTTGCCTCGAACCTCTTTTATGAGCGGGACACGATTTTTCAATTCTTCAAGGCCTTTTTTCAGATATGACCCCACGGTTTGGATCTTGTCCAATAGTTGACTGCCTAATACTACACGAATCACGGCAAGGCTGGCAGCGCAGGCTAAGGGGTTCCCACCAAAGGTGGAGCCATGGGAGCCGGGCCCAAAGGCTTGTGCGACCATATCTGTGGCAACACAGGCTCCAATAGGCACGCCTCCGCCAAGACCCTTGGCCAACGTCATGACATCTGGGTGAATGCCATATTGTTCATAAGCAAACATGGTGCCGGTTCTCCCGATTCCAGTCTGAATTTCATCGAAGATCAACAGGATTTGGCGTTCTGAACAAAGCGCTCGCAGTTGCTGTATAAAATCCTGGTTAGCCACGATCACGCCTCCCTCGCCTTGAATAGGCTCTACGATGACAGCTGCGGTTCGTTCGGTGATGAGGCTCTTGACCGATTTGAGGTCGTTTAGATTTGCATAAGAAAACCCCTCAGGTAATGGAGCGAAACCTTGGTGGGCTTTGGCTTGTCCAGTGGCGGCGAGCGTCGCCAGGGTCCGTCCATGAAATGAGTTGTGCATTGTAATAATTTCATATCGCTCCGGCCCGAATTTTTCCGTGGCATATTTTCTCGCTAATTTAATAGCAGCTTCATTCGCTTCGGCACCGCTATTACAGAAAAACACTTTTTGGCCGAATGAAAGTTCAACCAATTGTTGCGCTAGTTGCACTTGGGGTTCCGAGTAATACAGATTCGATGCATGAAGAAGGTGCCGAGCCTGTTGCTCAATAGCTGTGACTAGGTCAGGGTGGTCATGACCTAGTGCGTTGACCGCAATTCCGGCAACAAAATCCAGGTATTCACGCCCTTCAGCATCATAGACTTTGCATCCCTGGCCCCGGACAATACTAATTGGGGGCCGAGCATAATTTTGCATCAGATACTGTGAGGAATACTGTTTAAGTTCTTCGGTGAGCATCTTCTCTAGGACCGCGTCGGAAAAGGCGAATCTAGCATAGGAACCTTAGGGGCGCAATATAAGAAAGATGGTGGTTGATGTCTTGTTGCTTGCATCTCATAAAAGTCAAAAAACTAAATACGAAATAATAAATCTGAGAGACTAAATCCGAGATACTAAATCCCCCCGTCTTGTTCCTGTGGTGGAAGGATGCTATAACCCCACAGGATGAGACAGTGTAGCTCTTGCGAGCAACAAAATCCTGATGATGCACGATTTTGCCATCGTTGCGGTCAGGCCTTTTCCGAAAAACCTGAAGCCCCCCCTTCCACTGATGCCTATGACGATGATGGTTTGTGGGAGACCTTCATCGGTGGTAGTCCCGCTGTCCTCTTTTCCCCGTCGCAAGGTTGGGCCTGGCGGCCGGCGGCTTTGTATTATTTGAACAAGTTCTCAAAATTCCGTTCCGTCCGAGGCCCCAAATTTGAGTTTTCCTGGAATTGGGCCGCGTTTTTATTTGATTTCTTGTGGTTTCTTTATCGCAAGATGTACATGTTTGCCTTGTTATATGCCGTAGGCCCATTTTTAGCGTTGTATCTCACGGGAATCCCCACGGTTGGCATGGTCTGGAAAATTATGGCGGCGGTCAGTGCCAATTATTTGTACTTCTGGCATGTGAAAGACCATTTAGAAAAAGTGAAATCTCGTGGTCTTGTGGATCGAACTTCGCAAGAGCAGTTTTTAAAAGAAGAAGGCGGGGTGCAAGTCTATGTGATTTGGCTGAGTGCGATCCTAATGCTATTTGGGATGTTCTTTTCTGAACAGTTTGTCCAAATGTACGGTGATGGCATGCCGCCTGAACAAATAGAAGAAATTGCATCAGATCCTCGGGTATAATTGAATGAGGAGGCATGGTCATTTCAGAAACTATATCCCTAAGACCCGTCTTTTGAATTTCGGGTTTTCATCTTGTTGTAGTAAGGCGTATGCAGGCAAGGCCAGTGTGAGATCTTTAGATTTTCTCTGAAGTAGAAAGCTGCCAGGCAAACCATGCCTGAAACCACTGATAGTCGTCTTGGTAGGCGGTGTGAATGCCGTGAATGCCGTCGGCTTTTTCATTTAAGGTCGTATACGTTCGAGGCCAATTTTTAGTCCACCAAGATTTGAGTTCGCCTGGACTGAAAGGATGATTGTTGGGCTGGTAGATACCCGCAGCAGTCACCACATCGGCGGTGATGGGCCAGTAGCGATCTTTGCCCATCCCGAGAGCCCTAAAATGTTCCCGCAATAAAAAAACGACCCACAGCTCAGCGCTATGCTTTTTGTTATGTTTAAACGGTTGGGTCTGGCGTAACGGAATCGGGTGAAAATTTTTGATGATCGAAGTAAAGTCAGGGCCGCCGTAACTTCCGGCGACTTGGGCAATCCCCTCGAGCATGTTTGCCAGTTCAACCTCCACGACAGGAGATCCTTTTTCGGCTTCTTGTTCAAAAGGATTTGGGGTCGTCAAAAGGTCAATAAGGGGCTTGAGTTCCCGCAACCGAGCTGCAGTAGCATGCAAGATTTCTGAAGACTCGAGCCAGTAGTCTGGGTCGTTTTTCGAAAGGCGTTCCCGACCAGGGGGGGGCAAAACTGTCGGTATCCAATGTCGAAGGAGCACGAATAAAATATAATGGATATCACCATTTACCTGGGCGATATGTTCCAATACCTTGTTGGCTTGGGCATTTTGAAAAAACTCTTGCGTCTTCTCTCCAACGCCCAGATGCTGAGCTAAAGCCAGCCACCAATCAGCTTGGGGTTGAGGAGGTTGATATTCCGTCATGTGAGCCTGCTGGATAATGAATATAGAGCATGGAGTTGGATGATATCCCCGCGTCGGTGCATGGTACGAGTTGACTTGTGGCAACGCAAGTCAAGACCAAGATGAAAGTTCCCTTCTACGGATTTCCTTACTAGGCTAGGTTTTATAGGATCGGAGTATGGTTGTATGAAACAGTTGGTGTTGATTCGGCACGGAGAGTCACAATGGAATCTTGAGAACCGATTCACGGGTTGGGTGGATGTGCCTTTGAGTTCTCGTGGTGAAGAGGAAGCTAAGGGGGCTGGAAAAAAATTGCAGGCATTTCGGTTTAACCAGGCCTTTACCTCGGTTTTAACTCGCGCCATTAAGACCCTTGAAATTGTGTTGGAAGAAATTGGGCAATCCGATCTAGGCGTTGAAAAAAGTCAGGCTCTAAACGAACGTATGTATGGGGATCTTCAGGGTTTAAATAAAGCAGAGACTGTTGAGAGGCATGGGGCGGAACAAGTTAAACTGTGGCGAAGAAGTTTTGATGTTCGCCCACCAGGAGGAGAAAGTTTAAAGGATACGGCCAATCGGGTGATTCCGTATTACCAGCAGAAGATTTGGCCTGTATTTTCAAGTGGTAGCTCCATTTTAGTTGTCGCGCATGGGAATAGTTTGCGTGCCTTGGTCATGAAGTTGAATCAGTTAACTAAGGAGGAAGTATTAGAACTAAATATCCCAACGGGAGCCCCTCTGTTCTTTGAACTTTCAGATGATGGAAAGGTTCTCAGTCATCGTTACCTGTGAATTTAGCCTCTATGATTGTTTCTACAAAGCTTCATAATTAAAATGGTAGGTCATCAGGGCTTATCCCTTGTTCGATCTCCGCTGCCACTTGTCCTATATCTTCAACTGGGACAAGATCCAACAAAAACACCAATAGTTTTGGCTCTTCTCCACGGGGTACAAGGCCTTTGGATTCCATATCAGATGCGGCCTTGGTTAGTATGGCGATAGGTTCGCCCCCCTGGTCAACAATGTTGTTCCAAGCTTCCGTTCTAATTTCTAGGTCTGAAAAAAATTGGTCAATAGGTCTGTGGACAAAACCAAATCGGCTTTCCCACCGGTCTTTGAGCTGGTGTTGCACTTGTTCCCGAAGCTCTTTTCCCGTCTTTTCCGGGATACCCACCTGTAGAGCACAGTGAATCCAATACGTGGAAAGAAGAACAATTTCCCAAGTAATGGATTGAGCTTGTTCACGTGAAACCATGAGACCATAGTCCTCAAAGAAATCCGGAGCTATCGCTGGAGGAATTAGATTAAATAAGGTGGCCGCTTGTTGTTGGTAGTGTGCGGACATTGGAGAGATTACTAAAAGGATTTGTAAGAGTAGCTTACAGGTGAATTCAGAATGATTCCGAATCTGATCGTTAGGATACGAGTCGAGCCCTGCATCATGCAAGGCAATGCCTTGACACCGAAATCTCTCTGATGTCAGGTTTTTCTCATCCAATGGATGGGGAATGGATTATGCAGTCCCAATTTCGGTGCGCGAAAAACCTATGCGGTACCTTTTAATGGCCATAGCTGGATTGTGGATGGCTGACGGTCTTGCCTTATTGGTTGCGCCGCTGCGAATGATTGCCTTATTGAAAGAATCATTGGTGTCTTCCCCGTCCATCATGAAATGGTCCGGGTTATCCGTGGTATTGGGAGTCATCCTTCTAAGTCAGGATGGGGGATTGCCCTACCATCCGCTGTGGTTAATCACTGGTTTAGCCATGCTGGGCAAAGGAATCTTTTTTCTGTGGGCATCGGATGAGCAACGTTCGGTTGCGCTGCAGTGGTGTTTAAAACGAGAAGCTGTGGACTATCGATTTTGGGGATTGGGCTTGTGTACGCTTTCGCTATTATTACTAGATGCAGTTGGAGCGTTATAAGTTCGGAAAGGACCTAGGGGTTTGATGGGTGCTTTATTGCTGATTGGTGCCGTAAGTCTAGCCTGGGGCATTATGGGATTAATGCTGATCGTTGCCCCTAGCGGATGGATTGCCTTCGCCAAAAAGACCCTGACCGATCCTTGGCAACGGTTTTGGGTAACTCAGGCCATGCTCTTGTTTGGCCTGGTGTTAATTATTGGGACGGCTCCGCTTCAGGGTTTTTGGTTATGGGTAGGGTGTGGGGTAATAGTCGTGCTCAAAGCTTGTTTTATTCTGGGGTCGTCGGAAGATTTCCTGGGTCGGTTGGCCATCATGGCAACCAACCAAGCAATGTGGGTGTATCGAGGAAGCGGTCTCCTGACCTTGGTGTTAGCGTTTCTCCTTGCTACGGATACTATTCTTCATGGCTGAACAATCTTCTGATCGTTCTAACAATTTTACCTTACTTTCTGCCTTGTGGCGGGAACATCAGGAAGCGGATTGGCCAGTGAGCGGTGAGGTAAATGAAGGCCAGCTAATGACCTTGGATACTGTAGTGGCCGGATGCGTCACCTATTATTTCGAAGAGCAGAGTCTCGATGAAAAACGGTTGGTTATCCTGGATGATTGTTTGGCAGATTTAGAAAATTTGATATCCGACCTTGAGCCTGATTCTGGAGCTTATTTCGAACGGTTGCAGCAACTCGGAAAGTTGTTACTTGACATGAACCGTCCTGAATAACGCTCAGAAATCTATTCCTGTTGTCGCCAGTTGTCGGTCTCTTTCTTCTCCTGCTTGTTTAGAATTTCTGATGTAGCCAGAAGTAAACTGCAGCATACCGGACAGTGGCCGGGGTTGCTTTTCCCGTATTCTGGAAGCGAAAAAAGCAAAAATGTTCTATGCTGGATGGATCCATGTTGGCTTTTGTTTGACCCTGTAAAAACGCCTATGCTATCGTCGATTCTTAGCTTATCGAAGTTGTTATAAACCACTGGAAAAACTCTGATTTTGGATATGGGAAAAGACCTAAAAGAAATACTCGGGAATTTAAAGTATACCGATGATGCGAAGGTGGTTCAGCAGATCACCGCCCAGACTAAGCAAGTGCAAGATCGCATGTCCGGGGTCAAGCACAAGATCGTGGTGATGAGCGGCAAAGGCGGTGTGGGCAAGAGCATGACCACTGTCAATTTGGCTTTGGCGCTGGCACGAGATGCCAACCGCGTCGGTGTTATTGACGTAGATCTTAATGGTCCCTGCGTTCCGCAAATGTTGGGGATGCACGGACAAGGGCTTACCCTAACTGAGGATGGCGCTGTTCCGCCTGAAGGGCCCCATGGAGTGAAGGTGGTCTCCATGGATTTTCTGCTGAATGAAACTGCTCCTGTTCGATGGAAAGGCCCAATGGATCTCAGCCCGGTTTGGCTTGGGCTCATGGAAATGAACGTGATCCGGGAATTTCTGGCAGATATTTGCTGGGGTGAACTGGATTTTCTGCTGGCTGATCTTCCACCAGGAGCAGCGGCGGATAAGCCACCGGTCATTGCTAGCTTTCTACCAGACTTAGCTGGAGCGGTTGTCGTCACGACCCCATCAGAAGTGGCGTCCAATGTGGTTCAGAAATCTATTGGTTATGCAACGGAACTAGGCATTCCAGTTCTCGGGGTCATTGAAAACATGAGCCAATACCGATGTCCATCATGTGGCGCCGAAAATGAATTGTTTGAAGGTAACACCGAAGGCATGTGCGAGGCCCTGAATCTTCCCTTGCTTGGTCGCATACCTTTCGACCACAACTTTGCCAAGACGTTTGATAAGGGCGTTCCACTATTGGATGACCAATACCCGACTATCAGGCGATATCAAGATATTGTTGGACGAATCCAATCGTTATTAGATTACAAGAAAGTCCTGGCTGAGAAACTCTAATGTATAGTCGTTCCTATTTCTCTCAATCCCAACTTTCTCGTGTGAGGATGTTATGAAATTTGTTTGCATGAATTGCGAAACGTATATGAGTTTCGAAAAGGTCGAAAAGCCTGCTGAAGGATCACTCGGGGTCTTTTTCGCCTGCCCATCCTGTGAAGCCAAAGTATCAATGGTGACCAATCCAGGTGAAACCCAAATGGTCAGTTCTCTTGGGGTTCAACTGGGCGGACGAACTGTAGAACAAACGCCATTGGAAATGACAAGGGGAACATTAAAAGAAGAAGTGAGTGCTCCTTCGGCGCCTGGCTCCATGGCTGCTTACCTCAACGAAAAAATCAATGCAGGTCACAGTGCGGCTTCCACGGGCGCAGGGGAGGCAAAAGAAGGTGAAGGCGGGTGCCCCTTCTCTGCGGTGGTTGCGCAGATGGGACTGACGTCGAGCGGGGCGGAGACTGCCACTCCGCAATCCGATCTTCAATGGACACCAGATGCACAAGAGCGCTTAAGCAAACTTCCCTCCTTTGTTCAACCCATGGTCAAGGGTAGCGTCGAATCTTATGCCAGAAAGAATGAGTACACAACGGTAACCCTCCAAGTCATGGATGATTCAAAAAATGCTTCTGATGGAATGACCTGGTCGCCTGAGGCAAAAGAAAGACTAAATAATATCCCCGATTTTATTCAGCCCATGGCAAAAAAAGAAATCGAACGTTTAGCCAAAGAACGTGGAGCCACATCCATAACAGCTGAACTGATGGATGAAGCCAAAGACAAGTTCATGAAGTTTATGTAGAATAGTTCGAGTAGATTGTGAAAAAGGGCGGCTCATGAAAATGAGCCGCCCTTTTTCATTTCCCAATCGGATCACTCTCGTATTCTTTGCCGGGAATCTAGATCGCTAAAACAAAAGGATTTCAACTGCCAGCCCGAGACCCTGCTATGAGAATTTTTTCCAATTCGCATACGGCCGCATCAGATAAATTTCTTCAACAGTCTTGCCCAGCTTCATCCCTTGCTCCTCAAGCAACTTGGCTGTGCGCCAAAGAGGAAGTCCGACAATTGCCGGATAATCTCCCTTAATCTTTTCAATAAGCTTGGCCCCTTGGCCTTGAATCGAATAAGCCCCTGCCTTTCCCAAACTTTCTTTGGTTTCTAGATAGTTTTTCAGCTCATCTTCATTAAAGGGTTTGATCCATACTTTGGCAGTCTCAACTAATGCTATTGAAAGATTGTTAGCTTGATGAATTAGTGCTAATCCAGTGTGCACTTGATGGCAATGCCCACGTAATTGCCGCAACATGGTTTCGGCTTCTTTTATGCCTTCTGGTTTGCCTAAAAGAGAACCGTCTATTTCGATTACAGTATCGGATCCCAGAACAAGATCGCCTTGGTGTTGTTTAGCAATCGACTCAGCCTTATCTAGCGCAAATTGTTTGGCTTGCTCGTATGGACTAATATCTGGCGAAGATGCCTCTTCGCATGTTGGAGAAATAACCTCAAACGAAATACTAAGTAAGTCTAGCAATTCTCGACGGCGTGGTGAGGTGGAAGCGAGGATAATGTTCACGAGAAAGTTCGGGATATGATGCTAAAGAGGGGTTGCGCTTAGCGCTTCTTCCTCAGTAAGAACATGTTGAGACGTATATTCATCGACCAATCGTTTGACGTCTTGAGAATTGTTAGTTTTAACCATGTTGGCACGCATGTTGGCTGCAAAGGGGAAACTGCTACAGTACCATCCAAGATGCTTCCGCATGCGCGGAAACCGA
Organism: uncultured Nitrospiraceae bacterium; assembly: GCA_964503895.1. GTDB lineage: Bacteria > Nitrospirota > Nitrospiria > Nitrospirales > UBA8639 > Nitronereus. Next base: position 6,857 of record CAZDCF010000021.1, on the reverse strand, counting down.
GGTGATTCGTTAAATGATTCAAACAGAGTGGCATGTTCGATCATCATCTCGAAACGCATTTCTAAAGGAATTACTGGCTCGGATAATGGCATAGGGCTTGAGTTGGCGACTGCCTTTCGAATGAGGTTTTTACTCTTGAAGATCCAGGGATTGCCTTGGGCAGCGCGTCCAATAAGAATTCCGTCAACGCTGCTTGTTTTAATTCGGCTTACAGCTTCATCAAGAGAGCGAATGTCGCCGTTGCCTAATACCAGAATGCCATGGGATTTAATAATTTGAGCCGCGCTTGCAATGGCTTCCCAGTCCGCCTCTCCACGATACATTTGTTGTAGCGTTCGACCGTGAATCGAAATAACTTCTGGTTTACCTTGAGCTAGGCAATCGCTCCACTCGTTAATAATAACAGAATCATAGCCAAGCCGGGTCTTAACTGTGAGCGGAATTCGTGTCCGCGAAGGCGGCTCTTGATTGAAAAAACGTTTAGTGTTTCGTTCCTTAGCCTGCTCGATTGCTGTCTTTTTTATTCCAATTTCAACCAATGTTTGTCCGTTAGCCCAATCCGCAATGCCTTGTTTGGCTGAATCCATGATCTCTAATGCTAACTCAGGTGTGCGAATTAACCCAGCGCCGCTTCCCGATGAAGCCACATTTTTTGATGGGCACCCCATGTTAATATCCAATCCATCGAATCCCAATTCGGCAACGACATGCGCGGCCTTATAAAATAAGGAAGGATCTTTGCCGTATAGTTGCGCTACAATGGGGCGTTCACATTCTGAATAACGTAAGGGTTCCCAACCCATTCGGCTGCCGTGACAAATATCGTGGATATTGGTGAATTCTGTGAAAACCACATCGGGTTGACCGTGGGTCGCCATGATGTGACGGAACGCCACATCAGTTACGCCATCCATCGGGGAAAGGCCGACAATGGGTTGTGGAAGTGACTGCCAGAAACTCATATGAGAGTTTCCCGATTGTATGGTGAGGCGAGCGTTTGTAAAAGATTCATTTTTTGTATGAAAAAACTGAAAAGAACAATTGTGAACTCTGCCTGTTTAGATTGGAACAAAATAGTATGGTTGGGCTTCTCTTGTCCAGCTTGATTGGCAAGGGGATTGAGTTTTAAGTAAAAAGTGGGCCAATTGATAAAAAACAGTGACAAGGCACTTATGGGATCAAACTCTGTAGAATCCGATTCGAACGATCAATCCGGAGATTCTGCGGGGCTACTGTCAGAACTAAAGGCCCTTCTATCCGGCCCGCCTTCTGACTTACGAACTGTGCTCCTCCGCGAGATGTTGGCGGGTGTGATAGGACTTCATGCACAACCGATTGAATTATTAGATATCAAAATCATCAACCGAGCTCTGAAAGAACTTCGTTATGCCTTCCGAGTGTTTCAACCTTATGAACATTGTTTGAAAGTCAGCATTTATGGGTCGGCCAGAACTCACCCTGATGATCCAAATTTTCAACTAGCGGCTCGATTTGGCCGGCTGCTCAGTCAACGGGGTTTTATGGTGATTACCGGAGCGGGTCCAGGGATTATGGAGGCTGGACACCAAGGTGCTGGGGTAGACATGAGCTTTGGGGTGAATATTATGCTGCCTTTTGAGCAATCCGCGAATGCGACGATTGCCGGTGATCCGAAGCTTGTTCATCTTAAATATTTTTTCACTCGAAAATTGCTATTTGTTCGTGAGTCTCAAGCCGCGGCGTTTTTCCCTGGCGGATTCGGTACCATGGATGAAGCCTTTGAGACCCTGACCCTTATTCAGACAGGCAAAGCCAATTTAGTCCCTATTGTCTGTCTTCAGGCTCCGGGATCGGATTATTGGGATCGCTGGATGGATTTCGTTTCAGGCCATCTACTTCCGCAGGGCTTGATTTCCGAATCAGACTTAAACCTGTTTAAGATTTTCGATCACGAAGAACCTGCAGTGCAAGAAATCCAAGACTTCTATCGAAACTTTCATTCATGCAGATTCGTCGGCGAGCAATTGGTCGTCCGAATTCGGCGCCAACTTTCTCCTCTTGAAATAGCGGAAGCACAGAATAAATTTGAAGACTTGTGTGATGGGGGTTTCTTTGCCCAAATTAATGCCTTCCCTCAAGAACAAGATGAGCCAGAAGTTTTGCATCTGCCCCGTCTTGCTTTTTCCTACCACCGACGAGATGCTGGCCGTCTCCGTCAATTCATTAATTGGTTAAATGGATTAGTAGCAGAGCCATCTCTGTAAGGACATGAGAGTTGACTCATTAGACTTGGAATCAGGGTAGATAGCACCTTGATTTTATGGCTTAAAATAATCTTAGGTCTTTGTCCAAGCTTGTAATCATGATAAGGTGCTAGTGCTAATGGATACAGTAGACGAAAGTAGAACTTCTAGCTTTTCTAAACCTGTCCCCAATGTGGTGTTGTATCATGCTGATTGTATGGATGGATTTGGTGCGGCTTGGGCTCTTTGGAAACGATTCCCAAAGGCCGAGTATATCCCTGTCAAACATGGTCAGCCACCGCCATTAAGTTTTGATGGCAAACACGTACTAATGGTTGATTTTAGCTACGAGCGCAAGGTCATTGAGGAGATTAACAGGGCCGCGGCGAGTTTTCAGATCCTCGACCACCACGTGACTGCTCAAGCCGCCCTAGATGGGCTTTCCTATGCCTACTTTGATATGAAAAAAAGTGGCGCGGTATTAGCCTGGGAGTGGGTTCACCAAGAGCCACCTCCGTGGTTGCTCCTGTACATCCAAGACAAAGATCTTTGGGAATGGCGATTGCCCAAGAGTCGAGAAATCAGTGCAGCCCTCGCTTCCTATCCGTTTGATTTTGAGATTTGGGATGAGTTGGATCAGAAAATGCTGGAGATAGAGGGTCGCGCAATTCTTCGGTTTGAGGGAACTCTCATCGAGAAAATTGTCGAAGAAGCGATCCTTGTCTCTTTTCAGGGCGAGACCATTCCGGCGGTGTATAGTTCCGTGATGACGAGTCAAATTGGGGAGCGTTTGTGCCAAGGATTTCCATTTTGCATCATCTGGCATCAGCGAGATAACCGGCGTTATTTTAGTCTGCGATCCCGGTCTGGAACCACGGATGTTGCTTCTATTGCCGCGAAATTTGGTGGTGGTGGTCATACTAATGCTGCAGGGTTTTCACTTTCCCTGGAATCGTCCATTGATCAATTACTGAACCCGGTGAAAAATTTTCTTTTGGCGGACTAGCGATCGTTGTAACCGGACATCCTTCATTAAAATTTTTAAGATCTTTACCTAATGATTCCACTTAAAGACGACAATCCAACTGAAATAAAACCTGTTGTAACGATTGCTTTTATTGTGGCTTGCGTTCTTGTCTTCCTGCGCCAGGTTTCGCTGCCCCCCAAACTTGGAGAAATTTTTGTGTATCAATACGGCGCTATTCCGGCTGTAGTTTTTGGGTATGCGGATTTGCCTCAAGAGATTGTTGCTGTATCAGCCTACAGTAGCTTAATCAGCAGCATGTTTCTCCACGGAGGTTGGATGCATCTAATCGGAAACATGATGTATCTCTGGATTTTTGGAAACAATATCGAAGATGTTATGGGCCATTTAAAGTTCATTGTGTTTTATGGTCTCTGCGGAATATTGGCAGCATTAAGTCACGCAGTCATTGATACAGGATCCGCAGTACCTATGGTGGGGGCAAGTGGGGCCATTTCAGGTGTATTAGGGGCCTATCTGCTGCTGTACCCTAGTGCAAGGGTGCTAGTCCTAATTCCATTTGGTTTCTTTAGCCAGATTGTGTATGTGCCAGCGGGAATTGTTCTTGGCCTGTGGTTTGTTATGCAGTTGTTCAGTGGAGGAATGAGTATTGGCCATGAGGGTGGAGGCGTGGCCTTTTTCGCGCATATTGGAGGATTTCTCGCTGGCATGGCTCTCATCCCTTTTTTCAAACATTCACATGTACGGTTTTTTAATCGGCCTCATTATCGTTCTCGTTCGTGACATTGAAGAAACATGGCCAATAGTGTATGCGGAATTAGACTTTTTCCCCAAAAAAGAAAACCTCGCAAAAAAATCCATCGTTCTGAAGAAACCCGCAGTTCAAGGGGTTTCTTCCTTGACAACAAATAGAAACAAGCGTATCTTCGGAAACTTCGTGGTCAACTTGTTCTTTGAAAATTTCATAGCCGATTTAGACGGCAAATCAAGAAGTGTGTTGAAGTGGCGGCCCTTGTCACTTAAAAACAAGAAGTACAATTTATTGAGAGTTTGATCCTGGCTCAGAACGAACGCTGGCGGCGCGCTTAACACATGCAAGTCGCACGAGAGGCTCTTCGGAGTAGTAAAGTGGCGCACGGGTGAGTAATAC
>CAZDCF010000020.1:3756-18892 GCA_964503895.1 uncultured Nitrospiraceae bacterium | reverse complement strand
TCGTTCCAATAACTGTGCGCATAAACTTTTGAAACACATATAACTCTTCATTGGTGCAACGAGCAGTAACCAAACCTGCTATCGAATCAGCGCCATATTTTTCTTTGATACCCTGCAATTGTTCCCCAGCCGACTCCAGCGCTTCAATCCACGAAGCATCAACTAAAGCACTGTCTTTTCTAATCATAGGTTGCTTGAGACGATCTTTGCTATCAATAAATTGGAAACCGAAGCGGCCTCGCACACATATCCCATTATGGCCATTTACGGTATCGGAACGATCGCCCCATTTATTTTTCCATGAAAGTGGGGACGTAACTCGAACGACTTCTGTATCCTTGGTCTCGACATACATCTGACAACCATCACCACAGTAATTGCAGGTGGTCGTAGTCTTTTTAAGTTGCCAAGGCTTGTAGACATACTTGGCAAATTTATTCGTAATCGCACCAACCGGACAGACCGCTAAACAATCCCCACAAAACTCACAATCCAAGGCTTGATCCCCTTTTGCCACAACTTGGGTAAACCCGCCCTTTTTCATAAATTGCAACGCATCAATACGCTGCACGTCCTTACAAATATTGATGCACTCACCGCAGGCAATGCAGCGATTCATATTAAAGTCAAGGACAAGACTTCTAGTATCTTCAGGGATATTTTTTTGTTTGGCATTGGCCAGATCCGTCACCTGATGTTCAAAAGCCATGTCTTGCAATTCGCAAGACCCATCGGCATCACACACCGGGCAATCTAATGGATGAACAGAAAGGTGCTTTTCGACACCCTTCTTTCGAGCCGCGAAAAGATCATCTCCCGTAGTCCGAATGATCATGCCTTCAGTGGCCTTCGCCGTACAGGAACGAACGGGGGATTTCTTCCCTTCCTGGATCACCAAGCACATTCCACAAGAGCCAAAGGGATCAAAGGTATAGTGATAACACATGGCTGGAACAATCTTGCCCATGCTCGAAATCACATCATAAAGGGAGACCCCTTGATTGGCCGTAACAGTTTCCCCATCTATGCTGAGGTCAATTTTTTCAGTTTCAGCATCTGGCGTTGTGACTGGTTTGAGTCCCATAAATCTCTCCCGATCCCATGAATTCAGAAGTTCATATAGTCTTTCTGTTTATTCAACAACTAGGCTACCTAAAAAATTCCCCAGCCAGGCTGCAGGCAGTGAAAAAGTTGAGGCTTACGAGAAAGTAAAGTTGAAGCCTCCAAACAACAAAAGTGCCTCTAGAGTGATTTTCAACCCCTGCTATCGGTCGCATTCTCCCATTACAATATCATACGAGCCAAAAATCGTAACGGCATCGGCAATCATGTAACCTCGGGCCATATGATCAAACGCACCCATGTGAATAAAGGATGGCGATCGAATCTTTAATCGATACGGATTCCCTCCGCCTGTACTCACGATATAAAACCCAAGTTCGCCTTTATGTGCTTCTGTGCCGCAATATACCTCTCCAGCTGGCGCATCGAATCCTTGCGAGAATAGCTTGAACTGCTGAATCATGGATTCGAGATTTGTGAACACACGATCTTTCGGCGGCAACGTGACACTGGGCACGTCAGCCATGATGGCGCCTTCTTTCGGTATTTGTTCCATACATTGGCGAACAATTTTGATGCTCTCTCGCATTTCTTCAATCCGAATCCAATAACGATCATAGGTATCACCATTTCTACCAACGGGTACACTAAACTCACATTTCGGATATGCTCCATACGACTCATACTTACGCAAATCATAATCCACACCTGACCCGCGCAACGTTGGTCCACTCAATCCGAAACTTAGTGCATCTTCAGCCGTGATCACCGCTACACCAACGGTGCGTGCCAACCAAATCCGATTTTTTTCTAAAAACACGACATATTCATCGATCTTGGGTGGAAAATAATCCAGGAATCGTCGAACCTTATCTTCTAGCGAATCCGTGAAATCTCGTTCCACACCACCAATGCGATACCAACTCGTAGTCAAGCGCGCCCCACATAATTCATCAAACCAATCTAAAAGAATTTCTCGATCACGAAAAGTATAGAAAAACACAGTCATAGCACCAATATCGAGCGCTTGGGTGCCAAGCCAGAATAAGTGCCCAATGATACGCTGCACCTCGGCCACGATCGTGCGAAGATATTCCGCCCGTTCTGGAATCTCGATATTCATCAATTTTTCAACAGCTCTGCAATACGCAAAATTGTTGTACATAGCACAGACGTAATCCAGACGGTCAGTATGAGGAATGAACTGATGGTAGGTCCCAAATTCGGCGAGTTTCTCTACCCCGCGATGCAAGAAACCCATGACCACCGTAGACTTAGTAATGCGCTCGCCTTCAAGATCAAGGATAACTTTGAGCACCCCATGGGTCGCAGGATGTTGTGGCCCCATGTTGAGCAACAGCTCTTCGCTCCGAAGAATCGGAAGATCCTTGGTCCCCGGATGCTCAGGATCGACTTTATATATGGTTTCTCTTTGATCTTCTAAATGTGCCATCGAATCTAAAATTCTCTTCGCAATTCCCCTGCCTCAGTAAGTGAGGGTAGAGAAAACAGCGAACAAAGCCTAATTTGTCCCCTCGCCTAAGAAATCAAACGTATCACGCCAGCCTTTCCCTTGAAGTGGAAAATCTTTCCGCAATGGCCAGCCTTCATTGTATTCATCGGGCATCAAAATCCGACGGAGATCGGGGTGGTTCTTAAAACGGATACCCATCATGTCAAACACTTCCCGCTCCATAAACTCTGCCCCACGCCACACATCAGTCATGGAATCTACATAGCAATTGTGCTCCGGCACCCGTGTTTTAATCCGAATTCGATGACGGTGCCGGATCGAGTACACTTCCCAAACCACCTCAAACCGTTCTTCTTCGTCAGGCCAGTCCACGGAACTGACATGCACCATATAGTCAAAATCCATACTTGGATCGTCGCGCAAATAGCGGCATACATCATGGACCTGATCGCGCGTGATCGTCACCGCGATATCTCCGCGCCATTCATACACAGAGACCACACCCTGAGGAAATCTAGTTTGAATGGATTCGGCTAATGAATGCATTACACAATCTTTGTTTTGGCAGAGGGCTTCACTTCATCTGGCTGCTTAGTAAAGACCCGTTTCTGCATGATTTGATCCTGCAATTTCAAAATTCCGTCAAATAACGCTTCGGGTGTTGGCGGGCAACCTGGCACGTAAATATCTACCGGCACAAACCGATCGACACCTTGAACCACACTATAACTATCGTAAATATTTCCAGAGGTCGCACATGATCCCATGGAGATCACATATTTGGGTTCCGGCATTTGATCGTATATTTTCCGAATAACCGGGGCCATCCGACGACACACTGTACCTGCGACAATCATTACATCAGACTGACGGGGCGATCCGCGAAACACTCCAGCGCCATAGCGATCAATATCATAACGAGATGACACTGCTGCGATCATTTCAATGGCACAACACGCCAACCCGAACGTCATCGGCCACAGCGATCCTTTGCGCGCCCAATTCACCGCCTTCTCCAAGGAAAGCGTCATAATACCAAGGTCGCCATCCCTCTCATGCTTTTTCCCTATTTGGATTAACCCCATATATTCCTCGTCATGTGATTTTCAAACTCGATTAATCCCATTCCAGGGCTCCCTTTCGCCAGGCATAGACATACGCTACAACAAAGAGGCCAATGAAAATCATCATTTCTATCAAGCCTATGACGCCCAGATCATAAAAGGTTATCGCCCAGGGATATAAGAAAATGACCTCAATATCGAAAATCACGAACAACATGGCAATGACGTAATACCGAACCGGAAATGGCATACGGGAATCCGAAAAAGGCTCGCTCCCACATTCGTATACACTCAACTTTTCAGCTTCGGGATATTTCGGTTGGACGAGGTAACTGAGGGCCAGAGTCACTAGCCCAAACCCCAAGGCAAGAATAACAAAAATTAGGATCGGAGAATATTTGTCCAAATAGGTAAGTAGAAGGTCTGACCCGACCACAATTACAGCTCCCCACTAGGCGAAAAACATTAGGTTTTCCACAGAATTTTCCATCGTATCACCGCGTTTTTTCACGAATCAAGAGAACAAAAGACCTACAGAATATTCGTCAAAAGCCCCACACCTTGGGAAGGAGAAATCTCGAATTTCGGATAATACACTCTCCCCACTGTGGAAATAATACGGGAAACTATCAACTAGTAAAGAAAAGGACTAATGGGAGATAGACCTAGGACTTGGGCATATCCTCTGGCGGCTTCTTTAACCCTTTGGGTGGAGAGTCTTGAGATTGTTCCCATTCATCCGTCATAGGGTAAGTGGGCTTGGCTTTCTTCCGTCGATGGATCTGGGTTTGGATACGGCGACGCAGCGGGAGTGTTTCTTCTGACTTACCCAGCCGGGATTTTGGAGGAGGGCTGTCCATACACTATGGTAGTAGCCTCCAACTGTAGAAAGCAACAGCCAGATTCAAAATCATCTCCCCTCCCTTTTCAACGGAATGCGAATGGAGTCTTACTAAACCTACTCCCCAGTAGCAATTAGCTCAAATAAAACACTAGCTTGAGCCTATTTCAAAATGGCTACCTGGGACAGCCCCGATCTTTTACTACGGCGTGGGTGCCCGCCACTGCGGAATACGAGACGGTTGGTTCTCTAGGTGGCTGGTATCGTAAATACGTTCTTCTCCCGTAATACCATCTTCATTAGGATCCGACCACATTTCACCTTTTCCTGTTTCAAACTCTCCGTTCCCATTACGATCAACCCAATAAAACAATGGAGACCCTACGGTCACCACAACAGGCGTTCCAAAGTCATCAAGCCAGACTTTGTAGGTACGCCGCGCAGTCATGTAATCTACACTGCCAGATCCGTCCATATCGAATTCCCTGAAGAACAGGTCGTTTCGCCAATCGTAATAGGCTTTAACCTCTCGATCGTCAAACTCATCAGGCTCTTCTGGGATTGGCGAATAATCTCGAAGATGTTTACCTGCGTTAACTTTAAGCGAAGATTCTTTGGTTTTTTCATGAAATCGATTCACTGTAGGATTTTTTCCAAAAACTAGCGAAAAACAAAGTCCCCACAGGATTAACGTACTCGCCGTTAAAATTAAAAATATGGAGACAAACAGCTTTCGAGTCATGATTTGAAGCCGCAAACCAAGTTAAAATTTTTGTATCATTCCTGTTTAGTTCATCCTATCATAAAATCTCCGACATCTTGCACCCTTCAAGAAACTTTGGCGCCTAGTTAAGCCCACATTGTGGAACCAGCTTTTGTCTGGCACAATACATTTCCCTATGCCACTAACCTTTGCCGAAGTTATTTTTCCTCAACGCCTAACGCAATCGTTCACCTATCGCATCCCAGCATCATGGCATAATACCTTGAATGTTGGGCACTGGGTCTTGGCTCCCTTTGGACGCACGGTTCGCCCAGGATTTGTGGTAGCGATGTCTCAAAACCCGTCAGATGCTACCTTCTCAGTTGATAAAATTCGAGACCTTGAAGGTTGCCTCACCTCGACGCCTGATTGTGACATCGATCCCACACTAATTGCACTAGCTGAGTGGGTGGCAAACTATTATGTCGCTCCTCTTGGCTTGTGCTTTAAGCTAATTCAGCCACCTCGTTTGCCTTTTCAAGCCACATCACGCCTTCGAATTACTCCTTTGGGACAACAAGCCATTGGGCGAGGGCATTTATCCGTATTGCGAAAAAACATTTTGGACGCGCTGAATAAAAAGCCCAAGGGATTGACACTCCCTACAATCAAAAAACTTGTTCCCACAGCAAGTAGAATCGTGATTCAACTCAAGTATCAGAAATGGGTTGAAGAAGTCCGAACCTACACCGTCTCATCGACCCTTAAGAAAACAAGTCATCCAGCGATAAAAAGACTTAACTCGATTGACAAAAATAGACCTCTTCAAAAAACCGAATCATTTCCTTTCCCTCGCTGGTGGAAAGATTTCCAGGTCAAACTTAGCCAGAAATCGTTTGGTGAATATTTCACCGACACATTCGGCACTCACCTCTCCCAACTGCTTCTCGAATTGATTCGAGAAACTTTGGAGCAGAAACAAAATATTCTCGTCATTTTTCCTGATATGGCTCAGGCCACATTCTGGGCTGATTTCCTTCGTGAAAATTTAGGCGCAAGTACATGTATCTTTCATAGTGGCTTGTCTGAAACCACTCAAATGAAAGAGTGGCAAGCCATACGCAACGGCAACTATCAAATCGTCGTCGGAACACGATCTTCAGTGTTTGTACCACTTCCCTCCCTAGGTCTTATTTTCCTGAGTAAAGAAGATGACTCTTCCTATAAAGAAGAGCAAGCCCCGCATTATCACACCCGTGAAGTAGCGAGAGAGCGCGCACGCCTGAGTCATACGATTTTTCTTCTGCACTCTCCTCATCCATCATTAGAAGCGCTGCACCATTTTACAACGACCGCCGAAACAAAGAATGAGTTTTCTTTCAGCACCCCAGAGAAGACGCCTACTATCCAAGTTGTTGATCACCTACAGATACCCTACGGAACAACGCTATCGGATGAAATGCGACAGGGCATTGAACAAGCCCTTTACTCGGGGGGCGGGGCTGTCATCTTCCATAATCGAAAAGGTTTTTCATCGTCAGTCGTCTGTCGGGACTGCGGCATGTCTTCGCAGTGTGAAAATTGCCGAGTCCCCTACAAACTCCTGACAACCCCTCCGATTATGCGTTGTCCATATTGTGCGAAGTCGGAATCGATACCCCTCACATGTCCCACTTGTTCTAGCTCTCACCTAGAACCAGGCAGTTTTGGCACAGAACGCCTTGAACAAGAGTTGCGACGAGAATTCCCAGAGGCGAAAGTCGGACGAATGGATCGCAACTATGTCAGAACTGAGTCTGCTGCACGAAACCTTCGCGACCAATTCAAAAAAGGAATTTTGCAAATCCTCGTGGGTACTGAAATGCTATTCCATGGCATACCTTTAGCACCTGTTCGTTTTGTTGGAATCCCGTTTGCGGACACAGGGCTTCATCTTCCGGATTTCCGGTCAGCGGAACGCCTGTATCATCACCTGCAATCCGCAATAAATCTCGTCTCAATCGGCACGGAACCCGGTCACATCGTACTCCAAACTCGTTTGCCCGTTCATCATGTGATACAAGCAATAACTCAGCAACAGCCGTTCCTGTTTTACGAACAGGAACTGGCCTTTCGCCAGGCAGTAGGTTATCCACCCTTTGTGCATTTCATTCAAACAACGGTATCAGGAAAAGATCAATCATTGGTCCAGAAAGCTTCTCGACAATGGGTCCAGATCTTGGCCAGCCAGATGGCAGAACTTTCGTCTCACCCTTCATCTCATATCATAACGGAAACTTCCATCTTGGGACCAATCCCTTCACAGACTTTTAAACATCGCCGAGTGTTTCGTGAAACAATTTTGTGCAAGGCTTCTGATATGAGTTATTCGAAACCAGCCATTCGACATACATATGAAATTATGGCTCGAAACAAGCTCTTTAAAGAGGTGCTATTTGGAATTAACGTTGATCCGGTGGAAGTTTTGTAGCGGAAAAATGTAGATGGTAACTAGAGTTTTTTCTTTCGTTGAGCTTTAGCCTGGTTGGAGGTTAAGGGTAAAGGCTCTTCTGTTTTTGGTTGGATGCGACGATAGATTCCATAAGCAAAGGTCAGCAAAAAAATCCCTGAAAATACACCAAACAGAACAGCGGTGAAGACTTTGCTCATTTCCTCAATGGGAGGTTCAGCACCATATTGCTCTAACTCTCCAAGCAATTGGAAGGGCCAAGCTAAACTTTCTAATCCCAAAAGAAGTGTAGACCACATCCACACATGCGCAGCCGTGGGGCATACTTTTGCATAAAGGATTGTTAGCCCAACAATGATGACTATGGTAACGGAGGAAGAAAGATCGCCCTGAAGGAACCAAAGGCCAACCGTCACAGCCATGGCACCAAGCACAGCATTAACTACCAGTGTAGGAGTATGGGTCATAGGCATCACCCTATCATACTAAATCCTGTTCTTGCACCATGTACAAACTCCGAAAGCTACGACTATTCATAAAATAATAGACCTGCCGCTCTTCTTTAATCAGCACCCATGAAAAAATAATCAAAACCACATCTCGACTTTCTTCACCAAAAAGCATCAATTGGAGCAAAACTTCGCCTCAGACACACAGAGAAATATCTATCCTGGAAGAGTTAAGACGAAACTTAGAAGACCGGGGAATGAAAGTACCGAATAAGGATTAGGAAAGGTCAGAAGACGATTGCTCTTCTTCCGCATTAGTATGTGAGGAAGGCCGGATTGATGACAACTCTTTGGGATGAATAAGAGTTAGGCATTCATCTGCAGCAGGGTCTTTGTGAAACAGGGCATAGATCGGAAAAATTTTCGTGGTACTTTCGCCTTGTTGAGAAGAAAACAACACCGGAACTTCAACCCACGGCGATGGAGTATCAAGACTCGCCAAACGAAGACGAACGGCTAAGAGCATGTCGCGAACACGATTTTCGTCTTCAGAAGTCGGAGCTTCTGGTGATTCAGAAATACTCTGACTCCACAAAGATTTGGTAATACTCACAGCCAAATTAAATCCCACACCCTTGGCTTTTTGGCTGACATCGATAAGAAGACCAGCTTCAATTGCTTCTTCCCGCAAGATAATTTGACGAGTAATAGAATGGGGCACAGGTTCATGAATCGCTATTGATTCCCTTGGTGATAACTCCTGATTGAGAGCCTCTCCAAAAAGCTCTGCTCCGACAATCTGAGTTTCAACTAAGTCAGAATTTTTCCCCAACGATCCAACGGAATCCAATGAGATATCTCTGGCCTTCAAGACTCCTTCGTACACTAACCGAGCAGACTGAGACCATGAAGGCTGGAATGGCTTTCCATGGAAAGCTGCTTCTGCAGCTTTTTTCTCATCATGGCTCAAGGCGCGTGGCTGTTTCATCCCCATAATACAAATTAATAAGGCCCGAAGACTCACAAGTCAAGGGAAGAAAAAAAATTAACTTGACAGGATGGATAAAGATCTGTTTAGGGCCGAAGCTGAAGTTGAGACACTTCAGCAACTTGCGCCCCTGTGGTTTGTTGGATGAGATCGACCACGCTGACATCCATCATTTCCATCAACGGGCCTGGATATAATCCAATCCACAACACAAGAATGGCCAAGGGAATAACCGTACCCAATTCCCTGCTGGTCAAGTCTGGAAGCACGGAGACAAATTTGGTATTCGGTTCGCCCAAAGCCAACCGTTGTAGCATCCACAGCATATAAGCCGCGGCCAAGACAATACCGACCATGGAAATCAATACCATAGCGAAATTGATATAGGATGCCCCGACCAACACTAAAAACTCTCCGATAAAATTGCACGTACCTGGTAATCCAAATGCTGCGATCGAGAACAAGAAGAAGAGCGCAACGAACCTAGGCATGGGCTTATACAACCCCCCATAATCACCAATGGCTCGGCTATGCGTGCGATCATACAAATGTCCCACTGAAATGAATAAAGCTGCCGTGGTAATCCCATGATTAAACATTTGCAGGATTGCCCCTTGGATGCCCTGGCTATTAAAGACAAAAATCCCAAGGGTGACAAAACCCATATGGGAAACAGAAGAATATGCCACGAGTTTTTTAAGATCAGACTGGGCTAAAGCCATGTAACCACCGTAAACGATCGCTATTACTGACAACCATAAAATATACGGCGCGAATAAGGCGGAGGCTTCTGGCAATATGGGCAAGCAAAATCGCAAGAATCCATAGCCTCCCATCTTCAACAACACTCCAGCCAAAAGCACACTGCCAGCAGTCGGGGCTTCGGAATGTGCATCAGGTAACCACGTATGGAAAGGAACCATTGGGACCTTGATGGCAAATGCTAAAAAGAACGACAGAAAAATCCAAAATTGTGTTGTCGCGGGATAGGTTTGTTCAGTGAGAACTAATAGATCAAATGTATGGCCTCCATTTAAATAGAGACCCAAGATTCCCACCAACATCAACAAACTGCCGGTGAGGCTGTACAAGACAAATTTAGTCCCTGCAGCGATGCGATTCGGGCCACCCCAAAGAATGATCATGAAATACATGGGAATCATAATGACTTCCCACAACATAAAAAACAGAAAGAGATCCAGCGCCGTAAAGACAACGATCATGGCACCTTCGACCAGCAAGATTAATGACAAATACGCTCGAACTCGACTGGTAATGCCTGTCCAAGAACAGAGCACGCAGAGGGGACAAAGCAGGGCTGTAAGGATAACCAACAGGATACTAATCCCGTCCACTCCAACGGCATACTGAATATTAAACGTGGGCATCCACTCCACACGTTCCACAAATTGCATGCCGCGTTGAGTGAAGTCGAAATTTTTCCACAGAATAAGCGAGAGAAAAAACTCTACTATGGTCAATCCAAACGCAATTCGACGAACCCATTCTTCGTCACGGACAAGTCCAAGGATCACAATTCCCAAGAACGGAACAGCTATCATCCAGCTAATTAAGTAATCCATCAAAATAGCCACTCATTTGCCCTTTCTTAAGAAACAAGAGGCAAGAAACGTGTCGCGAATGTATTAAACTAGGATATATAACAATCCAATCGCCAAAACTAACCAAAGGATCATCACTAATAGTTGATGCTGAAGAGTGCAATCCTCTGCCTCCCGTACAGTTTGCCCTCCAGCATCAGCTTGCTTTTCAACAGGATCGACTTTTTGTTCCAACCAACGAACATCCGCCATTCGTGGAAGCCAACGCCCCATCCCCACACTTTGTTCCCCAATGCCCGTGACAACTCGGTCAATGCCTTTCATATTAACAATCCTCCATAACCACTGAGCCAAAAAAACAGAATGGGAAGCAATTGAATGAACAAATCGATCGACCACACTGATATCAATAACGCGCCATAGCCAATGAGCAAATCTAATGGTGGGACTGACCAAGTAGACGTCATAGATCTCGTCAAAATAGAACTTATTCCAGAATAAGACATACAGCCGGGTCTTCCCAAGTTCTAATTCTGTAACCTTGTCCTGGTATCGCACCAGCATTAAATAGGCAAAAACCCAACCAGCAACAGCCACACCAAGAGCGATAAACAGCCAGACCGGCAATTCACTTTCTGCGAAAACATTGGTGTAGGAAGTTCCTGGAAAGGTCAGTGCTGGCGCAAGGAAATTTGCAAACCAACTCCAAAGCAGGGTCATGATACCAGCCACAAGCAATGTTGCCACAAACAGTCCAGTCAATGTCGAGCTATTGACAAATTTTGGTCGAATAGATTGCGTTGCCAAAACATTCGATCCTTCAGCCGGCCAATACGTCTTGGGGCCATGAACAAATAATGAAGCTACATCTCGAAAGATATACATCGAAGCAATAAACACCGTGATTAAGCCGATAATTTTGAACCCGATCGTGGCAGAGGCAAATCCTGTAACTCCCCACAAATATTCATATGACCCAGAAAACAACACAAACGGCGGGATCAATGCCAACAAGAAAGCTCCTCCATATAACATTCCCATGCCCTGCTGCGGATGGTGTTCACTTGGTGTATGTGCATGACCTGGTTCCACAGATCGAAGGGCATTGCCAGTGGAGAGGAAGAAGAAAGCCTTATAACATCCATGAGCAAGTAGGTGAAAAATCGCGACCACAAACGCACCCAAGCCACAGGCCATGATCATGAACCCGATTTGACTAATCGTGGAATAAGCCAAAATTTTTTTAATGTCAGATTGGGTCAAGGAAACGACACCAGCAAACACGGCTGTTATAGCCCCAACAAACGCAATGAACATCATGACAAATGGGGATAGAGCAATGAGCGGGCTTAATCTCACTAGCAAGAAAGGACCTGCATTTACCATCGTCGCAGCATGAATCAGCGCTGAGACCGGAGTCGGAGCTTCCATTGCAAAGGGCAACCACACGTGGAAAGGGATTTGTGCAGATTTTCCCATGGCTCCAACAAATAAAAAGAAAGAAATGAGAGTGGCAGGGTCAATAGAAAGATCCAATCCCATCCATCCCAAAATATTGATTGTATGATCTTGCATGCTTTCGGCTTGAGCCACGATAGTCTGGATATCCAACGTACCATAGGTATAAAAGGCTAAGATGATTCCAAAACTGAGACCGATGTCAGACACGGCATTGACCAAAAAGGCCTTGGTCGCGGCATGGCAGGCTGATTTTCTTTGTGAGGCGTGTGAGATCAAGAGATACGAACAGAGGCCCATAACCTCCCAACTCACCAACAACATCAAGAGGTTCCCGCTCATGACCAACAAGATCATGGAAAAGGTAAACAGCGCGATGACCGAAAAAAATCGATTATAGTGTGGGTCCCCAATCATGTACCGAGAGGAATACACATGCACAACACCGCTCACACCCGTGACCAATAGCAACAGCAGAACCGTGAGCTGATCAACAAATAGAGTGATATCAATTGTCAGAGATCCTGACTGAAAGAGACGATAGAGTGAAACCGTAAAAGGCCCATTCGTTAACACTTCGAGGAACGCGAAAACAGACAAAGCAAACGAAAGGCCTATTGCTGGAATGCCGATCTGATGACTCTGCCCATTCCATCGTCGTCCACCGAGTACGAGGATGAGAGAGGCCAAGAGTGGGAATAGAGGGATCAGAACAAAAATAGCCATGTGTTCGTTTAAAGACCTGGGGGAATAGACTTAGTTAATAACAGCTGGACAATCGGATCACTCAACAGACCAAGAAGCAACACAGCTGCGGACGTCACTCCTATACTAAGTTTCAATGAGAAAGGAATTTCACTTTGGTTAATGCCTGCAGAAATCGGCGTCTGTCGAAAGATGCTTTCAAATATTCTGACGAAATACCCAAGTGTCAAAAGAGTCGACAGCAAAACAGCGGTAACAGCAACATAATTATTTGCTTCAAGCGCTCCAAGTATGATGTACCATTTACCGAAAAACCCACCCGTTGGAGGAAGACCAATCATGCCCAACGCCACCACAATTAAGGCACTGGTAAACCAGGGAGCTTGTTTTCCAATTCCACCAAGCTCTTCAACCGTTCGAATACCGTATTGACAAATGGCCACCCCTGCTAAAAAAAATAAGGTTGCCTGCATAACCGCATCATTTAATAAATAAAAGACGCCGCCCACAAAGCCCGTTTGATTGCCCTGACTTACTCCGATGAGGATAATGCCAATATGAGAAATTCCTCCATAGGCAAACATCGTTTTGATATTTCGTTGAACCAGCGCAAGCACAGCACCGATCACGGCCCCGAGCATGCCCAGCAACCCCACCAGGAAAAGTATGGGAATCTCGTGGACAATGACATTCACACCAAGTACCCAGTAAATAATGCGAACCCACCCCACTAAGACCACTTTGGTCGCCAAGGATGCCAAAATAGGAGAAACCGACTCTGGTGCGTATGTGTAGGCTTCAGGCATCCATACATGAAACGGAACCATCGCCATCTTGATGCCCAATCCGATGAACATAAAGAGGATTCCACCAAGAAAGGCTTTGGACGATAGTAATTGAGGAACTTTTTCCGCAATATCAGCCATATTCAGCGTGCCACTAACTGCGTAGAAATAGCTCACTCCGAGTAGATAGAAAGAAGCGCCAAGCGTTCCCAACACTAGATAGCGAAAAGATGCAAAAAGAGCTCGACCACCAGCCATTCCAACCAGCGCATAACTGGCTATAGCAGCGACCTCCAAAAACACAAACAGATTAAACAGATCTCCTGCAAACACGATTCCTGTAAGCGCCGAGATGAGCAGCAAGATCAAGACATAATAATGAACGATTCTGCCATGCAGACCTTTGGGCGACGTTGGGCCAGCAAAGACTATCCCCAACAAACCTAAGACGCTCACCATCACCATAACGACGCTTGCAAATCCATCAGCAACCCATTCAATACCCAAAGGTGCAGTCCAGCCACTAAAGGCATAACGCACTTCTCCGAACTTTATAATACTGATGACATTCAATAGTGAGGCCACAACCATAGCTGCGAGCACGCCAAGAGATATGGGTCGACTCCACTCACGATGTTTCAGACAAACCACGGGCATAGCAATGGCTGCAAACAACGGGAGAAGAAAAAGAATGGCTGGTAATTGATGACTCATTCTAATCGCTTCAAGATTTCTTCTTCATCAAGACTTCCATAATGACGATAGATTGCCGAACACAATGCCAGGGCCACACCGAGTGTAGCCACACCAACCACAATAGCCGTTAGCGTCAACACATGTGGTAACGGATTGGTATAGTTGGCAACTTGAACAGGATCAGTTGTTGACAAGAGAATTGGAACCGTGGCCCCTTTTTTCGCACTTATGGACACTAGAAAAAAGATCACGCTGGTTTGTACAAGGTACAATCCTACGAGTTTCTTCACGAGATTATACCGCGTGATCATGATATAGAATCCCCATAGGAAAATGATAACAAATGTTAGAAAGTTGGGACGTTGGAATACCGACAAAAAGAGATCACCCATTCATTGAATCCTCAATAATCTCTTCTGCAGAGAGACTAAACACAATAGAGATAGCGGTAACTGCCACGTCCACCGCAACACCGATTTGCGTTAACACAATCCCCAATGATCGGCGTGATGCAGCTTCAAGACCCGGAATCTGCATATTTGCATAATTCAAAAACTCCCCCCCTCCAATCATGCATAAACCTCCAACGCCAGCGTAAATCAACATACCAACTCCATCTCCATGTAACGCCTTCTTCGCAAACTGACTACGGGACGCATCGTGTCCAAAAATCAATACCGATAAAATCATGGCGGTGCCTAGAATCACTCCGCCAACAAAACCACCACCGGGACCGTATTGGCCAAAAAACAACACATACAACCCAAAGATTTGAATGACAGGAATCAGAAATCGTCCTAGGGTTTGCACAATTATACTGTCATGAGGTCGAATCATGAGGTTTGTCTCCGCAACAACAACGCACAGGCAATTCCCGCTGTAAATATCACCACGGTTTCT
>CAZDCF010000020.1:0-3656 GCA_964503895.1 uncultured Nitrospiraceae bacterium | reverse complement strand
TCTCCGCAACAACAACGCACAGGCAATTCCCGCTGTAAATATCACCACGGTTTCTACCATAGTATCGAGCGAGCGATAATCCATCAGGACCGAGGTCACAACATTTGGCGTATGGGTATCTCGGTAACTCTGTTCGAGATAAGTTGGAGAAATATGTACACTTGGAGGAGAATTTGGATCTCCAAATACGGGAAGATCATTAGCCGCGTACAGCAAAAGAATCCCCAAAAGAGGAAGAGCAACTAGTACAGCCAAAGGAGGCGGAGGGCGTCGCAGCCGGTTGTCTTTGGGAGCCGTTCCAAACAGAGTGAGCAAGAAAAGAACCGTAGCTAACCCTGCTCCCACTACAGCTTCCACAAACGCCACATCCACCGCGCCTAGCCAAGCCCACACCAACGCTAGAAAAAAGCTATAGGATCCCAAAAGTAAGATCGCACTTATGAGATCGGTAACGAAGATCGCGCCAGCTGCGGTAAGCAGCAGAAGAACGAGCAGAGGGATTTCATAGGAAAATGTCATGAGGTCTCCTTTTGCCATGGTTTTAATCCAGAGCGAAGAGCCGCGCGTAGGGTTGCATGCGCAATGACTGGATTTTGAATATAAAGTAAGGCCAACACCACAAAGATTTTCAGCATATTCTTGCCCACTCCCTCATGCAACGCAATACCAACTAGCATGAAAAAAGCGCCCAATGAATCTGTCAAAGATATGGCATGAGAACGGCTGAAAACATCAGGCAGTCTGATCACGCCGATTGCCGCAACAATCAAAAAGAATAATCCAGCCACGATAAAAAAGATTGATAACTCTTGCATGCTAAGGCAGTCCTTTCTGTTCTAAATATTTTGCAACTGCCAGAGCTCCGACCAAATTCAGTAGAGCATAACCCGTCGCGATATCAACAAACATGTCGACTCGTTCAAAGTAGCTGCCAATCAGCACAAGCAAAATAATCGCTTTAGTGGAGATGCCATTGAGCCCTAATACCCGATCAAAAATTGTGGGGCCTTTAAGTACACGATAGAGATAGACACCAATGAGAACAGCCAGTAACACTAAGACGTAGAGAATAAAAAGTTTCATAGATCCGGCTCTTCGTGATAAAAAATTTCACTAATTCTCAATTCAATCCGCTTACTAGTGACATCTTCTCCAGAGACTTCATCGATGACGTGCACCACAAGTTTATTCGAATCGACTTCTGCAGTTATCGTGCCCGGAGTTAATGTAATGGAATTGCCAAGAAGCACAACCGCAGCGTGATGTCCTAGTTTTGCCTCTACATCGATTAATCTAGGGTTGATAGGAAGCGCTGGGTGAAGAATCAGTTTTGATAAATGCAGACCACCTTGAACGATTTTGACAAACAGCCAAGGAAGATAGAGGAAAATCCTACTCCACAACCTAAATTTAGGAACAAAGGGAGAATGGCCAGAGTTGATCCAAGCCACAGCGAAGGAAATGACTACGCCCAATCCAAGATGGATCCAGTTGAAACTGGCAGACAACATCATCCACAGTATAAATAACGCCATTGCTTTCAGTATTAGGAATTCCGACGATACCGTTCTCATACAAAACCTGTATTTAAGTAAGAGCCACAGCCTCCCACGTTCCATCAGGATTATATCGGTGAATCTCACCGGTATCAGGAACGAGCACGACAAGATTAAGCCATTGATTGTGAAACAATTGTTGAAGGATCGCGTGTTTTTGAATGACGGATGAAAGAACGCTAGGGGCTTGCTCGATAATAGCAAGCAATCGCATGGGTTCGTGGTAGTGAGTATCTCCGTTGTTCACCGTCTGCAAGGGAAAGCCCATTTGCAAATCACTTTGGCTACCCAACATCATTCCAACTCCACCAACGACATTGTGCAAGACCTTGCTCCCACTACCATATACCCACGGATCAACCGAGGAAAAATAATAACCTGTGCTAATCCATTCACCAATGATTAATGGGGCAGTCATAATGCCTCCGAGGATGGCACCTTCCGGATCAGCAATCGGATCATAGGAATGCAAAAACACACGGCCACCTAGATCCAAGCCTTTCGTCAGTTTCCTTCTTCCAATCAGAAACGCAGCATTGCCGGCTAGTCCCCATTCCGGTCGAGGGTTTGCCCAATCACAACTGCGTTCGTCTACATGAGCAAAAGCCCGCTTTGGAGAAATTTCGGTCGGGGCACCAGGAATACGCAGACACCGTTCAAGCGCCTGCTTCGCACCAGCTTCTTCGAGATCCTTGTTTAACGCCTGTAAATCTTCTTTATGCGAAACAGGCAATTCTTCCAGATCGTAAAACTCGACCCGATCCGTCGTCGTGTTATGTTTCCCCGGAAGAAACCAGGTGTCCTCAGGAATCGGCAATCCTTTTTCCTTGAGAATGCGACGAACTTCAGATTCATTCGCCATCCCAGCAAAAACTCGCGCATTGGCATCACCCGGTGCTCCACCGCAAGCCCCGCAATCTAGCGCCCCATAATAGGGATTGTTGTCCGTCTCACTCCCATGTCCACAGAGGCACACCAACCGCGCAAAATTTTTGGTGAGCCCCATCGCGCGCAAACCATTTTCGATAAATGTCGCCTGTTCTGAAAGGGAAAATCCCTGAGAAAGCCCGTCAGGAATCCCTTCCGCATTCACTTCTCCAATCCTAGGATTTTCGGGATTAGATGGCGTGGAAATTGAGATCTGGGTTGGAACCCTATGCGTCAACCCACTCTGGATAGTAGAGGTCATTGCACGAAATGTTTTTTGGAGCAAGGTCTTGCCTACCAACCCTAGACTAAAAAAGAATCCCAATACATCAATCACCATCATCGATCCAATAGGATGGTGCTTCAGGTCGTGAAAAAGATGACACCCCAGTTGGCACCAGCGAGTACCAGAAGAATATTTTTCTAACGCCGCTCCTTCTCCCGACCGAGGTATTTCCGTCACCGCATGGCCAGGAGTCAATAACACCGGGCATAAAGAGGCACGTTGATCACTATCAAAAGGTTGATGGCTAATGGGAATGGCAAAAAATCCTGCAAACCCAAGTGTTTCATAGAAACCTTGAGTTTCAATATGACGACGAAATGATTCAGAACGTACGTCGATACAAAATACTAGTTGTGCATGGGGACGAGTTTCCAATTCTGGTACCATTCCCCGATGCGCTGAAATATTTCTCAGTATTTTTTCTCGAAAGGAATCTTCGTACGCCTCAATCCATACCCGTCCATGCTGATCAGCTGGAAAGTAATCTAACCATTGCAACAACATCTGGGCATGAGTAAGCGAGAGATCGTGAATGTCTCCTGGAGATAACTCAAGAAACTGTGCCAAATGGAATAATCGCCAAGCATGTTGACATTTCACTTGTTTGATTGGATCCCCAGATTGCCCGCTATGCCCAATTTGCTGGTGGTATTCTTCGGATCGATCATTCCAATATGCGGTCAGGGCAGAAACCGTCCCATCAATGCCCCATTCTTGTTGACAACAAATGTTAGTCAACTCCACTTCATAGAATAGACGCACAGCCAGATACTGTGTGGTGTCGATAGGATGTTTCTGTTGCGCATGGTATATCGGGTGTTCCCCGTATATTGGGTGTTCCCCAAGCCACCGTATGTATCGCGTCCAGCCTGGTAATAATGATAGTT
>CAZDCF010000019.1:0-19615 GCA_964503895.1 uncultured Nitrospiraceae bacterium | reverse complement strand
TATCTTGCGCCACATCCAAAAGAACTCATGCTGCGCAACCATGTCTAAATATCAAGGAAAAAATCATGCGACAATTGGTGCCAATTACTACAGTTCTGATAGGTGGGAAAGGAGCAAATTTATACATCGACTCGCTAAAGAGAAAGGGTATTCGTTATATTGAAAAAATTGAACAGTTCAACGAATTAATCCCCCAGTCGCAGATATTTTCAAAAATTACATGAAGTACAATGAAATATTGGCAATCGAGAAGGAGAAGTAGACATGACTGATTCAACAAAAGGCGTGATACTCGTTGGGCATGGTGGAATTCCTAAGGGTTTCCCTGCAGAACTTGTGACAAAGTTGAAGCGTCTCGAAGCACAACGACGAGCAGCAGGTACTCCAATGTCAAATGAGGAATATGAACTTGACCAGAAAATCCGTCTCTGGCCACGGACACCAGAAATTGATCCCTATCAGGCTGGTCTGGAGAAACTAGCTACACACTTGAAACCATTGACCGACGGAGCACATTTCTCAATCGCTTATAACGAATTTTGCACTCCCACACTGGAAGAGGCCATTGAAAAACAAATCGTTGAGGGAGCAACAAATATTACCGTGGTTTCCACGATGTTCACACCCGGCGGCTCACACTCAGAATATGAAATTCCAGAAGAAATAGCTGAACTTCGGAAAAAGCATCAGAATGTTA
This sequence comes from uncultured Nitrospiraceae bacterium, assembly GCA_964503895.1. Classification (GTDB taxonomy): domain Bacteria; phylum Nitrospirota; class Nitrospiria; order Nitrospirales; family UBA8639; genus Nitronereus. The sequence continues at coordinate 18,918 of CAZDCF010000019.1, read as the reverse complement.
CCCTGGCCTATGCCTGGCCATTCGATCTTGGCAAGGTCGCACAAATGCTTTCAGCCCATATAGATCAATTCCATCGACAGCCTGTAGGAGGTGGATAACGCAGGAGTTGTCGGATGTCCGGTGCCGCTGATGTCGTTATAGTAGGAGCAGGCCTTACGGGCTTACTCAAAGGCAAAAAATATGGAGAAAGAATTGGATAAATGGATTAGGCAAGCACGAGATAAATGGCAATTTCGAGGTAAAGAAAAACCGTCAATTGCAATTGAACCAAGTGTAGGGCAGGAGTCAGTTTGGGATTATCCCCGACCACCAAAGCTAGAAAGAGATTCCAGGCTGATAACAGTAAGCGTTAATGGAAAAGTCATTGCAGAATCGGACTCTACCCTTCGTGTACTGGAAACTGCGAACCCTCCGACTTTTTACATCCCCCCCAAAGATGTGGATAAGACCTCATTGACTTTGGGATCTCGACTTTCACTATGCGAGTGGAAGGGCGCAGCACAATATTGGAACGTAAATGTCAATACTTTGGTAATAGAGAACACAGCCTGGTATTACTTGGATCCATACCCAGAGTTTGAGTCCATTGCCGGTTATTTTTCTTTCTACCCTCATCGATTAACCTGTTACATAGATGGAGAACTCGTCAGACCGCAACCGAGAGAGTTATATGGAGGGTGGATTACAAATGAAACCATCGGGCCCTTTAAGGGAAATCCAGGAACAGAAAATTGGTAGAACAGTACCCGTTCTGAGCGGTATGGTAGAATTAGATCAGAAATTTCGTGAAAGGATTGATAAATGTCAAAACGGAGCAAACGTGAAAAAACACTTAATAAAAAAGGAACCCAAAAGGTCTCCAGCATCAGTCCTTTCCAAAGATCAAAAGGAACTTCTTCAATCAACATAGTAATACTAGTCCTTGCGGTAACAGGAGTTCTATTAACTGCCTATCTCACCTTTACCACCTACTTTCAAGAACATCCGGCTTTCTGTAGCGAGGGGTCAGGATGCGACATTGTTCAGAGCAGTCGGTGGGCGACCTTTCTGACTATCCCGATGACCTTATGGGGATGCTTAACCTATGTAATCATAGCAGGATTAACCTGGAGGGTCCGATCCAAATCTGGGAGTTGGAGCTCCTTAATATTCTTGGCCGTTTGCGGTTTTGCCATCAGCGCCTATTTGACAGCTGTATCCATTTTAGAAATCGAAGCCATCTGCCCATATTGTCTCGCCTCCTTTGCTATCATTACAACTATCATGATCTTGGCCGTATTCAAGAAACCCGCTTCGTGGATCACCTCCGTCAAGGATGCAGCAGTGATCGGGGGATTAATTGTTATCGTATTGCATTTGCACTATAGCGGAGTCTTTGATGCTTCCGCTGGACCAGAGGACCCTCAGTTGAAAGCACTTGCTATTCATTTGGAAAAAACCGGCGTAAAGTTTTACGGCGCGTACTGGTGCCCACGCTGCCAAGAACAAAAAGCGCTCTTTGAGTCATCTGCCAAACGTTTGCCCTATGTCGAATGCAGCTCAGGAGTACGGGGCAGTGCCCTTACGCCACCTTGTGCAAAAAATGAGATACGAAAATATCCAACCTGGATCATCGGGAAAAAACGCCTCCTCGGCATGCGAAAACCCCGACAATTGGCTAATGCCTCTGGTTTTGATTGGGAAGATTCGGGAAAAAGCCAATAATATCTCTAGTGACACTCAAGAAACCGTCTCAGAAGACGCAGAGGTAGAACCGCGGGAAAACTATCCCATTACCATCATGGATAATCCTTTTGAGGCATAGATTCAGATGGAGGTTCTTCTTTCTTTTTATCCAGGGAAAAGATAACCAAAAGAGAAACCACACCGACACTAATAGCGCTATCGGCGACGTTAAACGCAGGCCAGTGATAACCGCTGACGTGAAAGTCCAGGAAGTCGATGACTTCGCCGTAGCGTAACCGATCGACAAGATTGCCGATAGCTCCACCGAAGATGCTGGAGACAGTTAGCTGCCCCCATACGTCATCGTGATGCAGACGGTAAAAAATTGTTCCGAGTAAACCCAAGGCAAATATCGACGTCCCAACGAAAAAGATAAGTCGAAAAGCACTATTGGTCGTTGCAAAAATGCCAAAGGCAGCGCCTGGGTTTCGTATATAGGTCAGGCTAAAAAAGCCTTCGATGATGGAAATGGACTCATGCAAACGCATGGTATGGACAACAAACATTTTTGTGAGTTGGTCTAGCGCGATTAGAATCAAACTCACGCCCACCAGCAATAGATACCGCCGGCGTCTATCACTCACGAAACAGCCTCAACGCATCTGTGGCACAAAGTTAGATGTTTAGACTGCGCACCAACTGTGGGAAGGTAATTCCAGCATCGCTCGCATTTTTCTCCCATGGCTTTTGTAACATCAACGCTCACGCCCAATGAAGCATCGGCTGCTAAATGATCTTCGATCCAAATCTTTTCAACCTCTTTTAATGTAACCTGAGACACAATAAAAAACGTAGGCAGATCCTGTTCATAGTGCAGTAAAAACCTGTAACGATCAGGCGTGGCCAGTAGAATCACCTGTGATTCCAACGATGATCCGATGACTTTGTCGCGACGCTGTTGTTCAAGGGCCCCCAGAACTAAGACCCGAATTTTGAGCAGTTCTTTCCATTGAGATTCTAGGACTTCCTGATCTTTGAGAACCGCAACTTCAGGAAATATTTCCAGATGCACGCTGATTCCGTTTTCTTTTGTTTTTCCCGGGAGCACATTCCACACATCTTCGGCGGTAAAGCTCAAAATCGGTGCCATAAGTTGAGCAAGGCTTGTCACGATTTTGTACAATACCATCTGCGATCCCCGTCGTAATGGGGAATCTTTGTGAGAGGTATACATGCGGTCTTTTAAGATATCGAGATATGTCGAACTCATATCTACCGAACAAAAATAATCAAGTTCATGCACAACTTGACGGAAGTCAAATTCGTTGTACCCTTTCCGTACATTAACAATGAGCTTGTTCAATCGGATGAGTGCCCAGCGATCAAGTTCCGGTAATTGGTTTATCTCAAATTGGTGCGAAGGATCATTGGAATCATAGTCATAAATATTGCTCAATAAATACCGGCAGGTATTTCGAATTTTTCGATATTGCTCTACGAGTTGCTTGAGGATTTGCTGGGAGATGCGCAAGTCTTCTTGATAATCCTGGGCAGCAACCCACAAGCGAAGAATTTCTGCACCGTACTGCTTGATAACGTCTTGAGGGGCTACCACATTACCCGCGGATTTCGACATTTTCTTACCTTGTCCATCGACTACGAAACCGTGCGTAAGTACCGCACGGTATGGTGCTACACCATCAGTCGTTACTGAAGATAACAACGCACTATGAAACCACCCGCGATGCTGGTCTGACCCTTCGAGGTATAAATTAGCTGGCCACCAATCTCCGCCTTGTTTTTTGACAACCGCTGCATGGCTAACTCCAGATTCGAACCAGACGTCTAAAATATCTTGTTCCCTTTTAAATTTCCTTCCCCCACAATCAGAACAGACCGTTTCGGTTGGAAGGAGTTCTTCAACCGAATACTCAAACCACACATCGGCGCCTTGCGCACTAACCAAATCTGCAATATGCATGATGACCTTAGGGTCGGCTAAGATGGATGAGCACTGCACACAGGTAAAGCCAGGAATTGGCGTTCCCCAGATCCGCTGACGAGACAAGCACCAATCCGGGCGACTAGCAATCATGCCGTATATACGATCACGACCTCGCTCAGGAATCCATTGGACTTGATCAATTTCTTTTAATGCTTGCTCTCGCAGTTTCCCTTTTTCCATAGATACAAACCATTGCTGCGTCGCTCGAAAGATGACTGGTGTCTTGCAACGCCAACAATGAGGATAGGAATGATTAAGTTTGTCATGACCTACCAGCACACCCAACTCTTCAAGTTTTTTGATAATTGCAGGATTAGCTTTGAGTACGTGCTCACCAGCGAATGCTTCAAAATCGTTCGTAAAGCAACCTCGGTCGTCCACCGGCACAACAATTGGGATGGGCTCTTCAAGAATATGGCTTGAGGCACTGGCATTATATTTTAGCGCAAGGAGGTAGTCTTCCATGCCATGGCCCGGGGCGATATGCACACAACCCGTCCCTTGCTCCAAGGTCACAAAGTCTCCCAAAAGGATCGGCGATAACCCTTCGGTTAACGGTCGCCCACACACCAAACCTTCGAAGCCATCCTTTCCTTTTTTCACCCCTAGGATATTTACATCAGATAATTCCCAGGCTTTGACTACATCGTCTACCAATTTTTCTGCCACCACTAACACTTCGTTATCCACTTGGACAAACGCGTAATCAAGGTCAGGATGCAGGGCAATGGCTTGGTTTGCAGGCAACGTCCAAGGAGTTGTAGTCCAAATGACAATAGATACCTTTTCAAAAATTTCCAGACCGGAAATATCAAATTGCTTGTTTGGATTAACCTGAAAAGGAAATTTGACGTAGATCGATGGTGAGACATGATCTTCGTATTCGACTTCGGCCTCCGCTAATGCGGTTTGATCTTTCGTGCACCACAACACCGGCTTCAGACCTTTATATACCGCGCCCTTTTCTACGAACTTTCCAAACTCGCGAACAATGGTCGCTTCATAGTCGTGGCTCATAGTGAGATAGGGATGTTCCCAGTCGCCTAAAACCCCGAGTCTTTGAAATTCATCACGCTGAATGGTGTAGAACTTCTCAGCATAATCGCGACACAACTGCCGAAGTTGCATGGCACTCATGTTCTTTTTCTTGGCACCAAGTTGTTTGGTAACTTGATGCTCTATGGGCAAACCATGACAATCCCATCCCGGAATATATGGAACGCGATATCCCTCCATGGTTCTTGATTTCACAATAATGTCCTTAAGGATCTTGTTGAGAGCGTGCCCAATATGAATATGGCCGTTGGCATAAGGCGGCCCATCGTGGAGGATATACAGCGGCCTGTCTGCTCGAGATTCTTGAATTTTTTGATAAAGCCGGTGCCCAGCCCAACGCGCGAGAAACTCAGGCTCGCGTTGCGGAAGATTTCCCTTCATGGGAAAGTCCGTTTTTGGCAAATTTAAAGTCGATTTATAATCCATGGCCAACTCAGTTTAGGATATAAACAAGGCGGGGTATTAAATACTACAATCAATATCCATGGAGGCTAGCTGAGGGCCATCATACGATCGAGCGCAATGCGAGCCAGTACCTTGTCATCATCAGGGACAGAAATTTGGTTCACGACTGTACCTTGGGCCAGGTTTTCCATGGTCCAACATAAATGCGCTGCGTCGATCCTGTACATGGTTGCACATCGGCACACCGTCGGTGATAAGAAAAACACCTGTTTATCTTTTTCTTCGTGCTTGAGACGATTCACCAGATTCAACTCCGTCCCCACCACCCACTGTGTGTCAGGCTCAGCTTGTTTTACCGTTCGAATAATAAACTCGGTGGACCCCACAAGGTCAGCCCGGTTTACGACATTTTCATGGCACTCCGGATGTACAATGACACGAATATCAGGATAGGCATTCCGAAAATATTCTACGTGCTCCGGCTGAAACATTTGATGCACACTGCAATGGCCCTTCCATAAAATAAGCTTGGCATTGCGAATGGCATCCTTGGTATTTCCGCCATAGGGCATATAAGGATCCCATATTATCATTTGCTCGCGTCGCATCCCCATTTTATTGGCAATATTTCGCCCCAGGTGCTCATCAGGGAAAAAAAGGATCTTTTCTCTTCGAGCCCAACACCATTCCATAACTGCCTTAGCGTTGGATGACGTACAGGTAATACCTCCATGCTCCCCGCAAAAGGCTTTGAGTATGGCTGCCGAGTTGACGTACACCGCTGGCATGACTTCTTCTTCCACATTTAGTATACGTCCCAATTCCTCCCAACATTGATCAACCTGCTCAATTGCTGCCATATCCGCCATAGAACAACCAGCAGCTAAGTCAGGCAAAATGACAGTTTGATTGGTTTGGCTTAAAATGTCCGCGGTTTCCGCCATAAAGTGGACGCCGCAAAACACAACATAGGGATGCTGGGATCGCTCAGCGGCTAACTTCGATAACAATAAGGAGTCGCCACGGAGGTTGGCATGCACAATAACATCATCACGTTGATAATTATGTCCCAACATCAAGATCTGGTCGCCTAGCGCCTTTTTTGCCACTACGATTCGCTCAAAGAGTTCCTGGGGAGGCAGGTCTTGATAATCTAATATTGGTAATTCGAGAGTCTGAACTGAATTCACGCCATCACCTTTAGTAGAAATGATACGATCGGATACGGAACGGCCATCCTACCCAACATCCTCTTTCCCATTGTTAGGTGGAGATTTGGGGTTAAAGCGTTAAATTGTAACAAATTTCTTCATATTTCAACAATCTTTAAAAGACCCATGGATTTTTGCTCCACAAATCCGTCCAACTAACCTTGTGTAAGGTTGAACCCTCAGCGTATAGTTCAGTTCAAGAGGACCTCTCAAATATCCAGGGTTGATTGACAGAGGCCTCATCGAAGAGTACGATTTGATCTGCGATGAACAGCTAGGGGAGCCGAGCGGCTGAGAGTCTTTCCCAAAAGACAACCCTTACTACCTGATCTGGCTAGTACCAGCGTAGGGAAGCGGTGATGAATAGAATGCATTTCTTCTACCAAGCCGTTCCCTTTCGGAACGGTTTTTTTATTGGCTAAATTGACTCCCACCTTTTATCAGACGGTTATCTTGAGCTGTCTGAATTTATAGGAAAGGACATTATTATAATGAGCCACCCAGAACTTCCATCGGTTAATTCCTTGAATGATCGAGGTTCGAATGAGCACGCCTATTCCCCCCTAACCACATCACCACTACCCGCATCAAAAAAAGTCTACGTAAAAGGAAACCAGCCCGGGGTCACGGTACCCATGCGGGAGATTGCATTGACACCTCCAGAAAACGAAAATGGGAACGGAGCGAATGGATCAACGCATTCATCACCACCATCAGCCCGATCCATCGTGGTGTACGATACCTCCGGCCCGTATACCGACCCTTTCGCCAATATCAATATTCGAGAAGGACTTCGTCCATTGCGGCAGAATTGGATACTCAGTCGGCAGGATGTGGACGAGCTACTTGATATATCCTCGGATTATGGCCGCCAACGGGCTAAGGATCCCAGCCTACAGGATTTACGATTCAGCCATATTCGTAAACCTTTGAAAGCCAAACCTGGTCACAATGTGACGCAAATGCACTATGCAAGGATGGGAATGGTCACACCGGAAATGGAATATATCGCAATTCGTGAGACACAACTGCGCGAAACAGCTGAGACCGAATCGCATGGAAAATCTCGTGGCGTAGAGCAGCATCCAGGCCAGGCATGGGGAGCAAATCTTCCCAAAGCTATCACTCCGGAATTTGTTAGAGATGAAGTCGCCCGAGGACGCGCGATAATCCCGAGCAACATCAATCACCCAGAAATTGAGCCTATGATTATCGGCCGGAACTTCCTAGTAAAGATCAATGCCAACATTGGAAATTCTGCAGTGGCATCCTCCATTGAGGAAGAAGTGGAAAAGATGATTTGGGCAATTCGTTGGGGTTCAGACACGGTGATGGACCTTTCCACAGGGAAAAATATTCATGAAACTCGCGAATGGATTATTCGCAACTCTCCAGTACCAATCGGCACAGTTCCCATTTACCAAGCCTTGGAAAAAGTAGGGGGTAAAGCTGAAAACCTTACCTGGGAAATTTATCGTGACACCTTAATTGAGCAGGCTGAGCAAGGAGTTGATTACTTCACGATTCATGCCGGAGTCCGTTTACCCTATGTCCCAATGACAGCTAATCGCATGACTGGGATTGTTTCTCGTGGCGGCTCGATTCACGCAAAATGGTGCCTGGCCCATCACCAAGAAAATTTTACTTACACACATTTCGAAGAAATCTGCGAAATCATGAAAGCCTACGACGTATCATTTAGTTTAGGAGATGGATTGCGTCCAGGATCAATTGCAGATGCGAATGATGAAGCTCAATTCGCGGAATTAGAAACACTGGGAGAACTCACCAAGATTGCATGGAAGCATGATGTTCAGGTCATGATCGAGGGACCAGGTCATGTACCTATGCATATGATTCATGAAAATATGGAAAAACAATTGAAGGCTTGCCACGAGGCACCGTTCTATACTTTGGGTCCGCTCACCACGGACATCGCACCTGGCTATGACCACATCACCTCAGGTATAGGGGCTGCTATGATAGGCTGGTATGGATGCGCGATGCTCTGCTATGTCACACCCAAAGAACACCTGGGTCTTCCAAATAAAGAAGATGTGAAGGAAGGGGTCATCGCATACAAAATAGCAGCACATGCAGCAGATCTCGCGAAGGGACATCCTGTGGCACAACGCCGTGACAACGCGTTATCCCAGGCACGTTTCGAATTCCGATGGGAGGATCAATTTAATCTCTCATTAGACCCAGAAACTGCGCGGGAGTATCATGATGCTACACTACCCGATCAGGCGGCAAAAGGTGCACACTTCTGTTCCATGTGCGGTCCACATTTCTGCTCTATGAAAATTACGCAAGATGTGCGGGATTACGCTGCGCAAAAACACTTGGCTGAGCAAGAAGCGATTGAAGTAGGACTCAAAGAAAAATCACAAGAATTCCGTCAAACCGGCGGAGAAATATACCTATAGAGGCATAACATGGAAAATCTCAATCCAGCGCCGCTTCGTGAACGAGATGTAACTCGTCATATTGCGCGCGAATTTTATAAAGAGTTTGACCAACTCATTGAAAGCGAAGTTATTATTGTTGGAGGCGGTCCTTCTGGACTTGTCTGTGCCCATGATCTGGCTTCAAAGGGCGTTCGCACACTCCTTCTCGAACAAAACCTTGCCCTGGGAGGGGGGTTTTGGTCTGGCGGTTATCTGATGAATAAAGCGACTCTCTGCGAACCCGCCAATGAAATTTTGGAACCCATGGGCGTTCCATGCAAGCCTATTAAAGAATGCGCGGGCATGACCATTGTTGATCCACCCCATGCCACCGCACGCTTGATTGCATCAGCGTATGAAGCTGGGGCCAAGGTTATGAACCTTACAAAAGTCGTTGACCTTATTATACGTGATGAAGGGGTAGTTGAGGGCGTTGTCGTTAATAATACAACAGCAGAAATGGCAGGCCACGATATTATCCATGTTGACCCTATTGCCCTAGAATCAAAAATCGTTGTCGATGCCACGGGTCATGATGCAGTAATTGTCGAATTGCTCAACAAACGAGGGCTATATCAAACTGTGCCAGGGAACGGAGCCATGTGGGTTGCACGTTCCGAAGCCATGGTTGTTGAAAACACCCGTGAGGCGTTTCCCAATTGCTTTATCACGGGCCTAGCCGTAGCCGCAGTTGACGGCTCCCCACGAATGGGGCCGGCGTTTGGTTCGATGCTGTTATCCGGGCGTCGAGCGGCAGAACTCGTGCATCGAAAACTAAAAGGAGAATAGGAAAGAAAAAATCCAAATATTCACTGTTATGAACATTAAGGATTTTGTCGCACAAGGGGACGGTAGCCAGGAAGATAAAGTAGCCGCATGGAATTTATTCCAGCAAGCTTACAATTATCAGATGGAGGGAAAGCTCGATGAAGCGGTAAAATTATACCAAAGCTCCATCGAAACATTCCCCACAGCCGAAGCATATACTTTTCTAGGGTGGACTTATAGTTTCATGGGGCAGCTACGCGAAGCGATCGAGGAGTGTCATCGGGCAATTGCCACAGACCCAGACTTTGGCAATCCCTACAACGATATTGGGGCTTACCTGATTGAACTTGACCAATTCGACGAAGCTATACCTTGGCTCGAAAAGGCTGCCCAAGCCAAACGCTACGAGAGCCCAGCTTTTCCACACATGAATCTTGGGAGAGTCTATGAGAAAAAGGGAGAATGGAATCGTGCTATTGATTCATACAAAACTGCGGTTACATTAAATCCCGAGTATCAGTCAGCCAGGCGCGCTATGACGCGCCTGATCACACTCATGAATTAGGCCATTTCGAAATCCGAAATGATTTTAAAGGCAGTCTTATGGAATCGACAAAAAATGTTCTTGTTGCTGTGAGCGATGTATTTTTCTATACAAAAATTCGCGATGCGTTCAAACCGGCAGGGTATAGTCTCCAGCGGTTGAAATCAGAAACAGACGTTGAGGCTAAAGCCAAATCTCTTCAGCCTGTCGCCATTATTATTAATATGAATGACCCAGCCTTAAATGGTACACAGACATTGCAAACCCTCAAACAAAATGACGAATTGAAGCACATCCCCGTCCTCGCCTTTGCCAATCATGAAGAAGTCGATACTTGGCGCGCAGCCAAGGAGTTGGGTATCGACAAACTCGTTTCGCGAAACGAGTTTTCTGCACGCACCTTGGCCTTACTCGAAGAAGTGACCAATCAAGCCTTACCATGAAACAATCTTCCCTTCATTACCTTCATGAAAAACTAGAGGCTCAATTGGAGTCTATCGGAGAATGGGAAATGCCTGCCCACTATGGTGATCCAGTGGCCGAACATCTTGCCGTCCGGAAGGGCGCGGGGATTGCTGATCTCTCCCATCGCGGGTTGATACAAATTACTGGAGACGATCGAGTGACATGGACCCAGAGCATCATCAGCAACGATATCCTTCCCCTCCAGGAAGGACAATGGCTCTACTCTAGCTTCATGTCTGCCAAAGGAAAAATTCTCAGCTACTTTCGGGTATACAAATTAGAACAATATCTCTTGGTCGAAGACGCCGGAGAAATCGGGGATGCCACGCTTCAAACTTTCAGAAAATTTTTGTTGTATGGTACCAAAGCTAAAATAAAAAATTGCAGCGAAAGCTGGGGAATGTTGTTAATCAGTGGGCCAGAAGCTCCTCAGTTGATACAAACAACATTTGGTATGGACGTTTCTTGTTTACAAATGCAGTCTCTCTTGAGCCACAACATTGAAGGACAACAACTAATAATTGGGAGAGCACAAGAAACTGGAGGGCCAGATTTCGAATTATTCGGTTCAAAAGAAATTATTCCCAAAGTATGGGAACAGCTCTGGACAACTGGAGCATCCATAGGCCTTCGTGCTTTTGGTACCCAAGCAAGAGAGACACTTCGCATTGAAGCTGGCATCCCGAAACTCGGCCCAGATCTGAATGAGCAGATAGTTCCACCAGAAGCTAATCTAGAAGGCAAGGCTTTTAGTTTGACAAAAGGCTGCTACCCTGGTCAGGAAGTTGTAGCCCGTATGGACACATATGGGTCAGTGAAGCGACGATTGGTGGGGTTAGTAATTGACTCCGATGCCGGTCATATTCCAAAACCTGGAACAAAAATTTTTAGCGGAGACAGAGAAGTTGGTTGGGTTAGTAGTGCCACACATTCTCCATCATTGAACAAAACCATTGCCCTGGGATTTCCTTTACGAGACTTTACTCCCCTAAACACAGCCCTGAGTCTTCACGTAGATGGCCAACAATATTCTGCTGTCGTGACTGCACTTCCATTTTTCTCCCATCGATAAGTCTAGAAAAAAATTCGCTCGATCGAACACTTTTTAGCAAGACCAACCGTCCGGACGCATCCTGTCTTAGCAGGGAAAAATAAAAATACCGCGGTAATTACTTTTATCAATTACGAGAAATCGTCACTGACTTTTGGTTATATGAGTATATTCAAAAAAAGAATCTGTGATCATTTCCTGAATTGATACACTAAACTCTTAATCAGAGATGTCATCAAACGGATTTAGACGAAGAAAAATTAGTGTCAGCCGAATGATGATCACTTCATGGAACGCACTGGCAAATGGATTGGAATGTAAGATTCTAAATCTGTGGTATACCCTCACGTGTGAAGGCCCATCTGAACAACCCGATGAACCCTTGAGCTATACTCTCTTGTTGCCCCTTGATTTACTCGGGATGGCGAGCAACCGAAATCGCACTAACGAGATCAAGCAAAACTCTCTCCCGCTCAGGATCGTTCAAGGCAATAAACACATGAGATTCTTCGGAATGCACCAGGGTGAAGGATAAAAAATGTTTTTCCTCAGCTTTTAGTCTATCCCCACTAGCACCTACACTATCTTCATCTTTCCAAACACCATATTGAATTTGAACTTTTTCTAAATCTTTCATGGAAAAAATGTCATACCGGAAATAATCATCACCAATAACCATGTCGAACAGGACATTCCCTTGGCTTAACACCAAAGCATTAAAACGCCCTTGATCTTCATACCCATGAGGAAGACCTTCATTAATATAGATATGAGCAATTTTTCTGTCCCCAAGGGCCAAATCAATTTTTTTCTTCATCGCTTCATAGTCAATTTGCAAGGGCCGCTCATCTGCGTCTGTAGAAGCCAGAGCAGCATCCCTCAACTTCTCGAATACCTCATTCGCCGTCAACATGAAAAGTGCTCCTTTCCAAAACTTTAACTCATCATTACACTGAAAATAGTGACCTACGATAGCGGGGCAGCAAGCAGAAATGCAAGTTTCACACTTTTCGATACCCTTTTATGCTCATCCAAAAGCGTGCTTAGAAAATTTGCAAAACCCTCAAACAGTTGGGCATACTCAATTAGAGTTCACTAAATGAGGAGAGTGAAGGCATGAGTGAGCAAATGTGTTTAATAGATGGCTGTACACATCGTGGCTATGCCCCAGCAGGCACAGGACAATTATGCAAAGAACACTTTTCGGAATTCGTCAAATGGCGTCGAAAAAAGGGGGGTATGGCCATGTTCAGAAAATACAACAGCATAACCATGGAAGAACGCGACACGATTTTTCAGCAGTGGGAAAAGACTTTAGCTACGTCAAAGTAAGAAGTCTATCTTACTAGAGCCAATAATCCAGACGTTATCTACCACTATTCCATCAGCGGTGACCCATGGTGGTGGATGATCTTCCAGCCTTCATTAATACGTTCAAATAAATTCGTCGCCACCACTCGGCTGTTTTGGGTATTGTCTCCATGCCTGCTTGTGATATTTTCTGTACAAATAACCCAGGCTAAGTCACCGGCAACTTGCACCTGTAGTTCCGTCAGGGAAAAACCCATGGAAAAGACATTGTTGAAGATAACCACCCAAGAATCACGCACCAACGGCCACCCTACCCGAATACTCCATCCCGGATGGATACAGGTAACGTATTCTTGATGCGCCCAAACCCCGTCCATTTGCATGATATCTAAACTCTCAAAGGCTGAATAGAAATCCTCATTCGCCCGAGTTACTTCTTCTATTCGCTCCTTTAGCATCCAACACGTTCCTTTCTCAGAGGTCCTTGCGTAACCGATAAGTCTTCAAACCATGTTTACCCTAGATCATCTTCCCATCCTGATACCCTTTCGGCAAGTCCTACAGCTTTGGGAATGCTTTTGAGCGGTTATTTATAACTTGGGGGTGGTAAAAAAAATGGTTGGTCATTGCCCATTTTCTACTTGCAACTATCAACTTACAACAAGTGGCTAATTCACATGCTTGACGATCTTGTAACCAGCCATACCCCACTCAATACCAAGACAATACCAATAACTTTCACAAAATCGAGCGCTTCACCTAAAATAACCAGCGACAACATCAGAGAAGAAACTGGAATTAAATTGGTAAACACCCCAGCACGCGATGGCCCAATTCCAGAAACACCATAAAGCCAAGCTTGTTGCCCTAAGGCAGTTGCAAACACGATCACATAAGCTAGTGCCATCCATCCGGAAACAGGTATACTCGAGATTCCCAATGTCAGGACCTTGTGATCAGTCCACAATAAGGGTATTTGAATGAGAATCGAGATAAGCAGCGTTGTCCAATTTACTGTTAACGGAGACATGCGCTCCATCACTCGACGGCTACCGATTGTGTATAGCGCCCAACTCACCAAAGCCAGAACAACGAGAATCCCCCCTAGAACCGGGTTTTCACCAGAAGTATTTGACACATTTACTCCAGAAACAAATGCCACCCCCACAAAGGATACCGCACATCCAGCCCAAACTCGACCAAACGGAACATCTCTGAGAATCAAGGAAGACAAGAGGGCTGTAATCGCTGGGCTGGCCCCAATAATGACCCCCGCGGTCCCCGCATCGATATAATGAAGCCCATACAGAATCAAGAGATGATTTCCGACGACCCCAACCCCCAAGACTGTAAGGACTCCTAAGTCACGGAACTCCCACTTCATAGAAGACTGTTCTTGCCACCACCACAAAGGAATTAAAATGCCTAAGGCACCAAGACCACGGAAAACTGATACCTCCACTGCGGAAAAGGCTCCCAGCGCTATCTTTTGCGCAACAACTGATCCACCCCAAACAACGGCGGCAGTTATTAATGCAGCATGTGCAGTTGATTCACGCGAAACATTCATAGTCTCAGCGTTAAAAAGCTTTCGCCCTCAGAGATCTCTGATGAAAAGGTTGGAAATATGAGAAAAGATTTGCCATTCTAGAACAATTCATCTCCGATCGAGAGTCACACCAACTTGGATTCCTCACCCCTCTACTCAACGCAACAATGGCAAGCCCCTCCGGAAGGACTATCCTTAGGGAAAGGTGAGGTCCACGTGTGGCGCGGGATTGTAGACATTCCTTCGATAGACCTTCAAGTATATTGGGAAACCCTTACAGCCGACGAACAAGAACGCGCCCAGCGACTTCGCTTTCCTCAACACCGAAACCGATTTATTTCCGCGCGAGGGATGTTACGCAAACTTCTTGGATATTATCTAAGTTTGGCGCCCCAAGATATTGAATTGAAAATTGGACTTCAAGGCAAACCTTTTGTTCAATCCCGAGATCCTAACCAACTCTATTTTAATGTCAGTCATTCCCAAAAGCTTGTCCTCATAGCCTTTAGTAACAGTTCCGAGGTTGGCATTGATGTGGAAGGCCCTAAATCACGTCTAGACTATAGGGCTATTGCCAAACGAATTATGAACGAGCAAGAGGCATCGTGGTTTCACCATCTGCCAGAGTCCAAACAAAGGTCTGCTTTTTTCACTTGCTGGACGCGAAAAGAAGCCTTTGTTAAAACCCACGGGAAAGGGCTGACTTTTCCGCTTCGCGACATCACCGTAAGCTTTTTGCCTGGGCAACCAGCATCTATTCTGAAAGTTAATAATCCTGAACTGAATAGCCTCAGTTGGTCGATTTACTCTATTTACGCAAGGCCTCAATACACTGGAGCGCTAGTTGTGGCAGACAAATCCCAATCAATCAAATATTGGGACTATCAAGAATGGAAGCCGAGATGGCGAACCGACAACCGAAGATAGCTTTCCATAGCGAGAGGGAGGTCAAAGATGCTTGCCCCCGCGGATCCCGATACTGCACCTTGCCTTACCTGCTTCAGCCTTAACCACTCGCGTGCCAAGACTGGCTACAGCGGCAAGCAAGAAGATCAATCTACTTTTTCAACCTTCCCTAACGGTCCAAATGGCTTAGGCTTATAGGCCTTCTGTCCGGTTGACGCGAACTTCTCCCAAGCATAGAATAAAGGCCTTGCTTGGTTGGGTGAGAGGTATCGTTTCCTCAGGAAAATACATGTTGACTCGATAGTAGAAGGAGAAAGTTTTATGTCATTATTGATAACCGAAGAGTGTATTAATTGTGGCGCCTGCTTGCCAGAATGTCCCAACGAGGCCATCTTTGAAACCCGTAGCGCAGCTGAAGAAAAAGGTAATCAAGTTGGTGAAGGCCAGGGAGACGGGGATACTGTGTATGTAATTACTCATGAAAGGTGCACCGAATGCGTTGGGCACTTTGACGAACCTCAATGTGCAGCTGTCTGCCCTGTGGACGATTGTTGCATATCTGACCCAGATGTCCCAGAGACCACTGAGGTCCTGCTAGAAAAAGCCAAAGTTCTGAATCCAGATAAAGAAATCGATCCCGAAAAAGTATGGGCCGGCGTGCGGAACTAAACAAATATTTGCTTGTGCTAGAGAAAGAAAAGCCCGTTCTCAATAGAGAGCGGGCTTTTTTATTGAAATAGTAGCAGATTTACCAACCGTAGCCTTGGCGATAACTGGTCAGCCAT
Source organism: uncultured Nitrospiraceae bacterium (assembly GCA_964503895.1). Classification (GTDB taxonomy): domain Bacteria; phylum Nitrospirota; class Nitrospiria; order Nitrospirales; family UBA8639; genus Nitronereus. Next base: position 2,747 of record CAZDCF010000019.1, on the reverse strand, counting down.
TCTGGCCATTCTGCACTAAGCGTTTTGCAAGTCGCCCATACGAACCGATACAAACTTGGACACACCCGGCTCTTGCATGGTGACGCCGAATAAAGAATCGGCGATTTCCATAGTCCGTTTATTGTGGGTAATCACGAGAAATTGTGACAAATTTGTCAATTGCGTAAGAAACCGTGCAAATCGAATGACATTGGGTTCATCGAGCGGAGCATCCACCTCATCAAGAATACAAAACGGCGACGGCTTGATAAGAAAACTGGCAAACAGCAATGCCAAAACGGTTAAAGCTTTTTCTCCACCTGACAACATCGAAAGATTCTTGAGACGTTTCCCGGGAGGTTGAGCCACAATATCCACTCCTGCATCTACGTAATTGCCCTCGTCCCCTTCCTCAGGTTCCTGCTGAGTCAGTACTAGTTCAGCATGGCCTCCGGCAAACAGAGCGGCAAATACTTCGCCGAACTTTTTCTGAACGGCCTTAAAGGTTTCCTCAAACATCTGATTTGTAGTTCGGCTCAAACGATCAATTATCTCTTGAAGAGATTGAATGGATTCCGTTAAGTCCGCTTCTTGTTTGGTCAGAAACTGATACCGCTCTTCTTGCTCACGATGCTCATCAATCGCCGCCAAATTCAGTGGACCCATCCGTTCTAAGCGCGTCCTAATTACCCGCACACGCTCTCGCCACATTTCTGGCCCTTGATTCGCATCAACCAAACCCTCGACTTCATCCTGGCTATCTGAAGATATTGAAAGGTCTTCCTGTGTTTGCCCATATGTGCCAGTTAGTGTATCCACCACCGTTTGCAGTCGGGTCCGTGCCTCAGCCAATTGTACCTCTGAACCTGCCCGTTTATCGCGAGTGGTGGTGAATTGCCTTCGAATATCGGTTAATTGTTCCTCCAACGCTCTTACCCGAACCATTTCTTCTTGGTGGCGTTCTTCAGCAGCATGTAATTGTATTTGGAGTTCCCCTTTTTGCTGCTCGAGTTTCTTAAATTGTTCATCGGCTTGGGCTTGTTCGGTCTGGCTTTCTTGAGTTTTCCCTTGGAGCAATTGATTTTGCTCCTCCAATTGAAGCAATCGAGCGCATCGCAACTCCTCTTCCTGTTTGACACGACTCAAGTCGGCCTGGTTTCGCTCACGGCGTTCATGCAAAGTCGTTTTCTTTAAGCGTGCCTCAGTTAACCGTTCATATAACCGGGTGGCTTCGGATTCGACTTCCTGAAGTTGAGCAAGTAACCGTTCCGAGTCAGAGTCTTTAGCCATTAATTCCTGACTTAATACAATAAGGCGATCCCGGCAGGTTTGATCATCTTCCCGAAGACGAACAAGTTCCTCTTCGCTCGATGCTAATTCTCCAGAAATAGACTGCACCTGATCTTCAACATCATAAACCTGCTGCTCCGCATTGCTGATTTCGTTTTCTGCTATTAAGACATTGCGTTCCACATCTTTTAACTGGACATCAAAAGCCTGTAATTGTTCTTTGGCAGACTCATGGTGTTGAAGCAATTCCCCATGTTGGCGTTCAAGCAGTTCAAGACGTTGAGCCATTTCCGTAATATGACTTTCCAACGTCCGGACCTCGCGTCTTCGTTGAAGTAAACCGCTGGAATCTCCGGTCGAGCCTCCGTTTACTAAACCTGATGTTTCGACAATCTCTCCGGACAAAGTCGCGAATAAAGGCGAAGAAGTGGGACCAATCCACCGGCTTTGGCGAACCAAGGCCAAGGCATGATCAAAATTATCAATCAACACCACCCCGTATAGGAGACAATTAAAGACGGCTTGCAAATCCCCAGGAACGCCGATCAGTTCAACCGCTCGGCCAAGAACGCCGTCTTGCTGTTTTAACTCCGGCCACCAGAAAGGAGTTATCTCCTCGTGAATATCAAATGGCTTGGCTGGAATAAAGGTCCTTCTTCCTAGGTCATAGCTTTTTACAAATTCCAAGGCCTGAATAATGTCATGATCTCCTTCCACAACCCAGGCCCGCATACGATCCCCTAAGGCTGCCTCAATCGCTTGCTCCAAATGCTGAGGAACCTCGAGCCTCTCCCCTACGGCCTCCTTAACTCCTTTGCAAGCCTCTCGGAAAGATGCGCCTTCCCCTTCCGTTCTGCGCTCATATCCAAATTCTTCTTGAAGGACGGCTTGCAAGGCAGCCAGGCGAGATTCAGCCGCAGCCCTGTCAGTTTTCCCTTCAATGCGCTCTTGGTCAACATCCTGAATCTGTTGATCGAATTGTGAAAGCCGAGTTAAGCCTTCTCCCCGTTGGGTACGGGTGGTTTCAACTTGCCTTGTCAGTTGGCCTAGCCGTTCTCGTAAAGCGGCTAGCTTAGCCAAAATATCCGCATGCTCACTTTTAGCTTGTTGAAGATCTTCCTGAAGTTGTTGGATTTGGCGACCGGTTTCTTCCTGGCGACTCTCCAAGTTTTGAAGACGGGTTTCAGTCTGAGTCCGCTCAACAGTTCCCGCTAAAATCTGTTGCCGCAAGGCTTCGGCCTGGCTCTGAAGAGTGGACCGTTTCTCAACTAACATCTGCTCCTCTCCCTCTAGCCGTGCAAGCGTATGTTCTGCTTGTTCAGTCGCTTCCATGACTTGCCCAAGTTGTCCTTGCAAGGAGGAAATGGTTTCCGTCGCCGCAGTTGATTCCTGGTTCAGACGATTTTGCTCTTCCACGGCCTGAGCCTGCTGTTGCGCATAGAGTTGAATCCGATTGCGCTCAACCTCAAGCGTCGTTA
>CAZDCF010000018.1:0-23156 GCA_964503895.1 uncultured Nitrospiraceae bacterium | reverse complement strand
AATATTCTTGTTCCTGAAGTGAAAACATGAGACGCCTCCTTTCCAAAAACCTTTGTCGAAAATGTTGAAAAAGGAAGTCAGACGGACACACCTTCTTGAACATTTCCTACTGCCCATAAAAGTTTCAAAAAATTTCTCAGAAGAAGTTCAACACCCAACTTTTCATTCGATTCAGCCATCTTCCAAACCTAGTCCCGCCTTTTCGACCAGCGTTTTTTCCCACCAGTTCAAATCCTTGATCCATTCGATGCGCGTGCAATATTAACCCAACCCCAGTTGAGAACATGGGATTGCCAACAATATCCCGCAGTCCTCCTACGCCGGAGGGAATCCCTCGCCTTCCCGGTAAATCCAGGACACGTTCTGCGGCATCTGGCATTCCTTGCAACAATGAAGTTCCACCAGTAATTACCACGCCTGCCGCCAATCTCCCCTCATACCCAGATCGGCGAATCTCTCGAAGCACTAAATCAAAAATTTCTTCTACCCGCGGCTCAATAATCTCCGAAACTTGCCGCCTGGAGATATCCCGTGGTGGGCGTCCCCCGACACTCGGCACCTCAAGCATTTCCGTATCCTTGACCATGCATGACAAAGCTGAACCATGTCGGATTTTTATTTTTTCCGCATCAGCCAACGAAGTACGTAATCCGATTTGCAAATCCGTGGTGATATGTTGCCCCCCCACGGGGAGCACCGCTGAGTGGCTTATGGTTCCATCTGAAAAAATCGCCAAATCCGAGGTGCCGCCGCCAAGATCGACCATGGCAATGCCCAGTTCTTTTTCCTCTTCGCTTAAAACTGCTTCACTCGAGGCAAGAGGTTGCAACACAATATCAATGACATCTAGCCCAGCCCGATTGACACACTTCGCCAAATTTTGCGCCGAGGTCACAGCACCGGTCACAATATGCATATCAACTTCTAAGCGCGAACCGGACATGCCAACTGGGTCACGAATCCCTTCTTGATCATCAACGATAAATTCCCGAGGTAGAACGTGGAGCACGCGGCGATCAGAACCCACCACTGCCGCTGCTCGAGCGGTCTCGATGGCGCGTTGGATATCGGCCTGCATCACTTCGTTCCGCTTGAGCGCCACTACCCCATTCACGGTTTCACTTGAGATATGGCCCCCAGCAATACCGATGTACACAGAATTAATTTGCACAGCCGCCATCAATTCCGCTTCTTCAACCGCCTTCTTAATGGACCCCACCGTGCTTTCGATGTTAACCACAACCCCTTTGCGCAAACCTCTGGATGGACTAGACCCCACACCAACAATGTTGATCTCCTGATCGCTGGTCATTTCCGCGACAATGGCACAAATCTTCGTAGTGCCGATATCCAGTCCTACAACGATGTGTTCTTTTTTGGCCATGATTTTTGATCACCCCCTTGCCGAACAATCACTTTGTCTGAATACCGTAAATCAATTTCATATGGTTTCGTTGGTAATCCTTCAAAAATGGTCGTCTCCAATGACAGATATTGTTTCCAGGCTTCCTGCACACGTTGATTAAACCAGTACATCACACCATCAGCCACTGCGACGATCTCGCTTAAGCCACGAAAATGAATGCGAATCTGGCTATGTGATCGCTCTCTCAGAAGCCTGACGATCTCCACTCCCAACCGAGTTTGATCGCGCGTAGCAACATCCCCTTCCAACAATCGTATGGCGGAAAGCCCTGAGAATATTGGCAAGCCTGACGTGATATCTTCAGGTGCAATGGACAAAACCACTCCGTCTTGATCCACGAACAATTGGCCTCCTGCATGATGAAAGTTTGCAGCTGGCACACGTTCATCGATCATAATCGCTAATGTGTGAGGAAGTGCTCGGCCAACTGAAGCCGAAGCAATCCGCGGGTGCGCTTCTAACCGTTTTTGCAACATGGCAGAATCAATCGTCCATAAACTACTCTCAGTTGGGAGTGCCAACAATGCGAGAATTTCTCCTCGCTTCATCGACTTCACACCAGATATGGATACGTGATGAATGGAAGCCCATCCTGCCATGGCTTTCGTCGCAAATTGATAACTAACTGCACCAAGTATCAAAACCACTCCTACGATAAGAAATCGGCGCCACAAAGACTGCCGTTCCATGATAGTACGGCTTGATTGATTTCTACTTATTGAAGTAAGCAAGTTGCGTTGGCTCATGGTTATGATTTTCTTACCCCAATGGTTTCCGCTTGAATGCCGACTTAAGAATACGTTCAGTCAACGCTTCGTAACTTATTCGGGCTTGAGCCGCAGCCATTGGCAACAGACTACGTTCCGTCATGCCGGGAATTGTGTTGATCTCCAAAAAAAATGGTCGTCCCGCAACATTGATACGGAAATCAACACGAGCTGCGCCCTTACATCCCAACGCTTGATACGATCGAACAGCCCATTCCTTCACCTGACGATCTTGCCTTTTAGTCAACGGCGCCGGACATAAATATCGCGTTTCGGACTTAATATACTTCGCAGCAAAATCGTAAAACCCCTCTGGAGCCAATATTTCCACAGTGGGCAATGCCTTTCCATCCAATACAGACACCGCAATTTCCCGTCCAGCGATGTAGGATTCCGCCAAAACCGCTGACCCTTGTCGCCAGGCCCGCCGAAGTGCAGTTTTCCATTGCGCCAAGTTATACACGATCGAAACCCCAACAGTTGACCCTTGATCAACTGGCTTCACAACTAATGGCCATTTCAATTTTTTTGGTGGTCCAGCCTTTTCCCCTTTTTGCAGACACATGCCAAAGGCAACGGGCACTCCCTCACGCTCGACTAAGGCTTTAGTCATCGACTTATCCATACCCACTGCACTCGCGCGAACACCTGATCCTGTATAAGGAATACCCAGCACATCCAACATTCCTTGAACAGTTCCATCTTCTCCGCCAGGTCCATGTAATGCTAGAAAGGCCACATCGATCTTTTTTTTCTTCAGAACCCATGGCAACGAAGCATCAACATCAATCGTACTTGCCTGATATCCACGCCGCCTTAGCGCCGCATAGATGGCCTTGCCGGTTTTAAGCGAAATCTCCCGTTCAGCAGATGTGCCTCCCATCAGGACTCCAATATGGGCTTTCGTTATTGGCATAGGCTTTTCCGCTTATACTTCTCCGATGATTTTCCACTCGAGTTCCAGCATAAGGCCAGTTCGATGAAAGACATCCTGCTGAATCTTTTTTATCAGTAGAATGATATCCGTTGCCCTAGCATTGCCAAGATTGACAATAAAATTCGCATGCTTGGACGAAACTTGGGCATCTCCGATCCTAAATCCCTTTAATCCCGCTTCCTCAATCAGTTTACCTGCCGAGGTCTTCGGGGGATTTTTAAAAACCGATCCGGAATTCGGTTGCGTCAGCGGTTGCGTATTCTTACGATATTGCAGATACAATTTCGTGGTGGATTCCACTTTCGTTTTTTCGGATCGAGCGAGTTGCAACCATGCACCTACCACAATCCCTTCTGGTAAATTGGTGCACCTGTAGGAAAATGCTAAGGCAGCGGCGGGATACACGACTACACGGCCTTCTGAGTTGATCATTTGAATGGCCTGTAGGCAATCCTTCATTTCACCAAGATGAGTTCCCGCATTCATGACTACCGCCCCACCGACGGTACCAGGAATTCCGGCCGCCCATTCCAACCCGGTAAGCGATTGGCTTCCCACGAACCCGAGTAAAGTCGGCATTCGCACGCCTCCGCCGGCATAGACGATGGTGCTATCTTCCCCTTCGACAGCAATGGTGTTGAGATTCGATAGACTCACCACAATGCCACGGATTCCGCCATCTTGGATCAGGACGTTCGTTCCACCTAACACGCACAAGGGCACTTGAGCTTGATGCGCTTGTGCCATAAGCTGACAGGTATCATTTATATCCTTGGGCGCAACCAGAGCATCGGCTGGCCCCCCAACACGAAGTGTTGTAAGTTCCCGAAGCGGCGCATCAAAGGTCACGAACCCTTGAATACCGTCCATGGCTGCTATCAAGTCTTGATGTTTCGTCATACCCGACTTCGCCAAAGACTCACCATGAATCGAGGATGGAGTCACCAAAGTATTCACAAAGACTCCAATAATTCACTACCCACCTTCCAAATATCTCCGGCTCCGAGGGTAAGTACGACATCTCCCGAAGCTAGGGTAGGCAACACTTGCTTAACTAACCCCTCCTTTTTCCCAATCCAATTCACAGATGGATGACCGTTCGCCTGAATTTGCTGAGCTAGGCCTTCCCCGGTCACTCCAGGAATCGGAGATTCCCCGGCAGAATAAATGTCCGTAACATAGACGACATCGGCCTGATCAAATGCTTCAGCGAATTCTTTAGCTAAGTCCTTTGTTCGGGAAAAACGATGCGGCTGGAATAACACAATCAGTCGTCCCGGCCATGCAGTTTTAGCCGCACCAATGGTACACCGAATTTCCGTTGGGTGGTGTCCGTAATCATCAACCATCACAATGCCTTTTTTTTCTCCTCGAATATGGAACCGCCGTTCCACCCCGGAAAAGGAAGCCAAGCCTTTTCGAATCAGATCAACCGGCACCTCTAATTCCAAGGCTACGGCCATAGCGGCCAAGGCATTCGATACATTGTGAATCCCAGGAATATTTAACCGGAATGGTCCTAATTTTTTACCACGAAAATAGGCACGAAAATTACTAACACGACCAGTGATCACCACATCTGACGCAAAGATATCCGGCTGTCCTCCATCAGATAACTCTTTCAGGCCATAGGTGATGTATCGCTTAATCATCTTAGGCAAAAAAGTTCGCAAGCAGGGGTCATCACTGCATAGAATGGCAACGCCGTAGAATGGTACTTTGTTCGCGAATTCCCAAAAGGCTTTTTCCAATTGTCCCATGGTCCCATAATGGTCAAGATGCTCCCGATCCATATTCGTGACAACACTTATGGAAGGCGACAAACGAAGAAACGAACCATCGCTTTCGTCAGCCTCTGCGATAAGCAGATCGCTCCGTCCTAGCCGAGCATGCGTCCCCATGGCGTTGACTTTTCCTCCAACCACAAAGGTCGGATCAAGCCCGGCATACGCCAACACCGAAGCGACTAACGACGTAGTCGTAGTCTTACCATGGGCCCCGGCAATAGCGATTCCGAATTTCAAGCGCATCAATTCGGCTAGCATTTCCGCTCTCGGGATCACCGGAATAATGTATTCACGAGCTGCAACGACTTCTGGATTGGTAGACTGAACGGCTGAAGAAATAACAACGACCTCCGCTCCTTCAACATGAGACGCTTCATGGCCAATAAAAATCTTTCCGCCCAGAGTCTCCAAGCGACGAGTGGTGTCCGATTGCGCTAAGTCTGATCCCGTAACTTTATACCCCAGCGTCAATAGCACTTCGGCAATTCCACTCATCCCGCTACCACCAATACCAACCAGATGAATATGCTGAATTTTTCTAAACATGCCTTTTCGTATCTCGTATGTCGTATCTCACGTTTTGAAATTTGCACATCATGGCCTTAAGCATGTTTTATCGAGCGACTAGAAACCAGCAACTTTTCAGTTTTCCATGACCAATTGTTCACATTCCTTAACCATGACTTCGGCGGAATCTATTTTACGCAACCTCAAACTTTTCTCAGCCATTGAACGCATCTGTTCTTGATTGCTTTCTAGCATTTCAAGGGTTTGTACCAAGCGCGGCCCCGTCAATTCGGACTGGAGAATCATTAGCCCAGCTCCCGCCTGTTCTATAGCACGAGCATTATGTTCTTGATGTTGATGGGTAGAAGCTGGGAACGGAATCAGGATCGATGGCTTTCCGCAAGCTGCAATTTCAGCTAGCGTCAATGCACCGCACCGTGAAACCACCAAGTCGGCTGCCCACAAAACCTTAGGCATATCCTTCACAAACGGAACTACCTCCACTTTTGCGTTTATCTCTTCATACGCTTTCTTCACCCGTTCAAAATCAGTTGTCCCAGTTTGATGAATGATTGTTAATTCAGTACGAAGATGATTCGACGCTTTCACGGCATCAATCATTGCAGTGTTAAGAGCCGTTGCTCCTTGACTTCCTCCACAAACCAACAACGTCTTGACTGCACCGGAATGCTCGGCTAGAGAAAGATTAACAAAAGCCTGACGGATGGGAGCCCCGACAACTGCAGATTTTTTAGGATTGAAATAACTCACGGCTTGTTCGAATGAAACAAACACTCGGTCCGCCAACGGCCCCAACACTCGATTGGCAAGGCCAGGGATAGCATTAGGCTCTAAAAGAACACGCTTGATCCCCAACAACCAAGCTGCAATCACAACCGGGGGACTAGTATATCCTCCAGTTCCGATTACTAAATCCACCTGAGTTGAACGCAAGAGACGTACGGCTTTTCCGATGGCTTTAGGGATCAACAACAGCGCCCGAAGAGATGCGGAGATTCCTTGCCCTACTATACCGCGCACCTCGAGCGGTACTATCTTGATATCTGTTTCCGCCATCATCATTTGTTCCAATGCCCTTCCGGTTCCAATTAACATCACCGATGCACTAGCATCACGTCTGCGAAATTCCTCTGCCAAAGCAATAGCGGGAAAGAAATGCCCTCCTGTTCCCCCTGCTGCAATGACCACGTTCATTCCACCCGTTTTACACCACACGACTAGCCGGATCTGCCCGTGAAATACTCAATAAAATTCCAATGGCAATGAGGCTGACTAGCAGTGACGATCCTCCATAACTCACCAATGGCAGGGTAAGACCCTTCGTCGGCAACAATCCTGAAACTACTCCAGCGTTTATTAAAACTTGAATCCCTATCAAAAGGGTGACTCCACTCGCCAAGTGCCGGCCAAAAGCATCAGGTGCCCGCCCAGCAATTCGAAACCCTTTGACAAGTAAGATCATGAACAAGACCATCAACAAGCCCGTGCCCAAAAAGCCTAATTCTTCCCCTACCAAGGCCAACACAAAATCCGCATGGGCTTCAGGTAGGAAGAAAAGCTTTTGTCGCCCTCCCCCTAATCCCACTCCGGCAAGGCCACCATTACCCAATGCCACAAACGATTGAGTAAGTTGAAACCCAACATTAGTAGGATCCTCCCACGGGTCAAGAAAACTCATGAACCGACGACGCCGGTAACCAGACTGCATGATGAGCATATAGGCCAGTGGCAAAAGACTTAGGACAAGACCACTTAAATGACTAAGTCGGGCACCCCCCAGAAAGAGTAGGCCCAATAAAATAGAAACCATGACCACCGCCGTTCCCATATCGGGCTCAAGAAGCGCGAGCAAGGCCAATAGCCCAACGACAATCGCCGGAGCTAATATGCCTTTAGTAAAATTGGTGATGTCTTCTTTTCTTCGCACGAGAAACGAAGCGAGGTATAAAACCACGGTAAGTTTCGCCAACTCACCTGGTTGAAACGAGAACCATAGAAACCGAAACCAACGTCGCGCGCCATTCACTTCAGAACCCACCGTAGGCATAAGCACTAAGACAAGAATTACAAAGGTCATACCCAGCATGAATGGCATGAGCGACTTCCACATTCCGTAATCTTGTCGTGATACCCAATGAAGAACCAACAGCCCCAACGTGATCCATACGGCCTGCCGCTTCAGAAAAAACATGGAATCACCGTACCGCGTTTCCGCCATTGGCCCACTCGCGCTAAACACCATAATCAGTCCAATCAAGAGCAAGAGATACGTAATCGTTAACACTGTACGATCAACCGAATTGAAAGGTCGTCGTTCGGCAACAGTCGACTTCCATTCCAATAACAATTGCAAGGCATCTCCTCGACCCGATATCATAAAAGAGTTGCTCCATTATGCTGGCAATGCATTCACAAGATCTCGAAACTGCTGTCCGCGATCGAAATAGTCTCGAAACATATCGAAACTTGCACAAGCTGGGGAAAGCAACACCACCTCCCCCGAACTTGCCTGTCGTTCCGCTAGTTCAACAGCTTGGGCTAACGAACTAGCCCGCTGAATCTTTCCGCACTCCGCCACAGCACGAGCAATGGATTCAGTGGCTTCACCAATTAGCACGATGAATTTGGCATGTTCTTTTAGTACGCCACGAAGCCGAGAGAAATCACTGCCTTTACCTTGACCTCCAAGAATGATCACAACCGGCTGCGTAAAACTTTCCAAGGCTTTGACGGTCGCATCGACATTGGTCCCTTTTGAATCATTGACAAACGTGACACCTTTTCGTGTCCGCACGACTTCTAGCGCATGTTCCCGTCCCTTATATGACCCCACAGCCTTTCGAATTGCCGAGATTGGGCACTCGCACAACAATGCTACCGCTATGGCCGCCAACGCATTGGCCACATTATGTGCACCAGGAAGTTGAATTTCATTGATGGGCATGACTTCATATGTTTGCCCACTTATTGAAGCCATGATCATAGGACCTTCAAGAAACACTCCGTTGCGCAGCCGTTCTTTCATACTAAATCCAACAAAAAGCCCACGGACTGAGTCATAAAGAGGAATGAGTTGATTGTCATCAGCATTCAACACAGCAAAATCTTCAGTTCCTTGATTTTCAAAGACCCGATTTTTAGCTGAGACATAGCCGCCAAACGTGCCATGACGATCTAAATGATCTGAAGTGATATTGAGGAGCACGGCAATTGAAGGATGAAATCGATCTATAGTCTCTAATTGAAAACTCGAAACTTCAACAATGGCATAATCATAGGTGCAACCAATCTCGGACCTACCCTCAGCATAATTATAGACAGTTAAAGCAAACTCACTAAGAGGTGTGCCTAGGTTTCCTCCGACAAACACTGACCGCCCGCTTTCTTCAAAGATACGGCCCATTATGGTAACAGCTGTACTTTTTCCATTCGTACCTGTCACAGCTACCAGAGGCATAGGAAGAAACCAGGAAGCCAATTCTAATTCCCCAATTACAGAAACACCTTTTTCCCGTGCTTCGTCGATAGCATGGAGTGCAGGAGGAACCCCTGGGCTCAAAACCAATAGGTCCACCCCATGTAAACCTTCAACAAAACTATCGGCTCCAAATAATGGCATGCCTAATAACCGAAGGTCTGATGAAAGCTCAGTTTCTAGCTTCTGATCAACCAGCCTCACATTTGCGCCAACCGCATCTAAAAGTTTTGCTGCAGCTATACCACTTTTTCCAATCCCCACCACGGACACGGTCTTACCACGCAGCCCATCAATCATCGCTCGATGTTGATCAAAAGTGTCTACCATTTCGACAGAGTCCTTTTGCGATATAGCACACTGAATCGGTGACAATGACGTATCCTTATCGAAGCTTTAACGTACTGAGGCTCAACAGGCCTAACAAAATGGCAACGATCCATAAACGCACCACGACCTTCGGCTCTTCCCATCCCCTCAATTCAAAATGATGGTGCAAAGGAGCCATCAGAAAAATCCGTTTCCCTCGAGACTTAAATGACAGGACTTGAAAAATCACGGAGACCGCTTCCATCACAAACACTCCACCCACAAGAATTAACAAGAGTTCGTGCTTGCTCACGACTGCCACCGTTCCTAGCGCCGCTCCTAACGGCAAGGACCCGACGTCCCCCATAAAGACCGTGGCAGGGTAGGTATTAAACCAAAGAAATCCCAAGCTGGAACCAAAGATGGCGGCCATCAACACCGCTAACTCCCCTGCCCCTTCGATATAGGGAATCAGGAGATAGTCAGAGATAACACGATTACCCGCGGCATACGCCACAACCATATACGCAAGGGAAGCCACGATCACCGGTCCTATCGCTAGTCCATCCAGACCATCCGTTAAGTTCACAGCATTTGAACATCCCACGATAACTAATATGGCAAACGGAACATAAAGTGGTCCCAAATCTGGCGTGAACGATTTGAAAAACGGCACACTTAATTCAGTCGAATATCCCGGAGACGAATAAAAAAAGAGCCCAATGCCCAGGGCCACTCCAATTTGAGCCACGAGCTTTTGCCAAACATTCAGTCCCATGGATTGGCCACGACGAATTTTAACGTAATCATCCACGAAGCCCACCAACCCAAACCCTACGATGGAAAGCATCACGAGCCACACATACACGTTGGTTATATCCGCCCATAAAAAGGTGGAGAGAAGTACCGCGAAAATTATTAGTACACCACCCATGGTTGGTGTACCCATTTTTGTGAGATGACCACTAGGCCCCCCTTCCCTGACTTTCTGGCCAAGCCCCCATTCTTGTAATTTTCGAATCATAGGTGGCGCGAGCACGAACGCGATAATGAATGCCGTCACAGCTGCATAAATTATGCGAAAACTGAGGTAGCGGAACACATTAAAAAACGCAAATTCAGTATGAAGTGGATATAACCAGAGATAGAGCATCGTTAATCAATGTACTTTTTGTGGTAAGGTTTTGAACTTTCGTTTATTTTTTTCAAATAAAAACCCATCAAGAACGTTTTCCAACTTCATGTTCCGAGAAGCTTTGAGCAACACCACATCTCCAGGGCGGGCTATCTTCTTTAAGTACTCCGCTCCGTGGCTCGCAGTATTAGCCAGAAAAACTCTAGAGCCAGCCATTCCACGTTTTTTCGCGCCATGAGCAATTTCCTGTCCAAGGCCTCCACAAACAATTAAATAGGAAATCGATAAATCAGAGATATACGCACCAACCTCTTGATGGAGAGCCTCGGTGTTCTTTCCTAACTCTAACATGTCACCCACTACGGCTATGGTCCGCTTGCCTTGTGCTAGTTTTTTCAACAAAGTTAGTGCAGCTTTCATGGAAGCAGGATTCGCGTTATAACAATCTTCAATAATAGTTAGCCCTTGAATGGATTTGATCTGCGAGCGCATAGCCACCGGACGAAACTTCGCCAGGCCCGCGGCAATGCGTTTCATGGAAATGCCCAACGCTTGGCCCATGGCAACGGCAGACAGAGCGTTGGACACATTGTGCTGACCTTGTACATTTATAGACAAACGATGCGATTGCTTACGCCCACGGATATGAACTCGAAACATGGTTTGCACACCATGGCTTTGAATATCGCTTCCCTTCACGTCCGATTGTGCTTTCATACCAAATGACTTTCTCAAACAACGAGTCCGTTGCTTGAGAAACCCATACCACTGATCATCGGCATTCAAAATTATGGTTCCGTCATTCGGCAATCCAGCCAGCAACTCAGCCTTGGCCCGTGCCGAGCCCTCCATACTTCCAAAGTATTCCAAATGGTCTGGCCCAATGTTGGTGATCATCCCATGTGTAGGTTGGGCAATTTCACATAATCGGGCCGTTTGGCCTTCTGCATCCACCCCCATTTCCACTACCGCAACCTGATGCCGTTTGGTCAGACGAAGCAAGGTATGGGGAACCCCTAATCGATTGTTAAAGTTGCCTTCGGTTTTTAGAACATTCCATCGTTCCCGGAGCGTGTTAGCTACCATTTCCTTGGTAGTAGTTTTTCCGTTACTTCCAGTTATAGCTACCACTGGGATCTGAAAACGTCGTCGATGGTAAGCCGCAATCTCTTGAAAGGCTCTAGTCGTATCATCTACTCCAACTACAAGAGGAGTCGTTTCAACCTGAGATTGCTGTAATTTCCTCACAATCGATAAGTATTTCTTGCTCATAGATTCTTCGATCACCACACCATTTACCCCAAGACTCAACACATCCTTCACAAATCGATGTCCATCATGGGCTTCCCCTTGCAATGCAATAAACAAATCGCCTTCTCGTGCTTCCCGCGAGTCAGTACAGATTCGGCGAACCCTGGCGTATCGCGATCCTGCTAACAATACGCCCCCGGTGGCGACAACGATTTCTTCCCCAGAAAAAGAGGCCACGATTACTCAGTGGGCCCTTGTCTTCGCATCATTCGACTTGCTAACGCTTCCCGTGCAACCTCACGATCATCAAAGTGCACTTTCTCAGCCCCAATAATTTGATAGTCTTCATGACCTTTTCCCACAATTAACACCATATCTTGAGGCTTTGCCTCTTGAATAGCCGCATGAATGGCTTCTCGTCTGTCTGGAATCAAGCGATAAGCTTGCCGTTGCAATTCGGGAAGCCCCAAAATCCCAAGTTCAATGTCGTGAATGATAGCTAATGGATGTTCAGTTCGAGGATTATCCGATGTCACAAACACAAGATCACTGTCCTTGGCTGCGACTTGACCCATCTTCGGACGTTTGCCTCGGTCACGATCCCCTCCACAGCCAAAGACCGTAAGGATCCTTCCTTTTCTGAAGGCGCGCGCTGTAGTTAACAACCGGGCCAAGGCATCCTCTGTATGGGCATAGTCGACAACAACGATAAATTCTTGGCCTTCGTGAATCAATTCAAACCGACCAGGCACAGAACGAAAATTTTGTATGCCCCTTTGAATGGCCTCTGGCAAAAGCCCACAGGCCACTCCTATGCTGATAGCTGCCAATAAATTGTACACATTGTACTCGCCAACGAGTGAGCTACTGATAGCCATAGGCCCAACTGGAGTGAGTGCGGTAAAGGTCGTTCCATTGATCGACAAGGAAAGATTCGTGGCACGAAAATCCGCCTGGTTTCGGATTCCATAACTCCAGGCTGGCACGGAACATTGCCGAAAGATTTGCTTTCCCCATTCATCGTCAACATTCACAATAGCTTGTTTAGGTGATTGCTTATTCTTTGGTGCAACATATTCTTGGAAAAGTCTGGATTTTGCCTTAAAGTAGTCCTCCATATCGTGATGAAAATCTAAATGATCTTGGGTCAAATTGGTAAAGACCACGATATCGAATTCACATCCCTTTACGCGGTCCATCGCCAATGCGTGCGATGATACTTCCAAGACTGCGGAATCCGCTCCCGCATTCACCATTTTGTTGAGCATCGATTGCAAGGCCACGGAACCTGGAGTGGTATGGCTGGTAGGAAAATGCTCTGAACCAACGTAACAACCGATCGTTCCAACCAAGCCTACAGTTCGGGATGCTCCTTCTAATAACCCCTTAGCTAAATGCGTGACCGTGGTTTTACCATTTGTTCCCGTAACACCAATCATAGTTAAGGACTGGGACGGCTCCTTCCAAAAACGCGCAGCGAGTTCTCCCAAAGCTGCACGTGTGTCCCCAACCTCAATAATTGCTAAAGTCTTCTCTCCGAATACCGGTAGATTAGTTCGCTGAAAGGAAGACTCTATAAGAATCCCTACAGCACCCTGCTCACAAGCTGTACCAATAAAATTATGGCCATCAACTTGCGTGCCCTTTACTGCAACAAAAAGAGCTCCTGATTTCACTTGACGAGAATCCTCGGTAATATCCACGACCTCCTTAGAGAGATCGCCTGACTGACTGATAACGTCGAGGACCACAATCAACTCCGCGATGGTCATTACTGGGATTTAGCCGCTCCGCTCAACAGGCTCCCTGTAGCTGCCATTTGCACATCACTGTCATGTTGGGGAGGAATTTTTAAATGACGGAGTATGCGCTCTCCAACTTCTCGAAATACCGGAGCCGCCACCACCGAGCCCCAAGCTGGGCCTTGCGGCTCATCAATAATCACCAACATCACGAAACGGGGATCATCGGCTGGGGCATACCCAACAAATGAACCAACAAATTTTGTTGGGGAATAGGTTCCCAAGGAGGAATCAAATTTCTGCGCTGTACCTGTTTTCCCAGCAACACGATATCCAGGTATAGCCGCATTCTTTCCGGTACCGTTGACCACAACGTTTTCTAACAAGTCTGTGAGCGTCTTTGCTGTTTGATAGCGAATCGGGCGACGACGAATCTCCGGTTCGCGTTGCCAGACAGTATCACCTCTTTCCGCGCGTACTCGCTCGACAATGAATGGCTTCATCAAAATCCCTTCGTTCGCAATAGCCGAGGCCGCCGTCACCATCTGAAGTGGAGTCACACCGATTTCTTGCCCCATGGCTACTGATGACAATGTCCGGCTTCCCCATTTCTGGCGTTTGCTCAAAAGGCCAATTGATTCCCCAGGTAAATCGATCCCAGTTTTTTCTCCAAATCCAAATTCGCGAAGATACCGATACATGCGATCTTCACCCAACTCAATTGCAATTTTTACAGCCGCTACATTACTGGACTGTTGAAGAACTTCACGGAATGTCAGCCACCCAGCTTTTTCATGATCGTGGATCACTGTTCCACTAAGCGGCATCTCCCCATCCCCAGCATAGATAAGAGAATCAGGCTGCACCTGCCCTTCCTCTAAGGCTGCGGCAGCCAATATCATCTTCATAGTCGAACCTGGTTCATACGGATCGGTCAACGCACGATTACGCCAACGTTCTGGGGACAATTTCTTTACGTGGTTAGGATCAAAGGTTGGACGAAGCGTCCAGGCCAAGATTCCTCCAGTTCGTGGATCCATAACGATGATCGTGCCGCCTCGTGCTTGTGTTCGCTCTACTGCCGACTCCAGCGCATGCTCCGCCATGTATTGAATACCTTCATCAATAGTAAGATGAATGGTATGCCCAAAAAGACTTTCGGGCTCCTCTTGATTATCGGGAAATATGACGCGGCCCAAGGCATCTCGATGCAGCAAAATTTTTCTCGTTTGGCCTTGCAAATACTGATCATAACCATGCTCCAAGCCTTCGAGTCCCTGACTGTCAATTCCTGCGAATCCCAAGACATGCGCAAGCAACGTCCCTTTGGGATAAAATCGTCTTTTCTCGTTCACCATATTGATTCCTGGTAGAGAGAGGGCCTCCAGTTGGGTCGCATACTCAGCATCAATCTTCCGCTTGACCCACACAAACTCGCGTTTGCCACGCAAACGTTGCTCCAATTTTGGACGGGACATGTCTAATACTTTCGACAACCGTTGGGCCACGAAACTTGGATCTTTAACCGAGGAGGGCGATGCATAAACTGAGGGGACATCCAAATTAAGAGCAAGCGCACGACCCTGACGGTCCAAAATCGCACCACGAGTGGAATCAAGTTTGACCGTCGTGTGATGCTGACGCCGGGCTTTCTCGGCCATTATTTCCGCTTGAAGAATATGCAAATCAAAAAGACGAAGAACGATCACTAAAAACCCAAGCAAAAACAGCACGCATAAAACAGCGCGCCTTCCAAAGTGGTTGCGCTCTTCCTCCAGTGGTCGGCCGAACGTCATTATCGAAGCCTTTTGTGGTTAGAACTCCGCGCCACTTGAAGCGGTTCGGAAATTTGTGGACGTTGCCAGTTACCATCCGAAACCAGAATGACTTGGCCTGGGTCCGGCTGCTTCATGTGCAATTTGATCGTCGCTTCTTTCGCGATTCGGTCAGGAGCCGTTAATTGAGAATATGTAATTTGGAGACGATCATGGTCTTGCTCTAACGCGATTTTCCGTTTTGACAACTGATCAAGTTCATAACCCACTCGCACAACGTCCACTTTTCCCCAAACATAAAAAAGAAACGTGGAGCTTAAAACCATGATTAGAATGACAATCCAGCCAATCTTCATTTCGATGCGTCTTTCACTTACATACCTCGCGAATCCGGATGTTTTTCCAAGACCCGTAGTTTGGCGCTTCGTGAACGAGAATTTCGCTTCCGTTCTTCTGGCTGGGCTATACAGGGCTTTTTGGTCAAGATCTTCACTCGTTTGCTACCATCTTCAGAAAGTGTTCGAAATGTGTATTTGACCAAACGATCCTCCAACGAATGGAATGAAATTACACAGAGCCGACCACTAGGAGCTAATCGATCTGCAGCCTCATGCAACGCAGGAGCAATCGAAGGAAGTTCGTTGTTTACAGCAATGCGTAATGCTTGAAATGTTCGCGTAGCTGGATGGAGTCGACCATACCGATAAGCCGATGGCACACTTTGCCGAATCACGTGTGCCAATTCCGATGTAGTACGAAAAGGAGATATTGTCCGTTGTTTTACAATACTTTTGGAAATCCGTCGGGAAAGTCGTTCTTCACCAAACTCGTAAATCACATTCGCCAATTCTTTTTCCGGTAGGGTGTTTACGAGTTCTGCCGCAGTCATTCCTTTTAAAGTGTTCATTCGCATATCCAAAGGACCTTCTTGCTGAAAACTAAAACCCCGCTCCGCATCATCTAATTGCACGGATGAAATCCCCAAATCGAAAAGAACCCCATCGACCTTACCGCATCCCGCTGCATCAAGAATCGACGCAAGATCTTGAAAATTTCCACAGTGAAACCAGACACTCGCGTTATACGGCTTAAGAGTTTCACGCGC
The DNA here is from genome assembly GCA_964503895.1 of uncultured Nitrospiraceae bacterium. Taxonomy (GTDB): domain Bacteria; phylum Nitrospirota; class Nitrospiria; order Nitrospirales; family UBA8639; genus Nitronereus. The sequence goes on along the minus strand of CAZDCF010000018.1, from coordinate 6,919 downwards.
TCGTTCAATGGCTTCCGGATCCCGATCAATCGCAACCAGGCGTCCAGTAGGGGCACAAAGTTTGAGAATCCTGGCTGCCATTCCCCCTGGACCAAGCGTGCAATCCACGTAATATCCATGAGGCTTAGGCTGTAGCCAAAAGATCACCTGATCGACTAAAACCGGGACATGGGAATGGATAGTTGTTTTTATCCCATAACTAATCCATTTTCTCCCACTTCAACCCACATAATGGGCAGTATAGCGTTATTCCTCTCTTTGTCAAGCAAAATCAACTACTTATTTCATGTTTGAAATATGGAGAATCCAGGTTTGAACCCAACTCTGAACCCCACAATACGTCGTTGCAAACCCTAAGCTTGGCGAGCCCTAAGGAAGGGAAAACTTCAGGATATCCTGATTTGCATGGTAGCCCTAATTGACATAGGGCAAAAAGAACAAGAAAAAACTTTTTTAGGGACAGCGAACGACGGGCTCTCAAATGAGAATAAATTGTTGGAAAACTTAGGAAATGGGTCTGCCGTCAAGGATATAGACGATATAACATTCTGGGGAAGGGAATGGTTTCACGAACATGCTCAAGTCCGCAAATCCAAGCCACTGCCCGCTCAATGCCCATTCCAAATCCTGCATGAGGTACAGATCCGTAACGCCGCAAGTCCAGGTACCACTGGAATGCATCCTTTGAAAGTTGGTGTTCCTCTAAGCGAGATGCCAAAGCTTGAAAATCATGAATCCGCTGCCCTCCGCCTATTATTTCGCCGTACCCTTCTGGAGCCAGCACATCCATACATAGTGCAAGATCAGGCTGTTGAGGATCAGGTTCCATATAAAATGCCTTGATGGCTGATGGATATCGATGCACCATCAAAGGCTTTTCATATTCATTGGACAACTGGGTTTCATCTTCAGCACCAAAATCACTGCCGCTTTGTATAGCCGAACCTTTCTTTTGCAATCGTTCAATCGCTTCACGATAAGTCACACGTGGGAACGGAGGAGTGACGGCCTCTAATTTCGAAACGTCGCGTTCCAGCACCTTGAGTTCCTCTTGCCGTTTTTCCAACACACGCTGGACGATCATTACCAAAAACGCTTCAGCCAATTCCATGACGTCATGTAATTCCGCAAACGCCACCTCGGGTTCGACCATCCAAAATTCCATCAAGTGCCGACGAGTTTTTGATTTTTCCGCTCGAAACGTTGGACCAAAACAGTACACCTTCCCAAAGGCCGAGGCCGCTGCTTCCCCGTATAATTGACCACTTTGGGCCAAGTATGCGGTCTCTTCAAAATACTGAGTTTGAAACAACGTCGTCGTACCTTCACATGCATTAGGGGTAAAGATTGGGGTATCGATTAATACAAACCCATGATCATCAAAAAAATCTCGGCAGGCTTTTATAATTTCATGCCGAATTTTCAAAATGGTATGTTGTCGACTAGACCGCAACCACAAATGCCGATAATCCATTAAAAAACTAACGCCATGCTCTTTGGGCTGAATAGGAAAAGGCTCCGCGATCTGAAAAATGCGAATTTCGGAAACATCTAACTCATAACCGCCAGGTGCACGACTATCCTCGCGCACTCGACCGGTTACTTCAATTGACGATTCCTGGGTTAGATGTGAGGCAGTTCTAAATTGTTCTTCATCCATATCTGCCTTGCTAAGAATAGCTTGTACTTCTCCGGTCCCATCTCGAATGGTGAGAAACTGAAGCTTCCCTTTGCAACGATGGCGTCGAACCCACCCACGAAGCCGAACCTCTTTTTCGTTAAACTGTGCTATTTGTGAAAGAGCAATAGTTGACAGCATATTTAAAGGCAAACTGAAACTTTAGAGATGTGATTACGGCAAATGATAAATCTACGCTACGAAACCGGAGGCAAGAAAGCAAGAGAATTAGCGGCAGGGTGCTTGTTCCTAGAAAAAAAGAAAAAGAGATATCCTTAAACGAGCGGCCAGTCACTGGAGATACCGATAATTCTTAGAATTGACAGATACAGAAGAGCACGACTATCATGGGGCTATCTATAAGGAGGTTTTCACGATGGATTATGCTATTTCAGTTCAAGAGCTAAAGAATCGCCTGGATAAAGGGGATAAAATATTTTTATTGGATGTCCGAGAGCCCCATGAATTTTCCATGGCCAAAATTGAAGGTTCCACCCTAATCCCTTTAGGAACACTGCCAGCCTCGCTGAGCCAATTAAACCCCAACGATGAAATTGTGGCCTTGTGCCATAAAGGAATGCGAAGTGCCGATGCCGTCGGATTTCTTCTTCAGCAGGGCTTCAATAACGTTAAAAATCTTGTTGGAGGAATCGACGCTTGGTCGGTTCAAGTTGACCAAACGGTTCCACGATATTGATGGGCTTAGGTCAATCCTCTGGCCAACCCCAAACTAAAAAGTTACTTTTTTCTCTGGAAAAATTCCACGGTTTCAGCGAGTCCTTGAGCAAGAGAAATCGTAGGCTCCCAACCTGTTTCTGCTGTAAGTTTTGAACAATCCAGGACACTTCGTAGCTGTTCGCCCTTTTTCCCTGGACCATGCAATTCTTTACTTTCCACCCCTGTAAGAGCTTTAAGGCGATGAAAGATATCGTTCACTGTGGTCTCCTCACCAGTTCCTACATTATAGATGCCATTGACTTGTTCGTCTGAGGCAATCATGACTGACTCCACAACATCTCGTACATACACATAATCCCGGGTTTGCAACCCATTCCCATTGATCAGCGGTTGCTGACCATTCAATAACTGTTGCGAAAATATTGCAATAACCCCGGCCTCTCCTTCTGGATTTTGGCGAGGACCGTATACATTACCGAACCGCAACGCCGCATACCCAATCCCGGCTTCATGCCGAAAATATTCGAGATAATGCTCACAAGAAAGCTTATTAATGCCATAGGGAGAAAGGGGACAGGTGGGGTGAGATTCAGGAACAGGAAATTGATATTGTTCTCCATATACCGCGCCACCCGAAGACGCAAATACAATCTTCCGCACTCCATATTTAACTGCTAGTTGAAGTAAATTAATAGTACCAACAACATTTACGTTCGTATCAAACATAGGGTCTTCCGTTGATTTTCGAACATTGATTTGCGCAGCTAAATGCACAATCACCGCAGGGCGTTCCCGCTTAAAGATCCGTTCCAAACGTGTACCACAAATATCCGCTTTGTAGAGCACCGCTTCTCGATTGACATTTTTCCTTTTTCCAGTTGATAAATTATCAAGAATCGAAACTTGATGCCCTTCCTGTATAAATCGATCTACAACATGTGACCCGATAAAACCCGCCCCGCCTGTGACTAATACGTTCATGAAAATCCCTTTATCAAAATCCACCTTGAGGTGGAAATGCATCAAGATATGGAAATGGAAGCCAAAAATACCTGCTTTATACACCCCATTACACTTATCACCTACTGAGCATGAGTACTATCTCGATAACCATTGCAACACCAGCAACATTTCACGATTTCCCTTTTTCCCAAAAACTGGTGAATCGAGATGGCCAAGGCACAAAAATCCAAGCTTCTCGGCTATCCCCTTAGTATTGTCAATGACCGCTTCTCGTACCATTTCATCCCGAACGATTCCCCCGCGGCCAACCTGTTTAATGCCAGCTTCAAATTGAGGTTTGACTAAGGCAATAACCACAGCCTGCTCCGCCAAGAATTTTATGACACAGGGAAGAACCAGTTTCAGAGAAATAAAGGAGACATCAATGACACTGAAAGTGATCTGATCAGGAATGACCTCTGCGACCAAATGCCGAATATTGCAACGTTCCAAAACCACTACCCTAGGATCATTCCGAAGTCGCCAATCAAGTTGTCCATATCCTACATCTACCGCATATACCCGCCTAACTCCTCGCTGTAAAAGACAATCGGTAAAGCCTCCGGTAGAAGCGCCGATATCCATCGCCACTGCCCCCTCACAGGATAATTGGAACACATCCAGAGCGGCGGCAAGTTTCTCCCCAGACCGACTAACATAAGGAGCAGCCAATGGCGAGACGATAATGGTGGCGGATTCCTCAACTAATTTTGCACGTTTGTCAACCATAACTCCATCAACGGTTACCAATCCGGCTAATATGATACGGCCAGCTTGCTCACGACTAGGCGCCAAGCCACGCTCCACAAGAACGCCATCAAGACGCTGTCTAGCACCACGTTTTTGATGAGTCATATCTTTAGGAGGACACTGTTAAGCAGGCTTTTGGAGAGAGGATGAACCTGAATGGAATTAAAGAGCTTCTTCTTCGTCAACACTAAATGCTTGAAGTCGTTTTTTCCCACCTGTTTCTTGAACAAGAATTTCTACTTTTCGCTCGGAATCATCGAGTATTTTCAGGCATGTCTTGGACAGTTTGATACCTTCTTCGAAAATTTTCAGAGAATCATTCAGAGGAAGATCGCCTTTCTCCAATTCGTCTACGATAGTTTCCAGTCTTGCTAGGGCATCTTCAAATTTTATGGTGGGCATAAGGCTTCCTACTTACTTTAACATTTCCTGCTAAAAAGGCTGAACTCTCGTTTATGACAGACTTGGTTTTACTAGTCTTTTCCCCATTCTTCAATACTTAATAAACCGCCCAACCCCATTATACGCTGCCCCATTCGGAGGTCAAGGATTGGGCAACGGATCAACCCGCTCGATAAGGCAAGTCAATGACCCATCAGCCAAGAGTGCCCTAATCCGCTCTCCAGCTTGAACCTGAGTGCGACTCCTAACAATTTCTCCACTCGATTGGTCTTCCAACACGCTATACCCACGAGAAAGAATGGCCAGCGGATTCAATGTTTGCAGTGATGAGGCCACTGTTCGTAACTGGTGCCGCTTGGTGTTCAAAACTACGGGCATGGCCCGATTCAGTTGCGTTACGTATTGATGGACGAGCAAAAAAGCATGCTTGATCGTTTCCTCTGGACTATGTCTCATGAGATTTGATGACAAGGATATCAGAACAGGACGATAGTCCCGCACCATACTTTTCATGGCCCACGTGAGTCGTTGCTCCAAGTCATCTACTTTTTGGACCCGGACCTGAAGAATGGATTCTGGAGACGGAAGTGCTCGATAGGTTGAACGAAACTGATGTCGCAAGGCGGAAAGTTGATTCTGCAAAGTTTGGAACATACGTGCACGGCAGTCATGAACCACATTCAATAAATCCTCTAACACCGGTGATACCAATTCAGCCGCAGCAGAAGGAGTGGGGGCCCGATAATCGGCAGCAAAGTCGGCAAGCGTGACATCGACTTCATGACCAACCGCAGACACTATGGGAATACGTGCTTCAGCAATAGCCCGTACCACTTCCTCCTCATTGAAACTCCACAGATCCTCCCATGAACCACCGCCTCGTCCTACAATCATTACATCCACATAACCTTGGCGATCACACTGACGAATTGCTCCTACAATTTTAGCAGCTGCACCTTGTCCCTGAACTGCCACTGGATACACATACACGCGAATGATTGGACAGCGTCGATGCAACACTGTGAGGATATCCCGGATTGCTGCACCAGTTTGGGAAGTAATAACACCCACAGCCTTTGGCAAAAAAGGCAAGTCTTGTTTCTTTGAAGAATCAAATAATCCTTCTTTTTCCAGTTTTTCTTTGAGTTGTTCATAGGCTAGCTGCAGCGCGCCCAGACCTTGTGGCTCAATGGAGTCTACTAAAACTTGGCAATCGCCTCGTGGTTCATAGACCGTCACTTTTCCGCGAAGCACTACCTGCAATCCATTTTCCAAGGCAAAGCGCAGAAGCATAGCTGAGCGACGAAACAACACCGCTCGAATTTGGCTCTTGTCGTCTTTTAATGTGAAATACAGATGGCCTGAGGTTGGCATGTGAAGGTTTGAAATTTCTCCCTGAACCCAAATATTGGAGAATGTACGCTCCAGGGATGTCCGAACGTTAGTCGTAAGTTCAGTAACCGTAAGGACTGTTGCGGTTGGCACGGATTGGGAAAAAAGAATTAGTCTAACTCTCTGATACGACAAATGCCGGTGGCTTTCCCCGTCTTCGCATCACACTCAATCAACGCGGCGCTAAGAACAGCAGGTCCAGAGGCAACTTCAAACCGTCTTGGCATTTGCGTAAGAAATTTTTCAATGACTAGGTCTTTTTTAAATCCAATGACTGAATGGATCGGCCCAGTCATCCCAATATCAGTCAAATACGCTGTACCCTTCGGAAGAATTTGCTCATCAGCGGTTTGCACATGCGTATGCGTGCCCACCACCGCCGTAACTTGTCCATCTAAAAAATGGCCCATCGCCATTTTTTCAGAAGTTGTTTCGGCATGCATATCCACAATAATGGTCTTGGCTCGTTTTTGGAGCTGCGGTAATTCTCGCTTAGCAACTTGAAATGGACAATCCAAAGTTGGCATGAAAGCTCGGCCCATCAACTGAAGCATGCCAATGGTCCCTCCACTCGGCAAATCGAGAATTATGGCTCCCTGTCCAGGCGTCCCTTCAGGATAGTTGGCCGGTCGTAATAGACGCGGCTCTTTACGAAAATACTCTAAAATCTCTTTCTTATCCCAAGCATGATTCCCAGTGGTGATAACGGATAGGCCCAAATCAAACAAATCGCCGGCTAACTCGATCGTAATGCCGAACCCCCCAGCAACGTTCTCCCCATTACCCACAATTAGGTCAACATGATGAGTCTCGATAACTTTTTGTAATTTACTTGCGATGACCCGACGACCAGGCTCTCCAACAATATCACCAATAAATAAAATAACCATTGATTGTCCTTCCGAGATATCCAAAAGCCATTTTACTTCGCAAACTCGATGAAGCGATTCTCTCGAATAACTGTGACTTTGATTTGACCTGGATAGGTCATCTCTTGTTCAATTTTTTTCGACAAGT
>CAZDCF010000017.1:1170-27746 GCA_964503895.1 uncultured Nitrospiraceae bacterium | reverse complement strand
GCATCCTTCGCGGGTGCATGCCTACCAAGACTATCCTTCGTTCCTCAGACATTATATCACTCATGAAACGGGCAGAAGAATTTGGATTAAAGCCCGTCGCAGCAGAAGCCATTCTGTCGAATATTATTGATCGAAAAGCTCGACTCATCAGCGAGTTTGCCGAAGACCGTATTCAAGCCCTCAAGGATTCTCGTTTTACATTGTACGAAGACCAGGCCTCGTTTCTCTCGCCAAACGAGGTAAAGATTGGACAATGCACCATCACAGCCAAAGCTATCATTATCTCAACTGGCTCTGTGGTATCGCGCCTTCCCATTCCTGGCCTTGAAGAAGTTGGTTATATCACAAGTGACGAAGCATTGAATCTGCGAGAATTGCCACAGTCCATGATAGTGCTGGGTGGGGGACCTGTTGCCGTTGAACTGGCCCAATTTTATTCCCGCATTGGCACAAAAGTCACACTCATTCAACGAAGTAACCACATCATGTCCGAGGGTGACGAAGACTTGGCGCGTCCAGTTGAAACAAAATTTCGCCAAGAAGGCATGACGGTGTTCACCAACACAAAACTCCATAAGTTTACACAAGACGGCCCCAGAAAGATCGCCCACTTTTCGCATGAAGGGGAAGAAAAAACCGCGGTCGCGGAATTGATTCTCCAGGCCCTTGGCCGTCAACCAAATATCGATAGCTTAAACCTTGAAGCTGCAAATGTTGAAAAACAAGAGGGCAAGGTGGTGGTAGATGACACAATGCGCACCAACCAACCCCATATCTTTGCCATTGGCGATGTCAATGGCCTGCATGAAATCGTCCATATTGCCATTGAACAAGGAGAAATCGCGGGATGGAATGCCATGCACCCAACTGATACGCAACATTGCTACGACGATCGTTTAAAAACCCAGGTTGTCTTTACTGATCCGCAGGTGGCAAGCGTAGGGTTGAGCGAAAAAGAGTGTCGCAAGGAAAACGTGGCCTATGACATGGCCTCTTATCCGTTTAATGACCACGGAAAGTCCATGACACTGGGGGAAATTCATGGTCATGTCAAACTCCTCGCCAACCCTCTGACAGGAATTATCTTAGGCGCCCACATCGTCGGACCCGAAGCCGCTGAGTTGATTCACGAACTCATTGCCGTGATGTACTTCCAAGGCACGGTGCGCGACCTTGTGCGAATGCCCCACTATCACCCCACTCTCACGGAAATAATCACGTATCCCGCGGAAGAGTTGCTCGAACGTACTCCAAAATAAACTTGGACACCTTTTGCTCTTGAAGGATGCGTTAAGACCGGCTAGGCTCGCTTTATAATTTTTCGCATAGTACACATCCTAGACACGATGGCTTCAGCCCCTGTAACGATCGCACCATTGAAAAGACTGTAGGTCTAATGAAACCAAACTTTTTTTACTATCTGGATCTTTCACCATACGAGGCGTTGAACTATAAAGATCAAATTCTTGTATTCCACCATGGTTGCACCTATGACTTCTGAATCGTCCTCTACCGCATTAGGAAAAATTGGCATCTTGGCAATTTTTGCTTTAGGGATCGGAACTTTTGCGTATTTTGATCTCGGCCAATACTTTTCACTTGAGTCTCTAAAGACAAACCGCAATAGCCTGCTTGCCTATACTAATGCGAACTTTGCCACCGCTGTTACGATCTACGTTTTAATCTATATTGTGCAAACCGGATTCTCATTACCAGGAGCAACAATCATGACGATGGCTGGGGGATTCTTGTTCGGCAGCATCCTGGGCACCATTTTCGTCAATATTGGCGCCACAACCGGCGCAACCCTAGCCTTTTTAGCTGCCCGGTACTTATTACGAGACTGGGTCGAAGAAAAATTCGGGGAACGCATTGAACCCATGCAAACTGGCTTTTCCAAAAATGCGTTCAGCTACTTGATGACACTCCGGCTTATCCCTGCCTTTCCCTTTTTCCTTGTTAACCTGGTATCTGGGTTAACCAGGGTAAACCTGGGGACCTATATTCTAGCTACCTCTATCGGCATTATTCCCGGAAGTTTCGTATTTGCATTTGCCGGCAGACAACTCGGAGCCATCAACTCCTTGGGAGAAATCGCATCACCGCCTGTGTTAATGGCCCTTACCTTACTCGGATTGTTGACTCTTATGCCTATTGTCTATCGAAAATTCGTTGAGAAGAAAAATTCATGAGGAATGCACATATTCTTTCGTTATTCACGATTCACGAACAGGGGACACCCCAAAAGTAATCTGTCCTCTTTGAGGAAGGATAAATAATGCAGACAAGAGACTATCAAGACAAACTCATTGAATTTCACCCCATGGATGAGTTTAACCAACAATTGCTTGATAACGTGCACCCCCCTGCCTGGGAAAACCCAGATCCCATTGGCCGATATAACCTCGTCGTGATTGGAGCAGGGACTGCCGGGTTAGTAACGGCGGCAGTTGCCGCAGCTATTGGAGCAAAGGTCGCGCTCATTGAACGTCACTTGATGGGTGGAGATTGCCTGAACGCAGGATGTGTGCCCTCGAAAGGAGTGATTCGGGCGTCACGTGCTTGGACTGCAGTAGAAAACGCCGCTAAATTCGGACTTCATATACAAGGTAGCATCAAGAAAGATTTTGGCACTGCCATGGCACGAATGCGAAAATTACGTGCACAGATCAGTCATGCGGATTCGGCTCATCGATACAAAAGCCTTGGCGTGGATGTCTTCATCGGAAATGGACAATTCACAAGCCAAGAAAATATTGAGGTCGCAGGGAAAACGCTTCAATTTGCCAAAGCTACGATTTGTACAGGCGCTCGCGCCGCTGCACCTCCGATTCCGGGTTTGGAAGAAAATGGTTATCTCACGAATGAAACAATATTCTCATTGACCGAACTTCCTACTCGACTGGCAGTCATCGGTGCAGGTCCGATTGGGTGCGAGATGGCCCAATCCTTTACTCGCTTTGGTAGTCAGGTCTGTTTATTCGAGCAGACCAATCATATTCTCCCACGTGAGGATACTGATGCCGCAGAAATCGTCCAGCGCCAAATGGCCAAAGATGGTCAATGCTTTGTGTTCAATTCCAACATCACGCACGTGGAGTCGCGTGGCTATGAGAAAGTCATTCATTATAATCAAGGTGGCCAACGTAAAGAACTTATAGTTGATGAAATATTGGTGGGAACAGGACGAGCCCCGAATGTTGATGAGCTCGGCCTGGAAAACGTGGATGTTGATTATGATAAAGAATCCGGCGTAAAGGTCAACGATCGACTCCAAACGACAAACCCCAAAATCTATGCAGCCGGTGACATTTGCTTCCCTTTCAAATTTACCCACACGGCAGATGCTATGGCGCAAATCGTGGTTCAAAACGCGCTATTCCCACATCCCTTTGGCTTGGGCTATGCCAGTACGAATTCTTTGATTATTCCATGGGCGACATACACAGAACCTGAGATTGCCCATGTTGGTATGTATGAGTCGGAAGCTAAAGACAAAGGTATCAAGGTTGATACGTTTACCTTTAAACTCGATGAAGTCGATCGCGCAATTTTGGATGGAGAAGATGATGGGTTTGCGCGCGTTCATGTAAAGAAAGGAACAGACAAGATTCTTGGCGCTACCATTGTCGCGGCTCATGCAGGAGATATGATCAGCGAATTTACTTTGGCCATGAAAGGCGGGCTTGGACTCAGCATGATAGCCAGTACCATACATCCCTACCCAACCCAAGCAGAAGTGATTAAAAAGGTGGCCAATAACTGGCGTAAAACCACATTTACAAAAGGCAAGAAAACATTCTTATCTAAGTTTTTTTCCAGAATGCGTTAAGATAGATAAAATAAGCTTTTGGAGAGAATCGTTATGTTACATACATCTCGCCAACCTCATTTTTCGATAATCATAGGAGGCCTTTTTAGTCTTATATTTTTTCTTGGTATGACGCATGCTATAGAAGGCTCAGAATTAGAAGTCGGAAAATTTTCATCAGCTGAACCCGGAGGGTCCTTCCCCAAAGGCTGGAAACCTCTCAACTTCGAAAAAATCCCGAGACACACGAAATATGAATTAGTGAAAAATGGCGAAACCGTCGTGGCGAAAGCCACAAGCAACCAGTCATCTTCTGGGTACATAAAAAAAATTACCGTTAATCCCAAAGAGTTCCCCATTGTTCAGTGGCGCTGGAAAGTCGACAACATCATTCAAACCGGAGATGTGTCGAAAAAAGAAGGGGATGATTATCCAGCCAGAATTTACATTACCTTTGCATATGACAGCAGCAAAGTCGGCTTTTTTGAGAAAGCGAAATTCGAACTGATCAAACTAGTTTACGGTGAGTACCCACCAACGGAAGCCATTAACTATATTTGGGAAAGCAAAACTCCAATTGGCACGATTGTGCCCAACCCCTACACGGATTGGGTTCAAATGATTGTTACGCAGAGCGGTAACCAGCGGGTAGGAGAATGGGTTACAGAAGAACGTAATGTATATGAAGACTACAAGAAAGCCTTTGGTGAAGAACCGAGGAACATTTCAGGAGTGGCTATCATGACGGACACAGACAACACCAAAGAATCTGCCACCGCATATTTTGGCGATATTGTATTCAAAAGAGCATTTTCACCATAATCACCATTCGTCTGAATACGTCACTCATCATGAGGGAAGCTATTGCGTAAATGAAAATTAAAACCTCAGGGATCGAATCTGAGACGCTAAAAACGTTTTCTTTCCTGATTTTATCAGTTTTTTCGAAGAAATATTTTTCCAAGTAATGTAACATATTTGCTCCATCATCAATAATCATCAGACAATATGCTTGTTAAGATAGAAACTATTGCTCGTCGGCAATACTACGACTGTGGGGGAGAGAATTCCTGTGAAGACAAGGGTTTGATCAAAATGTCGAAAGCCATGTGCGGCAAAATCAAAAATAGTTCATGGGCACCTATGCGCGAGGATATGAACTACAGGACTAGACATTTTGTCAGAAAAACTCAAAAAGTCTGCGTATAAGTTTGTGGGACTCCCAGACTTTTTTTAAAAAAAAAGAAAACTCTTTACTATTAACTCTGGCTACCTCCTGGCTTCCATTTAATGTTGCATCCCGCACTTGGACATTGATCCTTATTGACAGGTTGCTTAGCCAAAACAGCATCAATGGCTGTGCGCAAGTCGGTTCCCGTTACAGCCTGGTTATTCCCCGGACGACTGCTATCTAATTGACCACGATAGACAAGCCGTTGATTCGCATCAAACAGAAAAAAATCAGGAGTGCACGCCGCGGTGAAGACTTTAGCGACCTCTTGGCTTTCGTCGTAACAATAGGGAAACCTGAACCCCAATTCTTGGGCCATGGCTTTCAGACGCTGCGGACGATCATCCGGATAATGATCCACATCATTGCTGCTAATGGCCACCATGCCCAAGCCTTTGTCATAATAATCGCGGCCCAATCGGCTTAATTCCTCCTGCACATGTACCACATAGGGACAATGCCGACAGATAAACATCACCAGAATTCCTTGCTTCTCAGAAAACTGGGACGATGTAAACATGGTACCTGAAGTCACATCTGGCAATTCAAAAGAGGGAAGAGGTGTTCCCAAGGGCAACATTGTTGAGTGGGTTAATGCCATCTCTTTCTTCCTTTGATTTTATGAGGGAAAAAGGATATCCCAAGAAAATTCAGAGAACTCGACAGGCGGGAAATATCTACTGGTATACGTCTTCTTTAAAGACCTTGACACTTGAACAGTAGCAATGAACATCACAACCAAGCATCAAGACCTAATGGAACAAACTTTTGAAAATCTAGCTTTCTTCTTTTTTAATTTGTTCACTCAAATAATTTTGCAAACCAGTCTGTTTAATCGTCTCTAATTGCGTTTCGATCCAATCGATATGTTCTTCCTCATCCTGGATCATATCTTCTAGCATATGCCGTGTCGCAAAATCTCCAACTTTCGTGCAATGTTTCACTCCCTCGCTCATCAATTTGACCATGCCTTTTTCTTTATCAAGGTCAGCCTTTAACTGTTCAGGAACAGTTTCCCCGATCTTTACCGTTCCCAATCTTTGCATATTAGGTAATCCCTCGAGAAACAAAATATGATCCACGACTACCTGAGCGTCCTTCATTTCGCCATAACTCCGATCCAATACATGATGGTGGAGGCGCTCATATCCCCAATTCTTGCACATTTTTGCATGGAGGAAATACTGATTAATAACGGTCAATTCTTCCGTCAAAATTTTGTTGAGGATGTCGACAATTCCTTCTTTGGCTTTCATATGTAACCTCCATCTTGTCCGCTCCCTGTAAGTGCGGGAGGGATATAAATTACAAAAAATTTTCTAGCACTAACTTGAACAGACATCTTTACAATACACCTTTATAATAACTCTTATTTACGGAATATGTCAATAGAAATCTTTAGGTATTTATTCTTAATCTTGATTCTCTTTATCAACTTCACTGAATTGGATTCTCAAGTTCGCTGATCCCAATTTTCAACTTCAAAACTTGAGACTTCCAATTTACTATTCAAGAGCACCTTATCCTTTCGTTCATGAGTTGACCCTTATTCAAATCGAGTGCTACGGTCAACTCATGTCTGACTCTAATCCAAAGCAACCAGCTAACCGCCTTATTCACGAAACCAGCCCGTATTTACTTCAGCATGCGTACAATCCTGTGGACTGGTATCCCTGGGGAGAAGAAGCGCTCTCGCGCGCAAAAACCGAGGACAAACCCATTTTGCTTTCTATTGGCTATTCGGCCTGTCACTGGTGCCATGTCATGGAGCGAGAATCGTTTGAAAATGATGAAATCGCCTCGCTTATGAACAAAGATTATGTTTCCGTAAAAGTTGACCGAGAAGAACGGCCAGATCTTGACGAAATCTACATGCAAGCTACTTTAGCCATGAACCAAGGAAACGGTGGTTGGCCGATGACAGTATTTTTAACTCCAGATCAACAACCCATTTTCGCGGGCACCTATTTTCCACCAACAGATAAATGGGGACGTCCAGGATTCGGGACAGTCCTTAAGAAAATCGCCGAGGGCTGGCACAAAGACCGAGGAGAAATCGTCAAAACCGCTGCCCGGTTTACAATCAAATTACAAGAGTCTATTGAGGTGCCCTCACCCACTACGGTGGGACAATCGGAACTGGATGCGGGAGTTGAACAATTTGCTAAGAACTTTGATCCTATTTTCGGTGGTTTTGGCCAAGCTCCAAAATTTCCTCCGGCCACGGGGCTTTCTTTTTTGCTTCGATATTTTCACCACAACAAACATGACCAATCATTACAGATGGTTCGCAAAACTCTTGATGCCATGGGTGCCGGTGGCATGTATGACCACATTGGTGGAGGATTTGCTCGGTATTCTACGGATGAACGTTGGCTGGTCCCACATTTCGAAAAAATGTTGTATGACAATGCGCTCTTGGCCAAAACATACATCGAAACTTATCAAGTCACTCGGGACACCAACTACCAGCGTATCGCAACCGAGACCCTCGATTATATCATCCGTGAGATGACCTCTCCAGAAGGTGGGTTTTTCTCTGCAACCGACGCCGACTCAGAAGGAGTCGAAGGTAAGTTCTTTGTTTGGGATCCAGAGCAAATCGAGGCCATCGTCGAATCTAAAGAAGACGCTAAACGATTTTGTAAATATTATGACATTAGCTCAGACGGAAATTGGGAACACCATAGTATCCCCAATACGCCGCATTCCATTAATGATGTCGCGCAAGAACTTGGGTGCACGTCTGAGGAACTTCAAAACACTATTGATCGGCTACGAACGCTGGTTTATCAAACTCGGCTGAACCGAGTTCCACCCGGCCTCGACGATAAAATCCTCACCGCCTGGAACGGCATGATGATCAGCGCCATGGCTGAGGCAGCTCGCATATTAGGGAAAAGCCAATACCTGAATGCAGCGACCAAAGCCGCTGACTTTCTCCTCACTACACTCTCCAAACCAGATGGCAGACTTCTTCGAACGTATCGCGAAGGCAAAGCTCATCTGGACGCTTACCTTGAAGATTACGCATTTCTTATCGAAGCGTTGATGGATATCTACGAAGCCGGGGGCAAGGAAGAATATATCTACCAAGCCCTTCGATTAGGCGAACGGCTAATTGAAGACTTTGTAGATCAAGAACATGGTGGATTTTTTACCACGGCTAAAGACCACGAAACCTTAATCCTCCGCGGCCGCGAAGGCCCAGACGGAGCCACCCCAAGCGGAAATGCCGTCGCAGCCATGGCCTTGGCACGGCTTTCATTTCATTCCAATCGTGAAGATTTCAGGGACACCGCCACACAAGCCATTCGTGCTTATGGGCGACAAATTTCGCAAATTCCCCGTGGCTTTGCCAAATCACTCATTGCCTCAGACTTTCTCCTAAGAGGACCAGTGGAACTAGCTTTAGTCGGCACACCTGGTGAATCACACTATGAAGCTCTTGTTAAAGAACTCCGCTCTCATTTTATTCCAAATCGGATTGTGGCACATTTCGATCCAAAAAAATCGGAAACTACTCATCCTCTCTTAAAAGGTAAAACATTAATCAATGGGCAGGCAGCCCTTTTTATCTGTCGTAATTTCTCCTGCAAAACCCCTATCACTGATCCAGCCCAAATCAAATACGTCCTATCGAATTCAACAAATACAACTAGCAATCCCTCTGCTGCACCCTTAGCCACGCTCAAAACTTCAGGTTTGGAAGGTCGAGCTACGCCGGAAGGAACAGGGATCTATGTATCGCGTATCTTGGCAAACTCTTCGTCTTCCCTCCCAGCAGAGAAAGGATATGACGCGCTTGGTTCAACGGGATTGACAACTTCTCGCCTTGGTTTCGGAGGATACCGCATTGCTGAAGGTCAAGAAGAACATCGGGAAGCTCTTCTCAAAGCCATTCGAGAGGGATGCAATCTCATTGATACATCAACCAACTACACCGATGGGGCCAGCGAACAATTAGTCGGCAGTGTATTAAAGGAGTTAATCAGCAAACAGGAAATTTCACGAGAAGAAATCATCGTCGTTTCAAAAATTGGGTATGTGCAAGGTCAAAACCTCACTCGGGCCCAAGCTAAGGAGCAAGCAGGTGGTAAATATCCAGACATGGTCAAATATGGCGAAGGATTATGGCATTGCCTTCATCCCGAGTTTCTCGAAAACCAACTCACTCTTTCCCTCGACCGACTTGGATTAGAAACACTCGATGTGTGCTTACTTCATAACCCTGAATATTTTCTTTCGGACGCCAAAAATAGAAAACTTTCGATTGATGAGCATGCATTACAAGAATTGAGAAATGAATTTTATTGTCGCCTGGAAAAGGCCTTTGTCTATTTTGAGGAACAAGTCAATCAGGGACGTCTCGCTTTCTATGGCGTGTCATCTAATACGTCGACCTCTGCACCTCAAGACCACGAAGCCACCTCTTTGTCTCGAATGTTAGAGTGTGCACAAGCTGCAGGGCAATCCCTTGGAAAACCAATACATGGATTTCGAGTGCTACAACTTCCCATGAACTTGTTTGAAGCCGGAGCCCTACTCACTCCCAACACCGGAAGCCGCAATGCTCAAACGGTCCTTGAATTATCACAACAGGAAAACATTGCTGTTCTGGCTAACCGGCCACTCAATGCCATACCCGCAAAAAACCGTGGCATGCTCCGGTTGGCAGATCCCCACACGGAACCAGTTAAGTCCACATTTGAGATCCAACAAGGCGAACTTGTGATATTAGAGGATGAATTTCGAAAAGATTTTGCCCCGAACCTACCTTATTCGGGAAAAGGTCTTGAACCCAAGGACTTCTTTTCCTTAACTCAGGAACTCAGTAGCCTGCGCTCCCAACTCCACAGTCTGGAACATTGGGAACAAATTGAATCGGAAATGCTTGCTCCACACGTAAACCAGGCTATTCAGGTAGTAACCAAGCAACTCGGAACAGAGCAATCCACAGCATGGAAAAATTGGCAAAACCGGTACATTCCCAAACTAGTCACCCTCTTCCTCATTTTGCGTAAAGAAGCTGCCCAAAAAAATCGTGCAAAAATTAAAGCCATCACTGACACGCTTGACCCTCTCCTGCCGAAAAACAAACAATCCGAACCGATTTCCAGAAAAGCCCTCTGGATTCTGGCCAGCACTCCTGGGATCACTTGTGTACTCAACGGGATGCGAACTCCACGCTATGTGGACAACGCTTTGGCTATATTGAATTGGAAACCTCTAGATCATACTCGAAATATTTTTGAAGCCATTATTGATCCCTAATCCAAACTTGTTGACCAGTTCCACAACAGAGCCAAGTTTTCTATCTTTTTTCAACTTATGTACTTTATCGAATACTCCTGCAAGAGTTTAATCTCAATTCGTTTGAATAAGGATCTCTGAGAAGTTAACATTTTCTTTCACGACAATAGATCCACCTTCATTGATTTGATAAATATCCATGCAAGGATGCAACATGTGTTAGGAAAACGACTGGTAAGCAGGGGAGAAAAAACAGGATTAGCCAATCGTGGCTTTCACTACGCCAACTAGCTTCTCTGCCACTTCACGAATTTGAGAGTCATTTTGTCCCTCTACCATCACACGAACCAGGGATTCGGTTCCTGAATATCGAACAAGTATTCGACCAGTTTCATTCAGAGTCATTTCACACGATCGAATGGCTTGTTGCAATTCTGGAAGGGTTGCTAAATCCGGTTTATGACTGACTTCGACACCGAGTAACACTTGAGGAACCGCTTCAACACACTGAGATATATCCGACAACGAACGGGCAGCCCGCTTCGCCAACTTCAACATTTGCAGACCCGAGATAATACCATCCCCAGTCGTATGATAATCTAAAAAAATTACATGCCCGGATTGTTCGCCGCCAAGACTATAGCCATCGGCCACCATCCGTTCCAAAATATATCGATCACCAACTGGGGTACGGACCAGGGAAATTCCGGCCTTTTTTAATGCCGCCTCAAAGCCAAAATTACTCATCACGGTTCCCACAACAGTCTGTTTCTGCAGCCGACCACGATTCTTAAGATCAAAGGCAAATGCGGCCAATGCCTCATCACCAGAAACAACCCCACCTTGCTCATGAACAAACACCGCTCGATCCGCGTCTCCGTCCAACGCAATCCCTATATCAGCGCTATACCTCCGTACCGTTTCTTGCAACCGTTCTGGACAGATCGCACCGAATCCCGCATTAATATTGGTGCCATTTGGTTCATCGCCGAGCACTACAACCTCCGCCCCGAGTTCCCGAACAACTTTGGGAAATACCGAGTACCCAGCTCCATGGGCACAGTCGAGTACAACTTTGAGGCCTTGAAAATCCATTTCACGAGGCACTGATCGTTTCACGAATTCAATATAACGTCCCTCGGCATCATCAATACGATAAGCCTTTCCGATTTCTGAAGCCGTGGGACGAAGATGCTCGATTTCGTTTGAGACAATAAGCTCTTCCATACGAAGCTCAACACCATCAGGAAGCTTAAACCCATCACTAGAAAAAAACTTAATCCCATTGTCTTGGTAAGGATTATGAGAAGCGGAGATCATGACTCCAGCATCAGCCCGAAGACTTCGAGTGAGAAATGCGACTGCTGGAGTAGGCATCGGTCCAATTAGCAAAACATCCACACCCATGGAACAAATCCCAGAGGTCAACGCTGATTCCAGCATATATCCAGACACACGCGTATCCTTACCAATAATAATTTGATGACGACCTTCTCGGCGTTTGAACATATACGCCACAGCTCGACCTAATTTCATGGCCGTCTCACTCGTCATCGGTTCCAAATTTGCCACTCCTCGCACGCCATCCGTGCCAAATAACTTCCTCATGAACTCTCCTTGGTTCGTTCTCTTTCCTGAACGCCTTGAATAGCCGAGACCATAGTCACAACATCCTTCATATGTTCCACATCATGAACCCGAACAATTTTGGCGCCATGTAAAACAGCCATTGTCACAGCAGCGGCGGTCCCCATGATTCGCTTACCTACCGGCTTATTTAGCACAGCTCCGATAAATGATTTTCTTGACACTCCTACCAACACAGGTTGCCCTAGACTTTTAAAAGCGGTCAAGCCCCTTAATAGACTAAGATTTTGTTCAGTGTTTTTCGCAAATCCAATTCCTGGATCAATGACAATTTGCTCACGATCGATTCCATAAGATTCTGCGATCTCGATACGATCCTGCAAAAACGTTTTCACTTCATCGACTACATTATCATACTGACAATGATCTTGCATGGTCTCCGGATCGCCCTTCATATGCATTAATACGATTCCAGCCCGAGTATTCGCGACAAGATGTCCTAAGTCCATATCGAACCGTAACGCACTTACATCGTTGACCAAATGAACACCCCAATCCAACGCTCTCTTTGCAACTTCTGCCTTTCTTGTATCAACAGAAATTGGGACAGAACATTTTTTCCCAAGAACCTGCAAGACAGGACGGAGCCGCTGAAGCTCTTCCACTACCTCAATTGTACGTGAACCTGGACGAGTCGATTCAGCTCCAACATCAATAATATCAGCCCCATCGGCAATCATTTTTTGTACTTGATCAATGGCAAAATGTGGATCAAGAAATTGTCCGCCATCAGAAAAAGAGTCGGGGGTGACATTCAAGACACCCATAACTAATGCTCGAGAACCGAGGGGAATCTTTTTTTCCCCAGCACGAATCCACCGCTCAGCCACTTCTTTCACTGAACTGGGCATACAAACAGAGTCCTTTGAATGGGAAATTACCTACTTATTCGGATGTTAGGAAAACACCCTTGAGATTCTGCAACTAGAATCAGAAATGATGTGAAGCACAAGGACCTAGGCCCACTGTTTCCAATAGGGCCTTCTCGACCTTACTGAAAAAATAGGTTTAATCAGGTCGGACTGTAGAAACGTAATCATGAAACCTGTGCGGTTCCCTCGACAATGGAACCCGAACTAATGATCTGATCGATTTCTAAAGAATCTAGGACTTCTTTTTCCAACAGGGCTTCAGCCAAGGCACGCAACGTGTGGATATGTTCCGTCAGCATTTGTTTAGTGCGTTCATAGGATTCCACAATAAGCCGCTTGACTTCATGATCAATCTCTAATGCTACTTGATCACTAATATCTCGGCGTTGCGCGATTTCCCGACCAAGAAAGATTTCTTCTTCTTTTTTTCCGAAGGCAATGGGGCCGAGTTTTGCGCTCATCCCCCATTCACAGACCATTTTTCTGGCCAATTCGGTTGCCCGTTCGATATCGTTACCCGCGCCAGTGGTGACGTCCTTAAACACCAACTCCTCAGCAACACGACCACCTAACAAAATAGACAAGGTATTATATAAAAAATTCTGGGAATAGCCATGACGATCATCGATGGGTAATTGCATAGTCATGCCCATCGCCCGCCCCCGTGGAATAATCGTGACTTTATGAACAGGGTCTGCACCAGGAAGAAGTTTCGCCATCAACGCATGCCCAGCTTCGTGGTAAGCCGTGGTTCGCTTTTCTTCTTCGCTCAAGACCAGGCTCTTCCGCTCAGCCCCCATCATGACTTTGTCCTTAGCATTTTCAAAGTCAACCAACTCTACGACTTTCTTATTTAGACGAGCAGCCCACAATGCTGCCTCGTTCACGAGATTTTCCAAGTCTGCTCCGGAAAATCCAGGAGTTCCCCGTGCAATTTGTTCAAGCTTTACATCGGTCTCGATAGGGACTTTTTTGGTATGTACTTTCAGTATCTCAATTCGACCTCGCACATCTGGACGATTTACCACCACTTGTCGATCAAACCGACCAGGACGCAACAGTGCTGGATCTAATACATCAGGACGATTGGTGGCAGCCACCAGGATGACGCCTTCGGTCGTATCAAATCCATCCATTTCTACAAGCAGTTGGTTTAACGTTTGCTCGCGTTCATCGTGGCCACCGCCTAAGCCCGCTCCACGCAACCTACCAACCGCATCAATTTCATCAATGAAGATAATACAGGGAGCGTGTTTTTTCCCCTGTTCAAATAAGTCCCGAACCCGAGAGGCCCCTACCCCAACAAACATCTCCACAAAGTCAGATCCACTGATGCTAAAGAACGGAACACCTGCTTCACCTGCAATGGCTTTGGCCAAAAGCGTTTTCCCAGTTCCTGGAGGGCCCACGATAAGGACGCCCTTGGGAATACGGCCGCCAAGTTTCTGAAACTTCTGCGGGTCTTTCAAAAAATCAATAATTTCGACAACTTCTTCTTTGGCCTCATCAATACCAGCTACATCAGCAAAAGTGATTTTCTTTTTTTCCTCAGTCAACATTCTGGCTCGGCTCTTTCCAAAAGAAAGGGCGCGATTCCCGCCTATTTGCATTTGCCTCATTAGGAAAAACCATAACCCCAAGAACAAAACAAATGGACCCCACGTAACCAGGAAGGTAATATACCAAGGACTCTCATCAGGTGGCTTGGCTTCTATTTGCACGCCATTTTCCCTAAGCGCCTTAACTAAATCCGGATATTCAATTGTATATGTGCTAATCTTGGTGCCATCCTTCAGCACTGCGCTGATTTGGCTATCTCTCATGGTCACCTTGGATATTTCACCACGCTCAAGGTGCGTCATGAATTCACTGAAAATAACGGGTTCTTCAGGAGCATGGGATGGCACGGTGAAGAGATTAAACAATAAAATCATAAACAGTCCAACAACCACCCAAAAGAGCAAATTCTTTACCCGAGAATTCATTCGAGTTCTCTTCCTCCTAGACTATCTGTATTTCGTATTAGATGCGTAGATGAACAATTATGAGAAATAACTAGGGAAACTGTTGGATGATACCATGGGTGTGGAATCTATGACAACCGAATCCCCACTTTAACTTTTATTGTACCGTTAGACATCCCATAAAAATCTTCATGCAACTCATTGATTTTTCTATCAAATATTCCTGGCTTCACAATTTTCATTATACAGGAAGGTTGAAAAACACCGCTGAAAGTATGTTTAAAGGATCGCCAATTTGATTACTTAAAAGGAGACGGAAAATCTTGAGGCCCCAACTTTAGGACTACAAATTTTTTGGTTCCGTTCATGACACGAAATCGATGATCCATGCGAAACCCTGCAACCCAAACAATCCCCTCTGGAGCTTCGACGATCGGCACCGCACGACGTTTTATTTGCTCTAATTTAAGGTCTGAGAAAAAATCTTGAATTTTTTTCTTCTTCCCATTCATTCCAAGAGGACAAAATGAGTCTCCGGCTTTCCACGAACGTACCACAAGATCATGCGTAAAATGGTTGGCGTCAAGATACGCACAGGTTGAATCATCTTTCCACGACTCAGGAAGATTTTCCAACATACAGGCTTCAAGAGTCCGGCCGCTCAAAGGCCAGTAAATCGATCCTGGAACCGATAAATTGACAGTGTGCTGCACAAAACCCTTTTCTTCCCCAACGACACAGACATGGACCTTATCATAGTCTTGATATACCCGAACACCAGGAGCCTCCAGTTGCCAGCCAGTGTTCCCTTGTTTCACGTGGTCCAGAACATTTTCTACAAAATCAAATCGTGGATGCACATCCCTGTTGCTCACCCGACGATACAATAACAGTATAACCCTTCGCTGAATAGGCGGTGGAATTTCTGCCAATATTCTTCGACTCAAAACAATTCGCTGGTCATCAGATTTTTGAACAGCCGACTCTAAAGCTGCCAAGGTAATACTGTCGAGATACTCGGATTCTTCCCGAACAATATTGGCTTGACGAGACAACACGTCCACCAGATTTGGATTAAATTGCTTGAGGATGGGCATGACTTGGTGACGAATACTATTACGTCGGTACCGAAGGTTTGCATTACTCGAATCGACTCGATAAGTCCATTGATTTTCTCTAAGGTAGGCCTCAACTTCACTACGCGAGACTCCCAACAAAGGCCGAATAAAGTAGGGAGGTCGAAAAATAGGCATGCCCGATAATCCAACAGATCCTGCACCTCTTAACATCCACATCAACACCGTTTCAGCTTGATCATCACTGGTATGACCTAACGCGACTTTTGTAAAACCGTTTTCGCGAGCCGCATGAGTGAGAGTTTCGTACCGAAGCTCACGAGCAATAGATTGTATGGATTGCCCTATTCGTTTTTGACGTTCTCGTTTCATATGAATTCGGCTGATGGTGCATGGCACATTAAGTTGATCACATAAGGTTTCCACAAAACTCGCATCAACTTCGCTTTCCTCACTACGTAACCCGTGATTGAAATGGATTACCAAAAGATCTAAGTGTAAACTTGCTCGCCATAAGCAAAATAGATGCAGCAGGGCAACGGAGTCAGCTCCGCCGGACACAGACACAATGACCCGGTCTTGGACCTTGAGCAATTTGTGCTGGCAAACTTTCTTCCAAACCTGTCTTTCAAATGATCTCATTGACACCAGGCAGAAATTTTTCTGTTACAAAATAATTTGAAGGCCGCTCTATGTTTTTTCGTTCTTTAACACTTCCCGAGCAACCTCAATATCCAGCGCAATACGCACGGCTAAATCATCCGAAGAAGAAAACGCCTCGTCATCCCGTATGTATTTGAGAAATTTGACCTCAATATTCTCCCCATATAATACACAATTTTCATCGAGCAAATGGACTTCCAGCAAGTGTTCACCTTGGGCAAAAGTTGGCCGAGTGCCAATATAACTAACTGAATCATATTTTCGGTCCCTCCAAACCACGGTCGTAACATAAACCCCATCTGGCGGAATCACACGCCCCACAGGCAAACGCAAATTCGCAGTCCGACATCCTAAGGCCTGACCTCGATGTTCACCTTCAATCACCCGACCCTGTAAAGAATATAGCCGACCTAAACATACTCTTGCCTCTTCCATATGACCATGTTGAATTAATTTCCGAATCCGAGTGGAACTTACGACTTGATCGCCATCACCAATAGGTTTTATTAGATGGACCTCAAAATTCTCCCGTTTCCCCATTTGGGTTAATGTCGACGCATTCCCTGCCCGCCCTTTCCCAAACACAAAATGTTCACCAACAAACAAATCACGAACCCCCAGGCCCTTGCACAGCACTCGATCCACAAACTCCTCTGGGCTCAATGCCGCGAAGAATCTCGTAAACTCAAGAATCACCAAATGTTCAACTCCTACCAATTCAAACCACTTCAGCTTTTCTTCAGGACTCGTCAGGAATAAAAAATCAAAACCAGGATTCAAGACCTTCACGGGATGCGGGTCAAAGGTCAAAACCATAGGGGTTCCCCCGCATTTTTTGGCGTAGCCGACAGCGGTTGAAAGGAGGTAACGATGGCCAAGGTGTTGACCATCATAATTACCAATGGTCAAGACAGGATGAGGTGGGAGGGGCAAATTGGGAAGCCCCCGTGAAACCTTCATGGACAATAGCGATTCAAAGCTTGAGCAGCATGCTTAGCAAAGTACGTCAGGATGAGATCAGCTCCTGCTCGCTTGATAGCCAAGAGAGTCTCCAACATAACTCTAGATTCATCGATCCACCCTTGTTGAGAGGCGGCCTTGATCATGCTGTACTCTCCGCTGACTTGATATGCAGCCACAGGGACATTCACCAGTGACCGAGTTTGAGTAATGATATCAAGATAGGGAAGCGCCGGTTTAACCATAACAATGTCAGCTCCCTCCTCGATATCAAGCTCAACCTCGCGAATAGCTTCACGAGTATTGGCGGCATCCATTTGATAAGATTGACGGTCACCAAAGGCTGGACTAGAGTCCGTAGCTTCACGAAACGGCGCATATAAGCTCGAGGCATATTTTACGGCATAGGACATAATGGGAAGATCAGAGAACCCCGCTTGATCTAATTCATCGCGGATAGCTCCAACGCGGCCATCCATCATATCGGACGGCGCTACCATATCCACCCCGGATTCAGCATGCGTACGTGCCATGAGCCGCAAACATTCGAGAGTTTCATCATTAAGTATTTGTCCATCTTTCACTATGCCACAATGTCCGTGATCAGTATATTCATCTATGCAGACATCGGTAATGACGAGAAGATCGGGAATGTCACTTTTGAGGGCCTGAACAGCGTGCTGGACAATTCCCTGAGGGTCATAGGCCGAAGTCCCCCTGGCATCTTTTCGATCCGGAATCCCAAAGATCATAACTGCCGGAATACCCAACTGATACGCTTCGCCCGCTTCTTTGACTAGCAGGTCAATTGACCATCGGAATTGTCCAGGCATCGAATTAATCGGTGTTTTCTGATCTTTGCCTCCCATGACAAACAGGGGATAAATAAAATCATTCGGCGAAAGCGTAGTCTCTCGGACCAAACGACGCAATGATTCATGCTGACGCAACCTTCGCATACGTTGTCTTGGAAATGCCATAAATCTGTGACCTCGAAAACGACGTATTTGGCCGCTGCACAGGCCTGCATTCAGCCAGCCACTACAGCCAAAAATTCTAAAATCGTGTGGTAATTATTTCCGCGGTAGGTTCGTTAAAAAAACTACAAGGTCCCGCACTGAAATCATACCCACAAGATTTCCTTCCTTATTACTAACCCCAAGATGACGAACATGCTCTTTAGCCATAAGATCATTAGCATCCAGAAGAGTCTTATTTTCTTCAATGGTTAAAATAGGAGCCGACATAATTTGTTCAACCGTGGTCTTTGTGGAATCCAGTCCAGTAGCCACAAGACGTTTTACTAAATCGGTGTCCGTGAGAATCCCGATAATCTTCCCGTCACGTAAGACAAAAATACTTCCAATCCCACTCTCACGCATAATTTCCGCTGCTTGGCGAACATTGACGTCTCGATATCAATAGCAATGAACTTTTCAGCAGGCACCATAAAAGATTTCACGGGAACCATAAAGCTCTCATTCTTTTAGCAAAAAGCCTTTCGTATCTGTTTAGTCCTGAATGGTTAGTCTGCACAAACGATAAATCGAAACCATTATTGACACACCGTGGCCTGCGCCGACTGCTGCCGAAACTCAACCAAGGCCTCGACAAGCGCGGGAATGGTATTCTGCCTTGCAAGGACATCAACATGCAATCCCTGTTCTCGAACAGTCTCCGCGGTAATAGGTCCAATACACCCAATAGTGGTATGCTGAAGAATTTTTTTCAATTCCCCAGGACCGCCAAACATTTCTATGAAATTTCGAACCGTAGACGAACTTGCGAAAGTGACCATGTCAATACCTCGAGCAAGAAAGCGTTTTCTAATCGTCTCGATTTCGGATTGGGGCAGCACGGTTTGGTACACGGGAATAACTTGAACCTCCGCACCCGCACGTCGTAATTCTTCTGGTAGAACTTCCCGGGCCTGCGCGGCGCGAGCGATCAAGACTCGCTGACCAGACACACCGGCTTCCTTCATAACGTCCAACACCCCTTCAGCTTGATATTCCAAAGGAATCACGTCCGGCCTCACACCAAATTTTTCCAACTCTTGGGCTGTCCGTGGCCCAATACAGCATACCCGCACCCCATGCAGCACACGCGCGTCACGACCACTGTCCCACAATCGATGCATAAATTGTCGGACACCATTGACACTTGTTAATACCAACCAGTGGTATGTTTCAAGCTGAGTAATCGCTTCGTCGGCCTCATCCCAATTCGTAGGAGGCACAAACTCAATCGTGGGACATTCTATGGGCTCCCCACCATAGGCCATCAAGAGTTGAGAAATCTCAGCGGCTTGGCTACGGGAGCGAGTCACCAGAATTCGAGTGCCAAACAAGGGACGAGACTCAAACCAACTGAGGTGCTCCCTAAGCTTCACCACTTCACCAACAACAATAACAGTCGGCGGATGGATGTTTTCCGCCTCAGCACGTTCAATAATATCGGCGAGGGTTCCGACTACAGTTCGCTGCTTCGGGTAACTTCCCCATTGCACTAACGCAACCGGCGTATCGGGTGATTTCCCTTCTTCTACCAAACGCTGAACAATAGTGGGTAAATTTTTAGCTCCCATGAGAAAGACCAGGGTCCCGTCTACACTGGCTAAACGTGGCCATTCGAGCACACTCCCGCCTTTTGCAGGATCTTCATGACCGGTGACAATAGTTACAGTTGACGCCATAGTCCGATGCGTAACTGGGATCCCTGCATAGGCAGGGACGGCTACAGCTGAAGTCACACCAGGAACAACCTCAAACGGTATTGACTTCTCTGCTAATACCTCCGCTTCTTCCCCCCCCCGCCCGAATACAAACGGATCTCCGCCTTTCAAACGAATTACTTGCTTCCCCTCTTTGGCCTTCTGAATCAAAATACGATGAATCTCTTCTTGAGGACGATAGGCTCCACGACCACAACGTCCCACATAAATTCGTTCAGCATGGGAAGGGGCATAGTCCAACAACGTGAGGTTAGCCAAATGATCATAGAGCACGACATCAGCATGCTCCAGACAGGTTTTGCCACGAAGAGTCAACAAACCTGGATCACCAGGTCCTGCTCCGACTAAATAAACTTTTCCTTGTTGCATTCAAAACCTAATTTAGGCACGACCATAAATATCTTGTAAAATTTTATCCCCTCCAGCACCCAAAAGACGTTCGGCTAGGGCCACACCCAAAGATTCTGCTTGATCCACCGAACCGCGAATCTCATCGCGAATAATCTGCTTACCATCGATACTGGCCACGAGTCCATTGAGAGTCAACTCCGGCCCATGGACTATCGCATGGCCCGCAATAGGAACTTGGCAGCCACCTTCAAGTCGCGCCAAAAAAGCACGTTCCGCGGAAACCGCGGAACATGAGACTGGATCATTGAGGGGAGCTAACAGATTTTGGATAAAAGTATCCTCTTCCCGACCTTCAATACCCAAGGCTCCCTGGCCCACAGCCGGCAAACTGACCTCTGTAGGCAAGCATTCAGAAATTTGATCATCCCACCCTAATCGTTTCAATCCTGAAGCAGCAAGAACTATGGCATCAAACTGACCTTCCCGAAGTTTTCGCACCCTTGTGTCAAGATTGCCACGCAACATTTTGATAGTAAAGTCCGGTCTTTGGGCAAGGAACTGAGCTTGACGACGAAGGCTACTAGTTCCAACTTTTGCTAACACCGGAAGATCTCGAAACAATAAACCATCCCGACTTAACAATGCATCACGAGAATCCTCACGTTGAGGCACACAATGGATGACTAATCCCTCAGGGAGAACTGAGGGTACATCTTTCATGCTATGAACAGCGAGATCGATATCCTCCCTGAGCAAAGCCTCTTCAATCTCTTTGACAAAAAGCGCTTTACCTCCAATCTTAGCTAAGGGAACATCCAAAATCTTATCCCCACTGGTTTGTATGCGCTCAAGCCGAATCGAAAGATGTGGTGCAAGCTCTTGAAGTTGAGTTTGCACCCATTTTGCCTGCCAAATTGCCAGTTGACTGCCACGCGTCCCAATAACTAACGACGTCCGACCTTCTTTTTCTGAACCCACCTTGTCTCCCCATATTGAACCACCAGATTATTTCATATTCTTCATTTTTATCGATTAGAGCCCTGAGAGAATTTTGATCCCTCTTTCGTTCCGAGTTGATGTATTCTACCTTCTTGGTCTAAAGGCTCTGTCTCTGATCTCACCGAGGTATCGTCTGGATCTTCCCCCTCAGTCAATTGATCGCCTGATTCCAAGTCATAGAAACGCCGAGCGGCATCGATATAAATAGGACCATTTGATGATTGAGCGGTGGACTTCAAAGTCACCAAGGACCCATGGATTAGTTTATTCACGATGCTCGTTGCTAAACCCTCCACGGCTTCACGATCTTGATCCGATAGCGCATTCAGCCGATTCATGATCCTGGCCAGTTCAGCCTGTTTAATCTCCTCAGCCCGTCTTCTCAGCGCAACAATGGTTGGAGTCACAACCAAACCCTGCAGCCATTTCTGAATGGTTACGACTTCTTCTTTCGCGATAGCTTCCGCCTTAACGGATTCGGCTCGCCGTTCTTCTCGATTTTGCTCAACGTGCATCTCCAAATCATCAATATCAAAAAGAAACGCATTATCCACATCACGTACGACTGGATCGATATTACGGGGAACTGACACATCAATTAGAAACATAGGGCGATTCATCCGTTCACGAACTGCTCGTTGCACATCGTCGGCGCTAATCAAATAATGCGAAGCCCCAGTCGAGCAAATAACAATATCTGCCTTCGCCATTTCGTTCCGAAATTCTTCAAATAGAACAGGGGAACCTTTAAAGCGATTGGCTACAGCACGAGCACGAAAAGAATCCCGCGTGGTTAGCAACACCTGGCGGACTCCATGATTGACAAGATGCTGAGCCGCAAGTTTTGCCATCTCTCCTGCTCCCACCAACATTACGGTCCGTGCAGATAAATTGCCAAATACTTTTTTAGCTAATTCTACTGCTGCATAACTCACGGAAACAGCATTTTCGGCAATGCGCGTCTCACTCCGTACGCGTTTGGCTACAGAAATGGCTTTTTTTACAAGTTTGTTTAAGATAACCCCGCTGGCATTATGAGTAAGCGCTGAACAAAAAGCATTTTTCACTTGCCCTAAAATTTGCGGCTCCCCCACGACCATAGAGTCTAAACTGGAAGCCACACGAAACAAGTGAGAAATCGTCCGATCCCCAGAATGCCAATACAAATGAGGTAGGAGTTGTTCTGCTGAAAGCGAAAGATGCGAATCAACAAGAAACTCTTGCACTGAGGAAAAGCCTGGTTCGACTTGATCAACCACCGCATACACTTCCACCCGATTGCAGGTTTGGAGCAACATCCCTTCTTTGATGCTAGAATAGGTCATCAATCGCTTTAAGGCCTCCCCTATCCGACTATCAGGCACAGCCAATAGCTCTCGAAGTTCCACAGGTGCAGTTTTGTGAGATAATCCGACGGTAATAATATTCATCAGCTAACTGAGGCCCCACTACTTTTCATAATCACGCCAAGAAAGGTCAGGAGCACACCCACAAACCCGACGATGGTTAAGTAAGCAGCTTTTTTGGCCCGCCACCCTACAGTCACTCGGCCCAGTAACACGATTAAATAAAACACCCAGGTGATCAATGCCCAAACTTGTTCAGAATTCCAGCTCAAATAGGCACCTAAGGTAATTTGAGCGGATATGGCTCCGGTCAATATGCCAAGAGTTAAAAAGGGAAACCCAAGTAAAATAGACCGCTGATTCAGCATATCTAAAAAATCTAAAGGTGGGAGTTTGAAAGATAAGACATTAAATTGCTTGGACTTAAGCAATCGTTCCTGCATCAAATACATCAACCCGGCGACAAAGGCCACAGCAAAGCCAACCGTTCCCAACATGCTCAACGTGACATGAACCCAAACTGCCTGAAACATAGGATGCAAGACAGGAGTTTCCGCAGGAAGAATTGCCGTTGACACCAAGGAAAGAAAAGCCAAGGGAAGGATAAAGGACCCAAGAACTTGCAAGTGCGGACGGAAGGCGGCCCCAAGAAACACCAATACCAGGGACCAGGAAAAAAATGACATGGCTTTATGAAACGTTATCCATCTCAGTTCATCTCCGGACAACACTTGTAAGGCCAAAGCGACGGTATGCGTAAAAAACCCCACCCCCGCCAACCCCATAGCAACTTTTGAAAGGGTTTCAGAGCGTTGGACCAAACACGCTAGGAACAGGATCGTCCCGAAAAAATATAACCCCAAGGTAAGTTGAAAAAAAAGAACAGTCATGGTTTCCTATGCCTTTGAAAAAATGACTAAAAACCCTGTTTTAGAGTATAGATATGCCTTTTGAGGAGGTCAAGGAAATCACACGGAGCGAAAGAAGGTAGATTAGGGCGCTCTTTGGCCAAAATTAAATAAACTGTAAGTCTTCGATTCATTGGAAGAGCCCAGAAACCTTACCTCCTTTATTCTTCACAAATCATTGAAAGTTACGCGTTGGAACCTGACATGTTTTCACCATCAGAAACCCCACGGCCTGTACCCCAAATCTGTCAGGGAATAGACGCCAACATATACAAACATAGCCCTTACTCCCTGACTAGGTGAAGTTTGGGAAATTGCTCAACAAATTCCAACACCCTCAGCCGCTAATAAGTGGCACCCGATCCTAAAACATGACCTGGTCTTTCCTCCGAAGTTAGGTTATGTTCACTTAAAGGGACTCATGCTTTCCCACACAGCATTCATAAATATCTTTTTCATTGGCAATTCTTACTGGTTTAAAACAGATAAAATTTTTATTCTAGATGGAATTCATACATCTATCTATCTTTTTACAAAACTGAACTTTCCCAATAATTGAGAATAAATGATCGGCACACTTTACATTGTAAGTACTCCAATCGGGAACTTGGAGGACATTACCTACCGAGCACACCGAATTCTTCAGGAGGTCCATATTATCGCTGCCGAAGATACAAGGCACACGCAAAAACTCTGCAGCTATTATGGAATTTTAACAGCATTGACGAGCTATCACGACTTCAACAAAGAAGAAAAGACCTCTGTTCTGCTGGAGAAGCTCAAAGAAGGACATTCCATTGCCTTAGTGTCTGACGCAGGAACCCCTCTAATTTCTGATCCCGGATATTATCTCTTAACCCGAGCCATTAAAGAAGATATTCGGGTTGTTCCCATTCCTGGACCTTCAGCGATTCTCACTGCCCTCGCAGCCTCGGGCCTACCCACTGACGCGTTTCGTTATGAAGGATTCCTGCCGAGAAAATCCACTGCTCGTATTCGAATATTAGAAGCCTTGGCCCAGGAATCACGAACCATCATTTTATTCGAGACCCCTCATCGAATCAAAGTCACCTTGTCCGAGATCCAAGAAATTTTTGGTAATCGTAAATTGGCTATCGCGCGGGAATTAACTAAAACCTACGAGGAAATTATCAGAGGTAGCGCCGCGGAAATTCTAACAAGATGCAATTCTGAAAGTTTACGCGGCGAAATAACGTTGGTGATTGCTGGCAGGCCGAAACCTAAAAAACAGCCAAAGAAAAATATGGCTACTACTCTCCCCCCTTCTGAATTAATACCCGATGACTAATGCCCAGAGGCTCCTGATTCAGAATAGTATGCCCTTCATTTTCCACGCTTTGGGGAACATTTCTAATCGGTTCCCCATCATCTAGAATAACAGCCAAGACTTCTCCTGATTGCATGGCATCCAATTTTAATTTTGTTTTGACAAAATTATACGGACAAATTACGCCCCGCAGATCTAACTCATTTTGGGCCGTAATTTTTTCATTCATGCCTGAGATTCCTTTTGCACTTGCAAAAATAAATTCTTAGGGCATTGAGAGTGTCTTTGCGAAAAAAGAAAAAAAAGAGCGTGTCAACATAAATGCCGACACGCTCTTTCAAGCGAAAAAATCTACGAATTCAAACTAATTACTGAATCGTACCTTTGTCATGGTTCTTACGATCATCACCATAGTCAGTGGCTATGGTCTTACTCACTCTAGCATTGACGGTATCTGGTTGAGGAGCACACTGCCAGCAAGGGGCCGCACCGGTAATTTTACCAATGCTTGAAGTAATGCCGCTATTCACAGAACCTTCTTGGAGACCGCCCTCAGGGACGCCCGTGTAACCGGCCGTTGGAGTATGAATCCCACGATACTTTGTTGGGTTAGGACGTTGCCCCAATCCACCACCGAAATCCTCGTTATCGGCACCACCCAACACTTGGCTGCCGTCAAGCACGTAAATTGTCCGCACCATCTTGCGGCCCGTGCCAAAAGGCTTCGCTCTGGAGGTTTCATCCTCGACTGCAACGGCGACAAAATCGCCAGAATTCACGGCGCCCACATTCTCCATGTTCGTTTCATCATCAAAATAGAGAGTTTGTAGATTGAGACCCCCACGAAGCGTTTGCCGTTCATCGTGAGAACTCCCCCCCATATCGATTAGAATGTGTCCCATTGCGTTATTAACCGCAGTAACGACCCCCTGAATAGTTGAGGTTTCCAGAAAGTTGTCGATGTACCGTCCCATGTCACCAGCATCCATAACCCGAGACCTATCGCCCACACCTTGGGACTCGCCAACTCCGGTCCCATACCCTACATGCTGAGGCGCACGTTCCTGCGCCACCGCAACACTCACCGAGCCTGCAAGAATGATAGCTGCTGCAAAGTAACTTAACTTCCGCATGTGGCTCCTCCTTAGGAAGTGTAAATATTAATAATCAAAGATTAATACCGAAATAATCACCAGTTTAGGAAACATTTTCAGTCCCAGGGTTGGTAACTATAGTGATCTGTTTAAGCGCTGTCAAGGGAATTTTCCTTGTAAAATAGCCCTTCATAAATTCTCGGGCCTTGAAATCCCTACTTTCTCTCCTTTTCCCTTATTTTACGTTTATAAATGGGGCTTTCCTTTGGATCAGGCCTATCTATTTCATCTAATCTCGGGGCTGACAATCCATTGAAAAAACGCGGAAAAATGGTGCCCGGACCGAGGGTCGAACTCGGACTCTCTTGCGAGAACCGGA
>CAZDCF010000017.1:0-1070 GCA_964503895.1 uncultured Nitrospiraceae bacterium | reverse complement strand
GGAAAAATGGTGCCCGGACCGAGGGTCGAACTCGGACTCTCTTGCGAGAACCGGATTTTGAGTCCGGCGCGTCTGCCAGTTCCGCCATCCGGGCATGAACTTAACACTG
Source organism: uncultured Nitrospiraceae bacterium (assembly GCA_964503895.1). Lineage (GTDB taxonomy): Bacteria > Nitrospirota > Nitrospiria > Nitrospirales > UBA8639 > Nitronereus. Next base: position 961 of record CAZDCF010000017.1, on the reverse strand, counting down.
GCCGTTTCTAGCATGATCCCTTAGACGCGTCAATAAATCCCTCCTGCGCTTTTCAGAGTTTCTTTTCTCATGATATGATTTGGCAGTTATCAATAAATATAGTACCTATATTGTGTTAGAATTTTAGAGAGTTGAGAAAAGGAGGCTGGATATGCCCGAGATTCAATGTTTGAAGTGCGAGCAAACTGCCGAGATGATGACAGAGGATTTGTTTATGGGAAAATTGGAGGAAGAATTAAAGAGTAATGTCTGCGGAATTTGTTGGAACGAATGGAATAAACCGGGGGGAGTCAAGACCATGGTCATCAACGAATACCAACTCAACCTCGGAGATGAAAACGGACGGGCGGCCTTAAAGAAACAAATGCGGGCATTTTTTAAGTTACCCGATGCAGAGGTAGAATTTAAAGATTATCGAACCTAAGAAGTAAGAGAAAGAACACAACCTCAAAAAGTTAAGATTTTCCTGACGCCCCTTTTAAAAAACTGATCAGTTTTCTTCTCTAAAACAACAAAAGCGGACATCAGATGCGTCGTAGTATCGAGGATTTAAACTCATGAACACCACCCTTGAAAAAGGTATTTTTCTTGTCGCTACGCCTAGTCTCCGCGACCCCCATTTTCGACAAACGGTGATTCTTCTTTGTGAACATGGGGAAGAAGGAGCTCTAGGAGTGGTAGTGAACCGCCCTACAAAAATAAATATCACTGAAGTCCTCTCTCAAGTCCCAATACTGGAGGGCCAGAAACACATGGTATTTTCGGGTGGCCCTGTTCAGCGTAATCATCTCCTGATTTTATATCAGACCCCGGAAGAACCAGAAAATACGCATCATGTGTTCGATGGGGTTTATCTTGGTGGAAATATGGCCACACTAGAAGAAATTGTGAAAAACCCCTTCAGTCTCGATAATTTTCGGACGTTCATGGGGTATTCGGGATGGGCCCCTGGACAACTAGA
>CAZDCF010000016.1:0-27906 GCA_964503895.1 uncultured Nitrospiraceae bacterium | reverse complement strand
TCGCTCCGGGGATGAAGTGTTTACCGTTGGGTACCCTCTTGGATGGGGACCTGCCTTGAGTTTTGGACGAGTAGGCAACACCAACACCTTTTTGGATACCATTCAATCACGTCTCATTCAAATTGATCTTTCGGCTTGTAGTGGAAATTCTGGCGGTGGATTATTTAATCAGCAGGGCCTAATCATCGGCGTCGTCCATGCAATTATTCAAACAAAAACGGTTCAAGGAGAAAAGCTTTGCAGTCGTTTTGCCTTCGCAGTACCTGGACTTATTGTCAAAAAAATCGTGCACTCCCTAATCAGGGGACAGCAACCAAAATTTTCCAAATTAGGAATAACACTCAGCGTCATAAAAACCAACGGACGCTGGACCATTACTGCGGGGAAAGTCACTGGACCGGCGCGAAAAGCTGGATTCAAAAAAGGTGATCTGTTTTTGGCCATCGATGATCGCCCTATTCATACTGCCTCACAATTAAAAAATTACCTCATTGAGCATACTGAACCTGGTCAGCAGATCGCTATTACTATCCTACGTGGAGAAAAGACTCTGACATTGAAAGTGATATTAGGAAGTTCCTAACACTATGAAGCAATCCTGGGCCCAGAGGCTATTGCCACCCATTGTGGAAGTTATCGGACTCGATTCGCATCTGGAACGTACTCATCCACACGGTCGATAAACCATAGCCCTTCCTCACCCTTTACTAAAGAATACAATTCATCCTTAACCGCTGATACCATCCATGAAGATACCTGAACACGCAGAATAACTCGCGCCTGGCTCCCCCGAACTTCTTCATACATGATTTTCCCTTGCCCATATTTCATTTTTAAGCCACGAAGAATAGGCTCTTGACTATCAATCCAATCCTGACGAGGAATTCCCTGCCGAAAATTTAATGTTGTCATACTGGCAGCTCGATCCAAATTGTCTGGATAAACCGTGAGCCATAATTGTACCACTTCTCCTGGTGTCAGTGGTAACGTTTGGGCACCAAATAATGCTGGAATCCACAAGAAAATAACGCTAACAGTGAGTGTCAGCCATTTTACATTCTTTCGATTTGATGATCGCACTTTCATAAAGGGTCGCTCCATTTTGGGAATGAAACAACTATTCTACAATGCACCCTAACATCCTCTACTGGCGAACGCCAGATTTCTTGAGAATTGAAGAATCCATTCCTCCGCACGGTAGAACCCTCTCCTCGGTTGAACAAATTGACCACGACAGGTAGGCTGGCACAAGAACTTTCTCAAGATTTTTCACAAATTGATATCCAATACACCTTCACACTAACGACGGAGACATCCAAATGACCAAAGAAGATAAACTTATGATACTACTTGCTCATATCCTGGCTCATAAGGAAAGCGACATCCAATATCTAAAGGCCCTAATTATGGAAAAATTGAATATCCCAATTGAGGAATTCCAACAAGAACAGGTTGCATTTTGGAAAAAAACTCAAAATTTTCGAGTCCACCAAACCCTACAAACCCTTCTCACCCTACAACAAGAAGTTGAAGTCCTACCTCAAGGCATGACGTTGGATATGTACACGGACCATCTTCGATGGCCCATTGATCCTCCAGACAAGAAGTAGTAAAAAACGCAATTTCCAAAGTCAGCCAGGAAAAGATCCCGTTTCTGCACCTATTACAAATTCCTTGACCCCATTCCCATCGAACAGTATAGTCAAAACAAGGCTGTAGCATTTTTTCCCAAACTCTTATTGTGTATATGGAAAACCTCGAAGGAAAAAAACTTGGGCTTCTGCTCTCGACTCCTCCCACACATCCCAATGCAGAAACCGTGGCTAGATTAAGTCAGACTGCGCAGCAAGCTGAAGTTCAGGTGTATCTATATTTGATTGATGAAGGAGTGAAGAATCTCGAAAATCCGATCATTCGAGAACTTACACGTACTGGTGTAAAACTAAATGTCTGCGCCTATGGCTGCCAACAGCATAATGTGTCAACAGATGGATATGGTTCTGATGTGACGTTTTGCGGATTAGTCGTACTTTCCCAGATCGTCACGGGTTGTGATCAGTTCATCGCCTTCAATTGAACCCTTTGCTTGCTACCACCCTTTTTCCCAACGACAATTTTTGTGTTTTTTGTACGATTCTCAGAATTACATCCTAACAAGGATTTACAAAAATCATTAATTATCAATATGTTATACTCACAATGAACACCATTCCAGTACATCAAATCTCGATTTCAACAATATTACGGAACAGGCTTGAAATTAGAAAACTTTAGGATCGATGCCCATAGAGAAACGTCACATTTATTCGTCGAGACTCGTAATTATCGCGAAACACACAGCGGTCAGATTCATGAAAGAGGTCGGAGTTAAAAATAAGCGCACGATTCTCACGATACGGAACCGTAACCGGAGACGCTCCACTTGACCGCAAAAAATCCATGATCTTGGGTTTGTGTTGCCTGTCGTTATAATCCCTAAAATCCCAATCCTTTGGAGCCTCCTTATCCCAAACCGTTACACCACCACAGGTCAAATCCAAATTTGCCTCATTCGGAGTAATCCAAAAATTCACATTCACGGCAGCAGCATCGGCATGGATGTTGAGTGGCTTGCGCTGGCTATCCTGTTTAAAGGCCCAAGCCTGAAGCAAACGATGTTCACCAAAGATCCCGGGAAATTGTTCCCGTAATTCTTCGGCTATCTGTAATAATAACGGTGAAGCAAACCCTTCACCTAACATCGCTCCGAGATAACCTTCCATATATTCTTTTTTCCAAATGGTAGACTCTAGGCAAAACCGTCGCAGGGCTTTCAAGGCTTCTTCACGAAGCAGATTATCAATGTACAAAATTTCTGGATGACTCGCTTGGTATAGTCGTTGTATATCTTCCCAATCAAGGTTCGGATTTAGAGCGCCTTGGGAAAGAGCTGGACCGTCCGCGTAATAAAAAATTCGATTAAAGGACGTGGCTAAAGATTGTGCCTGCGCTGTCGTGACCTTTAAAGGTTGATTCTGCTCATCTGCTGCCAAAACTTGAGGTTTCAGCTGATTAAGAGTATCGACATATGCTTTTGGAAGATCCACAGAAATTCCGCACGCATAAAGATACTCCAGTTGCTCGATATCATGCTTAATTCGCGAAGGTAAAATTGTCGTGAGGTTCACCGGACAGCCATGATTTCTTATCAAGTCAGCAGATTTTCTGAAATGGACAAGAGCCCCATCCCTATCTTTTCGCCCCAACATGACTAACCCTAGGCTATGGTGAGCTTTGGCATATCCAGGATTAATCGAAATCGCTTCCTGAAATTGAGCGGCAGCCTCTTCACATTGTTCACGGTCAGCTAAAACTATCCCGAGATTAAAATGCGCCTCAGCGTTTTCTGGTTCCAGCCTTAATGCCTCTTGATAGGCTTGGATCGCTCCATCCAAGTCCCGCATTTCTTTCAATACCACGCCGAGATTGTTATGACAGCCTGCATAACTAGGATTCTCTTTAATTGCCAGTTTATACGCAGCAACTGCACCATTCAGATTACCCTGTACACGATACACATTTCCAAGATTACTTCTAGCTTCAACATAGTGCGGTTTAAGATGAAGCGCTTGGAGATATGCGTGCTCAGCATCTTGCAACATCCCTCCCTTTTCACAGGTAAGACCCAAGTTATAGTAGTACAGGGGGCTGGCTTTATTCTGCTGAATCGCTTTTTCAATCAAGGAACGCGCCTGCTTATAATCCGCTCGCTGATATACCACTAAACCAAGAAAGTGAAGGGCATCTGCATGGGTAGGATAAACATCTAATATTTGTCGGTATAATTGTTCGGCTTGAGAGAAGCGTCCGCCCCGATGATGAGCAAGAGCTTCATCCAGTTTTTGCTTGAACGATTGGGGTTTTGTCGAAGCTTCAGCCTTAGCCATAAGCCGCTCTTGCTTTCTTCTTTCTGAACGATTCATGATTAACCTAATGCCTCGAGACAATGATTTATCTAATAGCTTACATTTCTAACAAAAACATAGCCCATTTTCCCACAAAAAAAGTGACCTTGCACAGAGTACAAGGCCACTCATATTTTTTCCACAATTTTATGCTAGAGTCTATTTCCCATTAAGCAGTTAAAAGCCCTCAGCAAAACTTCGGAGTTTCCGGCTTTGGCTCGGATGACGAAGTTTACGCAATGCCTTAGCCTCGATCTGGCGAATTCGTTCACGGGTCACATCAAAATCTTGGCCCACTTCCTCAAGTGTATGGTCCGTGGACTCTCCAATCCCAAACCGTTTACGAATGATTTTTTCCTCTCGTGGAGTCAAAGCCCCTAAAGCAGCAGAAATTTGTCTTTGCAAATCATAGCGAACGGCGGCTTCCAAAGGAGAGACGGCTTTCTTATCTTCAATAAAGTCCCCTAAATGACTATCCTCTTCCTCGCCAATTGGAGTCTCCAGTGAAATGGGCTCCTTGGCGATCTTTAAAATTTTTCTGACCTTCTCCAAGGGCATTTCCATCCGCTCCCCAATTTCCTCTGGGGTTGGCTCTCGGCCCAACTGCTGGACCAGATGCCGTGAGGTCCGAACCAACTTATTGATGGCTTCGATCATATGCACAGGAATTCGAATCGTACGCGCTTGATCCGCAATCGCCCTGGTAATAGCCTGCCGAATCCACCACGTAGCATAGGTACTAAATTTATACCCACGTTGGTATTCGAATTTATCCACGGCTTTCATCAATCCAATATTGCCTTCTTGGATTAAATCCAAAAATTGCAATCCTCGGTTCGTGTATTTCTTGGCAATACTCACAACCAACCGCAGGTTTGCCTCAATGAGTTCGGCTTTCCCACGCTTCATTTTTTCTTCTGCTCGCTCCAATGTCAGAAGGGCATTTTTGAACTCCGCCGAAGGCATCAATACTTCTTCTTGTTCAATGCGACGCATCGCAGTTTGACTATCCTTGAACGCTTGCATGAGTTTTTCGAGCGCTTCATCGCTACACCCTATCTTCCGTCGGATTGTTCTATAAACGGTCCGTTCCCTCCCCATCCGGCGAATAACCTTTGCGGTTTCAGTCCTGGACTTTCCAATCCGACGGCAACAATCCTGAATCACGCGCTCAGCACCACGTAAGGCCAGGCCCTTCTCTTTAATACGACGCAACAACTCATCCCGAACCTCTGGGTGTAAATTCAAAGCATCAAGCTGTTCAACGATTTGCTGTTGAGCGTTATGGACTTGCTTGGTAATCTTGGGAAGTTGAACCTGGGTCGCTTTACGGCGTTTGGCGTATAACGTCAATAAACTTTTGCCAACTCGGCGAAGTTTTTCAAGATCCTTGAGGATCCGCCGCAAAAATTCTCCTTCATCTTGTTCCTCTTCGACGTATTCCTCTTCAAGTTCCTCTTCATCGGTGGCATCATTGACGAGCACCAAATCTCGAACACGCAACTCGCCTTTCTTCATCGCCAGCCGTAACGCATCAAGATACGTCGACGTCATTGGCATCCCAGCAATCGCCAAGGTTAACTCGTACTTCCCATCCTCAATACGCTTGGCTAACTCAATCTCCCCTTCACGTGTCAACAACGATACCCCAGCCATTTCATTGAGGTACAGCCTGACAGGGTCATCGATCCGGCTCAAGGTCCCAGGAGTCAAATCAATTTCTTTTTCGGTCTCATCCGTGGACTCGTCAGTTTCTTCAACAGTCCCTACTTCCACAGCATCTTCGCTATTTTTTTGGTTGGCGGGTGCCACCTTGCGATTCATTCTTGCCGCCTCCTCATACATATAACGACCTAACCAAGTTGGCCACAGGAAAACCAACAGTGAAAATTATGATGATTTGGTAAATCTGAATATAAAGAGCGATACCGAAATATGATCGGTTGAGGAAAATAGAATTCACCACACAGTGACTATAAACAAAAACGCCTCCCGAAATCGGCAGGCGCTCTATGAAAGACACCACGTGGTTCCGTTTCATATTGATGTCTCACTGGTACCCCTAACTTGCTACTTGCTCGCTTTGGCTGGTAATCAATACCATTAAAGTGGCCAAGTGGCCAAGTTTACCAAAACCCAATGGGCTTTATCAAGAAAAATCAGTTACTTTTGGTTAAATCACCTTTATGCCTAGCCCTTCTCACGAATCATCCACGCCCCACGGAAAATTAATCACCCAAATATGGCTCCCCTTGGCAGCCAGTTGGTTATTGATGGGTTTGGAGCGGCCTATCGTCACCGCATTTATGGCCAGGCTCGAAGACCCCACAATTAATTTAGCTGCCTATGCCAGCGCAGTTTTCCCGTTATCCTTGATCATTGAATCTCCCATTATCATGCTTTTAGCCGCATCAACGGCATTGTCCAAGAATTGGACTTGGTATTGTTTTTTACGAAACTTCATGGTCTGGCTGGCCGCAGGTTTGACGCTTATTCACGGAATAGTGGCCTTCACTCCCCTATTCGATTTTTTGGTTTCCACCGTCCTTAAAATCCCAGAAGCAATTGTTGAACCAGCTCGAATAGGAATGATGCTCATGACGCCTTGGACAGCATCAATTGCGATTCGGCGGTTTTATCAGGGCATCCTGATTCGAAACGGACAATCCCATTGGGTCGGAGCAGGTACCGCGACCAGACTAATTGCTCTTTGCGGGGGGCTCCTGTTGGGTTTCGCTTGGGAATCACCTTCTGGGATCATCATTGGAACCTTTGCGATTTCCCTAGGAGTACTAACTGAGGCGATCTTTATCCGTATATGTACACAACCCATTCTTCAGCAGTTGAAAAACGCGGCTTCAAGCGTAGAGGAGTCTCCCCGCATAAGAGAATTTTTACAATTTTATATACCGCTGGCCACCACACCTCTTCTGACACTTCTGGCGCTTCCCATTGCCAGCGCAGCCTTAAGTCGGATGCCATCACCAATCGAAAGCTTCGCGGTCTGGCCAATTCTTGGTGGGCTCATATTTTTATTTCAGGGAATAGGCCTCGCCTATCAAGAGGTAGTCGTAGCCTTGATAGAAAAACCAAACTTTTTTGTTCCTTTGCGCCGATTTGCATTTCAATTGGCCTTTTGCAATAGCGCGGTGTTGATTCTCATTGCCGCTACCCCATTAGCTCATATTTGGTTTGTAACGATCTCTGGACTACCCAATGACCTGGCTGGATTAGGTAAAAATACATTGTGGCTTGCGATTTTATTCCCGGCATTAACAGTGATCGAGAGTTGGTTCCAGGGCCTTCTTGTTCACTCGCATAAAACACAGGGAATTATTGAAGCGGTAGCGATATACCTTCTTATCAGTGCCACGATATTAGGAGGTGGAATTTACCTTGGAATATTTGCTGGCTTGTATGTGGGATACATGGCAGGGCTCTGTGGCCTGGTCATGCAAACTCTATGGCTAAGATTTCGATGCCAGCCATTCATTAAGACAAAAATCTCAACATAAGCCTGAGCCAGAAACAACGATAGAAGTCGCTAATCGCTAGGAGGTTCAAAATGACCAGAGGGGCGAGATTGCCAAGGAACCGTAGCTGTCCGTGCTTGCTTCAACAGACTGCGCAAATTGACTTCAGCGGCTCGAATCAACTTAGGCTCTCCATGACGAAGCAAAGAGGTTAATAACACATATAATTCTTGGTCAACTTGCTTGCCATGAAGAATTCGTTCTGTCACCGGGTCTGGGGAGTCTAGTTTGGGGTAAAGAGTCTCCTCTCCATCAGGATCCCCCAGAAGTAATTCTATGGCTTTAGGTGTGCTATAGAACCAAGCTGGAGGAATCGCAAGCCCCTTGGCCAAAGCTTCCACAATTGAGACAACGGGATCGAGTTCACCATTTTCTATGGACTCAATGGTAGTCTGATCAATACCAGAAGCGGAGGCCAATTCAGACGTCGAAATTTGACGAGCCTTTCGCCAAGCAAGAAGTGAGCTAGAAAACGGCATAGTCCAGGATCATAGCGAAAAAAGTTGGTCTCAGTCTACTATTCATTGAACACTCGGCAAATCAATCACCCGACGTACTGGTCCCTCAGTTATTCCTCCCCGCTCATACAATTCAAACGGGGGAATATCAACTTGTAAACGCTTCAACAACCGACACACAAATTTTTCCCCAGGAGCCTCACAAATCCACACATACATACCTGTTTCTAGTTCATGCAGATGGCGTTTCATCCGAAATCGCGGATCTTCCATAAAGTAAGCAGACAAAAACCCAGTGATGGCATGTACAACCCAGTCGTGCTCCTGCACATACCTAAAACTTACTCCAATTTCGTACACTGCAACTGAATCGTCGACAGCCATGAGTAAATAGTTTCCCTTCCAACCTATTTTCATCCTAAAAACCATATTATAGGCTTTCAGGACAAGTTTCCCATTTTCCAGAATTTGGATTCAAGCGAAACGTGATTGTACAAGTTGCAAACCTTTGGTAAATTGACGCGCCTTTTGAAATTGTCTTCACCACCAAGGAATGGATTATGTCACAGAACGTGAATCCAGAATCCAATAATTCACATACAAGCAAGCCGCCCAAACCAACCTGCGCAGAACGAGCCAGAACCCTCATGCACATCACACTCATTGCGGCATTATATACGAACTCACAAAAACACTATTAGTAAACTTCTGGCTCAATCGTAGCCTGTCGGCTTCATGAAAAAGGCAACTCTTCTTTTCTTATCAAGACAGTAAAGTGGGGGCAAGAAAAAGCAAAAAGTTAGTAACGACAATAAGGAGCAATATGACAACCAACGACAAGCAAATTATTTTTTCACTTATTGGTGTCGGTCGAGTCCATCCCCCCAAAAATCAAGTACTCAAAGACATCTGCCTTTCGTTCTATTACGGCGCGAAAATCGGCGTGCTGGGACTCAATGGATCAGGCAAAAGCACACTTCTAAGGATCATCGCCGGCGCGGACAAAGACTACCTTGGTAAGATCACCCTATCCAAGGGTTACACCGTTGGCCTACTGGAACAGGAGCCTAAGCTTGCCCACGAAAAAACTGTAAAGGAAATTGTTGAAGAAGCCCGAAAAGAACTCATCGACATACTAGCCGAATACGAAGCAATTAGTAACAAGCTGGGTGAGCCCATAGAACAGGATGAGATGGAAAAGCTATTGGAGAAGCAAAGTAATCTTCAAGAAAAAATTGAAGCTGCCGATGGATGGGAGTTAGAAAACCAACTCGAAATTGCCATGGATGCCCTGCGCTGCCCACCCGCAGAGACAAAAATTGAGGTCTTATCCGGGGGTGAAAAACGTCGCGTGGCACTCTGTCGCTTAATGATTCAAGAGCCCGACATTTTATTGTTAGATGAGCCTACTAACCATTTGGATGCCGAATCCGTACAATGGTTGGAAGAACATTTGCAACAATATAAGGGCACAGTAATTGCTGTAACCCACGATCGATACTTCCTTGACAACGTGGCTGGATGGATTCTCGAACTCGATCGAGGACAAGGAATTCCCTTCGAAGGCAATTACTCATCTTGGCTGGAGCAAAAACAGGCCCGCCTTCAAAAGGAAGAAAAAACAGAATCCAAGCGACGTAAAACCCTGGAACGAGAATTAGAATGGATTCGCATGTCACCCAAGGGGCGACAAGCCAAAGGCAAAGCGCGAGTCACTAAATACGAAGAACTCGTCAGCCAAGAACACGAAAAAGTAGCGGACGACTTAGAAATCTACATTCCAGCTGGACCACGCCTCGGCGATGTCGTAATTGAAGCCAAGAACATCACAAAAAGCTTTGGCGAAAAACTACTATTTGAAAATCTTTCCTTTACTTTGCCGAGAGGCGGGATCGTTGGCGTCATCGGTCCAAACGGTGCGGGAAAGACTACGCTATTTCGCATCATCATAGGCGAAGAAAAACCAGATTCCGGATCTTTCACAATTGGTGAAACCGTAAAACTCGGATACGTGGATCAGAACCGAACACTAGATGGAACAAAAAATGTTTGGGAAGTGATCTCTGGTGGAGAAGACAACATCCAACTCGGGAAAAAAGAAATAAACTCCCGAGCCTATGTCAGCCGATTTAATTTTGGGGGAACCGAGCAACAAAAGAAGGTTAACGATCTCTCAGGAGGAGAACGCAACCGCGTGCACTTAGCCACCATGCTCAAAGAAGGTGCCAACGTATTAATACTAGACGAGCCCACAAACGATCTCGACGTGAATACCTTACGTGCGCTAGAAGAAGGGTTAGAACAATTCGGCGGTTGCGCGGTCGTCAGCAGCCACGACCGCTGGTTCCTAGATCGAATCGCCACACACATCCTAGCCTTCGAGGGCAACAGCCAAGTCATATGGTTCGAAGGCAACTACTCTGAATACAAAAAAGATCAAAAAAAACGACTCGGCAAAGACGCTGACCAACCTCATCGGATTCGGTATAGAAAATTGGTGAGGGAATAGGTTGCAACTAAACCGCAATCCATCCCTTTAGATGATAAAATCGAAAAATCGCCAAACCGCGCTGAACAGCATATTATATGGAAATCTTTATCCCCAATGCCGTACAATTGGGCTAGACTTCGCTGGAATAAGCGGGCTGTCTTTTTGCCTTAGAACAAAGGTATGAACGAAGGTATACTTAACAAACTGAAAGATAAAAAGACATTCCTTGGAAATTCCATCACACCCACCCATTTGGATAGCACGAGTCATTGGCATCATTGCGATTGCTATTGGGTTCGTTTTTGGCATAGAAGGCTTAGAGCAACCAGATTCCCTTTGGCTTCCCACTGCTTTGGGATTAATCTTGACTGGACTGTGTGCCCAAGGCTATGCCTTTTACCGAACCATTACCTATAAGATTCAGCCGAAAGACAAAAAGGATTTATGATGAAGTTACCTGATATTTCACGAAGGACAAAACAATACCTGAGCAATTTATTGCTTTGGGGTAGCCTCGCAAGTATTATCGGCTCGCTCACAGCTTGTAGCCATTGGCGTGAATCCTATCTCAAAAAGGCCGTCGAGGAAGCCACTCAAGATAACATCATCGCTAAATTTGGAGAACCGTGGCGCAAGAAATATTCCCTTCTAAATGGAGAATCAACCTGGATCTATCGATATACTCTAACGAAAAGTGAACTTGACCCCATGGGCGTGAACACACTAGGCAAAGGCATCACGCAAGCCGCAAACAGTGCAGCCGAAATGATTGGTCAAAGCAATCAAGCACTAGCGCAGCAGGATAAACCTCAATGTTTTCATTATATGCTGACCTTTAATCGATCAAAAGTTCTCAAGAATTGGGCTCGAGAGTCCTGTACTAGTACGTCTCTATGACTGAGACACCCCAATCGACCTTCTTCGCACCATGTCCACGAGGGTTGGAATCTGTCCTCTGCAGTGAGTTGGTTGAGTTGCATGTTCGAAAACCTGAACCTCTCCAAGGAGGGGTTCGATTTCAGGGTCCGTTTTCATTATGCTACCAAGTAAATCTCCTCAGCCGTATTGCTAATCGTGTCTTGTGGGCAATATCCCAACAGCCCTATCGCACAGAACAAGACATCTACCAACACGTATTATCACTTCCCTGGCCCTCTTGGTTTTCAGTAAAAAATCGGATCAAGGTGCACGTAAGTGCTCACCATTGTCCACTCAAAAGTCTAGAATTTATTACACTTCGAATTAAAGATGCGATCTGTGATCACTTTCGAAAAACCACAGGCACTCGGCCTAACGTCGACACGCGCAAACCCGATATAGGTATCTATGCTTATTTAGATGACTGCACCTTAACGATATATCTCGATACGACAGGAGTCCCACTTTTTAAACGCGGATACCGCAAGGCTCAGGGACCGGCACCTCTTAGAGAAAATCTGGCTGCTGGCATTTTACATCTGGCGGGGTGGAAGCCTGGAGAAGTATTACTCGATCCCATGTGTGGAAGCGGGACCTTTCTCCTCGAGGCCGCTCAAATATCTAGCAACATTGCCCCAGGACTTCACAGACAGTTTTCGTTTGAAAAACTTCTGCGGTTTGATCAGACCATATGGTCGAAATTACTGAGGGAAACACAGAAAGTCAGGCGATCTATTCCCTCCAACACCTTATTTGGTTCTGATCATAACCCCCAAGCCCTTTCTGCAGCTCGAACCAATATACAATCTGCCGGATTCCCCGATGACATCATTTTGGAGCATGCCGATATACTTAACGTACAACCACCTCACCGACATGGCCTGCTAGTTACCAATCCTCCATACGGAGTCCGCACAAGAGACGATAGGAAGCTGACAGAGTGGTATCCTCAACTAGGCGATGCGCTCAAACGTCACTTTTTCGGATGGCGTACATTTTTCTTTACTTCGGACTTGCAACTACCTAAACATATCCGTCTTGCTGCCGCACGTCGCACACCCCTCTTTAACGGCCCACTTGAATGCCGCCTCTTTGAATATCCCATTGTTCAAGGTAGCCATCGTTGCAAATCCCCTAGGACGGCTTTAAGAACATAAACTTTGATTTCCTTATGGCGAATATTTTCAAAAGCGGCGCATTTCTACAACAATGCTTTTCAATGCATCCACTCTCACTCAGTGTAAAAATGATTGCGCTTCCTGATAAAATTGGTATTGCGTGTGCCAATTGCAAATCACGGCACCGCCTGACCTTCTCCACACTCATTCGCATAATTGGGGATTCGGAATCCATGAAAGACGGAGCAGACCAAACTTTACAATCATGTGTCACAGAACATAACAATGCATTGCATGTCACAGAGGTTAGTGTCGATCAAGAAATAGTTCAATTTCGATGCCGCCTTTGCAAGATCGGTTTTCAGGCGACTATTTTAGTGTACGAAACGTATCAACCATAAGAAAAAACGTCACTCTTTGCTTATTTTTTCTCGTTGGAAAGACTGAAACCGTGTTTGGCGAAACAAATCGCTAACAAGTTGCTCTGTCAGAACGAAAAAGAGCCGCCCTTCCGGGCGGCTCTTTTCGAAAGAACGAGACTTGCGAGACGGTCCTACTTGTTGGGCTGTGGCGTATACCGAAGATAAGGCTTCACGGCCCGGTGGCCCTTGGGAAATTTGGAAGGAATTTCTTCGTCCTTCACCGCAGGAACAATAATACAATCTTCCCCGTCCTTCCAATTGGCAGGGGTGGCCACCTGGTGCTTAGCCGTCAATTGCAATGAGTCCACTACACGAAGAATTTCATCAAAGTTCCTTCCAGTAGAAGCAGGATATGTGAGCGTCAGTTTAATCTTCTTATCAGCCCCAATCACAAACACGGACCGCACGGTCATATTATCTAGGGCATTCGGATGAATCATATCGTACAAGTTGGCAACTGTCCGATCTGGATCCGCAATGATCGGATAACTAACAGTGCAACTTTGGGTTTCATTAATATCGTTAATCCAGCCCTTATGAGAATCGAGAGGATCAACGCTTACTGCAAGCACTTTCACATTTCGTTTTTTAAACTCACCCGTAATCTTGGCCACTGTACCCAATTCCGTCGTACAGACTGGCGTAAAGTCTTTGGGGTGCGAAAATAAAATACCCCATCCATCACCCAGCCATTCATGAAAATTGATCGTACCCTCGGTAGTCTCTGCTTTAAAATCTGGAGCCAGGTCACCTAAACGAAGTGCCATGATTTATCCCTCCTCTAGTGATGAATTTATGGATTATTTCTCTAGAAATTTACCCCCTTGATTCTTTCCAGTAGCAAGTTGATGCTCTCCTAAAGAAGGTCTCCACCGGAAACCGAGCCAAGTATACGCTCCCATCAAAAATTTCGTCAACAGAACACCAATTCCAGGGTTAATCAAAGCTCCCTTCCAACACTAAGAGGGGAGATTCAAAAGGATAAAACACATTAATAACGACTCAATCCATAACTGACAAAAGCAGATCTAGAAACCTCTCGATTCGCGATAGTGCACAAAAGAAAAAGGACTCCTAGACAGAAAACCTTCCAACACCAAAAAAATGTGTGGGCTTGGTAAAATCTTTAGGGTTAGCTATTTGATAAATAAAATAGGTTGGGTTGGATAAAAAAAGGAGAGGGGGCTTTGCCCCCTCTCCTTTTTTTTTACAAGTTTCAACTTCTACGGCAATTCAAAAATTCTATTATTATCTTCTAGATAAAAATCTCAAATCATTACTCTGCTGGCTGTTGAGCTGCTGCAGTTTTAACTACATTAGCAGCTTGCGGACCTTTTGCCCCATCAACCAAATCGAACTCAACTGGTTCGCCTTCTTTCAGTGTTTTAAATCCCTCACCTTGCAAAGCTGAATAATGGACAAAAACGTCTTGTTCATCATCGACTCGGATAAAGCCAAAACCTTTCCGGTCATTAAACCATTTTACTGTGCCAGTCTTACGTTCACTCACAGATTCCTCCTTGTCCCCCGACCTTACCAATCCTTAAAGTGGAAAGAGGCCCAAAATAAAAGAAGCCGCAAAAGGACATCTTAGCCCCTGCGGCATCTCTTGAATAATAATCACCATTTGTAAACTATAAAGCCCCGAAAAAACTGGGGTACCTTTACCACAGTTCGAATGATAAGTCAATAACAAAACATAATACCGCTCTTAGCCAAAACATCTGTGCGAAGACGAAAACGATTACTTTACTACAGGACCTTAGTCGAATAAATGGAATTGTCAGAACAACTAAACATTTACGAACTATACTGCAAACTGTGCTTCATAGAGTGTCCGATACAATCCTTCTTTCTCTATGAGGCTTGTATGCCTACCATCCTCAACCAATTCCCCTCTATTCAAAACCAAGATACGATCCACTTGCCGTAAAGTGGAAAGGCGGTGAGCAATCACGATCGTGGTTCGACCTTGAGTTAGTACTTCAAGAGCCTCGCGAATTTTCACTTCTGTTTCCGTGTCAATATTCGATGTGGCTTCATCAAAGATGACTATAGGAGGATCTTTTAGAAGGACACGAGCAATCGCAACCCGTTGCTTTTGCCCAACTGAAAGCTTAACCCCTCGCTCACCGATCCAGGTATCATATTTTTCCGGCAACTCCGCAACAAATTCATGGGCCCGTGCAGCCATGGCCACGCCTTCAATCTCTGACTGACTCACGTCAGGATTACCATATGCAATATTATCTCGAACCGTACCATTAAATAAAAATGGTTCTTGTTGTACGAGGCCAATTTGATCTCGGACAAAAACCAGCGGCAAATCCCTGACATCAACACCACCTAAAGATAAGCTTCCAGTTTCCACATCATAGAAGCGCATCGCGAGTTTAATCAGAGTACTTTTTCCGGCTCCACTCGGGCCAACCAACGCCACCCGTTGGCCTGAAGGAATGTGAAGGCTTACTTCATGTAATACAGGAACATCTGGGCGATAAGAAAATCCTACATTCTTTAATGTCACCGTCCCTTCAATCCTCTTCTCTGGTGTAGAAATTCCAGGACGATCAACTACGTCAGGTTCAGTATCTAGAATATCAAAAATGCGCTCGCTGGCAGCCAAAGCATGTTGCAGCATATGGTTTACTGAATGTATTTGATTCACAGGCACATAGAAGAGCGCCAAGTACGACACAAACATAAACAATTCACCTATCGACAATTGTCCAGATGCAACTTGGCTAGGACTCACCCACAGGACAAGAACCGTTCCCAATGCTCCAATGAAAATCATTCCCGGTGAGTACACTGACCAAAGAAGCATAGCTTTTAGGGTGCTTTTATTTACAGTCTGACTTTTTTGGTCAAATCGTGCACGTTCATACTCGTGCCGATTAAACCCCATGGTTTCACGAATTCCCGACAAGGCATCTTGGAGATAGGCACTTAAATTAGCAGTATCTTTTCTGATCTCATGATAGTATCCATGTACCCTTTTGGAAAAAGTAACAGAAGACACAATCAAAATTGGGATCGGAATCAAAGCCAACAATGCCAATTTCCAATTCAAAGCAAAAAGAAGAATCGTAATACCCACGAGAGTAAGGGACGCCGTTAACACTCCTTCGAGGCCGTCGACAAAAATTCGCTCAACATGCTCCGTATCACTCATCACACGAGACATAATTTCGCCAGTTGAGCGATTCTCATAAAAGTTGATTGATAATCGTTGGAGGGAATGAAAAACTTGTTGGCGAAGATGAAAAATGACCCGTTGTTCGAGAATGTTATTAAACCGTATACGAAAAGAATTAAGAATATTTTTTAGTCCATAAGCTAAAACTAGCCCCCCTAAAACCCAGGGGAGTAAGTCTATTCTTTGGGCTTGAATGACATCGTCAATAATCACCTTGATAAGCCAGGGGGGCAGGAGATCAAAGACAGTAGTAAGTGTGGCAAACATCAAGGTGGTCAAGACGAGACCACGGTGCGGACGAAGATACCCAATAATTCGAAAGAGAGAATTCACAAAATTTAACCAGTCGATATAACAAGGAGAAAGATAAAAAACCTAGCCTTTAGTGACTTATACCAGTCTTATGATCGCCCCTGAAACAATTCATGCTGACTCTTCTCAACCAGAAGTTGTCTTGGGGATATGCTGATAAGGAAGGAAATATGGATCAGATAACAGAACATATAAAAAATCAGCCACGCGAGACCTCGCCAAAGTTCCAATTCTTAGTAAAACCTTATAAAGGATCAAAGTAAGCCACTACGAACTAATTCAAGCATTCTACTAGATTACTGTAGCAGACTCTTCCTTCCAGTAGACATCAAACTCTTGAAGTTGCGTCAGAGTTGAAAAATCGGTCATTCGGTCTAGAAACACCTTACCAATTAAATGATCCATTTCATGCTGGATACACACGCTATAAAGGCCATCAACCTCAAGAGCAAAGGACTTGCCATTACGGTCTAAAGCCTTGACACGGATGGCAGAGGGCCTAGTCACTTTTCCCCTTAAGCCATCGACACTTAAACACCCTTCCCACATTTCGACTTGTTCTGGACCATAGAAAATGATTTTTGGATTAATCAATACGGTCTCGGGAAAACCGGACTCTCCCTCACAACCCATCACCACAAGTTGCTCTGACCTTGAAACTTGTGGAGCAGCTAATCCAATGCCGTCGTTTTCATACATCGTCTCAAACATATCATCAATCAATTTTTGAAATGCTGTGGTCATAACCATATTTTGTGGAACAGGACTCGCGACCTTTCGCAAGACAGGGTTTCCAACCCTGGCAATGGATAAAACTGCCATAATTATCTCCTCTATGAGTGCGGTTTTAAGAGAACACAAGACCGACACTCGACTTCTCTCGTTTTCAGAATAAAAATCGTATCTTAACGCTTCTAAGAAACAGGTTTTTCCGGTGGTTGTTTACGCGGAACCTGTCGATTTTTTAACGTAGTCTCCCACCATTTCTTCCACTCGAGTGCCCATTTTTTTCGTTGGTCTTGGGTTGACCCTTGCCAATCATGAGGTTCCCCGGCAAAACGAGTCAATCGCCAAAAGGAATCCAACGCCGTGGCAGCTACATATCGTTCTTTGTCACCAAGCAATTGAATCAAAAGTGGCGGGGACTGCATATCAGGTACAAAGCGTGCTAAATATGCCACCGCGCGGCGCATGGTATCACTCTCATCAGATACAATAGTTTTCAAGGCTGGAATCGACTGAATAGGATCAAGCTTCACAGACACGCGGAGTGCGCGTTCACGTACGCGGATGGTCTCATCTCCGTCTAATGCTGCCTCTAGTAGATTTGGAACCGCGGCAGGTTCCTCTATTATCGAAAGGGTCTCAATAGCATTATATCGAAGCCGTGTACCAGGCATTTTAAGCGCCTTCACCAAAATCGGGACTACTGGTTTACCAAGATGGACAAATTCCCCCATAACGTAGAATTCCTGTCGCCCCTCTAAGAGAGGCAGTAACGCCTCTGCACGCTTTAATTCCTCTTCAGACAACTGGTTCGGCGCGGGAGTCGCTTCGGAAATGCTTGGAAAACTAGGTTTTGGCGGAGCAGCATAATCAAGACCGTCCCTTGGAGCTTGGATGGGTATGGCGTAACCGATAAATGGATCTTGCCATGCACTTACTTCCAGGGAAGCAGTCAAAAAGACTGTGATTAGACTCATCACAAAAATCTCACCTGTCTTTCTCGTCATCTTAAGTCTCCTCATAGAAACAAACATCAGAATGCTTTCTTTAGTCTAGTAGGTAACCCGTAAACTGGTCAAGAGAAGGAAGAAGGAAATCTGCGCACGGTTGAATGGTTTTGCTATTAATACACCTTCAATTCCGTCCAAGATCGATCATAATACCGCATGGCCTCTCCTGCATCCACCATCCATTCCATACGGGCAATCACCTCTTCAGGAGGATACACCGCGTTGTTGTTTCGTACTGAAGAAGTCACATGGTCTTTTACCAAACGATTGGCAGATGCAAACAACAATCGTTCGGAGGTCGCTTTCGCCACCTGTGCGTCTATAAGATAGTTAATAAATTTAAAAGCCATTGACTGCCGTGGTGATGTGGCAAGCACTACGAGGCAATCTGTCCAAATAGTTCCACCTTCCCCTGGAACAACATAGCGAATGGACGGACGATCCCGCATGGCCCTGGCAACAGGCCCTCCCCATGCATGGGCCAAAACCACGTCACCGGAAACTAACAAATGATCAAAGGATTCACTAGTATAAACCTTGACCAAGGGTTTCTGTGCAATCAACTTTTGTTTGGCTTGTTCTATAAGTTGAGGATCTTGACTATTCAATGAATGTCCTAATGATCGTAGCGCCATTCCAAATACTTCCCGTTGATCGTTAAGCATACTGATCCGCCCCTTAAATCGAGGATCCCATAGAATATTCCAGCTAGTCGGCGGCTCTTTAATCACGCTTGAATCGTAGCCGATCCCAACCGTCCCCCAAAAATAGGGAACCGCATATTTCTGACCAGGATCAAAGGGAAGGTTCTTGAGAAAAGGCTCGATAAATTGATCATTGGGAATCTGAGATCGATTTAATTTTGCCAATAATCCCTGCCTGGCCATAATCGACACCATAAAATCTGAAGGCACCACAACATCATAACCAGTCGCCCCACTCTGAATTTTCGCTAACAATTCTTCATTACTGCTAAACGTATCCACCATCACTTTGATGCCTGTCTTTTCCTCAAACCCATCAAGTAATTCCTGGTCAACATAATCCGACCAAGTAAAGTAGTAGAGTTCCTTGGTTCCCATGATTCGAAGTTCTGAACCATTTACACCTTTCACGTTAGAAGAATAATCTCTAGATTCATCGCATCCGACCACTAACGCCATAAGAAGGACCAATAGCCCACACATCGAAACTAACACTTTACTAATGGAACGTTTTGACACCATAGCACCTATTATTTCCGCTGACAGGCTAACGATACGCCAATCAACAACATAGAAACGCTGACAAGGATAGCCGAAAGCGCATTAATCTCTGGGGTAATCCCCGTTCGCATCATCGAAAATACCTGAAGGGGCAACGTAGTCGCACCAGGGCCAGTCGTAAAAAACGTCACAACAAAATCATCTAACGAAAGCGTAAAGGCCATTAACCCAGCCCCCAAAATAGCGGGACGAAGCAAGGGAAACGTGACGTGGACAAATGCTTGCCATGGGGTCGCACCTAAATCGCGGGCTGCTGCTTCCCACACCGGATCAATTCTATGGAGCCTTGCTCGAATCACCATAATCACTAATGGCAAATTAAACACACAATGTCCAATTATCACAGTGCCCAACCCAAGAGGCCAATCAATCATCACAAAAAACAATAACAGAGCCACGCCTAACATTACCTCAGGAATAACTAGTGGCAGCAACAAAATTCCTTCCAATAGCGGCTGACCCAAGACCCGAACCCGTTCAAGAACCACAGCCGCACCGATTCCCAATCCCAAAGACACCAAAGTTGAAACTCCTCCCACAATGAGAGAGTTGCTCGTGGCGAGCCATAGCGAATGGTTTTCGGCTAATTGTTTGTACCAAAAAAGGGTCCCCCCTTCCCAAACCGCAGCAATCTTTGAGTCATTAAATGAGAAGACGAGAATGATCACAATGGGACCATATAAGAAAAGAAGTGTGCCAGCACTCAATCCCGCAAGCCACTTATGACTGTGATTCATGATTCACCAAAAATCTTTTTTCCTCTAAATAGCGGTATGCCGACAAGTAGAACTAGGGACATCAAGAGAAAAGATATAGCCGACCCAAAAGGCCAGTCCCGAACCACCAAAAATTCATGTTGAATAAGGGTGCCTAACATCATACTTTGGCCACCTCCTAACAAATGGGGTGTGATAAAGGCCCCAACTGATGGGATAAACACCAAAACAAATCCTGCAACTATCCCTGGCTTGGCTAACGGCATAATGACATGCCAAAACACAGACCAACTGTTGGCATAAAGATCTAAAGCAGCTTCCTCAAGAGATGGACTAATCCGTTCAATGGCAACATACAGTGGAAGGATCATAAATGGCATATACCCATAGACCAACCCAATAAAGACCGCACTATTGTTATACAAAAGGTCGAATGGCACATCAATTAACCCCAGATGTATCAAAAGACTATTCAATAACCCTTCTGTTCTGAGCAAAAAAATCCAGGCATATGTTCGGACAAGAAAATTGGTCCAAAATGGGATCATGACTAATAAGAGAAGTATGGTTTGGACCTTTTGCGAAGATCGCGCAATCACATAAGCTAAGGGAAAACCCGCAAGCAGAGAAACTACTGCCGTAGCCCCAGCTAGCAACAAGGAGCGACCATAAATATTCCAATACAAAGGATCAGCCAGCCGCAGGTAATTCTCAAAAGTCAAAGTCCATTCAATCCCTCCATATAGCCCACGCGTGGCTATACTCACTCCTAACATAAGGAGCAGAGGTATACAGAAAAATACCCCCAGAAAAAAAAGCGTTGGGAGTAGCAGTGCCGTTGAATGCCGAAGAAGAAAAGAAGACATCATGAATGTAGGAGTTTAATCAACATCAGCAAGAACTCGGGTAAAATTCTTGTGGAAAGATCCACCCTTGTTCCACTTTCCACCCAACAAAAACCTTTTCCCCGACATTAAACCTGGAGCCTTGATCATACTCGGTAGCCGTGGTTACGGTCCATGATACGTGCGGGGTAATAGTGATGATATATTGCATCTTTTCCCCCAGGTATAATGACTGATCGATTTCAGCTTCAAGAACATTCTCAGCCGAACCACATTGCTTGTCGCGAGATAAGGTTAAATTTTCAGGACGAAGAATCATAACGCCCCGACTACCAATCATTTCGTCGGCAACCCGAGAAATATGAATTGGCTTAAGGCCTACAGGTTGGAAAACACTATGCGTCGCTGTACTGGAAACGACTTCACCTTCCAATCGATTAGATCGGCCAACAAATTCTGCGACGAACAAAGACTGAGGCTGAACATACAGTTCTTCTGGTTCCCCAATTTGCACCAAACACCCTTCATTCATAACTGCGACTCGGTCAGACATAAGAAGAGCTTCAGCCTGATGATGTGTCACACAAATAAACGTAATCTCAACTTGCTCTTGAATCATTTTTAATTCGCGCTGCATATCCTGACGCAGTTTTTGATCAAGGGCACCTAATGGCTCATCAAGCAAGATGACGGAAGGCCGGTTGACCAAAGCACGAGCTAACGCCACGCGTTGCTGCTCCCCTCCTGACAACTGTGCTGGCAATCGATCTCCTTTTCCCGGCAATTTCACAATATCTAAGACCTCTTCGACTCGTGTATTTTTCTCCGAAGAAACGACACCCTTCATGGTCAACCCAAATGCCACATTGTTCCAGACTGTCATATGAGGAAATAAGGCATAATCTTGGAAGACCGTATTGATAGGACGTTGATTGGCAGCCAGCCCTTTCATGGATTGACCATCAATAAAAATATCTCCGGCATCAGGCTGAATCAGCCCCGCTATCAGCCGTAAAGTCGTGGTCTTGCCAGATCCACTTGGGCCTAAAATCGAAAAAAACTCCTTGCGGTACACTTCAAACGAAAGGCAATCGACTGCCAAAGTATTTCCATGGCATTTTGTTAATCCGTCAATTTGAATGTGGGATTTTTTTTTACGTTTCATAGCCAAAGGTCTCAAAAAAGCCAATCACAATCGTCAAAGGGTCGATTCTAGGTTGGTTCGAAAATTTATGTCAAATCAATAACTTCGAGGCATATTTACGTATATACCCTGAAGAGAACCCCAAAGACATCTCTCCATATTCACGAACTAAAAGAAAGAAGACAGAATTAGCTTCGTCCTTTTTTCCCAGATCATCGAATGGTACAATCCGAAGGTCTTTGGCATCTGTTACTCGTAGCGAAGGAGGATAGTATGAGATTGGCGATTCTGGCCCTAGGTCTTATTCTCGCAGTCGCCATAGCAACGAGAACAAGCTTGGCCTATGAAGAAACCACAGTAACTAATGGCGGAACATTGTCAGGAAAGGTCACATTATTGGGAGATGTGCCAAAACCTAAGGGCTACAATTTAGTTACCCTGCCAGACGCAATCTATTGCGGACGAATCTCCACAGGCACCGGATGGCGTCTGCTACAACCCTTTATCATCGGGCCTAATGGGGAATTTAAAAATGTTGTGGTTTACATACGAAACATAAAAAAAGGCAAACCTTTTAGCTATTCTCCACCACTCATTGAAGCCGTCGATTGTAAGTTTGAACCTTATATTACAGTTGTTCGTGATCGGGATAATATACAGGTTGTAAATAAAGATCCTATTTTTCATGATATTCAAGGCTATGAGACATCCAAACGTGGAGCTCGAGTGTTATTTAACACACCATTGCCTATGAGTAAGAGACTCAAGAAAAAAGACTTTCTTGATGGAAAAACGGTAAAAAATCGTGCTGGGAAGATGTTAACTCAGCCAATTAAGATGGGAAAGGGACGGGATTTATTTGTCATGCAGTGTGGATTTCACGCCTACATGGAAAGCTGGGCTTTCATCGCGGCGACTCCCTACTATGCACTGAGCGCAGCTGATGGCTCGTATTCTATTCGTGATATTCCCCCTGGCTCATACAGTATCAAAGTTTGGCATCCCATGATCACCAAAAAATATATGGTGACAATCAACGCCAACGAGACCACAGAATTACCTATTGAAATTACCGCGCCCAAGGGTCGACTCTATGCAAATGAGGTCAGTGAAGGCACAAGATTCGGGATAGAGTTATTAGGCACCTCGTCCATCAAGCCTACGGTGGAACGTCAAACCTATTGAGGCGCTTAGGGAAACAAAGACTTAAGCGGAGCATCTTAGGCCAAGACTTCCCTATAGTGTTCAATAACAAAGGGGGATTTCTCAGTTAACTAGAGAAATCCCCAATTTTTTCACCTCAGAATTTTCACTATTTCTAATAACGGTGCACTGAATACCATGGCCAACGCCGATCACCTTTCGCTTCTCAGGCAGGGAGCAGAAATCTGGAATCAATTTCGCAAAGAACACCCGTCGATTTATCCAGATTTGTCTAGTGCAAATCTTGGTGGGTGGGATTTAGCTGGCCTGGATTTGTCTGGAGTAAACTTGATGGACGTAAACCTCAGTCAGGCTAATCTCTCGAAGGCGCTACTGACAGGCGCCAATTTAGCAGAAGCAAATTTGTTCGAAGCCAACCTTACCCATGCGGTTTTTAAGCTGGCCAATCTAAACGAAATTGACGGAACCAATATCATTGCCAACTATACTGATTTTTCTCATGCGACTTTAATCAAAGCTGATTTGTCATATAGCACCTGTACCAACGCAAATTTTTACGATGCCAATCTACGCCATAGTAGTTTACAAGGAGCCCATTTGGCTCATGCCAGATTTCAAAACACTAAACTCCGAGATGCTAATCTAAACGGTGCTATACTTCTCGAATCAAACCTATGCGGAGCAGACCTAACACAGTCTTCACTAGTCAAGGCCAACCTGGCCCATGCAGATTTTTTGGAAACAATACTAGTCCAAACAAATCTCCATGGCTCTTCTTTAGAACAAGCTTCACACCTCACTGAAGGTCGGTTAAGCAAAGCCAAAACACTTTTGGACGCAAAAATGGATCCAGCTTTGTCCGCGTCCATGAAAAAAGCCCACTCCGAATTATTTAAGGACTAAAGCGTCGTCCGTTTTATAAAAACATAAAAGAAATACTATATCTCGAGGTTAATTAAAAAATCCAAAAGAGCAAGCCAATAAACTATAAATAGCTTCGCATATTTAATGCGCCCTAATTCAAAAATAACTACGTTGTAGTATCTCATGCATATTATGAAGTTAGAAATTAAAATCAGAGAAAGAAACTAGGGAAGAAGTAGGGCTGATGAACTTGTGACAGATACCAATGGGCCTGGGTAAATTCCGAGAAACACAACACCTGCCGCCGCACAGGCAAGAACAATGGTAACGGCTGGAGAAAGTGCAAGACGAGTTTCACATTCTTGGTCGGAAGAGGGTTCACACATATACATGACCATAACCACCCGCAAATAGTAAAACGCGGAAACAGCGGCGAAAACCAATCCCACCACAGCTAGCCAAGCAAGGCCAGCATTGACTGCGGCCATGAAGAGATAAAACTTTCCAATGAATCCAGCCGTCGGTGGGATGCCAGCAAGTGAGATCATAAACAACATCATTAGGAAAGCCGCACCTTTATGACGTTTAGCTAGGCCAGTAAAGTCGTCAAGTTCTTCGCCTTCTAGCCCTCCACGACGCAGGATAGCGACAATTGCAAACGCACCCATGGTCATAAACGAATAAATCGCTAGGTACAGCATAATGCTGGAAACTCCCTGAGACGCCACACCTGCTTCTGTGCCCAGCCATCCGGCAACCACCAATCCTATTAGTGCATATCCCGCATGCGCGATGCTTGAATAGGCCAGCATCCGCTTGATGTTGGTCTGCACAATCGCCACGATATTTCCTAAAATAAGTGTCAAGATACACATGCCTAAGATAAGCCCACTCCAATTTTGTTTGATTCCTCCGAAGCCTTCAAGCATAACCCTAAGAAATGCTCCAAAACTCGCGGCTTTGGATGCAACAGCCATAAACGCCGTGACGGATGTAGGAGCACCCTGATAAACATCTGGCGTCCACATGTGAAACGGAACCGCGGCAACTTTAAATCCAAAGCCCACGATCAATAGCATCATCGCAATCATAACTAACGGATCATTTAATCCACGATCATGAACCGCCATAGCGATTTCTGACAAACGCGTACTTCCTGTGGCACCAAAGAGAAGCGAGATGCCATACAATAGCAGCCCTGAAGAAAATGCACCCAATATGAAGTACTTGGCGGATGATTCAATGGACTTCGCTTCGAACCGTTTGAAGCCTGCCATGATATAAAGCGAGATAGACATGAGTTCAAGGCCAAGGTAGATGACCAACAGATCAGCTCCTGAAACCATGATCATCATACCGGTCAGAGAAAGCATGATGAAACCGTAAAACTCAGCCAAATCTATTTTTTCTTCTTTCAGGTACCCAAGGGAAAGGAGAATGGTTAGCCCACTGACGAGATACAACAGTAATTTCCAAAAAGAAGCATAGGAATCCACCACTACTAAATCGCTAAAAGCGAATGTCCGGTCACCCATCCCACCAGCACTTATAAAGAAACACACCACGAGTGTGCCAAGACACATCCAGGCCAGAAAATCTTTTTTTGATGAAGGGGTGATGGGATCCAAGACTAACAACACACAGGCGGCCAACACCACAAGCAGCTCAGGTAAAATAAGGCCCAAATCCGCTAAAGGAATACTCATTGAATCCTGGACTCCTGACTAGAGGCTGGTACAGAATTCTCTGTTAACAAAAACGTTTTTGTGTTATCAGGCTTTGGATTTTCTACGGTCATTACTCGTACTTCTTTTTGAAGCAGGTGGTCGACACTTGCGTGCATCACATCTAATAATGGTTTGGGGTAGAGTCCGATCCAAAATACAAACAACACCAGCGGCACCAACATGCCGATCTCACGCGCATTCATATCAAAGAGCTTGGAGGCCATAGATTCAGACTGAACACCATAAATCACGCGTTGCAACATCCATAGGATATAAGCTGCGGCTAGGATCACACCAAGCGCAGCCAAAGTGGCAGCAAATTTACTCCACATAAATGTGCCAACCAACACCAAAAACTCGCCAACAAAACTGTTCATGCCTGGAAGCCCGACGGAAGACAACGCGAAGATTACGAGAAAGGTTGCATAGCAAGGCATTGGCTTGGCGAGTCCGGAATTATCAGAAATCTGACGGCTATGTGTCCGCTCATAAATAATGCCCACACACATGAAGAGGCCACCAGTGGTAATGCCATGATTCACCATCTGTAATATCGCACCTTCGATCCCCTGCGCGTTCAAGGCAAAAATCCCGAGCGTCACAAAACCCATGTGGCTCACGCTCGAATAGGCAATAAGTTTCTTCAAATCATCCTGAGCAAAAGCCATGTAGGCACCATATATGATCGCAATGACGGACAAGGTCATAATAATCGGAGTAAACAAAAGCGAGGCATCAGGAAGCATGGGCAAGGAAAACCGAAGGAACCCATAGGTCCCCATCTTCAGCAAGACACTGGCCAGAATTACGCTGCCAGCAGTCGGTGCTTCAACGTGAGCGTCAGGCAACCACGTATGAAACGGAAACATGGGAACCTTAACCGCAAATGCGGCAAAAAAAGCCCAGAACAACCATGCTTGCAAAGTTGGTGAATAAGCCGACTGGCTTATGGCCAAGATATCGAATGTGTTCGCACCAGAGCTAAAAAACAACACGATGATAGCAACCAAGAGCAGAACGCTCCCGGCTAATGTGTAGAGAAAAAACTTAATTGCAGCATAGACACGGTTTGGTCCGCCCCATACCCCAATCAACAAGTACATTGGAATGAGCATCGTTTCCCAAAAAACATAGAACAAAACGAAATCGAGTGCGACAAACACGCCAATTGTTGCAGTTTCCATCACCAGCAAGCTGATCATGAATTCGCGAACACGAGTTTCAATTGATGTCCAAGAAGCGAGGATGCATAGAGGTGTCAGGAATGTAGTGAGTAGAACAAGGGGCAAACTGATACCATCAATTCCAACAGCATAGTTGATGGACGGAGAAACAATCCACTGATGCTTTTCCACAAACTGCATGGCCGGAGTGGTCTCATTGAACATAATCCACAACGGAAGGGAAATAAAAAAAACAGCTATGGAAACTCCAAACCCAATCCACTTGGCCATTTCCTCTTTGGCCAAAAGCATTGCAACCACCCCCAAGAGTGGAAGAAAGACGACTAAAGTAATCCAAGGAAATCCGCCAGAAGAAACAGCCATATTAGTGAGAAAACTCCATCAATAAAATTAGCTTTCCTCTTAAAACAACACGTACGCGGTAAGGATAATGACCGCACCTACCGTCATACCCAAGGCGTAATTTTGGGTTTGGCCTGTCTGGATAGTTCGGGTTACCCATCCCCACCACGCAAACCCACGCGCTACACCATTAACGGCATTATCAATGATGGCAATATCAACCTTTTTCCACATTACATCCGCAATCTTGAATGTGGGATTCACGAATGCTTTATCGTAGGCTTCATCCACATACCATTTGTTCAAGGAACACTGATACAAGGTTTGCCATTTGGTCATTAGCTGATCCGGAATTTCTGGTGATTTCACATAAAACACATACGCCATCCCAATACCTATAAATCCCGCAAGCGTAGCCAACACCATAATGCCCATGGCCGCTGGGCCATGATAGCCGTCACCTTGACTGGCAGGAAATGCGTGTTGGAGAAATTCAGGAATACCGATATACCCCGTGACAATAC
>CAZDCF010000015.1:0-31904 GCA_964503895.1 uncultured Nitrospiraceae bacterium | reverse complement strand
ACGAGCTACCAGACTGCTCCACCCCGCGGTGGGATAGTAGCTAAGCGATATCCGTCAAGTCAAATTATTGAATGCGTGCAATTACCTCTTAACACGATGAGGCTTTGTTATGCTATGTTGCAGGGGCTATGATGCTTGCTGGGTTCTTTGGAGGAGTACTATTTCTGCTTCTTTTGATTGGAGATTGGTATCAGTTTACCAGCCTTCGACCTGTCGCGGCACAATATGGATTTGGCATTGCCCGTCGAAAGGATCATCTCGAAGATCTTCATCTCGATACTCTTCTCAAAAGATTTGGGAAAAATGGGACAATTGAATTGCCACATGGAGTAGCCCGTTGGTTCGAAGATCAAGAGGCTGTCACCCTTCGTCCTTATTACCAGTTGTTTGCCATGCGTTTTCGTACGGCCTGGCCTTTAAAGGGAACTATCAAATTTCGTCCCACAGATGTTGGTATGGAGTTATACCTGACCAAGCGAATGCCTTGGTCATCAGGCGTTATCACAATGGCATGGTTGGTTTTGGTGGTAATTGGTACAGTTGCGTTTCTTATTATGTTTGGGGTCGATGGGGGGTTTAGTTCAGCAGGTGGTTTGCTTATGTCCTTTGGAGTTACAGGATTAGGCATGCTAGTCCTGCTTTTTGGTTTGATTATGATCTCTTTGGCTTACCGCCTTGAAGACGCTCGCTTAATGCAAGTGTATCAGGAATTCCAAGATACTTTACAGAAAAAGAGTAAAAAGACTTCGGTTTCTCCAAAGGATCAAGAATGCGAGTGAACGTTCTCGTACTCATGGATTGTTAAGTGTTTATTGGCTGTCAAAATCAGACAATGTCCGTTTCGGATTTATTCATTCTACTCGCGCCGGCGAAGTGTTTTGTACGAACTTGTTACAATGCCCCCCAAAGTAATCACGAGTTGCATGAACCCAATGTTGGAAAACTTTATGATTCTTTCAGGGCTTTCAATATTTTTTCTAGTACGTAATTTTTCAGCGAGAATTCATGGAAAACTCGTTTATCAATATACGGTGGTTGTGGGTGCCTATGGTAGGTGCTAGCGGAATGCTTGCAGTGCCTGGGAACTCGACTATTGGGGGAATATTGGGAGATATTGTTGGCCATTTCTTTTCCGCTGCATTACTGGCTGTGGTTCCAATCGTCGGGTATCGTCTGATGTACAGACATATTGGCGAAAAAGAAATGACTTACATTTTTGCCGCTTCCTGGGCCTATTTGGTGCTGTCGAAGTTTTTAGGTTTTTAAGCACTTACGCTCTAAATCCTCTAAACTAAATTACCTTGACAAATTAATTAGGCCGGTGCTAGGTCCTCAACATGCTGCAATCAGTGGAAAAGACGGCAGGAACCCCAGAAGGGAAAACGGTTTCACAGTGGTCAGGGGCTCCACGAGAGCAAGCTGTCCAACGCATGTTTAGTGCGATTGCGCGGTGGTATGATCTAAACAATTCTATACTCAGCCTTGGCCTGCATCACCAGTGGAAACGTCGGGCAGTAGAGTTTGTGCCGGAATGTGCGCCAGCTGGGCGAGCCTTGGATCTTGGTGCGGGGACTGGAGACTTAGCCATTCTTCTCGATCAACGGATGGGACCAGAAGGAAGAGTGTTTGCCACTGATTTGAATTTTGAAATGCTCAAGGTCGGATCAAAAAAAATTGCAAATCGTGGTCTTTCTTCGCGTATTACCTGTCTGCGCGGGAATGCCGAAGGTCTTGTGTTTCAAGGCGATACCTTCGATGCCGTGACAGCGGGATTCTGTATTAGAAATGTCGGCAATATTTCTCGAGTGCTCTCGGAAATTTATCGTGTGCTTAAACCTGGCGGGCGATTTGTTTGCTTGGAATTCTCGCGACCTGTATATGCGTGGCTCCGTTCTCTATACGATTGGTATTCATTCCATCTCCTTCCGAAGGTCGGAAAATGGGTTGCGCGAGACCACACCGATGTCTATGAATATTTGCCGGCCTCGATTCGAGCATTCCCAGACCAAGAAAGTCTGGCTTCCATGCTTCGACAAGCTAATTTTTCGCATGTGGAATATTGCAACCTGACGGGCGGCATTGTCGCCATTCACGTTGCGATAAAATAAGCGTCATGGACTCCATTCTCTACGTTTTTCTCCCCTGCAAAAAAGTGTATCCAACCGGGATCACCTATCTCGCTGATTTTATTCATCGTCGCCGGCCAGATGTGCGCCAACGTATCCTGGATCTGTCTCTCTTCCCAAGGTCTGAGCGTCCCCAAGTACTCCATGAAACCATGGCTGACTTTAATCCTGAACTCGTGTGTTTCTCATGGCGCGACATTCAAATTTTTTCTCCCCATGAAGGGGATGCCTCATTAGAGCATGCATTTAATTTTTACTATTCTAGTAATCCTATCAAACGAATCGTGGCTTCGTTTCAAGGCCTGCAGAATCTTTATCGCTACTACCAAGACATTCGCATAAACCTTTCGTATCCTTGGCTGGTGAACAAAGAATTTCCACGAGCTCGCATTATGATCGGAGGTGGGGCATTCACTGCATTTGCTGATCAGCTTATTGAAAAGTTGCCGCAAGGGACTCTTGGAATTTTGGGCGAAGGGGAAGACGCAATTCTCAAAGTTTTAAACGACGAATCGTTAGCGGATGAACGATACATCATGCTAGAGAATGGGTTCGTGCAAAGAGGCGTGAAAAATACGCCGGCCATGTTAGATTCTTTGACTGTAGATCTTCCGTACTTAACTTCGATTTTTCCTCAGTATGAAGAATATGTTGGAGAGTGCATCGGTGTGCAAAGCAAACGCGGCTGTCCTTACGATTGTGCGTTTTGTTTGTACCCTTATATCGAGGGAAAACGAGTACGGTATCGACCGGCAGAAAATGTGGTGAAAGATATTTCGCAGTATTATCACCAATGGGGTGCACGCCGGTTCTGGTTTACAGATGCACAGTTTATCCCTGGTAAGGACGCGTACCCGCAATGCACGGAAATCCTCGAACGGATTATTAAGGAAGGGTTGCAGATCGAATGGTCGGGTTATGTGCGAACATCCCTGATTACTGCGGACCTTGCAAAACTTATGGTGAAGTCGGGTGTTGGTGATTTGGAAGTCGCTATCACGGCTGGCTCGCAAAAAGTGCTGAATAGCTTACATATGGGCTTCAAACTCGAGCACCTTTACGATGGATGCCGCCATCTCAAGGATGCTGGATTCAGCGGACGCGTGATTCTGAACTATTCGCTCAATTCACCAGAAGAAACTGAGGAAACACTCTTGCAGAGTATTGAATCATACAAAGTGGTGGCATCGATCTTAGGTGAAGATCGCGTGTTTCCTTTCATGTTCTTTTTAGGTCTTCAGCCCAATACGGATTTAGAGGCACGGCTGTTGTCCGAAGGTTATCTCTCAGCTGGTTATAATCCTTTGAGCCTCACACCATGGAACATTAAAAAAATGCTTTATAACCCAGCCCCGCTCAATAAATTGATTGCCAAAGCCTGTCTGACCGCGTGGGACAAAAAGCATGGCAGCCGTGACCCTAGAAAATGGTCCGGCAGCTTGAGCCAAAGTGCGACCCAAGACCGTGGACACCAATACGCGGACTCCAGTCTGGCCAAAGGCTTTGAAGCCAACTCTGGCCGCGATACGCTACTTACCCTAGAAGAAATTTTGCGATCAAGAAAGCCTCGGAACGATTCTTCCATTACCTCGCCCCCAGCGCAATCCAATTTCTAGATGTTTCTCAAAGAAAGGGGAATACTTCCTCTTACGTCCTTGTCCATCTTAGGGCTTGGTCTCTTTTTTTGTGATTTAGAGTGAAATCACAAATCTGTTTTGAGCCTCGGCGTTGTGGCCCATTAACAGTTTGCTTGTGTCTAAAAGAGTTTTGTTTTGAGGTTCAGATTGGACTTTTGAAATAAGAACCGTTGCTTTGCTCGGAATGACCTTAGGGTGGGCGAAGAGAGGGCAAAAATGGTCCAATTCTTGCTCGGTGATGAGATTAAGATATAGGACCATCGGTTATCGTAAATATCATGGTGCCGACAACATTTCCTTCGTAGAGTTCTTGCCCTGGACTTTCGAAAAAGATTTTTAAAAGATATTGTCCTTTTTTCCATCCGTCATCTGGACGATATACTTCTAGGTATCCGGCTTTTTCGTTCATCTCTAGGAAGAGTGCATCCGTCCCTGAATATTCTGGCTCGTTATTTTTCCCATCCGGCATGTAATACCAAGCTGCGCGAAATTGTGACGGAGCATCTAATGCTCCAACCGCAAAGACAATATAAAAGATTTCGGTGTCCGGATAGAATTCCGATGCGCCAGGATCAACGGGTTCGACATAGGCATCATCCGTGAGCCATCCTTGTCTACCATGGGAGTCCCAAGGGACTCTGATATCGCGGGCCATAGCCACCCAGTTAAAGGATGACTGAGGACGCTTCCAATTTTTTTGGTCGAGCGCTAAGATCCGATTGCTAGAATTAGAATGTTCTGAGAATTCCTTCTGTGCTTCTTTCGGTACAAAGCCGGGTGCAGCCTGCACAATCGACTGACTGCCGACAACTAATATTCCAAGCAAGGCCACCAGGGTTATCCATTCATGGTAATGAGACCCCACGAGATTCCCCTCCCTGACAATATTTTGTTTTGACCTACTCACGAGACCACCTCCCCCAAATCTGGAGTTTTTCATTACGTAGTAGCTTAACCCTGAGAAATTTCTGCACGCACTATAGAAAAAGAATGCCAGAATTCGTCACGAAATGCGATTTTTTCTTTTAATGTTTTCCGACTCACATCACTCGTTTTACGGTGGAGGAGCAGGTACCCGTATTTCCTCAATGCTTTGCCGCCGCCGTTCGACCATGCTATCAGCCATTTCCGTTATGTGCTGTTCG
Source organism: uncultured Nitrospiraceae bacterium (assembly GCA_964503895.1). GTDB lineage: Bacteria > Nitrospirota > Nitrospiria > Nitrospirales > UBA8639 > Nitronereus. The sequence continues at coordinate 26,996 of CAZDCF010000015.1, read as the reverse complement.
AGAATCAATCTAAGCTGGCTACCGGTTTGGTAATCCGCTGGCGCCATAAAATGCACGCGATCTGCATGATGGGCAAGGTCATAGCATTTTCTGAATGACTTTCGCGTTGTATCATGAGGGTTATAGACGGCTACGGCTAATCCACCATTTTTTTTTATGACCGTAAAACAGGGAACGTCGGTTGGTCCATCACCTACATAAATCATGTGTCGAAACGGAACACGGCGGGCTTCTTCCGGCATGTGATCATTCACATCTTGGTCTAAATTTATTAGTCCTTTGTTTACCCGGAAGAGAAACTGTGTTTTTTGTGTATGACTAATCGTTCGCTTGGGAAAATTAATGTGTCCTTGGTCCTCGTCGAATTCACAGCCAAAGATTGCTTTGACATGTTTGGCGATATGGCTGCCATCCAAAATGGCTTTGAGTCCAGAACTTACTACATAGTGCTCTAGATGAATATCACATTCCATGTACCTGTTCTGTTGCACAATAGAATTGAGTTCTTCAAAAAAATCCGGTACCCCAGGGAAAAAAGTCAGATCTGGCCCCATAGCTTGTAGATCTGCATTGGAAAGTTTTCGAATCCCGTCATAATCCAACATTCGTTTCATGTATGCGAGTTCTTGGTCGTACCCACGCTCTTTAATCAATTTGGTGCAACTCAGCCAAAATTCCGATGGATGAATTCCAGTATGACGCAGGATTGTGTGGTCCTGCATGTAATGTGGACTGAGCGTATGATCAAAATCATAGACGATGGCGAGAATGTTTTGCGGTTCAGACATGATAAAGAGTTGGAGAATACTCTTCTTTCTAGAATCTTATGACTATGCAGTCCGTATTAGCGTTGAGTAGAGGTTGATACGCTCCATCTGGTTTATCTTGTGTGCAGACTAGGGAATCTTATCAGGCGAGTCAATGGCCATTCGAATTATGAGAGGGATTAAGTACAGAATAAATTCGTAAGGCCTTATTAAGAAAAAATGTTGGACAAGGTGGCAAAAAACAGGATAGGAAAAATTGTTGGTGCTCGCCAGATTTACGAGAAAAAGCCTTTAGAATATTGCTTTGACAAGTTCTTGAATGCTGCGATGCATATCAAAGTCATCTGTAATCGGTCGGATAAGGGCCGCGTCACATGCTTTCCCAGGAGCGACACCCTGTTGGAGCAATGTGCCAGCATAGATTAGCAGTCTTGTGCTCACGCCTTCTTCTAACCCATGGTTGCGGAGGTTACGAACTTTACCTCCAAGCTTGACGAGTTTTTGAGCGATGTCTTTCGACACTCTGGCTTCCCGCTCGACAATTCGTGTTTCGATATCAGCTGGTGGGTAGGAAAACTCAATAGCCATGAAGCGCTGTTTTGTGCTTTGCTTCAATTCCTTTAAGACGCTTTGGTAGCCTGGGTTGTAGGAGATGATTAACATGAAATCATCCACGGCTTCGATGATTTGACCGCGTTTTTCGATGGGAAGAAATCGGCGATCATCACTCAGCGGATGCACAATAACCGTGGTATCTTTTCTCGCTTCAACAACTTCATCTAAATACACAATGGCTCCATGTTTCACGCCAAGCGTGAGCGGTCCATCTACCCATAGGGTTTCTTCTCCTTTGAGAAGATATCGGCCTACTAAATCGGATGCTGTTAAATCTTCATGACAGGCCACCGTAATGAGGGGACGTCCAAGTTTGTGCGCCATGTGCTGGACAAATCGGGTTTTTCCGCAACCAGTTGGACCTTTTAGCATTACCGGCATCTTGCTTTTGAACGCAATAGTTGCCAAACCGATCTCGCCGTCAACTTCTTCATAAAACGGCTCTTCGGTCAATCGATATTGCTCAATGTCGAGTTCTTTGCCTTTCATTCTGGTCCTATACAAACTTTGTTTTTTACCATCTATAGGCTGATAAGCCATTATACTGAGGCCCCAAGTTCTGAACAAGCCAGGCTTCCTTGTCTATCTAAAAGGCCAAATGTTACCATAACGCTCGCCCTTTGAAGTTCATGCCAATCAACAGGAATGATAAGAAACCCGCTATTCACTTGCCAAACGAAATTGTTTCAATTGATTAACAATCAATTTTTAGGCTTATAGGACAGCATCTCAATCGATCCCATCATGTACACTCTACGGCCGAAGATTTTATGGAAAAAGTAGCGACGGTAGGAGCACTTCAGGCTGATCGAGTATCCCATCCTTCCCCAGGAACCATTAATGCTCGGCAACGGTGCGGTTCCGTTTCTGATGCTCTAGTTAAGGCAGGACTTTTTGAAACTTTACAAAACCCTCAGTGGCGAATTTCTCCTGATCCTTTTGTTCTTACACATGAAGAAGTCACGTTTTTCGAATCCCTCGGTACTCATTTGCTGGGGTTTTACGAGGCGTTAAACAAACTCTACCTGGAGAGCCTTAAAGGTTCGCAACCAGGGTGGGTACACGAATATTTAGACCGAGGAAAACCTGATAGTCTCTTAGATTATGGCCGAATGAAACGGTTCCGTGATGGCTTGCCCGATGTGATTCGTCCTGATGTCATCCCTACGGAGGAGGGTATGGTCATCACTGAGCTAGACTCAGTACCGGGAGGAATCGGGAGCACTGGTGTGCTGTCTCAGGCTTACGCGGCTTTAGGTTCAGATATTGTTGGGGGAGCTAACGGGATGCTTGAGGGCTTTTCATCCATACTAAGTGCTCGTCTAGAGGATTCCCCAGGCTGCGCAGCTATCGTGCTTTCCGATGAGGCTGAGGATTATCGTGCGGAAATGGAATGGGTGGCCGCATCTTTACAAGAATTGGGAATGGAAGTCTATTGTGTGCATCCACGCGATGCGAAGTTTACTGAGGAGTCTTTGTTCATTATGACACCCTCTGGGGAGAAGCCTGTTTCGCTCCTCTACCGATTCTATGAATTGTTCGACCTCAAGAACATTCCAAAATCCGAACTCTTGATGTACAGCGCTAAAAAAGGCCGCACGGTGGTGACTCCTCCTTACAAGCCGTGGATGGAAGAGAAATTAGCCTTTGCCTTGTTGCACCATCCCATATTGAGGTCCTTTTGGGAAAAATCCCTTGAAATGGATACGCTTGAAGTACTCCTTTCACTCCTACCCAGTACTTGGATATTGGATCCACGACCTACTCCTCCGCACACCGTCATTCCGAATTTATTGCTGGAAGGATCGGCTGTCTCGGATTGGCGACAACTAGCCCACGCTACCAAACGCCAACGCCAATTTGTGATTAAACCTTCGGGATTTTCCGAACTTGCTTGGGGCAGCCGCGGAGTAGTTATTGGTCATGATGTGCCACAAGACGAATGGGCCGCCGCATTGGATCGTGGGCTTCAAGCATTTGAGACGACACCTCATATTTTGCAGGATTTTCATAAGGGCCGGCAGTATGAGATGACCTACTTTGAAGAGCAGACTGGAAAAATAGCTTCCATGACCGGCCGAGCTCGGCTTTCTCCTTACTACTTTGTTTCTGAAAATGAGGCCCGATTAGGAGGCATTCTAGCCACAGTGTGCCCAAAAGACAAAAAAGTTATTCATGGCATGCGTGATGCCATTATGGCGTCGTGTGCCACATCAATGTAGAAAATCGGTAATTGTGAGGCTGATGAAATATATCCCTTTTTAGGAGTAGTTGGAACTGGGCGCTATGACTCTCTACCATACGGAGTGGTGTCCGGAATGCGCGGCAGTCCGGAACAAACTCTCTGAATTCGACATCGAGTACGAAAGTATTATTGTTCACGATGTGCGCCCTTTTCGAAAACAAGTTTATGAAGTATCTGGACAATATTATGTGCCTGTTCTGATAGACGGAGAGACTGTCTTAACGGAAACCGGAGATATTTTAGAACATCTCGATTCCTATGCCCCCAACAGCTGAACTGATAGAAATGGGACTTTTGCCCGGTGTTATGGTACAAGGGTGGGCTGATCCCATGGAGCCAACGTCCACTTCACATTTTTATAGTTACGAGGGATTTTTATGGCTGATTGGAAACAAGTCCTAGCGGAAAGCATAACCAAACCCAAGGATTTAGCGAAACATCTTGGTGTAGACCCAAAGGAGATTGAAGACGTTGTGGGGTCGTATCCCATGCGCATCACACCTACGGTTCTCTCCACCATAAAATCGCCTGGTGATGCCATTTGGAAACAGGTTGTTCCTGAAGCCATTGAAATGGATGATTTCGATGCGCCTGACGATCCCCTAGAAGAGGACACGGATAGTCCAGTGCCGCATTTAGTCCATCGGTATCCGGATCGCGTCCTTCTTATGGTGACGAATCAGTGCCCAATCTATTGCCGATTTTGCACACGCAAGCGTCTGGTAGGCAAGCCGGGATTTCTTAAAAAAGGTGAATTGGATCAGGCAATTGCTTACCTTCGCGAACATACCGAGGTCCGGGACATTATTTTATCCGGCGGCGACCCCCTCTTATTGCCGGATCATTTGATCGAGCGTATTCTCAAAGCACTTCGCACGATTCCTCATTTGGAATTGATACGTTTCGGCTCTCGAGTTCCCGGCACCTTGCCTCAACGCATTACCCCAGAACTCTGTGATATTATCAAACAATATCATCCGATCTATATGAACCTGCACTTCAATCATCCCGACGAACTCACCTCTGAAGTCAAAGAGGCTTGCGGACGACTGGCCAATGTGGGCGTGCCACTCGGTGCGCAAACGGTATTGTTAAAAGGCGTGAACGACGATACGGAAATCATGAAACGATTAATGCAGCAACTGCTTCTTGCTCGGGTAAAGCCCTACTACTTGTATATGGCTGATCTGACCAAGGGCACGAATCATTTTCGCACGACGGTGGAAACAGGCCTCAAAATCATCCAAGCCTTACAGGGACACACGAGCGGCATGGCAGTCCCGCATTTTGTCATTGATGCACCAGGTGGGGGCGGGAAAATTCCCATTCTTCCCGATGAATATTTGCTCAATTTGGATGAAAATGGGGCGGTGCTAAAAAACTATGAGAATAAAACCTACCATTACCCCCAGCCAAATCAAGCACGTTCTCGCGAACTCCCGATGGTTGGCGCCTCTTCCATTGGAGGATTGTGCAGCCAGGGTGCTTTAGACGAGTAGAAATGGCTAGTTCCAGAAAAAATGGGATCCTACCTGATCGACACCTGAAAAGACTGATTCAGGATGGCCAGATTACCTCTAAATTCCCGATTCAGGATGGTCAAATCCAACCGGCGAGTTTGGATCTACGTTTAGGCAACAAAGCTTATCGTTTACGGAGCAGTTTTCATCCAGAACGTTCTGATGTCCACACACGGTTGAATGTTCTCGATCTCTGCGAATCAGACCTCGTCATGTATGCCATTGACCTTACCCAAGGTGGCATCCTGGAGAAAGGCCATGTCTATTTGGTTCCTTTATTGGAGAGCTTAGTTTTGCCAAAACATATTCGCGGTCGAGCCAACCCCAAGAGCTCAACGGGCCGATTAGATATCTTTACCCGCATGATCACTGATCTCAATGTTGGGTTTGATGAGGTTCGACTAGGTTATCATGGTCCCCTATATCTTGAAATTGTCCCTCTCTCATTTACCATAAGGGTGCAAACTGGGTTGGCCATCAACCAACTCCGTTTAGTGGAGGGCCAACCAACGGTTTCAGACACTCAACTTATCAAGCTTCATCGACAAGAGGGTCTGTTGTTTGATAATGGGAACCCACCTCGAGACAATGTCCCCTTAGCTACTAAAAACGTGCGTGTTAACAATGGCATGTTTTTACGAGTTGATCTCCAAGAGAATGGGGAGCACAATTCCATTGTTGGCTATCGAGCTAAGAAAAATAGCCATGTGGTTGATCTATCAAGGATTGGCCATTATCCGGCTTTGGATTTTTGGGAGCCGATTTATCGCCATGCCAGTGATTCGCTTGTTTTGGAACCACAGGAATTTTACATCCTGGCGTCGAAAGAACGAATTAGGGTCCCCCCAGGGTATGCGACAGAAATGGTTGCCTATGAAGCTGCATGCGGGGAGTTACGGACGCATTATGCTGGGTTCTTTGACCCAGGCTTTGGGTCTGGCACTACACCACAAAATGGCACGCCAGTTGTCCTTGAGGTCAGGCCGCATGATGTGCCATTTATGATTCACGACGGTCAGACGTTTTTTAAAGTGATATATGAAAAAATGCTCGATACTCCGGACGAAATTTATGGTTCGACCATTGGGTCGAGCTATCATCAGCAAGGTTTGACGCTGAGCAAACATTTTAAATGGTGAATATGTCTGAAGACCCCAAACATGATGTTAAGGTAGAGACTGCCTCTGATACACCACCTGAACCTCCTCTTCGGCAAGTACCAGGCGTACACGTTGGTCCCCCGTCTGGAGAACCCGAACTGGATACCGAAACTCATGAAGCCCTTCAGATGAAAGTCGCCATGAAAATGGTGGGTTCGGCTATGGTCTTCATTGGTTTTATTCAAGTATTTCTCTCGGCAAGTACTGGAGCGGAGATTACTATTTTCCCCATGCTCTTATATTTTTCCGGGATGGCTCTGTGGGCTCATTCTTCGGTCAAGATTCCAACAGTCCGGTATCTAATCATTGTTTTCTCCATCATGTGCGCGATAGGTTTCATTGAACTTGGTGAAGTACTCTTTTGGCACAAATATGTCATCTATTGGGGGACGATCGCGATGGTGGTCTTCTTTATGTTTCAAAATCCTAAGAAAACTTCAAACCCAGCAGCGGTTGTCAAAAAACAAGGCGGAGATTGGAAGTAAAATGCTTCGTTTCTAGGTAAATAAAAGGAAGCCGAATAACCTTCTGCACTCCACCCCATGGCCTCCTCTATCGCCATCATTATTCCGACTCTTAATGAAGAACGTGCCTTGTCTCGAACACTCCTTTATCTGAGACAGCAACAATTTCAGGAAATCATTATCGTCGATGGCGGGAGCGAAGACCAAACCCTAGTCATTGCGAACAACCATCTTAATGGTCTTTGCCAACGTGAAGCCAAAACCATCGTGGCTGATCGCGGGCGTGCACGACAAATGAACGCCGGAGCTGCTGAAGCCAAATCTGATATCCTACTCTTTCTGCATGCAGACACGCAGTTGCCACCTGACAGTCGAATGGCCATCGAACAATCGATGGAAAATCCTCAATGCGTGGGAGGTCGTTTTGATGTCCAGTTCGAGGATGATCGCGGTTGGGCGTGGGTGATCAGCCGCATGATGAACTGGCGATCGCGGTGGTCAGGTATTGCTACAGGGGATCAAGCTATTTTTGTACGACGTTCAATCTTTGAGCAAATGGGTGGATATGTCGATATTCCTTTGATGGAAGACCTTGAGTTCACTAGACGACTCAAACGTCTTGGAAAAGTGATTCCATTGCAAATGAAGGTCACAACCTCCTTCCGTCGGTGGGAACAACGAGGTGCTCTTCAAACTATTCTGCATATGTGGGCTCTCCGATTTCTTTATTGGGTGGGTTTAAGTCCACGGACCTTACATCAATTTTATGCCACGATCAGGTAAGCTTTCACGGTCTAGTCGGCACAGCCACACAAAAAACTACCTGGACCTGTCACCACCCGTTCCTGCCGAAGGCGCACTTATTATTTTTGCCAAAGCTCCGATTCCCGGCCAAGTCAAAACACGTTTGTGTCCCCCACTCAATCCTGATGAAGCCGCAAGTTTGCATGGGAGTATGGTTATGGATATCGCCGAGCAGACCAGAGGAATTCGCAGACTCGATCGCTTCCTTGCCTGTACACCGTCATTAGACCACGCCTTCTTTCAAACTCTTGCTGCTCGTTATCGTCTGACTCTGTGTGAACAGGTTGGCGATGACCTTGGCCAACGTATGAATCATGCGATAAATAAATCCTTAAAAAAAGGCTATCAGTATGCCTTAGTGATTGGAACTGATATTCCCGCACTTTCACTGGAAACGTATAAAAAAGCTGCGCTCCTGTTAAAAACTCAGGATATCGTGCTTGGGCCAACTCATGATGGAGGCTACTACCTGATTGGTTTAAAACGCCCGACACCGGGAATCTTTGTTGATATTGCCTGGTCGACGGAAAATGTCCTTGCTCTTACTCAGGAAAAAGCTCAAGCCCTAGGACGAACCGTGGGCCTACTTGATTTTGAACGTGATGTTGATACCTTTGAGGATATTGAAGCATTCGTGACGACATCTTCGTATTCTGGAAAAAGAAAACTTTCGACGAGAACGGCCAACGTTTTTCAAACCCTCTTCCAACGGCATGGCACCAAGAATTAGTGCGTTTTCCTCTTTTAGAAGAGGTCAATAAAAGGAGTTTGAGAATGGATCAAACAGTTGCACTTATTACTGGAGGCGCACGAGGTATTGGCAAAGGAATTGCTCTCGATCTTGCTAGGCAAGGGTGCTCGATAGCTATTTGCTATCGGACCAGTGAGCAAGATGCTCAGGCCACGACCACCGCCATCCACGATCGTGGCGGACAAGGGATTGCCATTCGTTGTGATGTATCTGATCCTCTGGCTTGCGAACGATTAGTAAGGCAGGTGGAAGAGAAATGGGGGAAAATTGATGTACTTGTGAATGGAGCCGGACCGTATCATCGAATCAATCTATTCAACGAGACCACAGAAGGCTGGGACGAAATGTTTACCAACAATCTTCATCCCATCTTTTATCTTGCGCAAGCTGTTGCTCCAGGAATGAAGCTTCGGAAACATGGGCGTATTATTTCCTTTGGTATGGCTAATGCGGATAAAATGGAGGCCCAGCCAATGGTCACGGCGCATTATATTGCCAAGGCTGGCATTCTGATTTTGACCAGAACTCTTGCAAAGATGCTTGCACCTGATGGCATTACAGTCAACGCAATCTCACCAGGATTCATTGATTCAGGAAGTGCAATGCCGGGTGAACTAGATGGCATGGCGAAAAAAATTCCAGCTGGGTACATTGGAGAAATAGAAGATACGATTTCAGCCGTCCGATATCTTTTGTCAGAAGAAGCCAGATATGTGACTGGGACTAACATTCACGTCAGCGGCGGTTGGGGGATGTAGGGGCAAGGTTCACTCCAACAGCTGAAATCATTTTTTCTCACTCCTCTTGATTGGGGAAGAGGCAAATCGGAAACTTCCCTTACCCTGTCGCTCCACTTGATTCCGAATACTCTAGAAAAGTGATGTGCAACTTGTTTCTTTACCAAGGGCACGTCAAGTTCGCTGCCCAATACTTTGGTCATTGACGTAACGTGGCAATTCTCAATCCCGCACGGAGTAATAAGCCTAAATGGTTGCAAATCAACAGCCACATTCAATGCAAAACCATGCGTGGTTATCCCCCGTGAGATCTTAACCCCCAAGGCTGCGATTTTGGCCAAAGGTCCATCTGGGTTTTGAGGGTCCTCAACCCATACCCCTACCAATTTTTCAATTCGCCTTCCTTTAATTCCCCACTCCTCCAAAACTGCAATAATGACCTCTTCTAGCATCCGCATGTATGTTTTCGGGCCAGAACAGAATTCTCGAAGCAACAAAATCGGGTATCCGACGATTTGTCCGGGACCATGAAAGGTAACCGATCCTCCTCTCTCACTTTTAATAATCTGGATACCCTGTTTATTAATCATGTCAGACCGTTCTTTCCAATGAGAGTCTTTGGTGGTTTGGCCAAGAGTTAATACTGGTTCATGCTCTAGCAAGATCAGAGTGTCAGACTGAGAACCCGTAATTCGTTCATCACGAATACGCATTTGCAATTGAAGTGCAAACTCGTAGGGAAAAAATGAAAGAGAAATCAACTCGCCCAATCCCTTTGGATCTTTCCCCTTGTGCTCAGTTAATCGTTGGTCGGACATATAGGATCTTGCCATGAGAATGATGGGAATCTGCTCCATATTACAAAAGATTCAAAGCTTGGAAAATTAGGCTTGCGAGAACCTTTAGGAAGCATTGTGTAGAGGCTCTAAGGAAATTGGTTTTTCCCCCTATTCACAGGGGATATGGGCCAAAAACAACGGCGGAAGAAGGGTGCCCTTCTTCCGCCGAGTATACACGGTAGGAATTTTGCTATTTCTTTTTCTTAGCAGCCTTCCTTCTGGCTGGTGCTTTCCTCTTAGCAGCTTTCTTCTTGGCGGGTGCTTTCTTCTTAGCAGCTTTCTTTTTTCTGGCTGGCGCTTTCTTCTTAGCAGCCTTTTTTCTGGCCGGTGCTTTCTTCTTCTTTGTCGCCAATGCGCTCACCCCCTTTCAGATGATTAGTCTTTCTTACTCTTTTAATAAAATTTTTTCAATGTTTTTTTTGTTAGCGGAAAAACTTTCTCTTGACTGTTTCCATGAATTTATCTTCAGAAACTAGTTTTTCACTATTCACCAAAACGAAAATGTGCAAGTAAAAATTGTGTTTGAGTTTTACGAGCATGTTTTTAAAGGGGCCTTTGTCTAGTACAACACGTTCTAAAATGTGAATCTTTTCTAGCTAATCTTTGAACAAATTTAATCTGCTACTTCACGCGAAAAGTTTTGCTACGAGAGGTTATTAATGCTTACATTTCAGCTCACTTTTAGGGCAGTATCGAATTCTAAAAAATGAAAGGTTGGTCTAATGATTAAGCGGATTTTTGGGTACTTCGTAATCTTCAGCAAGGCTTTAATCGTAAAAACCTTAAATTCATTTGACCGAGGATGGCGGGCTAATTTTGAGGAAAACCCTATAATTATCATTTAGTTGTCTTCATAGATAAGGGCTTATATGGGCGCCAAGACTTTTTGGAAATTTTAGATTCCCGCACTCTTAGCTTTATGGCGGTTCCTTGTCATCCAGGCGCGAGGATGGCGGGGCGTGTTTCAACGAGCTGGATATTATGGCTAAGCCCAAACTTCTTGTGACGCCATTTCCAGGAGGCGTTCATTATTTTCGGATGGGGGAAGAGGCATGCTGGGAGCAGCCTTTCTACTCCCAGCATGTTGAGTGTGGAGGGAAGTTTATTTCTTTTTCTTGGCTGGTGCTTTCCTCTTAGCAGCTTTCTTTTTCCTGGCTGGTGCTTTCCTCTTAGCAGCTTTCTTTTTCCTGGCTGGTGCTTTCTTCTTAGCAGCCTTCTTTTTCCTGGCTGGCGCTTTCTTCTTAGCTGCTTTCTTTTTCCTGGCTGGTGCTTTCTTCTTTGTTGCCAATGCGCTCACCCCCTTTCCCGAATGATGTGAGTACTCCCGTTTAGCCTCTTGTCACCTCTTCCCGTGGGGCATATCGGTTTTACACGGCTTGCTTGAGGGGCCGATCTCTTCCATGCAAACCCTCAAGCGTATTTGGCTCGACTAAGAAAGATCTCTCATAATTGGTCGGTTAAGTCCGCAACTGGCATTGGCGCGTTGCCGGTTTGATCTCTAAGGATCTGACTCGAGAGGCTGGCCAATTTCGCTTTGTCAACTCCCACCCGGTACAAGGTTTTCGCCAATCGAAGGTATTTCTCAATGGTCGCGATTTCTTCATTAAAGTCGCTCTCTCTTTGTTTTCAAATCCTTTATTTTTTAATAATTTCTTAACAATGGTAGTTCGCCTATACTATATTTAGCGTCTCATGTCAACAAAAATTCAATATATTGTGTTTCACTAAAAATAGAAACAGGTGACAAATCAAAAATTACATGCAGGCGCGTTGGCGCAAAAGTCAATTCACGAAAATTTAGTTTTCACTTTTTTGAATTTTTACAATTAAAAATTTCAAGCCTACATTTAGTACTAAGATGCTCATTAACTCTATTAGCTTGATTGCTATTTTTATTTCCAGGATTGCGATCTGGGCAGGGTAGTATATTCGTCGTAGGTGCTGGGCGAACCTAATTCTCTATCTAGTTTTCTTGTTGAAGGAGAATTAACTATAGTAAGGTTTCCTCATATGAATGCTTTCAAGAAGTTACCCATCGTTGATCCTGCGCTACCTAATCTACTCGCGCTGAATTTTCAGGATATTGCGAATTTGGTAGGCAAACTAGGGTGGTCCTTTTACAGGACACAGCAGGTTCTGCGGTGGCTTTACCAGCATAGAACTCGAGAAATCGATTCAATGAGCAATCTTTCCAAGAAAGATCGGGATTTCCTCAAAACTGTGGCTACCATTATAGGAATCCCAGCACCTACGGTTATGCAATCTCAGGATGGAACTCGAAAACTACTATTTTCGCTTGAAAATAACCTTGCTATTGAAAGCGTGCTTATTCCTTATTCCAAGAGGTTAACTTTATGTATTTCTGTGCAAGTTGGGTGTACGGTAGATTGCCGTTTTTGTCTGACTGGCCAGATGGGATTGAAACGAAATTTGAAAGCGCACGAAATTGTGGGTCAGGTCATGGCGGCGCAGGACATTCTTGAGGAAGGTGAACGAATTACTTCACTGGTGTTTATGGGGATGGGGGAGCCTTTGGCGAATATCGATGCCGTCTCTGAGGCCGTGTCGCGAATTACCAATATTCAGTGGGGTTTGGGTATCCCGGCAAGACGGATTACCATCTCCACCGCTGGGCTTGCGCGACGGCTAAAAGCCTTAGCGGGGCTAGGGGTCAATGTGGCCATTTCACTGAACGCTACGACCAATGAACAACGCGACATTTTGATGCCAATGGTTAACAAGCTTAATCCCCTTCCGGAACTGTTAGAAGCTTGCCGAACTTACCCACTTGATCGAGGCAAACGCCTAACATTTGAATATGTTCTGTTGAGCGGAGAGAATGATTCCCCCGAAGACGCTCAACGGTTAACAAAACTCCTTCGGGGCATGCGATGTAAAATAAATTTGATTCCATTTAATGAATTTCCTGGCAGCCCGTTCCTCCGGCCGTCGGATAGAGCCATAAAGAATTTTCAAGATGTATTGAGATATAATGGGCTAGATGTTTTTCTCAGGGAAAGCCGAGGGCGTGATATCTTGGGGGCATGTGGACAATTGGGCAAACTCCCTGCATGAAGTTGCACAGAAAAAATCCTGACAAAACATTATATGAAAACTTGATTTTCCCAATGCTTCCTCAGGACCTGCAAGAAAAAACAGTAAAACTGGAATCCATCTTTCAAGAAATGGGCGCCGCACTCGTAGCCTTTTCAGGAGGCATCGATAGTACGCTTGTCCTAAAGGTGGCCCATCATACGCTAGGCAAAAAAGCCGTGGCGGTTGTGGCTGTTTCGCCAACGCTTCCTAAGGAAGAGTTGGAAGATGTTCGTCGCATCAGTTTTGAAATAGGCGTAAAATTGATTATGGCTCACACGAATCAACTTGAAATTCCAGCTTTTGTTCGCAATGATGCTTCGCGGTGCTATCATTGTAAAACGGATTTATACGGGATTTTTGAACCGATCAAACAAACCTCAGGTATCAACGTTGTTGTAGACGGAACAAACCTGGATGACCTCGGCGATGATCGCCCAGGTCTGCGAGCGGCTCGAGAGCATGCCGTGCGTAGTCCATTGGTGGAATCCGGTTTCACTAAAACAGATGTTCGAAGTTTGGCTCAACATCTTGGATTATCAAATTGGGACAAACCTGCGGCCGCATGTTTGTCATCTCGGATTCCTCGTGGTTTGGTGATTTCAGAAATGAACTTACGACGAGTAGAACAAGCTGAAAGAATTCTTAAAGATGAGGGGCTTCGGCAGGTTCGGGTCCGTGATCATGAAGGTGTGGCTCGAATCGAAGTCGCACAACAGGAGATAGAGTGCTTTTTTGATGAAGATCGCCGGCGACGAATCACTGAGAGCTTAAAGCATCTTGGCTTCAAATGGGTTACTCTTGATTTGGCAGGGTATCAAGTTGGGGGCGGGAATCCAGGAGCAAAGGAAAATACGCCTTCGCAGTAAACTCTTACCGCAACTATCCAAGAATAGAGAGGCGAGCACCTCAATGTTCCCTGTTTCTGAAAAGAGGCGGCAAGTATTACCAAAGACGAGCAGAATAAAAAATCAAGCAGGTCCTGACGCGGGTTGGTCCGATGATACGGATTGTAACGCCTCTTTTGCTAGACGTCGGTTGTCATCGTCTGACAAGCTTCGTATCAAGACTTTTTCTGCAACCAGCAACGCTAAGTCTGCGGCTTCTCCCCTGATATCTTGAAGCGCTTTTCTCCGTTCGCGTTCAATTTCTTGCGAGGTTTCCGTCTTGATCCGTTCCGATTCTATTCGCAGTCGCTGCTCATTTTCTTCGAGCAGGTGCTGGGCTTTGTTCCGCGCCTCTGCCACAATGGCCTCGGCTTCTTGGGCAGCCCCTCGCAATTTTGCTTCATACTCCTTCAAACGCTTCTCAGCGGTGGTCCGATTCTGTTCGGCCTGATCAATGCTTTCACGAATTTTTCGTTCGCGGGTTTCGAGCGCTTCCAGAATGGGAGGGAGTGCGAATTTCGACAGGACCCACAACAGAATCCCAAACGAAATCAGCTCCCAAAAAATCAGGGATGAAAAAAAGTGAGAATCAAATTGTGGCATAACGTGTGAATCCTACTTTCTCAGCCCCATGATAATAAAAGCGATAACCAAGCCGTATAGCGCAATGGCTTCGACCAGCGCGAACCCGATCCACATGTATTTTCCAACCCGGCCCTCCGCTTCTGGTTGACGGGCCACAGCTTCGATCATCTTACCGAAGATATATCCAATTCCCACACCGGCGCCGGCAAACCCAGCCGCCGCCAGACCCATACCTAATAATGCTGCAGCTGCAGAATCCATTGTGTTTGTATCCCTCCCCGTGAAATCGTTAATAAATGAACGTGCGTCTTCTCAAGTTTAGATCAATGCAGGTGATACGCATCACCCATGTACACGCAGGCCAAAATCGTAAAAATATAGGCCTGAATAAATGCAATCCCCAATTCCAATCCATATAGGGCGATGGTAAACGAAAACGGAAGCCAACCAATCAGCAACCCTCCGCTAATGGTGAGACCAAACAAAACTCCTAAGATAACGTGTCCTGCCGTCATATTGGCGAACAGTCTTACGGCCAAGGAAATAGGACGAGCTAGCTGGCTGATCATTTCAATAATAACCATCAATGGAATAATAAATGTTGGTGTCCCTGAAGGAATCAACATTGCTTTAATAAATTTCGGTCCGTGAATTTTGAGTCCCAACAAAATGCTCAGCATATACACAAAAACCGCGAAAACCCCAGTTACGACAAGCTGACTGGTGATTGTATATGAACCGGGAATGAGTCCAAGCAGATTCGAAAATAGAATAAATAAGAACAGAGTCGAAACCAGTGGGAAAAACCTCATGCCTTCGGGACCCATAGTATCGTGAATCATCCCCCGAATAAATTCCACCATCATTTCCGCAATGCTTTGTATTTTCGTAGGCACCAAAGACCCTGAAGACCTGGCCATGGTTAAAAAGAGAATTACCGCCAATACCACGAACAGCATCATCACCACTGCTTTGTTGATGGAAATATCCAAGCCAAACAGCGAAATGTCTATAAAATTATGAAGTTCAAAGGGGTGAAGCGGATCTTCCAATGCGGCCTCGGGCTCGTTTGTAAATGAGTATTAAGAATTATGTCAGTTCTGGGCAGATCGGTAGGCGTTTCGAATACCTGCAACCAGCCCTAAAATCAGACCTACCACTAGCCCCCAAGGGCTTGAGGGAAGCAGGTAGGTATCCACAACCCAACCCAGCCCCCCACCAACAATTAGGGCGGCTATAAGGTCGGTACTAACCCTCATAGCCCGCCCTAAACCTGCAAATAAAGGATCTTGGGAAAAAGGCATAAGGTCACCCTAGGAAATCGGGCGCGCCATTCAATCAAATCCCCGTTAGGTTGTCAAGCAACTAGCTGCCTTTCCGGGTTTTTTCAGACAAAAGAAAGGGTTTCCTAATCTAGAGTTTTCCAGCTATGATGTCCCATGGAGAGGGCTGGAATGGGTCACCTAAGTGAGAGAAGCTACGAAAATTCTCGGCACATCCTCCTCAGGCAATTCGTGATATACGCGTGACATGAGGCAACTCTTTCCTCTTTCCCCAACCTCGTCTCTCGACGAAACCATTCAGTTTCCTCTCGTTCACTCAAAACCACTTCTGGGGCAAGATCCTTTTGAACTGTATCAACGAATAGCTTCGCCCTTACGACCCTCGTTTCTCTTGGAAAGTGGAAAAGGACAACCAGAAATTGCACGCTATTCCTTTATGGCTAGTGACCCCTATTTAGTACTGTCTGCAACTAATGGCCAATATGAAATTCGATTTCAGGGTACTGTGACGCGAGGATTGGGAGACTCACTCGAAGCTTTCTTCCATTTACTTGGCACATCAAAACTGCCGCGCTCACCAATCCTTCCCCCCTTTGTTGGCGGAGCAGTCGGGTTTTTTAGTTATGACTGCGTAAGACAATTCGAGGATCTGCCCACTATCGCCACCAATGACTTAAATCTCCCGGATATGGAATTTCTCTTCGTGGACCTGCTGGCAGCTATTGACCATGCCTTGGATACGCTTTACTTGATCTTTACCCCGTCCCCAGAACGATTGCTATCGGAATCTCACGACAATCTAGTTCGCGAGGGAAGATCGCGTCTAGCTGAACTAGAACATCAGTTGGCTACTCCGATCGATCCTCTTGTCACGGTACCCTTGTCATTGGCACCTCATGCCCCTGAGGCCAATCAAACTCGTGCGGATTATATCGAACGTGTCGAACATTGTCAGGCACTTATTAGCTCGGGAGATATTTACCAGGCGAATTTGTCTCATCGATTTTCTATCAATTTAGACCAGAGTGCTGGACAATCCACCCAAGAAACCGGCCAGGCGTTGTATAGTCGGCTTCGTCAGGTAAACCCCTCTCCATTTTCAGCCCTCCTGGTTACCGAGCGACTCGCTCTGGTGTCATCCTCACCGGAGCGGCTTGTTCAACTCCGAGACAATCAGGCGTCGACTCGACCTATAGCAGGGACTCGGCCACGAGGCCTTACTGCTCCAGAGGATCGACAATTCATTGCGGACTTGATTAAGAACAAAAAAGAGCGAGCGGAACATCTTATGCTCGTGGATTTAGCAAGAAACGATTTGGGTCGGGTTTGCGAATACGGATCAGTTCAGGTTGCGGAATTCATGACCGTTGAACAGTATTCCCACGTGGCACATCTAGTATCGGATGTTTCCGGAATTTTACGGCCCGCTTTCAGCGCACAATATTTAATCAAATCGGTGTTCCCAGGTGGAACTATCACCGGTGTCCCAAAGATTCGATGTATGGAAATTATCGAAGAACTCGAACCCGTACGTCGAGGTCCCTATACCGGTTCCATTGGTTATATCAGTTGGACAGGAGATATGGATTTGAACATTATTATTCGGACCATCTTGCTTTCGCAAGATCGCGCGTACTTACAAGTAGGTGCTGGAATTGTGGCAGACTCACAACCTGACCTTGAATACGAAGAGACCCTGCAGAAAGCCCAAGCCCTCTTTCAGGCACTTCAATAGCACTAAGTCCCGACTTTTATTATGTGGGTGTATTTGAACGACCAATTTGTGGAAGACGACCAAGCTCGCGTGTCAGTCTTTGACCGTGGTTTTCTGTTCGGGGACGGAGTGTTTGAGACAATTCGGGTCTATGATTCTCACCTTCTTTTTCTTAATCGTCATCTCCAACGGTTACACCAGTCATGCGAATGTCTTGGCCTTAGCCTTCCAACGCCCCAACCCGATTGGGGGCCCCTTCTTAAAGAACTTATCGAGCGGAATAATTTGAACCACTCCATGATCCGGATCACTCTTTCTCGTGGTGTTGGCGGTTTAGGGCTTGACCCGTTGGTTTCCTCGAACTCGACTGTAGTTATATTTCCAAGACCAATTCCTCAACTTAGCGAAGATCAAAAAAAACATGGTGTAAGCCTCACTATCCTCAAAACGCGAAGGCAGCCTTCGTGTGCCCTTCCCTCACAGGCAAAATCCCTCAATTACCTGAATAATATTCTTGCTAAACAAGAAGCGAGAATGGCCCAAACTTTCGATGGCCTTTTATTAAACACCGAAGGATTTCTCGCTGAAGCAACGACAAGTAATTTTTTCTTTGTTAAGGACAAGCGACTTCATACTCCTTCTCTCCAATGTGGCATTCTTCCTGGAATTACCAGGGAAATTGTATTGGAGTTAGCTAGGAAGGAAGGCATAGGACTTCAGGAAGGTGCCTTCCGATCTGAAGATCTGCGGGATGTGGATGAAGCGTTTTTAACAAACACAGGGTTTGGTGTTTTGCCGGTCAATACGATTGAAGCTAGGCCACTTGCCACAATTTGGGAACGGTCAATTACTAAAACGATCAAACATTTGTATGAGAAGCTTATTGCCGATGTGGGTTAACTTTAATCCGGGAAAACTGCTTAAATGAAAAACTCCCTCATTCCCAATGCATTTAATCGGGAATCCAATTTTGTATTTTTGATTCGGGAATGTTTTAGGGAACGTTTATTTAATGAGAGTTTTCGTCCACGCTATAGTGGGCATTAGATTGAAAATGAATCTAACGCGAAGTAGTTACTCCTACCCGATCGCAGAATTCACTAATAGTACATTGGGTACAGAAAGGCGAGACTGGTCGGCATAGATGTTGACCGTAGGGGACGAGCCAATCATTGAATTGAATCCAGTATTTTTTCGGTAATTTCTTTCGTAACGCTTGTTCAGACTCTTCAGGTGTTTTCGTTTGAATGTATCCCCAACGATTGCTGATTCGATGAACGTGAATGTCTACACAAATGCCTGGCTTCTTATAACCTACCGTGATGACTAAATTGGCCGTCTTTCGTCCCACCCCTTTTAGGGTTAGCAACTCGTCGATGGTGTTAGGGACCACTCCGCCAAAATTTTTCAACAAGGTTTGACAAATGGTGTGAATTTGTCTGGCCTTGGTTTTGTAGAACCCAACTGGGTAAATGGCCTTCTCCACTTGGTTAAGTGGGAGTTTGAGCATGCGAGTTGGCTTATCTGCTAATTTGAAAAGGCGATAACTAGCTTTAGCCGTGGTTTCATCCTTTGTCCTGAGGCTAAGAAGACAAGCTATAAGAATGCGAAAGGGATCGCGGGACTCTCTGGCCACAATACCAACGACCGGCTCTTCCCATTGCCGTATGGTTTTTTTAATTATTCTAACAGCGGCGTGAATCTGTTCATCACGCATGAGGGGGGGGGAAAGAAACAGTTTGGGCTGTTCTGAAAGCGATGTAAAACGGGAAAGATGTAAAAGGAATATTTATCGAAACGTGCGTTTGGCCAGCCATTTTTGTCGTCGCCGTGCAGCTTCCCGTTCTTTAGCTTTCTTTTTCACACTCGGTTTTTCATAGAAGCGACGTCGTTTCAATTCACGGAATAAACCATCAGCAGCCAATTTCTTTTTGGCAACCCGTAAAGCCTTTTCGACATTGTTATTAACTACTTTTATTTCCATGGCTATCCTGGTTGTTCTTAAGAATTAATGAATGATTTCGCTTCCATCAAGTACGGTTGCCAATCTACCATACTCATCCAGTTTCAGACAAGGTTAAGGACTCACAAAGTAAAAATTTATTAACAATAATAAAATCAATGGCTTATGAAAATTTATGGATACGGATAGTTACTCGAGTTTGCAAAAAATATAAGAATTATTAACTAAATGAAAATACTTTAATAATTAGATGGAGAATAAGGAAAAGCACCAGAATTAGGTGTCTTTTAGTGCGGCAATAATACTAAGGACTGCTTTTTTCCCATCACCAAAAAGCATAAGTGAATTATCGAGGGCAAAAAGCGGATTTGGGATGCCAGCAAAGCCAGGGCTCAAACTCCGTTTAATATTCACCACGGTTTTGGCTTTATCGACATTGATGATCGGCATACCGGCAATGGCGCTAGTAGGGTCGGTTCTTGCTAGCGGATTGACAACATCGTTGGCCCCAATAACCAAAACAACATCAATTTGATCAATATACTGGTTAATCTCATCCATATCTTTGAGGGATTCATAAGGGACATCTGCCTCGGCTAGCAATACATTCATATGCCCCGGCATTCGACCGGCCACAGGGTGAACCGCGTATTCGACTTGAATTCCGCGTTCTTCAAGCAAGGTTGCGAGATTAGCAACTGGATGCTGGGCCTGAGAAACCGCCATTCCATAACCTGGAACAATGGCCACTCGGCGGGCGGCATCAAATAGCATAGCTACCTCTTCCGGTGATGTTGATTTGACTTTCCCAGCGTAGACTTCATCCGCAGTAGCTCCTCCACCTGTTGGCGCTAGGACGCCAAAAAGGACATTTGTCAGAGAGCGATTCATGGCCACGCACATGATTTTGGTTAAGACCAACCCTGATGCGCCAACCAGAGATCCAGTAATGATGAGGACGTTGTTGGATAACACGAATCCAGTTGCTGCTGCAGCTAAACCTGAATACGAATTCAATAATGCTACGACTACCGGCATGTCTGCTCCGCCAATGGGAATAACAAGAAGTACCCCAAGGGCCGATGCCACGAGCACGAGGAGCCAGTAGAGAAACACGCTTGTTGGATCCATAACCACTCCGGCGCTGAGTGCCAACGCAAGAATGGCTAGAACTGCATTTATAACCTGCTGCCCAGAAAAAAGAACTGCTGCATCTCCCACTAATCCCTTGAGTTTGGCAAATGCTACGAGACTGCCCCAAAACGTTACGGCTCCAATAAGGCCTGACGCGGCTACAGCGATCATTGCCTGAACCAAAGGGGTCGCCCCATTGAGGGTGCTTTCAACGAGGGCGGCTCCTGCCACAAAGACGGAGGCAATACCACCAAAACCATTAAACATTGCGACCAATTCGGGCATGGATGTCATCTCAATTTTAATAGCTAAGACTGCGCCGATAATCGCGCCCAGGACGATTCCGGCCACGATAATTTCAAAACTGACAATGTTTTGGTCGGTCAGAGTAATGATGATAGCAAGGAGCATCCCGCAGGCTCCCAGGAGGTTGCCGCGTACAGCGGTTCGGGGATGAGTCAGGCCTTTGAGGCCCAAAATAAACAGCGTGGCTGAAATCAGATATCCAATATTAATGATGATGTCTGTCATGTCTTAGACTTTTTTTCTGAACATTTCCAACATTCGATTGGTGACCATGAACCCGCCCACCACATTGATGGTCGCAAAGACTACAGCCAAGGCGCCGAGTGCTGTGGTCATGAAAGTATGTTGAGCACCGGAGGAAAGAATAGCGCCTACCAGTGTAATTCCGGAAATAGCATTCGATCCGGACATCAGCGGGGTGTGAAGAGTTGGAGGGATTTTCGTAATAATTTCAAAGCCAACAAAAATAGCCAGCACAAAAATTGTAATCCCAGAGATTATATCCATACTATTCTTATGTCTCCTCTGTTCTTCTTGTTGCTAACGGATCTATAGTTGAAACCGTGGATGGACAGTCTTGCCATCTCGGGTCAGCATGGTCTCCTTGGTGATTTCATCTTCCATATCAAGCGTCAATTCACCTTTCTTCACTAGGTGCAGAAGAAAAGTGGCGATGTTTTTACTGTACATTTGGCTTGCGTGGTATGGAGTTGTGGCTGGAATATTTTCTTGACCAATGATTGTGATTCCATGGGATACAACAGTCTGATTTCCCTTGGTGAGTTCACAATTGCCTCCCCGTTCTGCCGCCAAGTCAACGATGACAGAACCTGGTGCCATGGCGGATACCATTTCCGCTGTAATCAACACCGGCGCCTTTTTCCCTGGTACCGCAGCTGTAGTAATGACTACGTCACTGGAAGCAATGACTTTCCCTAATAGCTCACGTTGTTTTTTATAGAATTCCTCATCTTGGGCTTTGGCGTAACCGCCTTTATCTTCTGAATCGCTGGTATCTAAGGAAAGTTCTACAAACCTTGCGCCAAGGCTTAATACCTGTTCTTTAACAGCCGGACGCAAGTCATAGGCTTCCACGGATGCACCAAGCCGACGTGCCATGGAAATAGCCTGTAAACCCGCGACCCCTGCTCCAATAATCAGAACTTTTGCTGGAGCAACGGTGCCAGCAGCAGTCATGAGCATTGGAAACATCTTTGGCGAGGCATTGGCTGCCATGAGAACAGCTTTATAGCCAGCTACGGTTCCCATGGAGGAGAGCACATCCATGCTTTGCGCCCGGGTAATTCGAGGCATGAGTTCCATTGCAAAGGCAATGACTTTTCGGGTGTTCAGGTCTCGAAGTGCGTCGGGATTTGAGAGTGCCTCTGCCATTCCGATTAGTAATTGACCATATTGCATGCAAGGTAAATCAGCCTGTCCATGTTCGGGATTGGCTCCTAGCAAGCGCACTTGGGCGATAATTTTCGCGGATTCAAACAACTGAAGCCTCGATGCAGCGATAGTTGCACCTTTTTCGCTGTAGGCAGAGTCAGGATAGCCCGATTCCATACCCGCACCGGCTTCAATTTGAACTTCCATTCCTTCCTTTTGGAGAGATGGAATTATCGCAGGGATCAGTGCGACTCGTGTTTCACCGGGGTATGTTTCTTTTGGGACACCTACTATCATGTCATCTTTTCAACTAAGTTAAAGACTCTACCCAAGATTTACGCTTCATCAGAAAAAAAATGAAAACACCAGAAGAAGTCGTTGGGAAACTCAGAAGCTTTTTTTAAAACTGGGAAGGAGTATCATATGCGGGAAATGCAGGTCAACGATTTTCACTAATTTATTTTGCCTGGGTGAGTGCTAGCCTAGGAATAAAGCGTTTTTACAATCTGCCGGGTTTGAAATAAAAGGGCAGATAGCCGGGTATAACATCCGTGACCATAAAGATTTTCGGAGGGAGAATCTTCGCCAGCATCTCCGTAGTCAACTAGGAGGCATTTCCCATCATTGGGACATCGAGTGACCCGCCTGGCGCACTCCAACCACCGCTCAAACCCGTGATAGGGTTCGAGATTTTCCTGAAGAGCTTGATTCAATTCCTCTTCAAGCGGTGAGGATAGAACCGCATCCGTGCTAGCCACGGTTAATTGTTGGACATAATCCCCACCCAATACCATAGGCATTTCCATGACAATTTGGGGAAGGTCCATTTTCGCCAACCATTTTTTCCCGTCGCTCCGGATAGGACGGTGATTAATCATATGAAGGAGTTTCCCAATTCCCTTGGTATTCCATCCATATCGAACCGATGTGCCTAAGGTCACGATATCCAAAGCTGGAAACTTCTCCTGTTGATTAGTGGCGAGAAATTGATCCACCCCTTGAAGGTGGGCTATCGCTGGCCGTTGTGGATTGAATTGCCCATAATGGTGTGCAAGTGCTTCAAACAATTCATCTCGGGCTGAGGATTCTTCTTGGGCAAGAAGATTAGATAATAGTGCGACAAGTTGTCCCGCGTGCCCGTGGGCTAAAATCAGTACACGGTGGGTTTCGTTCAAATTGAATTGCTGTTTGAGTGTACTTATGTCATGGAAAAGGGTGAATGCCCCTTCCATTCGTCCGAGGTGGTGGTTTAGGGAAGACCAGAGGTGACGAACGCAGGCAATAGGGGTTGAACCAGATGAGGAGAAGCTCTTTCGAAGCCCGCGCTCATAATCGGCAGTGAAATTTCCGAGATCTTTGGCGTGTTGATCCAGCCATGTTTTAGTAGCTTCGTCATTGGCATATGGTGGGGAAAGGCCAAAATCTTTTGGGCATTGTTGGTAATCTTTTGGTCTTAATAGGGCCAAAAGCGATTCGATGCCTGGGATACCTCTAGAATAGCCTCGTTTTAGCCCTCCGATTTCATCTAGGCGACCTGAACCAAAAAGGTCTGTCCCAAAGTAAGAACCGTAAAGGAGTATAATAACTCGGACACCGGCACCGTAAAGAGTTTTGCCGGCGAGGCTGAGGGCATCATTCCAGGCCGGTGAAAAAGGTTGAGCCCCAGTTTCCAGCGTCAGGTAGCCAACGCGGTTACCTGGGTCGGACCGGGAATATTTGGCGTGGTGAAAGTTATTCTCGTCTGGCATCGTTTAACATTTCTATAGCAGTAGTTATCGCAAAAATCATTAGTCAAATCAGAAGCAATGTCATACCCCGAAACAGGGACAACGTGCAACGATACAAGGCCTATAATTCTGTTTGTCCAGAAACGTAATGTATATCTGCCCCACAGTTGACCGTCAGAAAATGTGCGTGGTAAGTTCATTCCAGCTACTGGAGAGGGTTTTCTGTTTTACGGTACTATGGAAATGTTCCTCCATTTATTTGGCTTTTGCAACTTTGGAATTTATGAAGATGAAAAAATATTATCACAAATTTCCGCTTCATCCCGGCGGAATAATTGCTACATTTTTCAGTATTTTTTTCCTTTTTTCGACAGCCGCTTTTGCTGCTCAGGCCGAACATGTTCTCCTGTTTGTTCTGGAAGGTGTCAACAACGATTCCATTGAGGCCAACGATCTTCCTGTTCTTCAGAAATTGGCAAATAAGGGAGCTAACAGGATCGATGCTCAGTCAATTTCACCTCCAATGGCAGTGTCCGCCATGGCCACGCTGCTTACAGGACTTCCGGTAAAGAAGCATCGTATTAATCACGAGTGGGAGGAGTACGATTTTTCTCGATCATTCCTTCGGTCTCCCACCTTATTTGATTACTTGGATTTGGCCGGTGGTGTAGACACGGCTTTGTTCATAATGGATGAACGGTTTTATCAATTATCTCGTCCTGAAATATACGTGGATATGCAAACTTGTGGGAAAGCTAAACCTAAGTGCAATCCTAACACCGTTGTGGGGCATATTGAGGATTACCTCAACAAAGTGACAAGTAAGGGAGGATATGGGTTCCGCCTGTTTACCGTCCCAGGTCTTTTAGTCGCACATTTTCCCGCACCGATGGATGCTGCATTAAAAAGGGGGTGGGATTCAAAGGCTTATAAAAAGGCTCTTTCCTCAGTAGACACCGCCATAGGTGGCGTTCTCGAACTCTATCGAGCCCACAAGGTCTTGGACAAAACCATGGTCATTGTCACGGGTCTGAGTGGTAAGGGGATGGGAAAAAATGGGAAGGTCAATGGTTCATCGGATGCTGCGAACCACAAAGGGGTTTCGGTTCCTTGGATAGCGTGGGGGGCGAATGTAAAGTCAGGGCATCAGATTCAATACCCTGTTTCGATTATGGATACGGGTGCTACAGTGATGGAGGCGTTGGGTTTAGAAACTCATACCGAGTGGCAGAGTCAACCTATTAAAGAAATTTTTGTCGCCACTCCAGAACGAAAGACTACGGGCAATGAAAACCTGGATCGACTTAAAGGCTTTGCTCGATAAACTACATCGAAGCACGCAATATAAACGTTTTGGGGTCGTAATAGGCCTTATCCTACTTGGCTGTTTGGGTGGGGTAGATATGGGTCATACGGGTGAACCAGTGAATCCCCTGACTCGCGAACATACCGTGACTATAGATCCAACTGCCCTGGATCCTCCTACTTGGTGGCATGTTCCCGGGGTTACCCCGCTGCTTTGGACAAAAGATCCTATGACCTATGAATCGTATCGCACAATCGAGGCACATGATATTAAATTAAAACCAGGTGAATATCGGTTTGGAACATTTACGTTTGATTTTCTATTCCGGGTGACCCTTGGTGGGCAATTGGAATTTGATAATTCCTTGGCTCAATGTGTCAAGGGCCAAGGCACGAACAAACTCGTAATTGTTTGTAGCCATACGCAGCCCTACAAACAAGAGCGCGACTATGATTATCGCGGCTAGAATTAAAAGGACTTTTTCATGTCTCAAAATATACAAGATTGGATAGAAGACTTAGAAGATGTGGATGATGCCACTCGTGAGGAAGCTGCTAAGGCTCTTGCGGAATTAGGTGATCCCGAAACACTCGATGATCTTTTGTCAGCTCTTGAGGATGATTATTGGGCGGTCCGAGTCCAAGTTGGGTGGGCTTTAGCGAAAATTGGGGGTGACCAAGCGGTTGAGGGCCTGGTTACCTTATTCAATGACAACATGATGGAAGTTCAGGCCGAGTCTGTCTCCGCCATGGCATCGATGGGTCTTGGAAATGTACCCAAATTGATTACCTGTTTGAAAGATGAAAGGTGGCGTGTCCGGGAGCAAGCCGGAAAGACACTTGGTCTGCTTAAAGATTCCCAAGCCGTGAAGGGGCTGGCCGTTGCCTGCCGCGATCGGGATGGAGCCGTCAAAGCTGCCGCCGCTGAGTCGTTAGGGCGAATCGGTGATTCAGCGGCGGTTCCTTTTCTTATTAAGTTATTTAAAGATCCTTCCAAGATTGTTCGGGAAACTGCAGGTACCGCCCTAGTATATATTGGCGACGAATCCATACCTGCCTTAATCGAAACCTTAAAAGATCCCCATTTTGTTGTCCGTTGCCATGGAGTTCGGGCCTTGGGCGGGATGACCACCGACTACCAAATGGGTAGGGCCTGGACCAAGGATGTGCGTGTCGTTGAGGCATTGGTCAAAGCGCTTAAAGATGAAGATCGAGCCGTGCGGGAAGATGCAACCATTGCTTTAGGGATTATTGGTGACCCTGAAGCGTTGGATGGCTTGATTGAGGCCATGAAAGATGGCGCTGTGAAACGACATGCGATTGCCTCTTTGGGCATGATCGGTGATGCTCGAGCATTACCTCCCGTATTGGATGCCCTGAAAGGTAAAGGAATTCCTCAGCAAGGAACGCCGACTCCCGGCTGCATTATTAGTGAAGACCAACTAATCAAGGAGGCTGCAGCCACTGCCTTAGGGCATTTCCGTGACCCAAAGGTCATTCCAGATCTGATTTTATTATTGAAGGACCTTGTGTTGCGAGAGTATGCAGCCTCTTCTCTTATTTTAATCGGTGATGTGGCCATTGAGCCGCTTGTTGCGTTTTTGCATGACCCTGATGCGTCGAAAGTCGAGAGGGAAAGCGAAAGGGTTATGGCCTTTGCCTCTACTCGGTTAACGGCTTCGAGTGCTTTAAAAAAGACGGTACT
>CAZDCF010000014.1:0-36117 GCA_964503895.1 uncultured Nitrospiraceae bacterium | reverse complement strand
TGATTGGGCATACCTTTGCTGTTCATAATGGGAAAAAGTTTATTCCGGTCTATGTGACCGAGAATATGGTTGGGCATAAACTCGGTGAGTTTTCGCCCACAAGATTTTTTAAGGGGCATGGCGCCGCGAGGTCCGAAAAAGCAGTTCCCCTAAAATAGAGAGTAAAGGGTAAGGTTTATGGTCGAAGCGAAGGCGGTTCTCCGGTTTGTGAGGATGGCCCCAAGGAAAATGCGTATGGTCATTGATTTAATCCGTGGTCGTGATGTGACCGAGGCGTTAACGCTTTTAAAATATCTTCCGCGTGCAGCCGCAGCGGTGATTGAAAAATTACTTCAGTCCGCCGTGGCGAATGCAGGTCAAAGAGATTTAGGTGATCCTGAGTCCTTGCGAATTGTGCGGGCTTATGTGGATGGGGGGCCAACCTTAAAGCGCTTTCAACCTCGTGCACAGGGAAGGGCGAGTCCGATTCATAAAAGGACCAGTCACGTGACAATTGTTGTGGCGCCGATTGAAGGGTCTTAAAAAACGCTTTTATGAAATGCTGTGTAAGACGAGTAGAGGGGTAAGCTAAATTTATGGGTCAAAAAACACATCCGTACGGTTTTAGGCTTGGTTATACTCGGCCCTGGAATTCCAGGTGGTATGCCAAGAAAGATTTTGCAAAATTGCTTCACGAGGATGTGCAGATTCGAAAAATCGTTAAGTCTCGGTTGTACCATGCTGGAATTTCCCGTGTGGAAATTGAACGGTCTGGCAATCAAGTAAGGGCCATTATTCATACTGCCCGTCCCGGGATTATCATAGGTCGAAAAGGTGCAGAAGTCGATAAGTTAAAGGCTATGTTGGAACAACAATATGGTCGCGAAGTATATGTTGCAGTGAAGGAGATCAAAAAGCCTGAACTCGATGCGCAACTTGTTGCAGAGAATATTGCCTTGCAGTTGCAAAAGAGGGTGTCGTTTCGGCGAGCCATGAAGCGGAGCGTTGCCTCTGCTATGCGGTTGGGAGCCCAAGGGATTCGGGTTTCTTGTGCTGGGCGACTTGGGGGCAATGAAATCGCTAGAACCGAGTGGTATCGCGAGGGTCGCGTTCCTCTCCATACTCTTCGAGCTGATGTGGATTATGGTTTTGCCGAATCTAATACGACTATGGGAAAGATTGGGGTAAAGACGTGGATTTATAAAGGCGATGCCGAATTGCCTTCTGCAAGCGGAAACGAGCAGTCTACTGGGTTATTATAATTACGAAAAGGCATAAGTCACTATGTTAGCGCCTAAAAAAGTTAAATTTCGAAAAGTCCACAAAGGCCGGATGTATGGAAAAGCCTACCGGGGAGGGGAAGTATCGTTTGGACAGTTTGGGTTAAAAGTTTTAGAGCCTGGACGAATAACTGCCCGTCAGATCGAAGCTGCTAGGATTGCCATGACTCGTTATGTGAAACGTGGTGGTCGAATTTGGACGAGAATTTTTCCCGATAAACCTGTAACGAAAAAACCTGCTGAAGTCCGAATGGGGAAAGGTAAGGGAAATCCTGAATTTTGGGTAGCTGTGGTCAAGCCAGGGCGAATTCTCTACGAGATGGACGATGTGACTCGCAGTGTGGCGGAAGAAGCCTTTCGTTTGGCTGGGCATAAGTTGCCTTTGGCTACCAAATTTGTGGTTCGAGGAGAGCTATTTATATAGGCTAAAGCGTTATGAACGTTCAGGAATTAAGAGGAATGGAACTAGAAGAAGTTGTGGGAAAGGTCCACCAACTTAAGGAAGAGCTTTTTCATCTTCGGTGTCAACTTGCTTTAGGCCGGATTGAAAATCCCATGCGCATTCGTCAAGTTCGGCGCGAGGTGGCTCGGGCTCGAACCGTTCTTCGTGAAAAAGAGTTGGAGGCAACTCGCTGATTGGAGAATAGGTGTTAATGTATGGCAAATGATAAGCGTCGTCGGCAACGGGTTTCTTACGGAAAAGTTATCAAAGATAACATGGAAAAGACCGTGGTTGTGGCGGTCACGAGGCAGGTTCCGCATCCGTTGTATGGGAAAGTTGTGCGACGTGTATCGAGAATTAAAGCGCATGACGAGAAGAACGAATCCAAGATCGGTGATCAAGTTAAGATCGTGGAAACTCGGCCATTAAGTAAGGGCAAGCATTGGCGTGTTTCAGAAGTGGTTGAGCGAGGAGAAAAGTCCCAGCAGGCATAAAAGTCAGCTCTTTATGTGGGAGTAGTAATCAGGCATGATTCAGACTTATACATATTTAGATGTTGCTGATAATTCCGGGGCTCGTAGTGTGCGTTGCTTTCATGTGCTTGGTGGTACTCGGCGCCGGTATGGTGGTATCGGGGATATTATCGTTGTGTCTGTTCGAGAGGCTATCCCAAGGGCAGCTGTAAAAAAGGGCCAAGTTGTTAAGGCGGTGATTGTCAGAACAAAGAAAAGCGCTCGCCGTGAAGACGGATCCTACATCCGTTTCGATCGCAATGCCTGTGTGTTGGTCAATGCGCAGGGAGAACCCATTGGAACTCGTATTTTCGGTCCGGTCGCGAGGGAATTACGGAAAAAAAAGTTTATGAAAATAGTTTCACTTGCTCCTGAGGTTTTATAATGGCGCGGAGTTTTGGCAAAAAACAACCTGGTCGTGCTTTGAAGAAAGCCCGTATTAAAAAGGGTGATACTGTGATGGTGATCGCTGGGCGCGAGAAGGGAAAAACGGGAAAAGTTTTAAACGTTTTCTCGGGTGTTGGAAGAGTGACGGTTGAAAAGCTAAATATTGTGAAGCGGCATTCAAAGCCCACGCAAAAGCATAAACAAGGGGGGATTTTGGAGCGTGAAGCTCCGTTCTCTATTTCCAATGTCATGATTTACTCTCAGGGTGTTGAGAAAGCATCAAGGGTGGGCATCAAACTGTTAGGCGATGGGCGAAGAGTCCGAGTTCTACGGAAGAGTCCAGAGGAAATATTGGATAAGGTCTAATGGCTAAAACTGAATCGAAAAAATCTGAAAAAAAGCCCTCTTCAGGTGGCGCATCTCCACGGCTGAAGGAAAAGTATCGGAACGAGGTGCTTCCCAAGATGATCAAGGAATTTTCCTACCGAAATCAGATGCAGGTGCCTCGGTTGGATCGTGTAGTGGTGAATGTAGGAATGGGGGAGGCGATTCAGAATGCCAAACTTCTTGAAAGCGCGGTGACGGAACTTACTCTCATTGCTGGACAGAAGCCTGTGGTGACGAAGGCGAAAAAAGCCATAGCTGGATTTAAATTGAGGCAGGGCATGCCTATTGGCGCAAAAGTGACTCTTCGAGGAAATTATATGTACGAGTTTCTTGATCGACTTATGAACATTGGGCTTCCGCGTATCAGGGACTTTCGTGGAGTTTCTCCCAAAGCGTTTGATGGACGAGGAAATTATACGTTGGGGTTAAAGGAGCAATTGACGTTTCCGGAAATCAAATATGATGATGTTGCTTCAATTCATGGGATGGATATTACAATTGTAACCAGCGCAAAGCGCAATGATGAGGCAAAAGCGTTGTTGTCCCATTTGGGTATGCCTTTTCGTTGATTAGATTAATTAAAGAAGTCGTGTTGGAATAATTTGTGGCAAAAAAATCGTTACGAAATAAAGCAGCCATGGAACCCAAATTTGCGGTTCGGCGATACAATCGCTGCCCTTTATGTGGGAGGGTGCGAGCGTTTTTGCGTCGCTTCCAAATGTGCCGGATTTGTTTTCGATTTCATAGTTTGAGAGGGGACATTCCCGGAGTCACTAAGTCAAGCTGGTAGGGGCTTGTGGCTCTAGTTTGAAGTGAGGAAACCGTATGTCAATGACTGATCCTGTTGCGGACTTGTTTGTTCGTTTGCTGAATGGTGGGCGACGTGCTCATGCGACAGTTGGAATTCCGGAATCGAAATTAAAAGCTAGTATACTATCTGTTTTGCAAGCCGAGGGATTCATTCAGGGTTTCGAAAAAACGACTGCTAATGGCCATCCCACCTTGAAAGTAGCATTACGGTATCATCCTGGTCGAGAAAAAAAACCTGTGATTGAAGGTATAAAACGAGTCAGTAAGCCTGGCCACCGTATTTATGTCGGAAAAACAGAAGTCCCTCGTGTAATTGGGGGGTTAGGTGTTGCGATTATTTCAACCTCAAAAGGTGTAGTAACGGATAGCGAGGCGCGTAAAAACGGGATGGGTGGAGAGGTTCTGTGTTATGTGTGGTAAGAACGAGTTGAGTGATTCCAGTATTATGGGTAGAACGTAGGGCCACTATAATGTCACGAATTGGGAGAAAACCGGTTCCGCTTTCTAAGGGCGTCGATGTGCAGATTGCTGATCGGCAAGTTACTGTGAAAGGTCCACTCGGTCAATTAAGCTGGGGGTTAAATGATGGTGTAAATGTGGAAGTTAAGGATGGCTACGTTCATGTTGGTCGATCCAGTGATACTTCAAGACTCAAGGCCTTGCATGGGTTGACAAGGGTGGAAATGAATAATCTTGTCGAGGGTGTGACCAAGGGTTATGAGCGGACGTTAGAACTGGCTGGGGTTGGGTATCGCGCGCAAGTCCAGGGCCAAAATCTTTCCCTGAATGTTGGTTTTGCTCATCCAGTTACCATAACCATTCCGCAAGGAGTGCAAGCTTCTGTAGATAAACAGACAGTGATTTCTGTGAAGGGAATTGACAAACGCTTGGTGACGCAAGTTGCTGCCAATATTCGAAGTGTCCGGCCCCCAGATGTCTACAAACAGAAAGGCATCAAGTATAGTGGGGAAACATTGATCAAAAAGGCTGGGAAAGCAGGCAAGAAATAGCGTGGGTTGTTATGAATGAGAATACGAAACGGCGAAGATTCGTCCGTCGGAAGGCTCGTGTTCGAAAAAAAGTCTTTGGCTCGACGGCCAGACCGCGATTGAATATCTTTCGTAGTAATGCCCACATTTACGCCCAAATTATTGATGATACGGAAGGGCGGACCGTGGCCTCGGCCTCATCTAGGGAAAAAGTCGTAAGAGAGAGTGTTTCCTCAGGTGGGTCAAGTGAGGCAGCTAAAGCGGTGGGTAAGCAGCTAGCCGAGCGAGCAATGGCGGCGAACATTACCGCTGTGGTTTTTGATCGTGGGGGACGGTTGTTTCATGGGCGAGTCAAAGCATTAGCAGATGCCTCTCGTGAGGGCGGTCTCAACTTCTAGCACTGGGAGAAATGAATTCGTGCGTGTTAATCCTGAAGAATTAAACTTAAAAGATAAGCTGGTTTCGATTAATCGTGTAGCAAAAGTAGTAAAAGGGGGAAAGAGATTCTCCTTTAGCGCATTGGTGGTTGTGGGCGATGGTGAAGGATGGGTCGGCATTGGAAAGGGGAAGGCTACTGAGGTTCCTCCAGCTATTGCCAAGGCGGTTGGCCGAGCAAAAAAGCAGCTGATTCGAGTGCCTTTAAAAAATAGAAGCATTCCTCATGACGTCCACGGATTTTTTTGCGGAGAGCATGTATTGATGAAGCCTGCCAAGGAGGGAACTGGAATTATTGCAGGTGGCGCGGTTCGAGCTATTTTAGAGGTGCTTGGTGTGCACAATATCATTGCCAAGACCTTGGGGCGTGGCAATCCATTCAATGTGGTACAGGCAACTCTGGAAGGGCTTTCCCAACTGAAGGATCCTCAGGCTGTAAAGCGAACTCGGCAAGTTGAAGATGTTGCTTCTTCTGTTGAAGAGGTTGCTTCTTCTTAAGTTGTGTAAGGACTGGTTGTATTTATGGCAACATCTAGGAAAAGTTCTGGGAACGATCGAGTGTTGATTACCCTCAAGCGTAGTCCTATAGGACGACCATCCAAGCAGCGCGTGTTCTTGCAAAACTTGGGTTTACGACGTCTTCATCAAACCGTGGAACATCCCAAAACATCGCAGGTTCTTGGGCTGATCGATAAAGTGAAGCATTTGGTTGAGGTGACTCTATGATGAAGTTACATACATTGCGACCAGCAACTGGGTCTAAGAAAAAACCTAAACGGCTGGGTCGGGGCCATGGATCTGGTAGCGGAAAAACATCAGGAAAGGGACACAAAGGGGTGTTGGCTCGAGCTGGGAATCCCAATATGGCTGGTTTTGAGGGCGGCCAAATGCCCTTGGCGCGTCGATTGCCGAAACGAGGATTTCACAATCCGTTTCGTGTTGAGTACAACATCGTGAATCTTCATGTCCTTTCTTCAATTGCTGATGTCAAAGAAATTACTCCGCAAGTATTACATGAAAAAGGAATTGTCAAAAAACGGACAAGGCCAATCAAGATTCTTGGTGTGGGTGATTTGACAAAGCCCTTAGTTGTGGAAGCCCATAAATTTAGCCAGTCGGCCCTTCAGAAAATTCAGCAAGCGGGCGGACAAGCCAAGGTCATAGGCTGTGCTTGAACGGCTCATTACGAGCTTCCAAAACATTCTTAAAATTCCAGAATTACGCGGCCGCGTGCTCTTTACCTTGGCCATGCTGGCGGTGTATCGGATTGGTGCCCATGTCCCAACCCCTGGAATTAATAACGCCGAGTTAGCCAAGTTTCTCCAGGATCGTGGTGGGGCCCTCTTAGGGTTCTTGGATATATTTTCCGGGGGGGCCTTGTCTCGTTTGACGATTTTCGCGCTGGGGATTATGCCCTATATCAGCGCGTCAATCATCTTACAATTGTTGACGGTAGTCATTCCCCATTTATCCAAACTAGCAAAGGAGGGGGAGCGAGGAAGAAAAACGATTGTTCAATACACGCGTTATGGAACTATTGGCATTGCCCTCATTCAAGGCTTTGGGATTGCCTTGGGGTTGGAGGGGATGAATCAAGGACAATTTGTCCTCGAACCTGGATGGCCCTTCCGGCTCATGACTGTGATCACTCTCACCGCTGGAACTGCCTTTCTCATGTGGTTGGGTGAGCAGATTACGGAACGGGGAGTCGGTAATGGGATTTCGCTTATAATTTTTGCTGGAATCGTGGCCAGACTGCCAAGTGCTGTTGTTCAAACCATTGATTTGTATCGAGTCGGAGAACTCAGCCTGCTTTTCCTGATTCTCTTAGGCGTAGTCATGGTTGGTGTCGTGACGGCCATTGTGTTCTTGGAAAGTGGACGTCGCAAAGTTCCAGTCCAGTATGCAAAGCGGGTGGTTGGGCGCCGTGTGTTTGGAGGGCAAAATACTCATATTCCATTGAAGATTAATACAGCGGGTGTTATTCCTCCTATTTTTGCCTCGTCGATCATTGCCTTTCCCGCAACGATTACGGGATTCATTCAGGTCCCATGGGTCCAAGAAATTGGAGCCCAACTTGCGCCAGGATCGCTAGTTTATACTCTGATGTATGTGAGTATGATATTGTTCTTTTGCTTTTTTTATACGGCTGTGGTTTTAAACCCAGTTGATATGGCGGACAATATGAAAAAATATGGAGGATTTATTCCCGGCATCCGTCCTGGCCAACGGACCGCTGACTATATTTACAAGGTGTTGACACGAGTTACCTTTGCTGGGGCCATTTATCTGGCCATCGTGTGCGTGATTCCGGAACTATTGATTTATCGATTGAATGTGCCGTTCTATTTCGGAGGGACGTCCCTACTAATTGTCGTTGGAGTAGGGCTCGATACGGCACAGCAAATCGAATCGCATATGTTGATGCGCAATTACGAAGGTTTTCTGTCAAAGGGAAAACTTAAAGGAAGGAGTGGGTGATCGTCGGTGCGGCTGGTCTTTCTTGGGGTCCCAGGTGTTGGCAAGGGTACTCAGGCGGAAATGGTTTCTGCTAAATATGGTATTCCTAAGATTTCGACTGGCGATCTCTTGCGAGCGGGGGTCGTTCAGCAAACTTCTTTAGGAAAAGAAGCTAAGCAATATATGGATCGAGGGGATCTCGTTCCAGACAAAGTTGTCATCGGTTTAGTAGAAGAAAAAATTGGGACTTCCGAATGTGGAAAGGGCTTTATCCTCGACGGGTTTCCCAGAACTGTGCCCCAAGCTGATAGCTTGGCTGGGTTATTAGTTGGAAAAGGATTGTCCCTTTATCGGGTAATTTATTTTGTTATTACAAGAGAAGAAGTCATTAATCGTCTAAGTGGACGGCGAAATTGTTCCAGATGTCCGGCGGTCTATCATCTGGAATTTGTCCCTTCGAAAAAAGAAGGGATTTGCGATGAATGCGGTGGAGAACTCATGCAGCGCAGTGACGATCGCAAAGAAACCGTGGAATCAAGATTGGCTGTGTATGAGGAGCAAACGTTCCCTTTGATTGAATATTACAGGGAAAAGAACTTATTAGCTGAATTGGATGGTTCAGGATCAGTGGGAAGTGTGCAGGGACGGCTCATTGCTTTGTTATCCAAGTCTTGAGCGGTCATGATAGTTCTGAAAACACCAGAAGAAGTCGAAATGATGGTCCAGGCATCAAAAATTGTTGCTGAGGCCCATCAAGTGTTAAAAAAAGAGGTCAAGCCCGGCGTAACTACTTTGGCTCTTGATAAGATCGCTGAGGATTTCATCTGTGACCATGGGGGGATTCCGGCTTTCAAGGGATACCGTAGTTATCCTAGGACCTTGTGCGTTGCGGTGAATGATGAGGTGGTCCACGGGATTCCTTCCAGTCGCGTATTAAAGGAAGGGGATATCATAGGGCTTGACTTAGGGGCGATCGTTCAAGGATTTTATGGGGATGGAGCAATAACAGTTCCTGTTGGTCCTGTGTCCGATCAAGTCGCCACCCTAATGCGGGTGACTGAGGAAGCGATGATGAAGGGAATTGCAAAAGGCGTGGTAGGTAATCGGTTATCTGATATTTCCCATGCTGTTCAGCAATATGTGGAGACTCATGACTTTTCAGTGGTCCGCGATTTTGTCGGACATGGGATTGGCCGGCAATTGCACGAAGAACCTCAGGTGCCGAATTATGGCCGTCCTGGGCAAGGGCCCCGATTGCAGGTTGGGATGGTTTTAGCCATAGAGCCAATGGTGAATGTTGGTGGGCACCATGTTCGAATACTAGATGATCAATGGACTGCGGTAACTCAAGATGGGAGTCTTTCCGCACATTTTGAACATACAATTTCGATTCAGGCCAGTGGGCCACCAAGAATTTTGACGGCCCTTTAGCATTATTGAGGATAAGAGACTTGTGGTCGAAAGTCTCAAGGTGATTATGGGAAAAGAAGATGTTATTGAAGCTCAAGGATCTGTTTTAGAGACCTTACCTAATGCGATGTTTCGGGTAAAGCTGGAAAGTGGTCATAACATCCTTGCCCATATTTCTGGAAAAATGCGAATGCACTTTATTCGAATATTACCGGGTGACAAGGTGACCGTGGAGTTGTCTCCCTATGATTTAACGCGAGGTCGGATTACCTATCGCTTTAAGTAATCACAATGTGGGATAGAAAATGAAGGTCAAATCGTCAGTTAAGGCTATTTGTTCAAAATGTATTGTGTACCGTCGACGTGGTGTGGTTCGGGTTCGTTGCAAGAACCCGAGACATAAACAGCGACAAGGATAAATAATTGTGATTTCACCCACTGGCGGCAGGATCCGTTCGCTGTCAGGGTTTGAGTGGATGAGGGCAAGGAGGACACATGGCTCGTATTTCAGGAGTTGATCTTCCCGTTGGGAAGCGAGTGGATATTGGATTAACGTATATCTATGGAATCGGTCCGTGTACGGCGCGCAGTATTTTGCAGAAAACGGGTATTGATAGAGCGATCCGTGTCAAGGATCTTGGTGAAGAAGAAATTATCAAGCTTCGTGAAATTATCGATCGTGAATGCAATGTCGAAGGAGATTTGCGCAGAGATGTAACGATGAGTATCAAGCGTCTCATTGATACCGGAGCATATCGAGGGCTTCGACATCGAAGAGGATTGCCGGTCAGAGGTCAACGAACTAAGACTAATGCTCGGACCCGAAAGGGAAAGCGAGCCTCTATCGGTAGAGCCAAGAAATAAGCTTACATTAGAGGGGATGGTATGGGTGTAAAGAAGGGTCGGAGAAAAGAAAAAAAAGTTATCCAAGCTGGGATCGCACATGTTCAAGCATCCTTTAACAATACATTAATAACGATCACTGATATGAGCGGCAATGCGGTCTCTTGGTCGAGCTCTGGGAGTCTTGGATTTAAGGGGTCTCGAAAAAGCACGCCATTTGCCGCGACGCGAGCTGGAGAGGCCGCGGGAAGAAAAGCGATGGAATGCGGCATGCGGCAAATTGATGTGTATGTGAATGGTCCAGGGTCAGGTCGTGAATCTGCTGTGCGTGCGCTTCAATCCGTAGGCTTGCGAGTCAATCTTATTCGTGATGTGACGCCGATTCCTCATAATGGCTGTCGTCCTCCAAAACGGCGTCGAGTGTAAGCAAGACCTGCCTGAAGGAGGTCGTTTATTGATGGCATGTTGGGATAGTTAAGCTTCAGGTGAAAGGAACGAGACGTGGCAAACTATAATGGTCCAGTGTGTAGAATTTGTCGACGAGAAGGCGTGAAACTTTTTCTCAAAGGTACTCGGTGCATGACAGAAAAATGTGCGATCGAGCGACGTAGCTATCCGCCTGGACAGCATGGCCAAGGCCGTTCACGCGTTACTGACTATAGTGCGCAACTCCGGGAAAAACAAAAATTGCGGCGGATGTATGGAGTGCAGGAACGACAGTTTCGAGGCATCTTCAAACGTGCTGAACGACAGGGTGGTGTGACTGGCGAAAACTTGTTGCGATTATTGGAGCAGCGTTTGGACAATGTGGTATATCGCATTGGTTTTGCTCTTTCTCGACGTCAAGCGCGCCAGTTGGTGAACCACGGCCATATTCTCCTAAATGGGAAGAAAGCTGATATTCCGTCTTTAACCACTTCGGTAGGAGATGTCATTACCGTTAAACCAAAAAGCCATGAACTCCTAGCCATTAAGGGTGCTTTAGAAGTAACGGAAGGACGTGGGGCTTCAAATTGGATTGAGGTAGACCACGGTGCTTTTCGTGGAACGATTAATGCCTTGCCTACTAAAGACGATATTGGGGCGCCTGTAAACGAACAGGTGATCGTCGAGTTGTATTCGCGATAATGATAGAGTCAACCATTCTATACATGGAAACGAAACTTATATTTAGTTATAGACAGATGAGGCGAAGGGGGGCGTAATGAGCAAAGGTATTAAGGATTTTCAGTTGCCGATGCGGTTGGAGTTGGAAAAGGAGACAGCCTCCGCTACCTATGGGAAGTTTTCCGCCGAGCCGTTTGAGCGAGGATTTGGAACGACCATTGGAAATTCGCTACGGCGAGTGTTGTTGTCTTCACTCCCTGGGGCTGCGGTGACATCAGTCAAAATCGAAGGGGCGTATCATGAGTTTTCAACGTTGCCTGGTGTCACAGAAGACCTGACTATCATCATTCTCAATATCAAAAATCTTCGTCTAAAATTGAATACGGATAAAGCCAAAGCTATTCGATTAAAGAAAAAAGGTCCTGGCGATGCCAACGCTTCTGATATTGAGCATGATGCTGATATCACGGTTCTCAATCCTGATTTAAAAATAGCCACGCTGGATAAAAATGGAGTGATCGATATAGAAATGATCGTGAAACCAGGTCGAGGCTATGTGCCAGCAGAACGTAACAAAGAAGAAGGGCTGCCCATTGGGGTTGTTCCGGTTGATTCAATTTTTTCGCCCATTAAGCGCGTGAATTTTAATGTGGAAAATGCTCGGGTTGGGAGGATGACGGATTACGATCGATTAAACCTTGAAGTGTGGACTGACGGCGATATTACGCCTCAAGAGGCTGTATCCTCGGCTGCTAACATTCTTCGGGAACACTTAGCGATTTGCATTCCTAGTGAAGAGATGCGGGAGATCGAACCTGATTCGTCGCAATCCGAAATGCAAGCCGAACTCAATAAGAATTTGGCTCGAAGCGTAAATGAATTGGAACTTTCCGTGCGTGCAGCGAATTGTTTAAAAAACGCCAATATTAAGACGATCGAAGATTTAGTACATCGCTCAGAAATGGAAATGTTAAAAACAAAGAACTTTGGAAAAAAATCTTTAAATGAAATAAAAGAAGTCTTGGCGGAAATGGGATTAGGCCTAGGAATTAAAAATGAGCCGCTCAACTTAACAGATGCCAAGTAAGCTAGGGCTTCGAGAAAGAGAGTGATACGGTGCGGCACCGAAAAAAAGGCAGACAACTAGGGCGAAACACCAAACATCGGACAGCTATGTTCCGAAACCTTGTGACCTCATTATTAGAGCATGAGCGAATAGAAACTACCGAGGCTAAGGCTAAAGAAATTCGTGGATTTGCCGAAAAAATGATTACTCTGGGAAAAGATGGGAGTTTGCACGCAAGACGTCAAGCTCTGAGTTTCATTCAAAAAAAAGAGGTGGTGTCAAAATTGTTTGATACAGTGGCGGGTCGATATCGGGACCATGCTGGAGGGTATACCCGAATGATTCCCACTCGTCGTCGGCCTGGTGATGCGGCTGAATTAGTAGCATTGGAATTGGTCGCCGGTGGGGAAGAATCAGTGGAGGCCGAGAAGGACTTAGCGGTTTCTTCCGATGCCGAATCTACCAACAGTTAATCTGCGTAACACTTTCTTTCTTCTGTTGTGGCAATGCGTTTCCTTCTTTTTCGTGTGCCGGTTTTCACGCCATACCTTCCTGTAACTCTTTGAGAAACATTAAGTATTTTTGTTCGTTGCTAGAAAGTCTAGTTTACTTGGGCAAGGTGCTATGCTATTCTTTTTTCAATTGTTGAACGATTAAGAATGGGGTTAGGCTGGGATGCCCAACCGTTTCCTGCAATGGATTTTAAGTGGAATTATCCTCGGCCTTGCAGCTTTTTTAGGCTATGTTGTCATGGGGCATGTTCTTAACAATGCTCCTCCACTTCCTGTTGAGTCTCCGGTCCTTCAAGAAGCTGATGCGGGAATTGAAGGTTTTGTCTATCGGCAAACCAAGGATGGGAGGGTTCAATGGGAAGTGGTTGCGCAAAAAGCTGAGGTGTTTGAAGCCAAGCATGAGATTGCTTTGGAGACCGTAGAACTAAGACTTTTAGGTCGTGACGGTGTAGAAATGATGCTGAAGGCTGATGCGGGAATGATCAATACCGCGACCAATGATTTTGAATTACGCAATCGAGAGGAACTCATTACGATTAAGCTGGCTAATGGGTTTACCATTCTTACTTCTCATATCCATTGGATCGACGCGAAACAGGAAATTCGGACACCTAATCCTGTGACTATTCAAGGTCAAGGCCTCAGAATTAGCGGAATTGGCTTGGTGGGTTTCCTGGAGTCGGAGGAGTTTACCGTATTGGATCAAGTGCATGTGGAATCAACGTCTTAAGGGTTGGTATTGTGCCGTGGTGGCATGGAGTCTAGTTCTCTTGGTCGGGAGCATGCTAACGACTAATGGGAATGCGGCACAACGGAACCCAACGACGATTACCTCTGAAAGGATGACGGTCCAAGGAAAGGACCGAAAGGCTATCTTTGAAAAGTCCGTGGTGTTTACTCGAGAAGGCATGGTGCTTCGTGCTGATCGGATGACGGTTTTTTTTAAAAAAGCAAAGTCTGGAAAGACCGAGAAACCTTCCGGAAATTCTTTTGAAGAACAACTGGATATGATTGAAGCCCAGGGCTCGGTCATTATTGAAAAAGCCGACGGCAATGCTACGAGTGGACGAGCGGTGTACTACAAGGACGAAGAGAAGGTCCTACTGACAGAATCTCCAGTCGCTTGGCAAAATGGAACCCGTGTTACCGGAAAGCGAATGACGATTTTTTTAAAAGAAGGTCGAAGCATTGTAGAGGGTGGTGCACATGTAGTTATTCCTGAAGAAGAAGGTAAGAAATAGCTCCTACGCCAATCTTGTGAGATATGGGGGATTGCCGAATTTTAGGTACGTCATGCTGTACCACCGTGTTTATGCAAAAAAACTGAGAAAGAGTTTTAAAGGTCGGGAAGTCGTTCGTGGCGTTTCTCTGGGTGTGGAGGCTGGAGAAATTGTCGGACTGCTTGGTCCAAATGGTGCCGGAAAAACCACGATCTTTGATATGGTGGTGGGAATATGTCAGCCCGACTATGGCGAAATCCTACTTAATCAAGAGGCCATTACACATCTTCCCATGTATCAGCGGGCTCGCCGAGGAATCGGCTATCTTCCTCAAGAGACTTCTGTATTTCAGCGGTTGTCCGTCGAAGATAATATTATGGCAGTGTTAGAG
This sequence comes from uncultured Nitrospiraceae bacterium, assembly GCA_964503895.1. Lineage (GTDB taxonomy): Bacteria > Nitrospirota > Nitrospiria > Nitrospirales > UBA8639 > Nitronereus. The sequence goes on along the minus strand of CAZDCF010000014.1, from coordinate 21,887 downwards.
ACGCTTCATCTTTCCAGACAGGAACGTTTGTCTCGGGTTGATGAATTGTTAAATGAATTGGGGTTGACTAACCTTCGAAAGAGCAAGGCTTTTACCTTGTCTGGCGGGGAGCGAAGAAGATTAGAAATAACCAGAGCTTTAGCCACGAATCCAAGTTTTTTATTGCTGGATGAACCTTTTGCTGGCATTGATCCGATCACCGTGGCAGATATTCAAGAAATTATTCAAGCGTTAAAACAAAAAAATATTGGGATTCTCGTTACTGATCATAATGTTCAGGAGACGCTTTCAATTACTGACCGGGCTTATATTATCAATGAAGGGGTGATCTTGGAATCCGGAAACCCAGAAGCTATAGTTAGTAGTCCTAAAGCAAGGGCTATCTATTTGGGTGAACGTTTTAAATTGTAAGACCTTTTAAAATAAAACGAGAGCCGAGCGCATGGAATTAAAATTAGATTTGAAGTTGAGTCAAAAGTTGGTGATGACTCCTCAACTTCAACAGGCGATAAAACTTTTGCAATTGTCTAGGCTTGAACTTCAGCAAACGATTTCGCAACATCTCCTGGAAAACGTTTTCCTTGAAGAAGTTGAAGGCGATATAGAGGAGGTAGAGGGGTCGACCGACGGAAAAGAAGGAAGCACAGCTGATGGGCAAAGCGAAGAAGGTGTTGAACCAGGTGAATTTTCCGAACCCCTCTCATCTGAAGAATACGACGATCGTTATGAAAGTGATTGGCGGACTGGCGCCGCGATGGTTGCAAGACCATCCACAGATGAAGACTTTCCTTCCTATGAGCAAACGCGAAGCAAGCCAACGTCACTGGAAGATCATTTAGTTTGGCAGCTACAACTCTCATCGGTTAATGAAGAGGAGCAGGTTATAGGAAGGATCTTGATCGGTAATATCGATGAAGATGGATATCTCAGGACTTCACTTGAAGAAATTGTTAAAGATGCGAATGTGACGCTGCATCAAGTCGAAAACGCTTTGGATTTGATCCAAACCTTTGACCCGTCTGGTGTGGGCGCGCGCGATACTCAGGAGTGTCTAAATATTCAATTGCGTCATCGTCACTATGGTTTAGTGGAAGGACATCATGCTGGTAACGGTACAGGGTCTGACTCATTAGTTAAAACAATCGTGGCGAATCACCTGCCAGATCTTCAGAAAAAACGATTTAAAAATATTGCCAAGGAAGTTGGGGTGACAATTGAGGAAGTGTACGATGCATACCATATCATTGAATGCTTGGAGCCTAAGCCTGGGCGCCCATATTTCTCAGACAACCGTCAATTTATCATTCCTGATGTATTTATATATAAAAAAGATGATGGAGAGTGGGATGTAAGGTTGAATGAAGATGGACTACCTCGGGTTCAGATCAGTCCACACTATAAGAATATGATAGCGGGGACTGGTGGCGAATCCGTTGCTACGAAAGATAAGGAATGCCTCAACTCTCCGTACAACCTTGAAGACAAATTTCGTGGAGCACAATGGATTATTCGAAGCATTGCGCAGCGGAATGTAACCATTCTGAAAGTTGTTCGTAGCCTCATACATTTCCAGGAAGCCTTTCTTGAAAAAGGCATTCAGTATTTAAAGCCCCTGGTATTGAGGCAAGTGGCCGAGGATGTTGATTTGCATGAATCAACAATTAGTCGAGTTACCACCAATAAATATATGTGCTGTCCGCAAGGATTGTTAGAGTTAAAGTTTTTCTTTAATGCAGGCATCCAGCGGTCAGAGCCGGGAGCTGAAGATCTTTCTTCGCGGACAGTTCGTGACTTTATTCGAGAAATGGTAGCTCAAGAGAGCGCTAGTAAGCCGTTAAAAGATCAAGAAATCGTCGTTAGGTTGAAAACCCGAGGTATTGTCATTGCCCGACGAACGATTGCGAAGTACCGAGCTGAATTGCATATTGCTCCTGCCAGTCAGCGAAAACGTATTCCGTCCTAAAAATTCAGTTTTGAGGGGACGAAGGTGGAGTCCATAATATCGGATATCCCGTTACGACTTGTGATTGTCAGTGGAGCTTCGGGCTCTGGAAAAACCCAAACTCTCAAATGTTTAGAGGACTTGGGGTTTTTTTGTGTAGACAATCTTCCTCCGGCCTTATTTTCAAAATTTGCTGAACTGTGTGCCAAGCGAGGAGGTGAAATCCGTAATATTGCATTGGGTATTGATATTCGTGAGCGAGGATTTTTTGCGGATTTTTTTGATAACCTTTCTCGTTTAAAGAAAAGTAATTATTCGGTAGAATTACTTTTTCTGGAATCTAGTGATGCGGTATTGACGCGTCGCTTTTCAGAATCCCGCCGACCGCATCCTCTGCTTCCAAAGGGGTCGGTTATTGAGGGGATTCAATTAGAACGGCAGCAGTTGCAAGAATTACGAATTGGTGCTGATCGAGTATTGGATACCTCAGAAATTACGGTACATGAACTGCGAGATTGGGTGGTTCTGCATTACAGTGATTTCGATCACAAACAGCCCTTGAGGGTTTCTCTTATCACCTTCGGGTATAAGTTCGGGGTTCCCTATGACGCCGATATGGTGTTTGATGTACGGTTTTTGCGTAACCCGAATTTTGTTCCGGAGTTAAAGGCTTTGACTGGTGAGCAAGAGGATGTTCAACGTTATGTGTTTGAGAATAAGCAAGCTGAGGGATTTATTCAGCTGATGCAAAACCTTTTTGCATTTTTATTTCCACTTTTCGAACAGGAGCGGAGGAGTTATTTGACAGTAGCCATCGGGTGTACAGGGGGCCGGCATCGGTCAGTTGCCATTGCCATGAAGGCGAAACAAATTTTTTCTTCGCTTGGCCATGAAGTCCAAATTCGTCATCGAGATATGCATCGAATCTAGCTAACCTCATTGGAGGTATTTCTGATATAGTAGAATCTGCTGAGTCACTGAGAAAGGACAACTGCTAGTAAAATATTTAAAAAGTTACTAACAGGGTTTTCGATTATTGGCTATAGACCCCTGAGGATGTTTGAAACGTGTAATCCAGAAAATAGCGATTCAACAAGCTGCCACTGAGCTGACCATTATTGTTCAAGGCAATGGTCCCTTGACGTATAGACTTAGCCCAGTTGACTCGCTGCGGTTGAGTCTTGATCTGCCACACGTGGTCTCGGGAATTCGGTTTCTGGTTTTGCCTGTGGACCATAAATTACTCAAGCAAATTCGGATTGGTCAGCATCCCAAGAAGTTGCGCTTGGTGTTCGATCTCAAGCACCCTCTCGACCAAGGCCTCCGCTACGCGATAAAGGCCGTTGGGGATCAACTTACATTGCTTTTGTCTTTGGCTACGCCACCTCATCCATGATATTCTGTGGCCTCGAGTGTCAATCCGAAACTCCTGTCAATTTTCCAATTGATGGCGACTTGAAAGAATATGTGTTTTTTCGTTTCCTAAAATTAAGGTGTTACTATGTTGCGCTATTTAAATGCAGGTGAATCCCATGGTCAGTGTCTGATGGCGGTTCTTGAAGGTGTCCCAGCTGGATTGCCCTTAACGGCGGAAGAAGTGAATCACGATTTGGCCAGACGACAAGGTGGGTATGGCCGAGGTGGTCGGATGCGAATAGAAAAGGATCAAATAGAATTTACTTGTGGTGTGCGGAAAGGCAAGACGCTGGGTAGTCCCCTTGGTCTTCTCATTCGCAACAAAGATTGGGAAAATTGGAAGGACATTATGGCTGTGGAGCCAGGACCTCCTCCAACTGAACGTGTGGTAACTCGTCCGCGTCCTGGACATGCGGATCTCGTGGGGGCGATTAAATATGGGCACCGGGATATTCGAAATGTTCTGGAAAAGGCCAGTGCACGCGAGACCGCTATCCGTGTTGCCGTTGGCGCAGTTGGGAAAGCACTGCTGGGTCAATTTGGTATGAAGGTTGTGAGTTATACAATGGAAATCGGTCGAGTGACGGCCCAAAGCCCAGATGATCCACTAGAAGCCTATACTAAGGCTGAAAAATCGCAAGTGCGATGCTGGGATCAATTAGCCGGGGAAAAGATGATTGAGGAAATACGTTCGGCTAAACATAAAGGGGATTCACTGGGTGGGGTGTTTGAAGTCGTAGTGACCAATCCACCCATAGGATTAGGCAGTTATGCTCAATGGGACCGTCGCCTAAGTGCGCGATTGGCCATGGCGGCCATGAGTATTCAGGCTATGAAAGGTGTGGAAATAGGCATGGGTTTTGAGTCCGCACGACGATTCGGTTCTGAAGTTCATGATGACATTTACCCTGATCAGTCTGAATCGGGATTTTTACGAAAGACGAACAATGCAGGTGGGCTTGAAGGTGGAATTACCAATGGGCAATCGATTGTTCTTCGTGTTGCTATGAAACCGATTGCGACTCTCTACAAACCCAAGCAAAGTGTGGACATTCAAACAAAACAACCATTTGAGGCCACGGTTGAACGATCTGATATTTGTACGGTTCCTGCTGCAGGTGTCGTGGGTGAAGCGGTAATTGCCTATGAGATGGCTAATGCCATGCTTGAAAAATTCGCTGGTGATAGCCTTGAAGAAATGAAACGAAATTTTGATTCATATCAAGATTACGTGAAGTCCTTTTAGGATCTGAGTAAAAAGAATGTCTTGAAGCGTGGGACGGTCGTTCCTCGCCAATTTCTGGTTACGATAAACCGTACACGTTCTTGATAATCTTGTGAAAAAAAAGGACCTTCCTTTTTTCAGCAACCAGCCACTAACGACAGGCCTGTTTTTTATTAAATTGTGACTTTTTAGAAAGATCCAACAAACTTACTAAATTTCGGCTTGATTGTGGTCAACCGTTTCAATACCTTCGGGCGTTTTTTCTTAGCTAGGGCGTGACGATTTTTCAAAAAGAAAGGTCAAAAGGACAGTGACTCAATCAAAGTATAATAACCATGAAAGCGTACGAGTCGGACTGGGGAAACGGAGCTATGACATTGTTATTCATCCGGGTGGGATCAAAAGCCTTGGTGACTACCTTCGAAAATGTGGGTATTCTGGGAAAGTAGGAATCATCACGAATCCGATTATACAGAAGTTGTATGGTCGGATAGTAGAACGGTCTTTGAAGCAGGCTGGGTTTCAGTCTCTTATGGTCTGCCTTCCGGATGGAGAGCGTGCTAAGAATCTTCGCTGGGTGTCGTACGTTTTGGACCAATTGATGGAGTCGCGTTTTGAGCGACAATCAGTGCTTGTAGCTTTGGGAGGTGGGGTGATTGGCGATATCACGGGATTTGTGGCGTCGCTGTATTTGCGTGGCATTCCATTTGTACAAGTTGCTACGACCTTAGTAGCTCAAGTGGATTCCAGTGTTGGCGGAAAAACCGGAATTAACCACCCATTAGGAAAGAATATGATAGGCGCGTTTTATCAGCCATCTTTAGTTTTGCTAGATACGAACCTTTTGAAGACCTTGCCGAAGCGGGAATGGATTGCGGGGCTCGCTGAGGTTGTGAAATATGGCATGATCGCCGACCGGAATTTTTTTAGATTTCTCGAGGATCGTATGGATGATATTGTCAAGATGCAGAAACCCGCTTTGCATTATATGGTCAAACGGTGTTGCGAAATCAAGGCGCGTGTTGTGGCAAAAGATGAGCGTGAGTCTGGTTTGCGGAGAATCTTAAATTATGGCCATACAATTGGCCATGCGTTGGAATCATTGGGAAAGTATAAAAAGTTTATACATGGAGAAGCGGTCGGAATTGGAATGGTGTATGAGGCTGATTTGGCCCATTCTCTTGGATTGTGTTCTGCCAAGGTCGTTGCAAGGCAACGTGCTCTAGTTTGTCGGACTGGCCTCCCTGCAAAATTGCCCAAAATGAATTTCTCTGATTTATGGGAAGCCATGCTTCATGATAAAAAAGTGTCTCGCGGATACGTTCATTGTGTACTTCCCAAGGCTATCGGAAAGGTCACTGTTGCTCCACTGGACCAGAGGGCAGTAAAGTTCTGGTTTTCGAAACTTGGGAAAAGTTAAACATCTTGAGGTAAACTTTTTCATTAGCAATAACGTTCTATCGTAAAGTACCACGAATAATATGAGCTCATCGAAAGTCAAACCACGTCGACAGACTAAGGATGTCAAGGCTGTTTTGCGTGAGCGCACACGTGAAGTAGAAGTGCTGCACCGTATCAGCGAATCCATTAGTAGTACTTTGGATTTGGAATCCGTTTTGAAGCATATTGTCGAAGTGGTGGTTGAGGTTACTAAGGCAGATTCGTGCCTATTGTATTTGGTGTCTGTCAATCGCGATGAACTAGTCCTGAGAGCATCCAAGAATCCTCATCCAAAATTGATTGGGCGAACGTCGCTCGGCCTAGGGGAAGGAATTACAGGTTGGGTAGCCCAAGAGAAAGTCCGCGTGGTAATCCCTCGTAATGCCAGTGATGATCCACGGTTTAGGTTTTTCCATAGTTTGCCAGAAGACCGTTATCAGGCATTTGTATCTCTCCCTATTGTCACAAAAGGTATTGTTGTCGGCGTCATTAATATTCAGCACAAACGGAGTAAACGGTATCAAGACGCTGAACTTGCGTTGCTATCGACTATTGCTAACCAAGTCGGTGGTGCGATTGAAAATGCTAGATTATATGAAGGTATGAGTCGGCAAGCTCAGCAATTAGATACCTTGTCACAGGTATCAGAAACAGTTGCTTCTAATCGCCTTATTGAAGATGTTTTGGAACTTATTGTGACTATGACTGCAGAAATGATGAAGTCGAAAATCTGTTCACTCATGTTAGTGGATGAATCCAGCGGCGAACTTCGAATTGCTGCTACGCAAAGCCTCAGTGAGGATTATCGAAAAAAGCCGTCACTGAAGATTGGTCAAAGTGTCAGTGGCAGAGCCGTGAAAGAGCAACAGCCTATTTATGTGCCGGATGTTACAAAGGAAGATGAGTTTTATTATCGAGACTTAGCCAAACGGGAAGGCTTGTGTTCATTGTTATCTGTTCCCATGATGAGCAAAGAACAAGTCATTGGAGTAGTAAATGTATATACCTCAAAGGTTCATATATTCAAAGCCGAAGAGATTAAAATTATTCAGGCTATCGCCAATCAGGCCGCGGTGGCTATTGAGCATACACGCCTTGTGGAAAAATCATTTGAGATGCAGGAAGCTCTGACTGTCAGAAAATTGGTTGAGCGTGCGAAAGGTCATCTCATGCAGTCAAAGAAAATGTCAGAGGGAGATGCGTTTCGCTTAATTCAAAGACAAAGTATGAATATGCGAAAGTCCATGCGGGAGATTGCCGAAGCTATCATTCTTGCCAGGGAATTGGAGGGACGTGTTGATCGTTGATCTCGTCCTCATTCCTATCTTGACAGTACCGCGTCGACTTGTTACAAGCAAAAGTAGGAGTTAGGATTAAGAAGATTATCCTGAAAGACTTGGTGAGGCGGACAAGGGCGTCCTCCATTCCTGAAAAGGGATGAGGACGTTTTTTTTATGAGAAAAGCAAGAATTGCTATGGTTCAGATGAATCCCATTGTAGGGGATTTACAGGGTAATGTCAGCGCTATGGCTGGCTGGGTAAGAAAAGCTCGTCTGGCTGAGGCTGATATTGTGGTGTTCCCAGAGTTGGTGATAACTGGTTATCCGCCAGAAGATCTTGTGCTTCGTCCTAGCTTTATTCAGGATACACATAAGGCGCTGGAGCAATTTGTTAAGCACTGTCGGAATCTCACTGTGATTGCCGGTTTTGTAGAGGAGAAAGTTGGCAAGGTTACCAAAAGTGTTGCCCACTTAGCCGATTCTTCAGAATCTCGCCAATTATTTAATGCAGCTGCGGTCATACAAAATGGCAAAATTTTGACAACTTGCCATAAATCCTTATTGCCTAATTACGGCGTCTTTGATGAAAGTCGTTATTTTCATCCAGGCCGTCAGGCTCTAATATCTGTGATTGATGGGATTCGAGTCGGCATCAATATTTGTGAGGACATTTGGTATTCTGATGGTCCTACAAGAGATCAAGTTGGTCGAGGTCATGCCGAATTAATCATCAATATCAATGCATCGCCTTTTCACAAAGGGAAAAGTGCCATCCGTGAGGAAATGTTGTCTCAACGTGCTAGAGATAATGGGGTGATTGTTAGCTACACTAACATGGTCGGTGGGCAAGATGAAATTGTGTTCGATGGGAATAGTCTTCTCGTGGATAAGCGAGGGCGTGTCATGGCTCGAGCAAAAGCGTTTGAAGAAGATCTGCTGGTTGCAGATCTTGAATTTGAATCATCAACTCTTCGACCACATGCCGAAAAGTCCTCAGCATCTCGTCGATTAGTTTCTCGATATTCTTTAAAGAAAGTGGTGGCAAATAGAGCACTTAAACCCAAAGCGAAAAAATCCATACAGTCCGAAATGATTTCAAGAATAGACCCTTTGGAGGAAGTGTATCGTGCATTAGTTACAGGGGTGCGAGACTATGTTCGCAAGAACCATTTCTCGCGTGTGGTGATTGGGGTAAGCGGTGGGATTGATTCCGCGCTAACCGCTGTGATTGCAGTTGACGCCTTGGGTTCAGATAACGTAACCGGTGTGTTTATGCCCTCTGTCTTTACCTCGAGAGAAAGTCGCGAGGATTCACGAGCGTTAACAAAGGCTTTAGGCTGTTCCTTAGTGACCATCAGAATATCTAGTGTATGGAAACAGTATTTACAATTGTTAGCGCCGATTTTTAAGGGCAAGCCGCACGATGCCACTGAAGAAAATCTTCAAGCAAGAATGCGAGGAAATCTCCTAATGGCTCTATCAAATAAATTCGGGTACTTAGTTCTTACTACTGGAAATAAAAGCGAGATGAGTGTCGGTTATGCAACCTTGTACGGTGACATGGCCGGTGGATTTGCGGTGATTAAAGATGTTCCAAAAATGCTCGTATACGAATTGGCACGTTTTCGAAATCGTTGTTCAAGCGAGCAACTTGGAAAGAATCTGATTCCGCCTCGAATTATTGAAAGAGCGCCTTCAGCTGAACTAAAACCGAATCAACTCGATCAGGACTCATTGCCGCCTTATGAGGATCTTGATCAAATTTTGGAAGCCTACGTGGAAGAGGATCGTTCTCTGGATGAGATAGTTAAGCTTGGGATGAAACCTCAAATTGTTAGGAAAGTCATGGCTTTAGTGGATCGCAGCGAATATAAACGTCGGCAAGCCCCTATTGGTATAAAAATTACACCACGTGCTTTGGGAAAAGATCGCCGAATGCCCTTAACCAATCGGTACATTAAGTATTGACCTTGAGTGCTTCGAAATCCAGATTAAGAAAACTAACGAATGAGAAGGAATCCAATGGGATTCTAAATGGTATCGATGATTGATTTATATCCAAGAATAGTAGGGAAAGGGCTGTATGGAATATTCAGTTCAAACTGGACAGCCTAGTCAAATTCGCGCTGACAAGGAATTAACCTCAACTCAAGCCGTGCTTCAAGAGCGGCGTGATGGCTTGACCCAGCGTCTGCGCGATGGGGCATCAGCTTCTGAAGTTGTCGCTGGTTTTACGGATTTAGTCGATTCTGTATTGATCGCCCGGTATCGCAATGTTCTTCGTCAGCATGTTGGAGATTTTGCTGTGGATCTGCAGCAATGTTGTTTGGTCGCGGTTGGTGGGTATGGCCGACGTGAGTTGTCACCTTATTCAGATATTGATGTGATGGTTTTGTACCATGACGGTGGAGAAAATGTGGTCCAAACCTTATCTAAAGAGGTGTTGCACCATCTTTGGGACCTTGGTTTTCAAGTAGGGCATAGTGTCAGGTCTATTCAAGATTGTTTAGTGGTGGCGGAAGAAGATCTTGCGGCGAAAACCGCACTCATGGAATCGCGTTTTCTCACTGGAGGTGCAACCGTCTTTCAGGAATTCCAGCGGCGCTTTGCCAGGAGAGTTTTAGGGCATCGTGTCGGAAGTTTTATTCGAGATAAAGTCGAAGAACGTCACCGCGAATATGCGAAATTTGGCGAGACTATATACTTGCTTGAACCTAATATTAAGAAAAGCAAGGGAGGTTTGCGAGATTTGCACCTATTGCAATGGGTCGGGATGGCTAAATATCAAGCCTCTACATTACTGGATTTGGCTGATCGAGGGATTCTGGCTCATCAAGATTACGCTGCTCTTGTGGAAGCGCGGGAGTTCTTATGGAAAGTTCGTGCATTCCTCCACTTGAAAGCTGGAAGAGCACAGGAAATCTTATCGTTTGAAGAGCAAGTGCGACTAGCCAAAGAATTTGGGTTCGAAGATCAATCCCATTTACTGGCGGTTGAACAGTTTATGCAGTTGTATTACCAGCATACCACTGGAATTTATGACCGATGTATGCGGTTGGTAAATTGTTCTAGAGAACAATCCTGGTGGAACTGGGTTATGACCTGGTTTCCAAGACCTTTAATCAAGGGCTTATTCTCTTTGTCTGGGACCAATTTATCTATTCCACAAGAAAAACTTCTGGATGTATTTCACGAACCAGGGCGGTTGTTAGATTTATTCAAAGTATCACAGGAGCAAGGACTGACAATAGATGGGCGGACGCTCGAAGAAATTCATCGCCACATGGAAACCGTATCAGATGAAGTCTTTTGTACGTCATCGGCGAGTCAGGCATTTCGAAATATTCTCTCTGGTCCAGAGTCTGTTGCTCAAACTTTGACTCTCATGCATCAGGCTCGAGTGTTGGAAAAGCTAGTCCCAGCTTTTGGCAGGGTCCGTGGGCTCATGCAGTTTAATCAATATCACAAGTATACGGTGGACGAACACAGTTTATTTACTGTGCGTGAGGTGGAGCGAATCGGTAGGCAAGAGGGAATTTTTCACGATGTTTATCAGGAGATTCTAGAAAAAGATATTTTGCATTTGGCCGCCTTGTTGCACGATATAGGGAAAGGCCTTCCAGACGATCATAGTGAGGTAGGGCGTGACATTGCTCGAGATATTGCAGCACGATTGCAAATGAATCAGCAGGAAGCTAATGAATTAGAGTTTTTAGTTTACCAACACTTGCTCATGGCGAACACGGCTTTTCGTCGTGATCCATATGATGACAAGGTACTCTTAAAATTTTCGCGTGCTGTAGGTACCACGGAACTATTGAAAAAGCTGCTAATTTTGACAGCTGCGGATATCGCCGCTGTTGGACCGGATACGTTGACTAAGTGGAAGGAATCCTTATTAGTCGAGTTATATTTGCGAACCCTGCCGGAAGTATCTGGTGGGCGCGAGGCAATTGAAGTTACCAAGGATATCAAGGAAATCGCTACGGAAATTCTTGGGTTGTGGAAGCAGCAAAATGTACTGGGCGAAGTGGCTGATGGCGGTCAGTCATCACCAGATTCTCTCCAGTTCTGGGTAGAGGAACAATTAGGCAAATTTCCACTTAGATATTTATCCGGAACCCCTCTTGATCGAATGGCTGCACATTTACGGGCCTTGCAGCAGGTGCCATCAGCAAGCCCTCTTGTTGAGTCGGCCTATAAGGATGATCTCCGAGTGTGCGAATACACTTTGATTGCTCAAGATCATAAGACCCCTGGGGTTTTTATGAATGTAACGGGAGCCCTAGCTGCCTTGGGGCTTCATGTTCTAGATGCCCAAATCATGACACGAAACGATGGTATAATCTTTGATTCCTTTTTTGTTGATGATCCTGATTTTGATGGGCCTCCTAGTGAGATCAAGCGTCAGAAGGTGGGGAGAGCCATAATTGACGTTCTGAGTGGGAACGAATCCATCAAAAATTTGATGAAACGAAATCATCGGCTTTCTTTTGAACGGCCGTTTCCCGTCATCGTAAAACCCACCGAAGTTCAAATCGACAATGAAACGTCCGATAAATTTACCATTATCGATGTATTCGCGGACAACAGGCAAGGATTGTTATGGGTGATTGCGAGAACTTTGTTTGAGTTAGAGTTATCCATTCATGCTGCAAGAATTGCCACTCGGCTAGATCAGGTGGTTGATGTTTTCTACGTTACTGAGTCGCAAGGCGGAAAGGTTCAAGATGGTGTGGCATGTCAGAAAATTCAAGAAATCCTTACCAAGGCTGTTGACGGTGAATGAGTCCTGCCCTCCACCTTACCTTTTAACTCCCATGTATTGCTAAAGAGTTTTCGGTTATGGTTTTTATCTAAGCAGAATTATCCCCTTTTTGGGAAGATGCTATAGCTGCGTATTCATTGAGGGCTGCCTTTGTGGCTTCCCCTGGGGAAATTGACTGGTCGGTTGCTGAACGAATCATTTCTATTGAATCAAGTAAGGTTACAACCGAATCAAATGTTGAAGATTCTCCCATTAGCCCAATGCGCCACACCTTTCCAGCAAGAGGGCCTAAGCCTCCACCAACTTCGATATGATAATCCCGAAGAAGAGTCAAACGTGTGGTCTTGTCATCAACCCATTCTGGAGTGGACACGCAAGTAAGCGTGGGAAGACTGTGTTTCGAATCTGGCACGAGGGAAAAATCTAGTTTTTCTAGGCCTGCGCGAAGCGCCTGGCTGTTTCGTTGATGACGCGCGAAGCGTGGAGGAAGGCCTTCCTCGTAAACCAGTCGCAAGGCTTCTCGCAAGGCGTAGGCCATAGAAATTGGTGCAGTATGATGGTAGGTGCGTTTTCCTTCCGTCCAATAATCTGAGATCAATGTGCAATCGAGGTACCAACTCTGACAAGGGGTTTTTCGTTTTTTGATGACTTCTAGTGCGCGATTGCTTAACGTCAATGGCGCGAGTCCTGGAGGGCAACTCAGACATTTCTGTGTCGCTGAGTAACATGCGTCGATATGCCAATCATCGACCTCTACAGGAATCCCTCCGAGTGAGGTTACGGCATCGATAATTAAGAGAGCATCATGTTGGTGACACAGCGGACCTACGTCATCTAAGGGTTGCCAGACGCCAGTTGATGTTTCCGCATGGACCAACGCTACAGCTTTGATTGGTCCTGCGGTTTGAAGCAAGTGAGCGACTTGATCGAGCGAAATGGATTCACCCCATGGCGCTGTGATTTCGATAACGCTTCCGCCGCATCGTTTGACCATTTGGGCAATGCGACTACCAAAGACTCCGTTGATGCCAACGATGACTTTGTCTCCGGATTCAATGAGATTGGCAATCACGGTTTCCATGGCCGCCGATCCAGTCCCTGATACAGCGATAGTAAATTGGTTGTTGGTTTGAAAGAGCCATCGCAAGAGTTCCTGAATCTCATCCATTATCGTCAGGAATTCGGGGTCAAGGTGTCCAATTAGGGGAGTGCTCATTGCCCGCAGTACGCGAGGGTGCACCAGGCTTGGGCCTGGGCCAAGTAAGATACGACCAGAAGGAGTTAACTCATTGTATTTTTTAGCAAATTCAGGCATCAATAGCACATCCTGTTATCGGTCTATTCTACTCAGGTATTTCTAAGGATTCCACTCTCCAGGATTTTTTTACTTTTCATATTTGGTGATTCACGCTTTCTCGATTCTTAGCGCCCGCCTCGGTCCTTTCAATTTTTCTCAATTCTTCATAAAGATTTGGATGCCTCAATTGGTAATTCAATTCCTTCAAAATTTTTTGAGGGGATAAGCGTTTCCCGAGATCTTTTGGAATCGTTGGCTTTGGTTTTGGAATATTCCATTCAGTAGCCGAGAATTGACAGATATCCGACCAATGTCTGGGGGTGCCGTCGCTTGCGATATATGTTGAACCGGGTTTGGATTTGCGAAAGGCTTCAATACACAAAGAGGCAATATCTTTCACGTGAATGAAATTCACATATCGATCGGTGTTCTTAATCTTTCCTCTTCGAATCCAATTTAACACATGTCGTCCAGGTCCATAGATTCCAGCCAATCTGACTAAGATGGCTCCATAAGTTTCACGCAAATGTTCTTCACTTTGAACTCTTGGAATATTCATGTTGAGTTCAACTTCTTCATTCGTAAGGCTATCGGCCTTTGGTGGATAGGCTGATGCACTTCCCAGGATAAGTAAGCGAGATCCTTTGTTTGTCATTTCTTTTGCAAAATTTGATGCAGCCTCTTTCGGTAAAGCGGGAAAGCACCACACAATTTTGGCCGGTGTAGGAACATGAGGCCATGTCTTTGGTTGACCTAAGTCAAAACAAATTTTGAATGGAGGATTTACATATGTAAGATGGGTGTTAGGAGTTCTACTAGTAGCAAATACTTCTAAGCCTTGTTTCTTGGCCTCATAATAAAGAAACTTTCCTGTATAACCTGATCCAAGGATAATAAGTGGAAGTGAATGGGGTAAGGGAATCGTTAAGTCTCCTATGAGATTTGAGAAATTTTAACTATAGGGTCGCTAAAAGATTTTGAACCAATGAAAATAGAAAATTTCTGTAGTATCACGCTAATCAGTCATGTAGTTTCTTGCATACATGACGTAATTATCGGCTGACTCTTTGATCCAGGCCAATTCTTTTTTCGTAAGAGGACGTTTTACGCGTGCAGGTAAGCCTAGCGCCAGGCTGTGGGAAGGAATCACTGTCTTTTCGGTGACAAGAGAACCAGCCCCAATAATGCAATCATCTTCAATTACGGCTCCATCCATCACGACACTGCCCATTCCAATCAGAACGCGATTGCCAATTGTGCATCCATGTAGAACTACGTGGTGGCCGATAGTCACATCATTCCCAATCACTAAGGGATGAGTATCATGAGTCACATGAAGGAGGCTCAGGTCTTGAACATTGGTTCGATGTCCGATCCGTATATAATTGACGTCTCCACGGATGACGCTGTTGAACCACACGCTTGAATCATAGTCAATTACGACATCTCCAATTATGACAGCCGTATCTTCTATAAAGGTGTTCGATGCGCTTGTTGGGAGAACTCCGAGATAGGGTTTGATCATGTCGTAGCCATATTATAGGGCCGATGATAGTCTTTAGGGGCCAATTTTTGTCCTGTCCTTGACTTGGGGTCATCCTTTGGCAAGAACGGCTGCAATGACTAAGACAGCAAGTGCGGCTATGACCGTTACATAAACAGTAATGCTTCGGTCAGTTTGCCATGCAGTTTGCCAATCTTTGGGGTACAGTGTTTTTTCTTTCAAGTATAATCCTTCCTCATATAGCCCAAGAACTTTTTCTATTTCGATCAATGTTTTTTTTGCAAGGTGATGTCGGTCTCGCTGTTGAAGAATTAGGTAAATGAATAAGGCTGAAAATAGTGCAACCCCGGTTATGGAAAAGATTTTAATGATAAAGTTAACGGGATACGGGGGCGCAAGAGCGAGGATGGTGATTAAGAGTAAAACCAAGAAAGCACTGCCAAAAGCTGTGAGTCGCATCATGTGTTCTCGCCGACGGAACACTTCTTCTTTGTACCAGGGGTAGAGTACGCGGACAATCTCTAATTGTTCTTCCTTGAGTAAGTTGGATATGTCAGTCATGCAGTGGCTCGCGAGGTGTTCAAAGGGTTGGGTATATGGTCTACGATCCATTCAGTGAGTGCAAGACTCATTTTTCGGAAATCCTCGGGTCTTTGAAAATGATGGTTGGCCTTTTTGAGAAGAAGGAGCTTTTTTTCCCCAGCCAAGCTTTCATTTAATTGGTTTATTTGGTGTATAGGAACCAGTTCATCCTGTTGCCCGTGTACGATCAGACAGGGCGTTGTTATTTGTTTAGCCTGTTTATATATATTGTATTTCTTGCAATTCTCATAAAATTGGAAATTCAAAGCAATGGGTTCAGATCCCCCTGTCACATTGGGTATGGTGTTTGTCTGTTGCCATCGGCTGAGGCCATCTTTTCCAAATTCCAATTCTAGCATTTCCGGAAAGTCTGGAACTGGGCATTTAAGGCCAATTGCAAAAAGTTCCTGGTGATTGGCCGCGATTAAAACTGATAATAGCCCACCAAAGCTGGAGCCGACCAACCCAATGTTTCGATATCCTTTCGCTTTTATATCCTCAAGAAGAGAATCTAACTGAGATTGGCAGGTGGTTACATTAATATTGGAGAATTGTCCGCTAGATTCTCCCATACCGAACCAATCAAAGCGAAGTGTACTGAGTCCTTGGGAGACGAGCAATTCGGTAAGCCGCATGTTCGTGCGACTATCTTTATTGGACAGAAATCCATGGCAGAGGATGACAATACCAACCGCGCTGTTTCTAGGTTCCGTTAAGATCGCAGATGTTTGACCAAGGATATGCTCAAAGAGCAGTTTTGTTTGGTGGTATTTCATGCAGAAATCTTTATGGACATCTTGAAGGTTGTCAACTGGTTTATGGTTAAATGCGAAACTGAGATAGCCAAAGTTGGTTGTGTAAATTAAAGACAGGGAAAAATGTTACGACAGGAAAAAGAAATGGTTCGTTGGGCCATGTCCATGACCTATGGGCAGCCCATGGAGAATAGCTGAAGTAATGTATGTTTTGGCGGCTTCGATAGCATCGGCAATAGGCTTCCCTAATGCGAGTTGAGCGGTGATAGCTGAGGCATAAGTGCACCCTGTACCATGTGTTGTTTTCGTGTCGATAACATCTCCTTTGTACATCCGAAAAAAACGACCATCATAAAGAAGATCGGTGGCGGGATGCTCCAGCGAATGCCCACCTTTTATGAGGACATGCTGGCATCCAAGTTGGTATAAAGCTTTGGCGGCTTCTCGAGTTTCTTCCAACGTTCGAATGGTCATCCCAGTTAAACGTTCAGCTTCAGGGATATTCGGTGTCAGGAGAAAGGCTAAAGGTATCAGGTCTTGCTTTAACCAGTTTACGGCGCTGGGCTGTAGGAGTTCATGGCCGTTTTTTGATACCATGACTGGATCGACAACAAGCTTTTGTACTTGATATTGTTTCATTTTTCGCCCTACGAGGGCAGTGGTAGTGGCGGTGGAAAGCATACCCGTTTTGACAGCTGCGACATCGAAATCATCGAAGATAGCATCGATTTGTGCTTCAATGATGGTGTCCGGAATATCGTGGATTGCTGTGACATCTTTGGTGTTTTGGGCCGTAATAGATGTAATCACCGACATGGCAAATGTTCCATTGGCTGACATGGCTTTGAGGTCAGCTTGGATGCCTGCACCACCTCCAGAATCGGAACCTGCAATCGTTAGGACCTGTTTTATCATGGAAGAAAGTGGTAGCGGCAGGTAGAGAACAAGCTGCCCATTGAGGGTAGTTTCACTACCTGCCTAAATGATGTAGATTTTCGTCAAGCCAGGGCAATAGTTGTTCTGGTCTTGATTCTAATCTAGGAAGTCGGTTAATTCCCAGGGACTGCTTTAATAGACTGACGGTTTTCTTCATCGCGTTGGCAGGACAATTCAGCCAACATGTGTTGTGAATCGGAAGAGTCGCTTGGAATTCGACCAAGGCATGTTTCCAGGGTATCTCCATAGTGCCCTGATGCAACATTCGCGCTTGAGACCGGTGTAGAGGACGATGAACTGGCGCCAGGTCCACCGGCACTGGGGCTACTTCCTTGCATCTCTGCGCAACCAGCCATGAGCAGGGCTGACGCAGAAATACCTAAGAAACTACGAACAAAAAAATCGGTAATTTTCATAAAGCTCCCTCCTTCGTACATAACGAGAAGGCAATATAATGAAGCCTGTGTAAAAAGGCAAGGGTTTTCAAGCTTTTATAGTCTATTACCTTGACACTGCACCACGTTATTGCTACGTTCAAAAATCGCTGTGCCGGGGCAAAAATTGATAATTTTTTACTCATTAACACATCGGGCCTTTTCAGAATAGGCTTTTAACACCCCTTGTGACCGTCCAGGACCTCATCCTCTCTCTGCATCAATTCTGGGCCAACCAAAATTGTATAATTTGCCAACCCTACGATTTAGAAAAGGGTGCTGGAACTTTTAACCCCGCGACGTTTCTAAGGGCCCTAGGGCCTGAGCCGTGGTGCGCTGCTTATGTTGAACCCTGCCGTCGACCAACTGACGGTCGATATGGAGAAAACCCCAATCGTCTTCAACATTACTACCAATATCAAGTGGTCATGAAACCTTGTCCTGATAATATTCAAGCACTGTATCTCGATAGTCTAGCAGCCTTGGGGATCGATCCATATAAACATGACATTCAGTTTATTCAAGATGATTGGGAGTCGCCTACGCTGGGAGCTTGGGGGCTGGGCTGGGAAGTGAGATTAGACGGAATGGAAATTGCCCAGTTTACTTATTTTCAAGAAGCGGGTGGACAGGCGCTGGACCCGGTTACGGTTGAACTGACGTATGGGACTGAGCGAATTGCCATGTATATTCAGGAGGTGAATAACGTCTATGACCTCATGTGGTCGAGTAATGCAACCTATGGCGATCTTTTTCGTGATCAGGAAGTTCAATTCTCTACATATAATTTTGAAGTTGCAGATATCAGTATGGTGAGCACCATGTTCAACTTCTGTGAAGCCGAGTGCAAAAAACTTTTGAATCGAGGATTGGTCTTGCCGGCGTACGATTATTGCGTGAAATCATCTCACTTATTTAATTTGCTTGACGCTCGTGGTGCTATCAGTGTTGCTGAGCGGACGGGTTATATTGGACGAGTTCGGGCTCTAGCTCGAGCCTGTGCGGCGGGATATGTAGAGTGTCGGGAGAGTATGGGATTTCCACTATTAAAAAACGCCAAGGAATTGCCTGTTTCGAAAAACCGTAATGCTAAGCCATCAAGTAAGCGGGTATCGGTTCGTCCTGGATCTGGAAAACGACTTACAAAAAAATAGTTTTTTCTTATGACACGTTCGTTACATAAAAAATCGTCTTCTCCACCCCAATCAAATACTAAATCGTCAGATCCCTCTTCGGCAACGTTTCTGCTCGAAATCGGATCCGAAGAATTGCCTTGGCAAATGATTAGGCCAGCCATGAACCAACTTGATCAATCGATCCAAGCGTTGCTTGTTGAGCAAAGGATTACGTATGGAGCGATTCGTTCTTTTGGTACTCCACGCCGGCTAGCTGTGCTTATTGAAAATGTTGCTACGAAACAACCCTCAGCTTATGAAGAAGTGCTTGGTCCCTCAAAGGCTGCGGCTTTCGATGTTCAAGGACAGCCTACCAAAGCGGCTCAAGGTTTTGCCAAATCTCAGGGTATTGATGCAAAGTCACTTGAGGTGAGAGAAACGCCGAAGGGTGAGTACGTCTGTGCTGTGAAATGCCAAGATGGTCGTCGAACAGATGTGGTGCTCAAGGAAACGCTTTCTTTCTTGATCAAAAATCTTTCTTTCCCCAAAACCATGAAGTGGAATGCTACGGGAGTGCGATATCCTCGCCCAATCCGATGGATTCTTGCTTTGCTTGGGCCAAATATTATTTCCATTGAAGTTGCTGGAGTGCAGTCTTGGAATCGAACCTTCGGCCATCGATTTCTTTCAGGAAACAAGGGTTCTTCCTCTAAGGCTAAAGGGATCGAAATTAAAAATCCTGAAGCTTATGAGTCGACGCTCGAACAAGCTGGCGTGGTGGCTGATCCTGAACAGCGGCGAATCATTATGCAAAGCCGGATGAATATATTGGTTAGGGCGGTGGAAGGAAAAGTGTATCAGGCCAGTTATGGTGAGTTAATCGAACAGGCCGTGTTTTCTGTCGAGTGTCCGAATGTGGTGTGTGGGACATTCGATAAGCAATATTTGAAGTTGCCTTCGGAAGTTTTGATCACTGCCATGAAAGAACATCAAGGTTTTTTCTCTGTGATCAATACCAAGCAAGCTTTGTTACCAAATTTTTTAGCTCCATCTAATATGAAGATTCCCACAATGGATCTCATTACCGTTGGGAACGAGCGCGTGCTTGCCGCGCGGTTGGCTGATGCCAAATATTTTTTTGAAGATGACTGTAAGAGCAAACTTGCTGATCGTGTAAATAAACTCAATGGCGTCGTGTTCCATAAGAAGCTTGGAACCTTGTATCAAAAAACTGAACGGATGGTTTTTTTGATAGGCGTACTAGCTGAAGCTGCGGGGTTGGGATCTTTCAAGGAGGCCTGCCAGCGATCTGCATTTTTGAGTAAAGCCGACTTATCGACTGGAATGGTAGGTGAGTTTCCCACATTACAAGGGGTGATGGGTAGGGAATATGCCATTCACGATAGGGAGACGCCTGTAGTATGCCAAGCGTTGGGTGAATATTATCAACCTGGTACTCCCGAAGATAACATTCCAAAGGCTCAGGTTGGGCAATTGTTGTCACTAGCTGATCGTCTTGATACTCTGGCGGCTTTTTTCCATGTGGGGATGGTACCGTCTGGATCAGAAGACCCGTTTGCTTTGCGACGGCAAGCGTTTGGCCTTGTGCGGATCTTGGTCGAAGCAACTCTTCATGTGAACTTAATCGATCTTCTTCGTCAGGCTGAACAGTTGTTAGAAAAACAGGGAGTTCCATCTGTAGTTTCATCTGAAACTGAACGGGTTAGGGCGGGGACTGAACCGCTTCCTACTCTCGTCGAGTTTTTGGCCGATCGGCTTAGGTTTTTTGCGCGAACTCTTCATGGGGTTCGTGAAGATGTAATCGATGCGGTACTCAAAGGACGCGTCATTGGTGAGTTTTCCTTGACCGATTTATTCTCTCGCATGCTGGCACTTCAAGCAATTACCCATGAGGAGGATTTTGATCCTCTCATGGTTGGATTTAAGCGGGCCCATCGTTTAGTCGAAAAAGAACAATGGACATCGAATACTGTGAATATTGATTTGCTTACACATCGATCCGAAAAAGATCTTCTTGCCAGTCTTGTAGAGGCCCGTGGAGCCGTGGGAGCGGCCATTGGCGACAAGGATTATTCATTGGCACTGAAAACCTTGATTGGGTTAAAGAGCGCCATTGACGTCTTTTTCGATGGTGTGCTGGTGAATGCTCCAGAAGCCGAAATCCGGGCCAATCGATTATCCTTATTGCGAAAGGTTGATGAGCTATTCCTTGGTATTGGGGATTTGTCTAAGATTCAGGTGCAGGGGCAACAAAATACATAGAAGAAGATTCAAGGGAGAGATTCAAGTAAGTTAAGAGAATCGTGAAGTCCCATGATCTTTTCTGAATCCAGATTTCGATGGTTTAATATTGGGGTCACCCTGTCCCTAATTATTGTATGTAATACTCTATTATTAGGAGGGCTATGGGTGAGTGGTTTGGACTTGGACTTCGTGCTGACGAATTCGGAACTCTATGATCCGACCAGCGCTCATTGTGTGCGTGTGACGTGGGAAAAAATTTTAGGTGTGGATAGCCCTGTTCAAGTGTGTTCTGAATGGTTGGATACGACAGATCCCACGGGGCAAGTCCATAAATTACGAAAGAACGAACCTCTGGCCATGGGCTCTGATGGGAATTTGTATTACCTGAATGCTCGAAAAGCGGACCATCAACTCTTAGGTTTGGTGGTTTTTACATTCGCGGTCATTTTTTTGGGAATGTGGGTGAAGCGGTTTTTGATCAATTGGTATCAGCTTCGGCTTTACGCGAGCAGTCGGTAGATCTCTTTGAAGTTTTTTGGTGGAGGACTGGGCCTCAGTGTTTTTCTGGCCAATGCATTGTGCAAAGGATAAACGTTTCATTGTTCAAGTTGGAAATTTTTTTGAGAATTAAAAAAAATATGGTACATTTTCACTTTTTCTGCGACAGGTAATGCGTTGAATAGGCTGGCTGGGCAGGGTTTGGCATAAAGGGGGGAGCCACGAATGGAGAAAAAGAAGTACGTCTATTACTTCGGCGATGGCAAGGCCGAAGGAGGGGGTTTGATGAGAGAACTCCTTGGCGGAAAAGGTGCTGGTCTTGCCGAAATGACGAATCTAAACATTTCAGTTCCTCCAGGATTTACTATAACCACTGAAGCCTGCCTCGAATATTTTAAATCCAAGAAAAAATATCCGAAAGGTATGTGGG
>CAZDCF010000013.1:0-37399 GCA_964503895.1 uncultured Nitrospiraceae bacterium | reverse complement strand
CGAATCGCACGCAGTTATCGATCAATTGGGAGTTAATCCTTGAGTTTGATTTTCATCTGGAACGACCTAGGTAAATTGTTCTATAACGTTATCACCGATACCTCATAATTTTGCTGGGATGTCGCAATACGCATCAACGGCAACGCGCTGATAATCATAATCGATTTATATTATGATTTTGAGAGTTCAGGAACGCGGAAAACTAGAAAGGAAGCAGTATGGAATGGAAAGCCAGTCATATTTTAGTAAAGGAAAAAGGATTAGCTGACCAACTAAGAGACCGCCTTAAAAGCGGAGCAAATTTTGGAGACTTAGCAGGTGAATTTTCTATCTGCCCAAGCAAATCTAGGGGGGGAGCGATCTTGGCTGGTTTGGTCCTTGGAAAATGGTCAAAGCCTTTGAGGATGCTGTGAAACGCACTGGGCACGGCAATATCAGTCAAGTCGTACAGACCCAATTTGGATACCATATTATTAAAAAAACTGGACAGAAAGATTAGGGAATGTTTTGGCAGGCTATGACTTGCCGTAATATTCTTTTCGTCTCGACCAGGCGTAGCCTTGCATCCAGCCAAAACATGCAAGAACGCCCACCAAAAAAGCCATAACCACGATGGTGATAACAAAGCTGACTTTACTGATCATCTTTCTCCGCCTTCAGCCTTAAATCAGTTAGTGAGACCTATTATACTATTTATTGTTTTATTATTACCAACTTTTTAAAATTGGTTTTCCAACCACCCATGCCTTACCAAAGGGAAAGAATCTGAACCTACAGATTCCTTGCTCGTTATGAATTGGGCTTAGCAGAGTTTTTTACAGATGCAGTTCCACCGGATTCCTTTCCAGACAAGGGTCGTGGTTCAGTGCCCGCAATTAATACACCGATACACAACCAAAGACATGCCCGTCAGAAGGTCGACTTCTCGATCAGGTGAAAGCGTGCCTTTACATTTTTCACATTTTGGCTCGAAAGCTACATCCAACATCTGTACACATCCTACCATAAGTTACAAAAAAAACCAGTTTTCTAAATATTTTCAATCCTCTCTATTTAGAAAATAGTCACTGCCATTTCAATTCGATCAAGCGGGTCCGCATCCTGCTGCCCCTCTTTGTAGGTGCCTTCGATTGCTTTCTGACCATTCTCATACCAACACGTCACCAAGAAGTCTGGTGTCCCCTCTTTGTGCCGTGTTTCGATTTCCTTCTGGCCATTCTCGTACCACCTCTCCACACGTCGGCCGGCCTTCTCTTCTTTAACGGGATCTCGACTTGTCATCTGTCCAGACTATTCCTCCTTGCCCAAAAAAGTGTGCGCTTCCCAATGGAAAATTTCAAGAATCCGGTATAGAGTGGAGGGGATCAGGAGGCGCGACCATGATTCCATTCACCACGGCCCATCCCGGCTTGATTATTGGCGTCCGCCGGATTGCCGCCTTTTTGCATATCAGTCAACGCACGTTTTATCACTGGGTGCACCGACCCTCAGACGAGCCGGTATTGATACACTGACCGCCATGCAAATCATCGGTCATAAGTCTGAAAAGATGTATCGCCGCTATAACAGCATTAATGAAGATGATCTCCTCCACGCTGCTGCCAAAATTAACACCGTAATAACACCTGC
This sequence comes from uncultured Nitrospiraceae bacterium, assembly GCA_964503895.1. Taxonomy (GTDB): domain Bacteria; phylum Nitrospirota; class Nitrospiria; order Nitrospirales; family UBA8639; genus Nitronereus. Next base: position 35,770 of record CAZDCF010000013.1, on the reverse strand, counting down.
CAATTCTCCCGTTTCCTCAGCCGCTCTAAGTTGTTGATTTGTTGGTGCCCCCGAGACGATTCGAACGTCCGACCTGCGGTTTAGGAAACCGTCGCTCTATCCACCTGAGCTACGGGGGCACACCTGTAATTTTACACACTTACGAGAGTGTCGCAAGCAGCAGGAATTGACGTGTCCTAAAAGATACTGAAAAGTTCTCCTAACTACTACTCTTGCCACAATAAACTCTTTTATGAGCTGTATAAATTGTTAAGGTACTTTGTATATACTACGCTTAGAAGAATATTATTAATTAAAAAATTAACTACTCTCATTGTATTAAGTTACTCAATCTTAAGCCAGCTTCCGAGGCCCATGCAGTAATGCTTTTTAGCTTGGCCGCCAATTCATGTAACAATCGATAGTTAATATGAAATATACTGATAATGACATAGATACCAAAAAAGATAATTATACCATACAGTATAATTTTGCTAATGATAATATGCTTTTGTTTGCGATACTGTTTTTAGCTGTTATTACTTCAGTAAGAGCTATTTTAAATCCACAATTATTTGGTGAAGATGAATCGTTAACATTCTTAGCTGTAAATAATATTTTGCAATCTATTTACGAACTAGATTGGAAAACATTTATCTTTACCATTGGTACAGATTGGCATCCTCCCGGCCGCAACTTACTTCCCGTACCATTTATTGCTTTATTGGGAGATAACATAACAGCTTTACGCATACCCTACTGGTTGATGTGGATTTCCACATGCTTTCTTGTAGCAGAAATCGCTGGGAGATTGGGGGGCCGTGGAGGAGCAGCTATTTGCGGCCTTCTCGTAGCAGGAACAGGATTATTTAATCTTGAAATACAAGGTCTTGCTCATGGAGCTGCAACATTCTTTGGTATTCTAGTAATAAGAGAAATTATATTACATCCACCAGATAATCTAAGTTGCAAAGAAAATAAAGCGGCTTTTCTTAGGGGCGGCATATGGGCATCTCTAGGGTTTCTCTTTTTTACATCATTATTGCCTGTTGCCGGCTTGTTTCATCTTTTATGGCTATACCCTTGCTTTAAATTTGGTAATAACATTGAGAAATTAAAACATTTTATTATTTTAAACACACCATTTATTTTATTTTATGTTGGCTATTACCTTATATTTATTGGAGTGCCTGTTTGGATAATAGAATTTAATGGAATTAGTATTCTAAAGAATATTATGCCGGGCCTTATTCAAGAACATTGGGGATCTCGCCCATTTGGTCAATATCACCAATATCTTCAAAGAATTAACGGTACTGAACTGAATATAACATCATTAAAAGACAACTTGGCAACAATAACATGGGCTTTTGCGCCTATTTTAGGACCAATTATTGTTATTTTTGGAATCGTTGGACAAATTTTATATGCACCAAGAATTTTGATTTTAACACTGCCTTATTTTCTAATCTTCAGCTTTTATATAACTGGAAATACGGGACAGCATTTTCAAAGTTGGTTTATTTGGATATTACCATTTGCATCACAAATTATTTTATGTGCCTTGAAAAAGTCACAAATAATTGGATACGTTATTGGAATACCGCTATTGGTCACACTTTTTGGCTTCACCTGGTTTGCTCATATACAACAGTACAATGAAATAAATTATCCCCACGCTTTTGTAAAACGAATTGGTGGGGTCCCAAAATGGCCTCAAAATCTTCAAAGGCCCCTTAAACTAATTGCTAAAGATCTAGAAAAAATCGCTGGTTCGTCCCTACTTGTTGCTCAGGAAATTGATGGTGCTATAGAACTATATTATGGGAAAAATATTAACTGGGTAACACCGCCTAAAATGGAAATAAAAACTTATAGAAATGAAGACGAGGTCATTAGCTGTCGGACCGCACCTAAAATTGAAATAAAGGCATTAGTCTCCAATATAAAATCAACGAAGTTTTGTTCAGATATCAATGTCGAATATATCAAATATCCTGGATCCAACTTAGTAACAATTGTTTTTCCATAACCACAATGAGTAACAAAAGAAGGGACCGACAAATGGGTTGGAAGAAATCAGTCGAAGTACTGTGTTTCTGCGGTATAGTCCTTATTGGAACGACAGCCTGCGAGGATGCCAAGACTCCATGGGAAATGCATGTGACAACAGGGGAACTTCGCATGCAACAGGGACGATTTGGGGAAGCCGAAGACCAATTGAAGGCTGCGCTTCATGAGGCCGAAAAATTTGGCGAACAGGACAACCGATTGCCACAAACTCTTAGCAAACTCGCGGTCCTGTACGATGTCCAAGGCCAGTACGATAAAGCCGAGCCGCTGCTCAATCGCGCGGTCACGCTGCACCGGAAAATTCTCAACCCCAACGACCCTAAACTAGCTGTTAGTTTGAGTAATCTCGGCGCCCTGTATCATGCCAAACGACAATTCGATAAAGCTATATCGCTTTTCACCGAAGTGCTTAAAGTGCGGGAGGAAGCTTTGGGGAAAGAACATCTTGATATCGCAGTGGATCTAAAAAACCTTGCAGGCGCGTACGCCTCAAAAGAAGAATTTGAACAAGCCGAGCCCTACCTCGAACGAGCATTGGCAATTACTGAGAAAAGTGCGGGCAAAAATGATCCGGCACTCGTGGAAAGCCTCAACAACCTGGCCCTGCTCTATCGTGCGCAAAAACGCTACAATAAGGCCGTACCACTTTTGAAACGGGTAATTACAATTAATGAACAGGCCTACGGGGAGAAAAGTCCTGGGGTAATTGGAAGTCTCAACAATCTCGCAGTCCTTCACATCACTCAAGAAGCCTACAGTAATGCTGAGAGCCTGCTTAAACGAGTCGTCAATATTACTGAACTTTCCTTCGGTCCAGATAACCCCCGTTTAGCACCAAGTCTGTCTAATCTGGCTGAACTTTACCGAATCAAAGGACAATTTGCTAAGGCCATTCCATTACTCGACCGCGCGCTGATAATTAATGAAAAAAAATTCGGACCCGATGACTCAAAAATCGCCAACTTACTCAACAATCTGGCGCTCCTCTATTTTAACCAAGGCACCTACAACAAAGCGGAGCCACTGATGAAACGAGCACTGACCATAAATGAAAAAACCTTGGGTAGTGAACATCTCACTGTTGCCAGAACCCTTAAAAACTATGCCGCGCTTTTACGAAAAACCAAACACGCTGCACAAGCCAACGAATTCGAAAAACGGGCCAAAGCCATACTCGAAAAACAAGGCCAGCAGTGATTCAGTTAAAGCTTTGGCTGATTCTCATCAAGATACAGGCCTGCTATAAACCCATTCTGTCGCAACATTTGAAGTGATTAGAGAAAAGAATATAAGAGAAATTTATGGAATTTAAGATGGGGGCCTTAATATACGCGAATAAAATACAGGCGTTACATTTCTAAACTCCCGTGCCAACAGTCATTAATATAAAGCCTCGGCACCTAAGTCGATCCAAACCGTTTGCGCAGAATCATCAAAATTATGGAAACTGCATGCCAATATCTAATTTTCTTACCTTCCGCATAGTTTCGGCCAGCATAACTGATAGGCACTTCGTAAAAAATACTTCCTCTTTTGATAACTGTGCAAAGAATTTCAGCATGCTGATCCCAGCCATCACTTTTTAAATCCTTCGGATCGACTAAGTCGCGCTTATACAATAAATAACACGAGTAAATATCTGTGAAAGTCAGGTTATTCAAGAGATTAAAGACGAGTGTAATAAATTTGTTTCCAACCAAATGCCAAAAATAGTGAACTCTGACATAGTTTGGAGCCAACATCCGACTACCAATAACAGCATCGGCGTTTTGTTCTAAGATAGGCCGAACTAATTTTGAATACTCAACAGGATCATATTCAAGATCGGCGTCCTGGAAAAGTATGTAATCACCCGTAGCAACATTGAGGCCATCGCGAATGGCAGCACCTTTCCCACCATTTTCTGAACGCGTGATTAATTTTGTGTAAAGATTTGGAATATCTTGCAATATTTTACTTGTACCATCTGAAGATCCATCATTGATAACAATAATCTCCAACTCGATTTCTGGTAATTCAACCTGAGATATGCGCTGAAGAACAGCGAAAATTGTAGCCTCCTCATTAAACGCTGGTATAAGAATGGAAATTCGCAAAATTAAAACTCGTCTATTGTAATTGTAATTTCGTCTTAACCTAACAAGTTTAGAAATCGTTTACAGACTTAATAAAATAAGCCAGGATAATCGAGACTTTACGATTTCAAAGATGGAACTTCTTCTGCCAAATTAAAAATTAACAGTTTCCCTTCATTCAAGATATCCCAAACCGTAGTCGAATTACGGCTTCGGCTGAGTGACATCGGGACGTGGATCTGATACAAACCCATCCTGGTGCAACATCCGGACCTGAGGTAGCGTCTCTTTATTTATTACTATATTTTCATCGATCAATCCGTTACGAAACAACAACCATGCTACCACAGCATAAATGTCACTGGTCGCTAGCGATTGTGGCGCCGCAAACGGCATTGCCCGATTAATATAATCAAAAAGAGTAGTGGCATACGGCCAATAGCTACCAACGGTTTTTACAGGTTTGGGACTGGCCAAAGTCCCCTGCCCACCAACTAATTTTGGCATCGGGCCTTCTATACCCGTTGCTCCATGACAACTCGCACAATGCGTAGTATACACCTTCGCTCCATCCGAGACCGTTCCACTACCTTCCGGCAACCCTCCCCCATCAGGCCCCACATCAATATCCCAAGACTGGATCTCCTCATGCGTCGCAATTTGTCCAAGATTAAATCCATGGTGTCCTCCGTCGCCACCAACAACAGGGAACGGAATGCCTAGAACAACAATCAAAACAAAAAGTCTTTTGGAGAAATATGTAACAATCATTGTCTTAAAGTTTTACCTGCTTCAATAAATAGATTGACTCACACCTGTACATTACGAACAGTTCCATCCTCGTCAATTTTCCATGATTGGATAGCATTGTTATGATAGTAGGAGTTAGCGCCACGGATGTTAATTAACTGTTTAAGCGTAGGCTGCTGGTAGCCGGTTTCGTCAGTGCAACGACTTTGAAGGATGGTTTCTTGGCCATTCCAATTCCATGGATGGCGAAACCTCGTATGACATTTTGGAAGAATGGGTTTTTGTAATTGTGCTTCTTTCCAATTTTCTCCACCATCTGTGCTCACTTCAATTTTTTTGACAACACCTCGTCCACTCCACGCGAGACCTCGAATTTCGATAAACCCTTTTCCCTTGAGTTGTTGTCCCGCAGATGGACTGGTAATGACCGACTTGGCCTCCATCTCAAATGTAAATTGGCGCGCAGTGCCGTCTGCCATTAGGTCAGTGTACTTTGAGGTTTCCTCTCGTGTCATTAAGGGTGAGAAAACGAGCTTCAGCCTTCGCAACCATTTAATACACGTATTTCCTTCCCACCCAGGTACCAATAAACGTAGTGGATATCCTTGTTCAGGACGTAGGGGTTCCCCGTTTTGGGCATAGCATAACAACGCTTCGTCCATGACCTGATCTAGCGGCATGCTACGCGTCATAGCCGCGGCATCACTGCCTTCCGCCAGCATCCACATGGCCTCAGATTTGAGTTGGGCTTCTTGCAACACAGTGGAAAGCCGTACGCCGGTCCACTCACTCGTACTGGTGAGTCCATGAATCTCCTGAACAGTTTTGCCATTGGGACCTTTCCATTCTTTTCCGCTATTACCAGAACATTCTACAAAGACCAGACGGGAAGTGGCGGGAAAACGTTTCAATTCCTCCATCGAAAAAATCATGGGACGTTCCACAAGTCCGTGTACCAATAAACGATGCCGGTCCGGGTCGATCAGCGGCACACCATTATGGTGACGTTCGAAATGTAAAGCCGAGGGCGTAATGATGCCGTGTAAGTCTTGCAATGGCGTTCGAGACCGTTGAGTTTTGGTTAGGCGCTGAGATTGTTCAAAACGTGACCGGGAACCGTAACCCGATGCCAGAGCTCCTGGAACTTTGGCGGGATCATCCGGCACCTCCTCTGTCCAACTCAATCGAGGACAAAGCAATAAATTTGCTGCAGTGAGACCGAGAACTGATGTGGCGCCAACTAAAAAAGCTCGACGATTCGGCGGATCTTTATGACGGATTGTCTCATTCTCTAGATTATCATTAAATTCATACATAAGGTCTTCTTGGTTCATATTAACAAAACAATGTTTGACGGATAGATTCTAAGTGTTTACATTTTTATTAGAGAAAACCATAAACAAGATAGCTAGGATAATCGAGAGATTTCCATGTGTAAAGTTTCTTGAAAATATTGTTGTCCTATTCATCCACTTCTAGGCACTTGCGGTCCTACAGAAAAAGCTAATAAAGCCTGTAAATACTGAACATTTTTGAGACGGAGATCATGTGCAAGCTACATCCGTGACTGTAAAAGGCAAAACATTGGCCGAAGCTACGTAAATGGTTCTAATGCAATCGCTTGCCAAACGCCGTCCTTCCCTGATCGCTACTAATATTATGACCACCCCTGTCAAAACCGTCCAGGGGAAGGCTTCTGTATTGAAAACTGAACAGTACATGACTCGACTCGGAGTCAATGTTTTGCCAGTGGTGAATAGCAAAAACAGATACCTTGGCTTGATTTCTCGGGAAACAATTCAAAAAGCGTTATTCTATAATTTTTCTAAATTTCCTGTTCACACCTTTATGCAAACGGATGTATACACAGCAACACCTCAGACTCCGTTTCACAATATTCATACTCATATGATCGAGCGAAACCAACGATTCGTTCCCGTCGTCAAAAATAACCAAGTGATTGGCACATTCACCCGCACGGATCTTCTTCGAACCCTTCTCCACTACAATCTCGAAACTACGAATGTCACAACGAAAGACCTTCCCAATGTAAAACATTTATTGAAAGGCCGTTTACCTCGTACCTTGTATAACCTCCTCATTCAGGTTGGAAAACAGGGGGAGGAATATCAAGTTAGAATTTTTCTTGTAGGCGGTTTCGTTCGTGACCTGCTTCTTGGGATATCAAACCTGGATATTGATTTGGTAGTGGAAGGAAACAGCATGGCTCTGGCTAAAATCTTTGCCAAACGACAAGAGGGTCGCGTGAGAACGCATGATCGTTTTGGTACCGCGACGGTCATCTGTTCAAATACACAAAAACTCGATTTTGCCACAGCTCGCACAGAATATTACGAATTTCCTGCCGCACTACCCACAGTGGAGCAAAGTTCCATAAAAAAGGATCTGTATCGTCGAGACTTTACGATCAACACTCTAGCCATCTGCCTCAACCATCCCAAGTTTGGAGAACTGATAGATTTCTACGGGGGACAGCGTGATCTACATGGTAAAACTATTCGGGTATTACATAGCCTAAGTTTTATCGAAGATCCAACACGTGTGTTTAGAGCCATCCGCTTTGCCCAACGTTTAAATTTCCGGCTCGGGAAAGAAACCACAACTCTCATCAAAGGCGCAATTAGCATGGGGGCATTCCAGCGCCTCTCCAAGTCCCGCCTGCTGGCTGAAACCATTCTACTGCTTTCAGCCGAAACTCCTCGGAAGATACTGCAACAGTTAGCTGAATTTGATTTGCTCAAATTGATCCACCAGAAATTACAATGGTCATTAACGTTGGCTCATACACTGAAAGCCTCTGAGAAAGCCCTTAAATGGTATACCTCACTGCACCTGGACCAGCCTATGAATTCCTGGGTAGTGTATTGGATGGTGTTGATGGACACATTGCCAAACAAAGCCGTACAAGACACCCATCAGAGGTTACAGTTTCCTCAACAGCAGGCGAAAAAACTTCGATTGATTGGTCGCAGAACCTCCTCGGTAATTCAGCAGCTCAGCAAACACCGAAAACAAAAACCTTCCGATATTCACCGTATGCTTTGTGAATTTCCCGATGAAGCCTTGGTTTTTCTGATGGCCAAATCTCCATCTGAAACCGTCAAGCAACATCTCTCTGCATTTTTAACAACCTATCGACATATTCACCCTACCCTAAATGGCACGGACTTGAAACGCATGGGCTTAAAGCCCGGCCCACAGTTTCGAAGCATTCTCGACAAACTTCTGGATGGCCGTCTCAACGGTGAAGTTAAAACCGAATCAGACGAACGTAATATGATCAAACAACTGATCAAAACAACGTAGAAAAATACCTCTTCTCTTTTTCCCACAGTCACGCTAAAATTGGCCATGCCCTTCGCCTGGCCAATAGTCAAATTCTTGTTCAAATGGGTTGCACCCACGATCCCAGAAATAATTTCAACAGTTTCAAATCTTAAGGAGCAGCACGAACAAACTACTGCGCAAGAAGAACACTTGGATAAACGATTTTTGGAAATTGAGCGAAACTTGACCATACAACTTAAAGTTATTAACAACCTCGCTCGACAAATAAACTCTCTTCACGTCATCCTCCGGCGAACACTCATCATCAGCATTATCGCCCTCTGCCTAGCACTCCTTGGATTGGGCTTGCTTTTTCATGTGCCATCCCTATGAATACCGGAAGGAACCCTTCCGCAAACACCTCAAATATCATGCATTCAAACAAAGGGCCCTCCCATGGAAAAAATTTTTGTCTCCCCCATGCTCGTCGAAGTGGAATCGCTCAAGGAAATACTGGAGCAAGAGGGCATACCCTGCATGATCAAAAATCAACAAGGTTCATCATTGGCAGGAGAAGTCCCTTTTGCCGAAGTATTTCCTGAATTGTGGGTGATTAATAATAAGGATTATCCGCACGCTCAAGAATTTCTTGAAAACTGGCAAAACGCCCAACCCACCGAAACAACCGACTGGATCTGCTCCACGTGTGGAGAAGCCTTGGAAGGAGATTTTACAACCTGTTGGAAATGTGGAGAGGTTCGGAAACTGAACTAACACCTAACATCCCGTTGAACAACAGTCTTTTAATCCTTACTTTGTGGAATGTTGTTCTAGAGCTAAACGCTTAAGGACGCGCAGATCTAATTTTCCAGTCCCCAAAACTGGAATCTGTTCAACTTTTATAAAAGCATCTTTCCGGGGAATTAATAAATTCGGCAAACCGCTGTCCCTTAATTTTGCCAAAACATCGGGAATAGCTGACTTCTCCAGAGTGTGAAGAACAACGAGCCGCTCGCCTTTCTTTTTATCAGGAATTGATGTTACAGCCAAGACCTGAGTTTCCGCATTCACTGCTTGGTGCAAAGCCTCTTCGACCTTTCCATGCGAAACCATCTCTCCACCAATCTTTGCAAAACGTGAGAGTCGATCGGTAATGGTAATAAAACCGTCTTGATCCAAAATCGCGATGTCCCCAGTGATGTACCATCCCTTATGGATGGCCTGGGCTGTAAGATCTTGGCGCCCTAAATATCCGCACATCACATTCGGGCCCTTGACAAGTAACATGCCTGAAGTTCCTATCGGCAATGGCTCAAAGGAGTCGGGATCAACAATGCGAACAGATATTCCTGGCAAGGCCCGCCCAACTGTCCCACGCCTGGAAACAGGTTGACAGAATCCAGCCGCCAGAAAGTCTGGACAATCCACTGCAATCACTGGAGCACACTCGGTTACGCCATAGCCTTCAATTGGACGAATACCGAATTTATCTTCAAATGCTTGAGCAAGGTAATCTGATAATTTTTCTGCGCCCGTTAACACAATGCGAATCGATCTAAACTGATCTGGGGAACAACGACGTAAATACAGTTGCAGAAAGGTGGGAGTCGCAATAAGGATGGTAACTCGTTGTTTGTCAATTAATTCCCCGACGGCTTCAGCATCCAGCGGAGTGGGATGATATACCACTCCAACACCATGATTCACAGCGAGCCAAATCGTCGCCAAGTAACCGAACGAATGAAAAAATGGGAGAATGCCCAACAACCGATCGTTTTTCCCGAGATGAAAGACCTGCGCAACACCTTCAACATTCGAATCTATATTGAAATGGCTAAGCATCACGCCTTTAGGTTCACCTGTACTTCCGCTACTGAAAATAATGGTAGCGAGATCATCGAGCTGCGGTCGAAGCGTCATTCCCGCAGCTCGCTCTAACATGGATATCGGCGCGAAAAGACCGAGAAACAAAGCCGTGAGCCACTCTTTGCCCCTAATGGTTTCTCGCACTTCATCAATCCAAATAATTTTTGTTCCCTGGGGAAGTTTAAGTCCAGCCTTCTGGACAAAAAACTGACTCGTAACAATCGTTTCCAACTGTGCTTGGTCTACTGCTGATTCCATACCGTTTTTACCTGCGGTATAATTGAGGTTGACTGTGGTTCGGCCAGACAAGGTAGCGGCCAGATTAACCAACACCCCCCCTAGGCTAGGAGGAAGCAAAATTCCAACACTATATTGTTTATCCCAATACGGACGAAGCGCCCGGGCTAAGACAATGACTCCTATTAAGGATTGAAGACACGACACTTTTGGTCGCGTCAAGTCAGAAAAGGCAAAGCGAAAAGGATAGCGGCGCATCGCTCGAATAAAAGTATGATGTAGCGGGGTTCTTTCAGATTTTCGATAAGCCCAGACCTTCTCCCCGAGTTCTTGTACCACTGTTTGCACCTGATCAGCTGAAGATGTGGAAGGCAGTGGGGATCCATAAGCGATGGTCACAGGATAGGGAATTCGCTCAGGCCATTTCACAAGAAATTTCCCTCCAATGAAACTAAAAATACTCCCCCACACACGGTCCAAATGAACCGGAATTACTGGCGTATCGCGACCTTTGAGAATCAGTTCGAATCCCTGGTGAAAAGGTAGAAGGTTCCCGATTTGTGTTGTTTGGCCCTCAGGGAATATGCACACGAGTTCACCTTGATCCAACCGCCGACCAGCTTCCCGAATGGCTGAAAAAATTTCTTCCGGTGTGCCCTCCGATGCAATCGGAATTACATCAATGACCCTGCCAACCCAATTCAAAAAAGGTCGTTCGTAATACTTTCTATCGACAACAAATCGAATAGGACGATCGACACTGGCTAACAAGAGCAATCCATCGACAAAGGAAACATGATTAGGAACCAGCAACACTCCCCCATAATCAGGCACATGATCACGACCAATGATGCGGATACGATACAATGTATGCGTCATAAGGAATAGAAACATCCGAATGAAAGCTTCTGGCATGATCTTTATAGACCAAAAGGTTAATATGGCCGCCAAAACTCCTGCAAAAAAAATAATGGCACTAGAACTCAGCCCGATAAATGCCAAAGCCCCAGTAGTCAAAGACCCAGCCAAGACCCCAACAAATACAAAGATATTACTGAAGGCAATAACAGCTCCACGACGATCTTTTGGCGCCTGCCACTGAATCAGGGCATTAATGGGAACTACAATAAATCCACTCGACAACCCTAACCAAGCCATGCCAGTTAAGGTACCAGTCAAGTCAGGACTTAACGACCCCATTACAAACAAGCCAAAAGTTAGACCAATCGCGCCTAAAGGAATATGTCCGACTTCAACTTTTGAATGCGAAAGCTTCCCAGCCAAGACCGATCCAATACCCACACCAATCCCGAAGGCGGCTAACGGAAGTCCAGATAATGAGTCACTAAGCTGCAACGCGGATTTGGCATACACTAGAATGTCTTGTCCAACTAAGCTTGCTATTGTCCAATATGCGATATTCCCAAGAATGCCTAAGCGAAGAACGCGGATAGACTGCACTGCATCCCACGCACCCTGAAGAGTGTCTCGCAAACCGCCTTTGGCCCGAGCTGGCGCCACGTAGGGAATGGATAACGAAGAAACAAATCCGACAATGGAAAACAGCAATAATACAAATCCAGCCAACCATGGAGAAGCCCCAGAAGCCTGCAAGAAAATCCCGCCCATGGCCGTCCCACCAATGATGGCGAAAAACGTCCAGAGTTCAAGTTGCCCATTACCCGCAGATAATTGTTCATGCGGAAGCAGTTCCGGCAAAATGCCATACTTGGCTGGACTGAACAACGCACTTTGAACCGCCATCGCCGCTAAAACAATAAGAGGCAATAAACCACCTTCAGGATTGAGAAATAACGCAGTCATCCCCAAGCCCATCAATGCCACTTCTAATGCTTTTGTGACTACAATAACCAAACGTTTACTAAATCGGTCCGAAAAAACCCCGGCAAAAATCGACACCACCACCAATGGAAGCGTAAACACAACAAAGGTAATAGTTGTTTGTACTTGAGCTGCCGACTCATATTCTGGACCAGTACCCATTTGCGAGGCCAATTGCTTGATCGCCAACAGTGCAACCATTAATTTCCATGCATTGTCATTGAACGCCCCAAAAAACTGGGCAATGAGTAGCCCGCGAAGAGAAGTGAGATTTGACATGGTAATCGTAGTAGTTTTTTATCAATCAGAGACTAAGCTGGCCTAACCCAAGACAAATAGGAAGGTAAAATTTTTCTGAGGAGCATACAGGATTGTGGGAAGAATTGGAAAAGAGTTGTGAAAGAAATCTCAATATATTCGGAAAAATATAAAATTCCTGATTCAAAAGGTTGCGTAAAAACTGAAGATCGTCTTCGGAGCCTAACGAAACTTCTTTATGAACTTCTCGCAAAAAGCATAACTGCTTGATAAGATTGTACTGAGCTTTTTTGACAAAGGACTTGATTCCTAGCTCTATTCCTTTCTCGCTAAATACCAGTCAACGGTTTTCCTGATGCCCATTTCGAATTTATTGATTGGTTGCCAACCGAGTTCACTCTGAATTTTTTTTGAGTCTATAGCATACCGCCAGTCATGGCCTGCCCTATCAGTGACAAAGCTAATCAACTTCAAAAACTCTTCTTCTTTTTCACCTAAAATGTGAGCTAACGTTCGACACAGCAGTTTCACAACATCAAGATTGCTCCAATTATTCGAGCCTCCAACGTTGTAGGTCTCTCCGATCCGTCCACCTTCAATAACCTTCCAGATAGCGATGCAATGATCTTCAACGTGTAGCCAATCTCGGATATTTGATCCATCTCCATATACTGGAATTGGATGCCCATTAAGGCACGCTCGAATTACGGTTGGTATAAAATTTTCTTGATGTTGATACGGACCGTAATTATTCGAACAGTTCGTTATCGTAGTCGGAAGCTGATAGGTATGCTGATATGCGCGAACCAAGTGATCAGAGGCTGCTTTACTTGCAGAATATGGGGAACTCGGTGCATACGGCGATGTTTCAGTAAACGGGGGATCATCATGGCCTAAGGAACCATACACTTCATCGGTCGAAACATGGTGGAACCGACATTGTGTCTTTGACCAATGTTTCTCTTCTAACCAAAACCTCCGAGTTTCTTCTAATAAGTTAAATGTACCATGAACATTGGTGCGAATAAACGGATCAGGTCCTACAATTGATCGATCCACATGCGATTCTGCAGCAAAGTGAACAACTGTATCGATGGCCTGTTCACGCAACAGCGATTTCACCAAGTATTGATCGCAAATATCGCCATGCACAAATTTATGACGATCGGATTTAATCACATCTTCAAGATTTTCCTTGCTGCCGGCATATGTCAAAGCATCAAGGTTAATAACATTGGTTTCTTGATGAGCTTGAAACACATACCGAACAAAGTGGGACCCAATAAATCCCGCTCCGCCCGTGATCAATACAATTCGAGGGGTAAAGCCTGACATTCCGACAACTCCCTAAGACATCGGAACAGACCGTATTGCCATTCCGAGTAATCGATATCAAAGACCCGAGAAAATTTTGAACAATCAAGCGCCGTGATGAATTCTAAGAATCTTTGATTCATTAGAAAAATATACAGAGATCAAGAAACAGAAAGTAAAAAACTACAGAAGCTCTTTTTCGACAAAGAATTACTCTACTAGCAAGGCTAGTCTATCATAATGCTGCATTCCATCACACACTTAGGTTCTGGAATAAATGATCAACGATGCGAAATACCAGTTTTGAGTTGAAATAACAGACGAAAAGAGTGACAATAGTTACCAACTAGAATCAATACTCCGCCAAAAAAAATGATTAGCAGAAATAAACCAAGACCCATTCTCAACCTAATTGTATTGTGCTCAGCAATCCTGCTAACAGGATGCAGCGTGATTGAGACTGCCTGGAACCTTACAAAAGGAACGGTGAAAGGTGGATACTATGTTATCAAAGGCGCCTATCGTCTCACAGCTGGCACTACTAAGGTGGTCTACCACATTGGTAAATTCACCTTTAACGTAATTCGAGCTCCAAAAGATTGGCCACTCACCAACGGTAATATAGAAACGATCGATGGGCTTCCCGTCAAAGAAGCAATTCAGCAAGGCCGTATCAAAGCCGCGCCCTATATTGTCAAAGGTCAACGTTACATCCCCATGAGTATGAAGAAAGCACAAGAGTACGATGAAACGGGCATTGCCTCATGGTATGGCTATGAAACCCGCAGACAAAAAGGCGGTCACATGACCGCCAACGGCGAAGCTTTTGACCCACGAGGCCTAACTGCTGCGCACAAATACCTGCCTCTTCCCATAAATGTGAAAGTAACCAACTTAGAAAATGGCCGATCTATCATTGTCAGAATCAACGATCGCGGGCCATTTCCTAGCACAAACAATCCGAAGTCTGGGAAACGCATCATTGACCTCAGCTACGGGGCTGCCAAACGCCTCGGTTTTCACAAAAAAGGCTTGGCCAAAGTGAGAGTAAAGGTCATTCCCGTAAGAATGGAAACGTAAGAGACAATTTCCAATCCACAGATAAAACTGACTAGTGAGTCCTGACAGGTTACCTACGACCTAACAAAAGAAGGGAAGGAATTGGACACCGTGTTAGACCAGTTCAACGCCCTGACCCAGAAATGGCGTGACAGTCCGCCTCACTCCAAAGCCGAAGCTTCATGAAGTATCCTACCTCGACACCGATCCTCGACTCTAAACCGTGCGATTATTCGTAGATTTATGAAAAACCCTCTTAGCTTTTCTATTCCCAGATAATTCCTCTCTCGAATGATAACCACTTTTTGGCTTCGAAGACCGTGGACGTAAGAGTGGCTGGCTTCCTGGCGCACATGGAACCGCGTAACCGAGTAAACGTTCGATTGTTTGCAATGATTGAAAGTCTTCAGGCGTGACAAAACTGGTCGCTGAGCCAACGTTTTTCATTCGTGCGGTACGTCCAATCCGATGCACATAATCTTCAGGAACGTTTGGCAAATCATAGTTCACAACGTGGCCAATATTCGCCACGTCAAGCCCTCGCGCTGCAATATCCGTGGCCACTAAAATTTGAAAACGCCCACGACGAAATCCCTCGAGCGCGGAACGTCGTTGAGTAAGCCTCCTTCCACCATGGAGCACCGCAACCCGGTGTCCTCCACGATCCAAGATCCCCCCTAACCGATCGGCGCGATGTTTGGTCCTGGTAAATACGAGCACAGACTCTCGTTTCTCTTTCAACAGAGTTAGTAGCAATTTTGTCTTATCTGTTGGAGTCGTGTAATGAAGCATATGCGTAATCCCTTCAGCTGGTGTAGCAGATTTGGCCACCATCGCACGCACAGGATCTTTCAAAGACATACGTGCCAAATCCCCTAAGTCACTGGGCATGGTTGCCGAAAAGAGTAGCGTTTGCCGATCGTCGGGCAAGGCATCCAGGATTTGATTCAATTGTGGGGCAAACCCCATATCCAACATTCGATCCGCTTCATCCAACACCACAACGTTCAATTGGGCCAAAGATATTGTCCCTTGCCACATATGGTCCAACAGTCGACCAGGCGTGGCTACCAAAATATCGGGGCGTTGTCGAAGAGCACGAATTTGTGCTTGCATATCGCTTCCACCAACAATTGATGTGGAAAAAATTCGACGCGAATGTCCCAGCTTCTCAATCGCACCTTGAATTTGAAAGGCTAGCTCACGCGTAGGAGCCAAAACTAATCCCCGCGGTTGGCCCTTGGGGCCAGCCATCAATCGTTCGATCATCGGAATGACAAAGGCTGCAGTTTTGCCCGTGCCAGTTTGTGCGCAACCCAAAACATCACGGCCCTCCAAAGCAGCGGGAATCGCCTTAGATTGAATGGGAGTGGGTTCATGAAAGCCGACCCTATTTAAGGCTTGCAATAGAGGAGCAGACACCCCAAGTAACTTGAACGACGAAATAACAGTTTGAGACATACAAATTTTCCTTTTCCCAAATAAAGGTTACCTAACACTATGTTGCATGCCGCCCTTGGGAATAGGACAGACTAGCCGCTACCAGAGCCATGCACAGGGACGCCCTTGCCGATTCAAAAAGACGAACAGAGCCCTCGCCCTATGTTAGACAAGGAACCAGTGCTGACACGTTGTTAGTGGGATCGTATGAACACGTATTCAGAAAACCAAACGAGGCAGAATCAGGTGGGAGTCCGCTCCGAGCAGGATCTGGTCGCGATACGATCGCGGGTCCGAATTGTTTATAACCTACGTTCGCTGACGAACCGTCTCAGCCAACAGTGTCCCCACTGTACAGTAGAAGCCTATTACTGTCAAATTGGAATTGGAAATTGAAAGTTACGTGGTGGATTGACTATTCTATGGAATCGAGGAAAACAAAACGTACCCCATGAAACTGCGTGACCATGCCAAAGCTCTGTACGAAGCCCTTCGCCCGATCCTGGGGAACCATGATGGATCGCAGGTAAAATCCAAACTCGAGCTAGGATTGCGCCACGTAGTTCCAAACTGGAATGAATCCACGCCTGATTGCCCAGGATGGTATTGGTTCAAACCTTTGGGCATTAGCGAACCTCAGCTTTTGCTCGTAAGCCACGGTCGAATCGATACGAAACTCATGGCTGACCTTGGGCCGCCAAACAACTTAGTAGAGGTACACCGTATCAAAGGTCAGTGGGCAGGACCACTATTGCCACCAGGCTAGAACTGCGGAAATATCAAATAAAGAATTTGAAAATTTTAATATATCAAAAGAAAAATAATAACAAGCATGTGTTTTTGTTAAACATTAATAAGCATTTCTCATCAGGTTAGTTTCTCGGTTGGAATCTCAAGGCTCACACGACCAAGCTTTCCAGTACGAAATTCCGCCAACAAAATTCTAGCAGCCTTTTCCATGTCAAATTCACCACTCCTTCCTTTTCGCCGACACCCCCGCTTCATAGCAATGAATTGCAAGACGCTCATACCAGTCACCCTCTCGACATCGACATCATAGCGTGAAGCAAGGAGTTCAGGGTAACGTACTAGGAGAGTTTCTACAAGAAATTCCGCGACTTCCTCGTCCATTACCGCATTAGCACCTATCGCATGGATCGCAGCCAGCAAGTATCCCACATTTGGATTTTTGATTTTTGGCCACATCAACCCAGGCGAATCAATAAGATTCATCCGATCATTCAGCGTGTGACGTTCCTGCTTCTTCGTCACAGCGGGTTCATTTCCCACCCGCGAAATCCTGCGCTGAAGTATCGAGTTCAGAAGCGTGGACTTCCCAACATTGGGAATACCAAGGATAAACATGCGCAATGGCTTGAGCTGACTATTCCGATGTGGAGCGAGAACCTGACATAGATCCGTCACCCTTATCGCTTGATTCACGCGATTCCCTGAGAGCGCGATGGCTTTTAAGTTTAATTGGCTGTTAAAAAAATTCAACCACGCTTTGGTAGCTACAGGATCAGCCAAGTCGGCTTTATTAAGAACTTTTAAGCAGGGACGCTTGCTTCGTTTTTGCAAATCCTTGATGAGTGGGTTACTGCTGGCTTCAGGAATCCGTGCATCCACAACTTCGATAATAACATCGATCGTTTGCGTGGTTTTGCTAGCCTCTCGACTCGCAGCATTCATATGACCGGGAAACCACTGTATGGACATGAAAAGTATGCGGGGGAAAAGGTTGATAAATTTCGTTATTATGACGCTAATGGAGTTGAACGTTCAAACATTTGAGTTTTTCTTGCCCTATATATTCCTCAATCAGGTAAGTACACGAAGCACACTAGCCTGATGAAGTAGAGATTTGCTAGGATGCGCGTCCCATGGAAATTGGCATAGTCGGGCTACCAAACGTCGGCAAATCGACAATCTTTAACGCACTAACGTCAGGAGGGGCGGCAGCATCGAACTATCCCTTTACGACCATAGAACCCAATGTGGGTGTAGTCGCTGTTCCCGATACTCGCCTAACTCGCCTAGCCAAAATCTTTAAACCTCAAAAAACGATTCCTGCTTTCTGCCAATTCGTCGATATTGCCGGCCTAGTTAAAGGGGCAGCAAGTGGCGAAGGACTCGGTAATAAATTTTTAGCCAACATCAGGGAAGTCGATGCCATCTTGCACATGGTCCGGCTCTTTCAAGACGACGATGTGGTACATACCTTGGGAAGTGTCGATCCAAATCGAGATGTCGAGATCATTGAGACCGAACTCATGCTCGCAGATCTTGAAAGCCTCACCAAACAATTCGACAAAGTTTCGGGCAAAGCCAGAGCTGGAGATAAGGAATCAAAAGAAGCAGTGGAATTACTAGAGAAGCTCAAAAACTGCCTAGAAGAAGGAAGACCCGCGCGGGCACTCGACCTTGCACCTGAGGTGCTTAGACCATTTTCCCTATTGACGGCCAAGCCTATCTTGTATGTGGGAAACACTGACGAAAGCCCAGACGCCATGGTAGCTGCTAATTTTCAGCTCTTTGCTCAAGAGCGTGGATCGGAATCAGTAGTGATCTGTGGCAAACTTGAAAGCGAAATTGCCGAGCTCACTGGGGAAGACCGAAATCTATTCATGACTGACCTTGGCATGGAACAAAACGGCTTAGAAAGAGTTATTATTGCGACATACAAGACACTTGGATTATGTTCCTACTTTACGGGCGGCCCAAAGGAAGTCCGCGCCTGGACTATTCCTATAGGGACTAAAGCCCCTCAAGCTGCTGGCGTAATTCACTCTGATTTCGAAAAGGGATTTATCAAGGCAGATATCTACAGTTTTTCTGAGCTCGACCAACACGCCACGGAACAGGCCCTACGCGAAAAAGGCCTGATCCGTTCAGAAGGGAAAGAATACGTCATGCAAGATGGCGACGTCTGCCACTTCAAGTTCAACGTTTAACTCCCACTTCGTCAAAACGCAATGTACTGAAAATCTTATCAACCAATTGTCCCCTTCAGATAGTATCTAATGGCAAAAAATACCTTTCGATTGAATGTCTAAACTAAGAAGAAGAGAAATCAGGGAACTATCACTCTCAGCAATCATGGACGGACTCTATTATCCATTTCATTTGTGTCATGAACGCACGCTTCATCGTCTTCTTCAAGACTATAAGGTCATACACTTTCGAGATTTCATGGCCCTCCAACTAACGCCGATGGTCGGCATAACCACATTTCCTGATCAAATGGGGCAGTATTATCCTGAATTGCTTAAGGCAGGCCGAATTGTACAAGGACATAATGTCAGCGGCTCCATGCCTACCCAGGTCATCGAGGCTGTGGACCGTGACCTATCGGACCAATCCTGGCGCAGACTTTTTCATGAAGTATTTTTGAATGACTATCGGTTCCAACGTGGTTTATTTCACGAATCACATACGGCACCATCTGAATCAGCAACAACTGATAATACTCTCATGCTTTCTCAGTTTTCTGAATCGAATTGGATTAAAAAACCTTTTCAGATCGAGACGGTCAAAACCATCAGTCGCTGGGCCTTGATCAAAGACAATGAACAAATGTTTGAATATGGTTGGGCCTTGATCAAAACAAGTGCTGCATTGGTGTACACCATTCGGCTATGTCAAATTTTACGTGTGGAAGCGGTGACGGACTCAATAGCACACTGTAGGCTTTTGGATAGGACTTGCGAGAGGGATGGCATAGAACTAACAAACTCCGCCATCAGACGGGAAGGTTATTAACTAATAAAGTTTTGATCTAAAAAATCTGTAATACCTTCGGTTTTAAATGGAGAACCAATATTGTCAATTTTTTCGTGAGAAAAGAAAGATGGATTCTCAGTTAAAAATTCAGGTGATTCCCGATCAAGATGAAAATGATTTAGAAAAATGAAATTTCAATCGGCTTATAACTTGCAACCATTTAATACTTATAACACTTCCTCGGGGCCTTTTGATCTCCAATTTCGTGCTAGGTTTTTTGCCTCATCAATCTGTTCCAATGTCATCACTTTTTTCAACATCGACAAGCCTTGTATGGCTTGATCCTGGCCTTGATTAGCCGAGAGATACGCCCATTTATAAGATTGCACGTAGTCTTGAACCACACCCTTTCCTTCAAAATACATCAAACCTAAATGGCTCTGCCCAGCTGAATTCCCTTGCTCAGCTGCTCGAAGAAACCAATGGAAGGCCCGTTGATGATCCTTGGGAACACCTAACCCATACCAATACACTAAACCTAGATTATTTTGTGCAGTCGGATTCCCCTGATCTGCAGATCGCCGATACCATTCCCGTGCCTTCTCAAAATCCTGCCTGATCCCTTGCCCCCAACGATACATAAAACCCAGCATGTTTTGTGCGTCTGCATCCCCACTTTTGGCTAAAGGCGCCCATTCTTGAAATGCAGTTTCGAAATCCTCACCAATATAAGCATTGTGGCCAGCATTAAAATCCGCCAAGGCAGGAAGACCCAATAAAAGAAATGTTCCCGATAACACCAAAATAGCCCAAATATTTTTCCGTTCCATGAGTCCTCCGCTTAGATAATGTTCGAGCTACATCCTATAATCATAGATTTTATTTCTCTAACGATTCCATATCTATTACAAATCGAAAACGAACATCGCCTTTCACAGTCCGATCATAGGCCTCGTTAATTTTTTGAAAAGGAATGACCTCAACATCAGAAGGAATATTATGCTCTGCACAAAAATCAAGCATTTCTTGAGTTTCTTGAATTCCGCCGATCAATGACCCGACCAATCGACGCCGCTTGAGTACAATGTTAGAACCTGCAAACAATAGTGGCTCACTCGGTGCTCCCACTAAGATCATTGTCCCATCTCGTGCCAACAATTCCAAATATGCATTGAAATCGTGATTGCCTGAAACCGTATCAACAAGAAAATCAAACTTTCCAGCAAGTCCAGTTAAGGCCTCTTCTTTTTCAGTTGCCACGTATCCAACAGCTCCTAATCGTTTAGCGTCTTGTCGTTTAGATTCAGAACGGCTAAATACTGTCACTTCTGCGCCTAATGCATTCCCAATTTTGACAGCCATGTGACCAAGCCCCCCCAGCCCCACGACACCGAGTCGATGACCTTTCCCCACTCCCCAAAGTTTCAGGGGTGAATAGGTCGTGATTCCTGCACACAACAACGGTGCAGTTCCCTCCAAAGCCAGAGTTGAAGGAATTCGCAGTACATAATTTTCATCCACAACGATTTGTTGAGAATATCCTCCATACGTTGGTTTTCCTTCTTTATCGAGTCCGTTGTAGGTGAACACCATCCCTTCTTCGCAATACTGTTCCAATCCATCTTTGCACGATATGCAAGTCTGACAAGAATCCACGAAACACCCAACCCCAACCATGTCATCCTCTTTGAACTTTGTGACATCGGCCCCAACCTTAGCAACAATCCCAACAATTTCATGGCCTGGAACCATAGGAAATATGGATCCTCCCCATTCATCTCGAGCTTGGTGAATATCAGAATGGCAAATACCACAATATCTAATTTTAATTAAAACATCATTAGGACCAACCTCGCGACGATTAAAACTAAAAGGCTTTAATGCCTCCCCAGCGGTTATGGCCGCATACCCTTTCGTGAATAGCATAGACATACTCCTTACGATCTTAGTAGTACTCAATAACGGGTAAACACAAAATATTTTTTATCACGATTCATCATGACATATTTTAAAGGTGTCTAAAGAGTATGCTTTGTGCAAGCCATAAGAAAAGTGGGATAAATTCCCACCACAGGTGTCATCTCAAGAATGATGCTAATTAAGGAGGGAAAATTTAGGCTTTCTGTGCTACCAACGATCCTTCTATCGCAGCCTGCACTCGACTCAACCCACTTTCCACATCAGCACCAAGATGGATGCGAATAACTCGGCGGTTTCGTGAATTGAGGCTTTTCATGTCTCCTAAGGCTTGAGCCGCAGCAAGGACTCCAAAGGAATAGGGCTCTCCAGTAATGGCAAAATCCTGAGCAACATCCGAGGTCACCTGAATAAAAACTCCGGAATTTTGTCCACCTTTGTGAAGTTGCCCAGTAGAATGCAGTAATCGTGGACCGTATCCTAATGTTGTAGCCACACGTTTGGCATCACGGACCATGGTACGAATGGATTGAAAACTATCATGAACCGATGGGGTCCGTTCAACGTAGGCATTGATAGCTACATAATCTCCAGACTGAACGCGATTTAACTGCGCTGCAATGATATGTTCTAAAGTCGAGGCCCCTTCCAAGGCTTGCCTATTCCCCTCATCGACAAAGATGCGAATATCCCTCTCAGTGACAACTGGGCACTCTGCCGGCAATTGTCCATTCTTTTTAAATTCTTCAAGATACAGTCTCGTGTATTCTTTACTTTCTTGCACATTAGGCTGATCGAATGCATTTATGCCCATAATTGCCCCTGCTGTTGCCGTAGCAATTTCCCATCGGAAAAATTCTTGTCCTAAATTGATGAGATCCGCCACATCAATTTGGATAACAGGATGGCCTGCCTCTTTCAACGCTTCGACTTTATCATCCTGCTTGGGATCGGCGCCCTCTACATAACGAATGTATGCAAAAAATCGGTCATCGCCGTAGGAGGTTATCTCTCCGAATGGTTCATCATCAATAGGAACAATGCCCTTATCTTCCTTACCTGTGCTTTCGGCAATTAATTGTTCAAGCCAGGCGCCAAAATTGCTAAGAGCCGGAGAAATGATAAACGTGATTTTATCACGATTAGCCTTGGCTAAAGTTCCTAACGCTGCACCCAGTTCAACACCTGGGTTCTCCGCCACAGGCACGGTCGAATCACAACTATGCCTCATGCGTTCAGCGCGTTGGATAAAATGCTCGATATTCACTCCCATAAGTACTGCGGGTACAAGACCAAAGTTAGACAGTGCCGAATAACGTCCCCCAATCTCCGGCACACCAGGAAAGATATGACGAAATTTTAATTCCTTTGCTACTTGCTCTAAGAGGGAACCAGGGTCTGTAATGGCGATAAAATTTTCTCCGGCCTGCTCACCTTTGACCTGCCGCATGCGCTCAAAGAAGTACTTTTGAAAAACCAAGGGCTCGGTGGTTGTTCCAGACTTACTCGCTACAATACAGAGAGTATGCTCAAGGTCCACACGCTCCTCAAAACTTTTCACTTGAGAGGGAACTGTACTGTCCAGCACATGTAACTCGGGATAACCCGGCACAACACCAAAAGTCATCCGACACGCCTCAGGGCATAAGCTACTCCCTCCCATACCCAACAATAAAAGGTATTTGAACCCCGCGTTTTTGATTTCTTTGGCGACGGATGTTAATTGTGGGATTTGTTGAACCTGTTGCTTAGAGATGTCCAACCATCCTAAGGCATTTAGAATAATCTTTTGATGTCCGTGGTCTGAATGCCACAATGATGGATCCTTGGCCCACAATCTTCTAACGAAATCTTGAGACTGGAGGTTTTTCATCGTCTCCTGAACCTCTGACTTATAGGTACCAAGACTGATGGTTTGGCAATTGATCTTAGAACCCAATAATTCACTACGCTTTCTGGCAATCGACCCCATGAGTGCATCAAATGACTCAACAAACAACCGCGCACCATCTTTGAGCAAGGTCTCTGTAACATCATCAATGGACACACCACAATCTGCGAGTTTTCGCATCGTGGCCTTAGCTTCATCTTGGTCTTCAAGCAGAGTCTCTCTGACTGTTCCATGATCACGAAACGCATTAAAGGTCGCTGCAGGTATTGTATTCACAGTATCACGGCCAATTAATGTATCCATATAATAGGTATCAGGATATTGAGGATTTTTTGTTCCAGTACTAGCCCATAAGAGACGCTGAACCTTTGCACCTTTTTGTTTCAACTCCTGAAACGATACGCTCGAAAATATTTCTTGATAAGCCAGATAGGCAATTTTGGCATTAGCTATGGCAACTTTTCCTTTCAGACTTTCCAGGATCTGGCGTTTATCCCCATCGGTTTCATCTCTAAGTTGAACATCTAACTGCTTATCCACCACAGTATCAATACGACTCACAAAGAAACTGGCAACCGAAGCAACCCTGGACACATCCCCTCCATTGGCCGAAAATTTTTCTAAACCACGAATGTACGCCTTCGCCACTTCCTCATATACTTTTACGCTGAACAATAGAGTAATATTGATGTTCACTCCCTGGCTCAATAACTGTTCGATTGCAGGTAACCCTTGTGGAGTTCCAGGCACTTTGATCATCACGTTAGGACGCTTGACAGCCTTCCACAGACGCAAGGCTTCTTCAACCGTAGCTTTTGTATTGAACGCTAAATCAGGTGATACCTCGAGACTTACATATCCATCTCGCCTATCGCTTGACTTGTACACAGAAACCATAACATCCGTCGCATCTTGAATGTCTCGAATCGCAAGAGTTTCATATACATCCTTCACACTGGTAACTTTGGCCGCGACTCGCTCTAATTCCTCGTCATAATCGTCACTTCCAGCAATGGCCTTTTGAAAAATAGATGGATTCGAAGTCACCCCCATCAAGCCATCGTTATCAACCATGGCCTGTAATTCGCCGGAGGCAATCAGCCCTCGTTGGATATAGTCATACCATGGGCTTTGCCCGACTGTTCGAAGCTTTTCGAGGGGATTCATATCTCAGCCTCCTTGATGTTCAATCTGGTAACGTCAATTTCAGACTATAGTTACGTTCGCAGTGTAAGTGCGAGTTGTTGCTTGGTTGCAGCCATAACATCCTCAACTGTAAATCCAAAATATTTGATCAGATCTTTTATCGGAGCCGAAGCACCAAAGGTTTCCATGCCAATACAGGTCCCAGTGGATCCCACATACTTACTCCACCCAAAAATTGTAGCTTTTTCAACGGAAACGCGAGCCGTGACGTTTGGGGGAATAACAGAATCTCTATAATCACGACTCTGTTTTTCAAATAGCTCCCAGGAGGGCATGCTGACTACCCGCGCTTTTATCCCTTCAATTCTGAGTTGTTCATAGGCTTGCACACAAAGCACCACTTCGCTCCCAGAGGCGAGTAATAAAACCTCTGGTTTGCCATCATCGGCATCAGCCAATACATAAGCCCCTTGAGCAACTCCCAGGGCCGGCCGATATTGAGTCCTGTCCAAGGTCGGTAGGGCTTGCCGCGTCAAGGCTAGCACCACGGGTTGATGTTGAATTTGCATGATCACGCGCCAAGCCTCAACAACTTCATTGGCATCACAAGGACGAATCGTGACCAACCCGGGAATCGCTCGTAAGGAGGCAAGATGTTCAATCGGCTGGTGTGTCGGGCCATCTTCTCCAACGCCAATGGAGTCATGGGTAAAGACATAAATCACCGGAACTTCCATCATGGAAGCAAGGCGAATCGCAGGCCGTCCATAATCACTGAAAATCAAAAATCCAGAGCCGTAGGCTCGAACCTTAGACAAAGCCATGCCACTCATAACCGCGCCCATGGCATGTTCCCGAACGCCAAAATGCAGGTTTCTTCCACTTTGGGTCTCAGCTTCAAAATCCCCTGCGCCCTCGAAGGTCAACCGCGTTTTGGTGGAGGGTGCCAGATCGGCAGCCCCTCCGATTAACCAAGGCACTTCCTTCGCTATGGCATTGAGAACTTTCCCAGACGATTCCCGAGTGGCCAACCCCTTCGGGTCAGCAGGAAATTCCGTCAACCCCCTACCCCATCGTTCTGGAAGTTGTCGATGCTGCATTTTATGAAAATGGTCAGCTAACTCGGGGTATTGCGCCTTGTATTCTTGAAACTTTTCCATCCATACGCTGCGACTCGCTTTTCCTCGTTGGCCCATTCCGCCTTGGAAATGCTGAATGACTTCATCAGGAACCAAGAACTTAGCTTCTTCGGGCCACTTATAATTTTTCTTGGTCAGTCGAATTTCCTCTTCGCCCAATGGCTCCCCATGCGCTCCGTGGGTATCTTGTTTATTGGGTGCGCCAAACGCGATATGACTATGAACGATTATGATTGTGGGCTTCGTGTTTTCTTCTTTAAACCCACGGAAAGCATCTGACAATTTTTCTTGATTATTAGCGTCATCCACATTCAGCACGTTCCATCCGTAGGCTTGAAATCGCACGCCAACATCTTCACTAAAAGCCAGAGCCGTTTCCCCCTCAATTGTGATTTTGTTGTTATCATAAATCCAACACAGATTTGACAATTTCAAATGTCCCGCCAGCGAGGCAGCCTCGCTTGATACTCCTTCCATTAGACACCCATCTCCACAGACGGCATACACATCATAGTCGATGATATCGAATCCCGGTCGATTAAAATAATTAGCCATCCACCGTTGAGCGATAGCCATGCCGACGCTATTGCCCGCTCCCTGACCAAGCGGTCCGGTGGTCGCCTCAACTCCCGATGTCCAATGATATTCAGGATGTCCAGGGCACTTACTTTCTAATTGTCGGAATTGCTTAATTTCATCGAGCGGCACGGCTAACTCTTTGGTGCCCTCATAATTATCATTAAGTTGCTTGACTTGAGTCAGATGCAACATGGCGTAAAGCAACATCGAGGCATGGCCAACGGATAGCACAAACCGATCGCGATTTGGCCACGCAGGCTCATTCGGGTCAAATTTTAGAAAATGATTCCACAGACAATAGGCCACAGGCGCCAGAGCCATCGGCGTCCCTGGATGCCCGGACTTGGCTGCTTGTACAGCATCCATAGCCAATGTCCGAATGGTATTGATGCTTAATTGTTTGATCGAAACTTGATCAGCCACAGTCTTACCCTTCCCTAAAATATTATCCAAAAAGTGAGAGGCTATGGGATTGATGAATCAGCAATCTAGCAATGCCTTGAACACCAACAAAACCCTGAAACACCATACCAAAATCCACACAACCCTAACAGCACTAGTTCTTGAAAAATTGGCAAAATCCTATCATTTTTATCGGTTTTTCTATACTCATAATTAAAGAAAATTTTGGAAAATATTATGATAAATTGAAACAAAGATAGATTTTTGCAAAGTTCTTATAAGAAATCGTGAAAATAATAAAGGGAAACCAAGCCCTCACTATGAGGCCAGAACCCTTGCATTATTGACCCAAGGCTATTGACTATGCCACATTCGTCCTTCTCCTCTTTGGAATACCATCAATTTTTGAAGCCAATTTTGGAGGATTCGTAATGGTACCTGATCTTAAGCACAAAAGTCGTGATTTAACCGAAGGCCCAGACCGAGCACCCGCCCGAGCTATGCTCAGAGCTGTAGGACTTCAGGATGAGGATTTTTCAAAACCTCTCATAGGCGTGGCTAATACCTGGTCAGAAGTCACACCTTGCAATTACCATTTACGCGATTTGGCAAAGAACATCAAAGAAGGAATTCGTAAGGCTGGTGGCGTACCGATAGAATTTAATACTGTGGTTGTCTCGGACGGCATCAGCATGGGCACCGAGGGCATGAAAGCCTCATTAGTCAGCCGTGAGGTCATCGCTGATTCTATTGAATTGGTCGTACGTGGCCACCTCTTTGATGCCGTCGTGGCATTATCGGGGTGTGATAAAACAATACCTGGCACTGTCATGGCCCTAGCACGCCTAAATCTCCCATCACTCATGTTATATGGTGGATCGATTATGCCAGGGCAATTCCAAGGGCATAATGTTTCCATTCAGGAAGTCTTTGAAGCCGTTGGAGCCCATGCCCATAGCAAAATATCTGATGCTGAACTCCATGACTTAGAAACACATGCCTGTCCAGGAGCTGGTTCATGCGGAGGACAATTTACGGCTAATACCATGTCCATTGCTTTTGAATTTTTGGGCATTTCCCCAATGGGTTTTAATGGCATTCCCGCCCTGGATCCCAAAAAAAAATCCGTGTCTACCCAGTGTGGAAATTTTATTATTGATCTTCTCAAACGTGACCTTCGTCCAAAACAAATTATTACTCGGGATGCTCTGGAAAACGCTATTGCAGCTGTTGCCTCTACAGGTGGCTCTACAAATGCAGTGCTTCACTTCCTAGCACTTGCACATGAGATTGGAGTGGAACTCAACATAGATGATTTCGATACGATTAACCAACGTATCCCCCTCATTACAGATTTAAAGCCCGGTGGAAAATATCTTGCTGTTGATCTCTATCAAGCCGGAGGTACACGCTTAGTAGCCAAACGTTTAATTGAGGCAGGTCTTCTCAAGGGCGACTGTATTACAGTCACAGGACGGACTCTCAATGAAGAAACCGAGACTGCTTCGGAAACGCCAGGACAAAAAGTGCTCTACCCTGTAGAGTCACCCATTAAATCTACTGGTGGTTTAGTGATTTTGCATGGCAATTTGGCACCTGAAGGATGCGTAGTCAAAGTGGCTGGGAATAAAAAGTTAACTCATAGTGGGCCTGCCAAAGTCTTTAATTGCGAAGAAGATGCATTTACTGCAGTGCAACAAGGTCAAATTGTTAGTGGCGATGTCGTAGTCATTCGATATGAAGGTCCACATGGCGGACCAGGAATGCGAGAAATGCTTGGAGTCACCAGCGCAATTGTTGGAGCGGGGCTTGGTGAAAATGTGGCTTTACTAACTGATGGACGTTTCTCAGGTGCAACTCATGGATTGATGGCAGGACACGTTGCACCAGAGGCCTCTAAAGGTGGCCCTATTGCCGCTGTAGAAACTGGAGATATTGTTACCATGGATATTCCATCACGACGTTTGGATGTCGACATTACTCCAGAAGAACTAAAGACGCGGCTCAGTCAATGGATAGTTCCAACAGCTAAGTATACCAGCGGTGTATTGGCCAAATATTCAAAAACAGTTTCGTCTGCTTCAAAAGGTGCAGTAACTTGGTAAAAAAATCTCCCATTTTATTAAAAAACAAATTCTCTCATCCTTCTCAGTCTAGCGAAGCAGAAAAGGCCATCTCGACATTTTTCAACCCTTCTTACAGAAAAGAAAGGCGTGAAGGCTTTTGCCCACACGCCTTTCCCAAATCACCATCCTTAAACTTATTTTTTTACTTTTAGTGGAACATTTTCCTTAAATTGAACAATTTGAACAGGCTTAAAGGCACGATCTTTTTTACCCAGAGCAGCTCGCATCTCTACTTCCTTAACAAAATCTTCTGGCCCATGAATAGGCGCATAGGTCATGGTCACAATCACGTCCATAGACGGTGCGTTCTTTGGTGTTGGGAACTTAAACGTTTCAGTACGCTTTTCTTCTGGCTTAAGAACATTTTCCTTCAACACCTTAACCGCTTCAAAGTCAAAGACAGTGGCTTTACCATTTTCATCACCAAATACTCGCTCGTAGTACCGCTGCTCACGGTAAGTTTTTCGCAAATTCTTTCCAAGAATCGTCAAATCGAGCTCGACTCGTGACCAGCCAGGATGTGGCAAAGGCAAATTGTGAGGCACCAAGCTTTGAATGGTGACCTTAACCTCTGATTCCTTACCTTTGACTTCCGTCTCGACTTCCACCTTGACTGCATCGGCTCGAACTTTTCCAAACCGACCTGGAAAACTGTGGTTAGCAATTTTTCGATTCCGTTCTCCATTAGCTGATTCACCAAAAGCCTCAGGCATGTGACACGATTGACAGTTTTTCCCAGATTTTTGTGTTTTCGATTTCTGCCACGGCCCAAGCAAGTCAGGTAATTTTTCATAGCCAGGCAGATTTTCATGACAAGTTACACAGTATTGAGATTGACTATACAGCAGAAGCGGGACAGACTGGTGCGCTAAATTTTCTTCAGGTTTTTTGTAACTTCCAAATACAGTTCGCTCTAATTGATACGTAGGATGGGGAGGATGTTGACCAGAGTCCACTTCTTTAATTAAGTGGCACTGAGAACAACCCACGCCATCCAAGCTCGGATCACCCGATTCGATTTCCTTGATATACACTCCCGTATGGTCTGGATATTCGAGCACACTGGGCGCATGACACCTGAAACACATGGCGCCCTCTTTATCTCTGGTTGTTGCGCGATACCGCTCCAACGATACACGGAAAGGTGAACTCAATATCGACCGCGATTGAGCAGAAGCTTCCCATTCTTCGAATACACGCAAGTGACAACGCTTACATTTTTGTGAATGTGGATAGGCTTTTTCTAAAGGCTTTCCTATCCCTTTTTTTGCTGCAAGAGTTTCGGTGACTGGAAGCTCGATGATCATGGACAACAGAACTGTCGCCACAAAGAAGCTCGCGACCCAACATATGGCATAGAAAAATTTTTGCATGAATCCGGCCTCAATTCGTCATGTTGACGTTAGAGAAACAGGTGTTAGATCCTAGCTAAAAGGATTTAGTACGAAATGTTAAAAGACGCTGTGATGAATAATCCGCGATAATTTTTTTGGCCATTTCCTTCTCTCGGTCAGTTGCTAATATAGCCAAGTATTGCTCAATAAGTAGTTGCCCAGGCTCGGGAATGAGAGCGTAACTCAAGGCGGCTTCGACATAATTTGGTTGGTCACCATTTTTCATCGAAATAGAAAAGGGAATCCTTCGCGTGGTCCCGCCACTCACCAAAGGATTGGGAATGGGACCTCGAAGCAATTGCTCAAAGTCCAAACCAAACCGCTCTTGTTGAGTCCCTAAAATATGCCCTTCCTCATTCTTTACAGTCACAGTCACAAAAAATTGTTTTAGTACTGGATCACCACCTGGAAACACATGTGGGAGACTGCCGTTTCGAACAAGCACCGTTCCTTGAACATTGTCCGAACCTTTATCCAGTTCAATATCTACACGGGGAAACCATTCGGCCTGCAAGTTGCGGTTACTCAACATGATCCCAGGAATTACGATCCCTTGAAACCAATGCCGGCCAATAGGACGAGTGAGGGAACCCCGTTTCGATGTCGAACTACCAGTCGACCGTTCCATATGACAGTCTTGACAAATGGTTCCCTGTAAAATTTGTCCGGGCAATTCAGCCTTGGTCACGTCTTTGACCTTGCTAAAGTGACAGGAGGCGCAAAACTGAGCGCCCTGATAGACCTCGGCCCGTTTGGATGGATGAACCAGATTATCCTCTGCATCACTATAAGGCCCAAAAAGAGTTTTCCCAACATTTATTTTAAAAGCTGGAAAATCCTTTGGGCTTTCCTCTACCGAATCAATCAGATGACAAGAAGAACAACTAATCCCCTCCGCTCGTTGTTTTTTAGCAGCTCGTCGACCACGTCTTTTTGGTTTCTCGGAAAGAACCTGGGAAATGTAATTTTCTGTATATTGAGGAAACACGGTGACGGCAGGAGCATGACAGGCTAGACACCGCGTTTTTTCATCCGCAGAAGGATTGGTTTGCAGCCACAGCCCCAATATAGTTTTAAAAACCGATGACGTTAAAGCGGTCCCATGCAACAGAGCTCCGTCAACTCGGCCAAAAGTCTTGAGGTCCGGAGTTTGTTCACGCATCCCTTTCCATTCTTCATAATGCCGATCATGGCATTGCTTGCAATGATCGGAGGGAAGAAAAACTTCTTCTATTTCTTCAATCCATTTATGGTTAGCAGAAGAATCAGAACTAGTTATCGCATAGCCTATGGACAGCCAAAATACCAAGCCGAAGACGGCTGCCCCACTTATTGCAACAACACAGAAACGCCTCCAAAAAATGGAAAGTTTAAAAGATCGTTTACCCACAATTAATCCTTTAAAATCCGAACAAGATGAAAACTCAATCCCCCGCCAATGCCCTGATCATCAATTCCAGCGGGTTCATACGTTGCAACTGAAAAATTCTCAGTAGGCATGGCCTTTTCTAGTGCTCGCCCTAACTCCAACAAGGTACGGACTTGCTTTCCATCTACTTCCCTGATAATGGATTTAGCCTTGATTCCAGCAAGGTCTGCAGCCGTATTCCCAAGTACCGCAAAGACCACGACCCCTTCAGCTTTCTGCAAACCCAAAAAATTCTTAATTTCTTCATCAACCTCGCCCACATCTACTCCAAATTCTTCAGCTAAGGCAAAGGCTCGCTCTTCCGTCATTTCTCCAGCAGCGCCGAATGAAATAATCGAATGGGCAAGCAATCCAAGCATCACTGCAGTCAAAATCAATGGACGGAAGTGACTAAAAATCGTTGCAAGATAAGAAAATTGTTTGTGAAGAATAGTCTTGATTGATTTATTCATGATGCCATATATGACTTAATCTAGTAATATCGTCTTTCCAAATATTCTATCATGAATTGTCTGAGGTCTAAGGTCCTCCAACAGGATCGACCAGTAATTGAAGCCACGAAGCCACGGCTTTTTGTCCATTACGTTCTTTATTTTCTCCATTCCAAACTGCAAAAGCCACCGCTTGCATGCGCCCAGGAATAATCGTGGCCTCATTTTCGGCCTCCTTGCCCTGACGAGTTAGCGGCCGTTTCATAACCACACGCCAGAAGCCATGTTTCCATTCTGCCTGCCCTTTGATCCTCCCTTGACGCGCTTTAGTTGTAAGCGTACTAAATCCACCCCCAATAAGATCTTCGACCGACGAAGAACGGCGAGGAATTACTTCGAATCGCCTAATCCCTCGTTTTTTTCGTTTCTTTTCCTTCGCACGTGCTGCACGCCGATCCACATCGCTTTGCCAATCTGCTTTCCAATGCCAAATGTTCACGTAATGATCGAGCTGGCCCATGCAGAAAAATGCCGGAGCATCACCAAGGGGCAAGGCCACCGCTGCGCCATCCCGAAAAACCCCTGGGGTGAGACGTTCGTTTTTGGTCGCATCCTGCCATTCGACAAGAAAAGAAATATCCTTGCCATTGTGGATCGATCGAACCGAAACTACCTTGGAACTTGGCTCTGGCCAAACAGGTCGAGTGATAATTTGGCCGCTGAGGGGAATAGGAATGGGCGCTAAGGCTTCCCAAGCTTTATCAGATGGGTATGAAGGAATGTTTCCTTCACGAAAGTGTGAACGGATGACGATACCCTGGCTACTAACAATGGGAATTTCAAACCACCCGAGCACAATGGCGGCAAGGACAACTCCCACACCAGTTGCAATTAAAGAGCGAGTCCAGTTTCGGCGTGACTTCACACCATACCTCTTAGGACAAGGACATTGTCCCAAACACCCTCTGATCTAACGTAAAAACGCTGAAGGATTGTGAATATTAAGAATCTAACAACTATATTTACCAGATTTTGACTCGACGAATTTTGTTTTCATTTCGCTCACACATATAGAGATACCCTTGAGCGTCTAGAGCCAACCCAGAGGGAGCATTGACCACTGCATCAATGGCAAAGCTACCGTCTCCGTGCTTCAACAGACCCGTTTCTTCTTTTGCCACAAACCGAGCAGCACCGCATCCCCCCATATTCTTATCGTCGTAACCGCTATCCCCATTGCCTGCAACTGTTGTTATCATACCAGTGCTTGGGTCAACTTTGCGAATCCGATGGTTCATGGAATCTGCGATATATACATTGCCCTCATGGTCAACAATGGATGCTTCGGGAACATTCAGCATGGACATCACCGCAGGCTTCCCATCTCCATCATATCCAAACCGACATACTCCCGCGACGGTGGAGATGGTTCCGGTTTGCATATCGACTTTTCGAATCCGATTACTAGCCTTATCCGTCAGATAGAGATTGCCATGATCATCAACATCAATCGCGACAATATCCCAAAGTTTGGCCTCAAGCGCGGGTTTTCCATCATCGAGATAAGGGGTAAGGTCAAGGTTATCTGAACACTGTGGCCGAAGCCAGCCCTGATCATCACTAAAATCGATTCCAATCGCATCTCCAGACAGAACCACAAGATTTTGTGCGGTTAAGGGACTAATCCAATCTTCGTCAACTCCGGTCCAAGTCCCCGCAATAGTAGTCACCATTTCCGTTCTAGGATCGTACTTGCGGATACGATGGGCTTGCGTATCAGCAATGTACAAATTGTTATCCTGATCAAACACTATAGCTCCAGGATAGGTGAGATTGATCTCCAGCGCTGGACCATCCCCATTAAACCCTGACGCGCCCGACCCAACAACCGTGTTAATAATATCCGTTTTATGATCAACTTTCCGAATACGATTACTGCCCGAATCACAAATATAGAGATCATTCTTTGAATCAATCGCGACACTTAAAGGCAGATACAGACCAGCTTCTCCACAAGGACCATAATCTCCGCTATAACATGTTTCGCCTATGCCGGCATAGTTATGAATCCTCCCGGTTTCCAAATCCACGCGCCGCACCCGATCCGATCCATTTTCTGCGATGTATAACCAACGCTGCTCTTTGTCAACACAAATATGATTCGGAAGGGGAATGCCGGCTTTAACTGCCCGCTTACCATCGCCAGTACTGCGAGACTTTCCGTTCCCAGCAAACGTTTCAATCTTACCGATGACCGATTCTGCTGATTCTACACCTGTTTCCATTTGACACTCCTAACAAATTAGCCGTGACAGACGAACCCTTCGAGACAATACAGGAATCGTAACATACGACCCCTACCATATCCCACGAAAAACACCGTGGGAAAGAAAAATGAATTACATCTTATTAGTCTGGGCTGGGTCCGGCTGAGTCTCTTGAGTTGAAGAAACTGTCCCCGTCTGGTCCGCACTGGGCACAGGAGCCGCTTGCAAATTCACTTGACTAGGATCTGGAACCGATTGTTCAGGCTGAGCACCCGTTGCGGGCTGGGCCTGCTGTTGTTCCGACGCTAATGCTTGGGCCTCAGCTTCAATAGCATCCGCCTCATGGACGGACTTCTTAAAGCCTTTTATGGCTTTACCCACCCCCTCACCCAATTGAGGTAATTTGCCAGCGCCAAATATGATCAAGACGATAATCAAAATCAACACCAGCTCTGTAAATCCTAAACTCCCAAACATGATACACGTCTCCTTTCGAGGCAATAAAAATTAACTCGAACCTTACTCTTTGGTTCGCTTTGCAAATCGTTGCTTTAATCTTTGGCGGGCTTCCTCCGCTTGTTCAAACATTTTACATTTTTCATAAGTATTAATGAGATTGTAATACGCTAAGGGCTCATCTGGACTGTGCTCTACTGCCTCTTCCATTACCTTCACCGCCATATCACTCTTCTTAAGTGTAAAGGCTATGTCCATCAGTTTAAAACTCGACTCCAGATGCGCGGGATCAAATTCCAAAACCTTCATGTAGGCTTGAACGGCCATGTCAAGAGTATTGTAATCTGAAATTTGAGGGTTATCTAACTCTTCATAAGCCCCAGCCAAATTATACCAAGCAATTGGATCTTCCGGAGTAAGCTCAATGAGTTGCTCAAAATACTCCTTAGCCTGCATGTATTCTTTTTTCTCGCTATGCAATCTTCCCAAGTTGAATAACGACAACACATCATACTTATTTAACTCCAAAGCACGTTCGTACTGGGGACGCGCATCATCAACCATACCTTTGGTACCATAAATGGTCCCGAGGTTTGAGTAATACATGGCTAGAGACCGGTCCATTTCAGTCTTAAGTCCTTCAGCCATTTCAATGGCTTTCTTGACTTCGGTCAACGCCTCATCCATTC
>CAZDCF010000012.1:0-41255 GCA_964503895.1 uncultured Nitrospiraceae bacterium | reverse complement strand
TCATGAACCCAGGAATCACACGATGAAACGTGGTACCATCATAAAATTTCTCTTTGGCTAATTTGCAGAAATTATCTACATGATTCGGCGCAACCTCTGGATAAAACTGCAAGGCAATCTCCCCCCAGACTTCATCTTGTGAAGAAACCGTGATCATCGCTTTTGGCTGTTTCGCATCACCCATACCCACTCCTTTTCAAACATAGAAATTATAGTTCCTGCTACCTTTATTAACAGGGTATCTTCAGAAAGTGTGCACAGCAAGGACACAAATGCTCACAACCTTCGCAACTACTTTGGAATCGTGGCTTGACGCGCAGGACGCACTACATTACATGAGGACAACAAAAATTTGAGACCAGCAGATACCTTTCCACCATAGGGCCGATATCGTTTTAATATCTCTTGTTAAAAGAAGGGGCGGGGCATGGAGAACTGCAACCCCAACCCTTTACTCACGTTCATCCAGTGTTCTCCGTAATCCTGGCTTCTAAAGGCACCCGCACTTGTTCCAGCAAACAATTCCCCATCTTCCGTCATCATCATGGCTTGTATAGCCAATTCCGTCAGTCCCGCATTCACTGCTATCCATTTGTCATGGCGCACACTTGTTTTATAGACTCCTCGTCCGGTTGCCACCAAAACACCACTACTCGTCGGAACAATACCCCGGATTGAATCATTAGGCAAAGAACGACCAAAGATATGCCATGTCTTTCCAAGATCGGTACTATGATAAATACCCCCATCTTGAGTGCCAACAAACAAGCTTCCTCCATGGCCTTTGGCCAAAACTCGGATATGATTGTGCCTGAGGCGTTCTTTGGCATCCACAAACTCGCTCTTAACCTTTTGCCATATTGCCGTCCCCGGCTTAGTAGTATCAAGCCATTGTACACCCTTCCCAGCAGTCCCAGCATACAAACGTTGATTATCCATCATTACCAAACTTGAAACGAGAACTTGGTCTAGGCCTTTCGCTACTACGATCCACATTTTTTGTGCTTCTTGCCACTGATACACCCCACGGCCCGTTCCTGCATAGAGTCCTTGGCGATGCGCCAACAGTGACTTGACCTCTACCCGCTTTAACCCATGACTAATCGACTCCCACGTTTTCCCGTCTGCCTTAATTCGATAAATCCCTCCGCGAACGGTTCCCGCATACACCACACCTTCCTGGTCAACGGTCAAGCAAAGAATGAAGCGATCCTTAAGCCCTGCATTCATAGTCATCCATGTTTCGCCGTAATCGGTGCTCACAAACACGCCTTGGCCAAAAGATCCCGCAAAAACTCTTCCATTTCCCGTCGCTACTAAGGCCTGAATGCTTGGCGCAAATCCAGCACCCCGCCCAAAAGGATTTTGATGGGTTTGAGCGGACACGAAGTCCACCATAGCCATTATCCAGCTGAAACATACAAGGGCTAAAACAAGACTCAAAAACCCTTGAGGGAAAACATATCGCTTATGACAAAAAATCATGAGTTGAGTCAGTCATCCATCTTCGGAAGGTGGAGGAACCAAATCATCTAGGGCATCCTCAACATCCGCTTCATCAGTCTCATCGACGAGAGGATCCGATCGACGGCCAAACCATTTGGCTCCCCAAATACCGGCCTCGTAGAGAACAATTAAGGGAATCGCCATTAGCATCATCGTAAACAAGGTCGCATCAGGGGTAATCACAGCGGAGACAATCAGCGCGACCATGGCGGCATGTCGGCGATACTGACTTAATTGTTCGGGCTTGACCATCCCAGCTCTGGATAGCATGGTTAACGTCAGCGGCAATTCAAAGGCAAAACCAAATGCCAAAAGAAACTTGACGTTGAAGTCCACATACGTGCCGACAGCCAATTCAGGCTTTAACTCCCTTTCTAATCCAAAAGACACAAAAAAATTGATAACCAGTGGGAGAATGACTAAATTACAAAAAGCCAAACCCAACACAAAAAAGCCGGATGCTAACAAAAATAATGGGATACCCCAGCGTTGTTCACCTGGCAACAGCGCCGGCTGCAGAAACCGCCAAAATTGATTGAGAATAACTGGCATACTCGCCACAATCGCGGCGAGAAAGGAAATTTTTATGGAAGCGAATAAGGCCTCCGCAGGCCCATAAAATAACAAATCATCGGCAAATGGCCGCTTGAACCATTCAATCAAGTCAGCGGACACGGAAAACATGACGACAAACGCGACCATAATGGTCGCGCCAATAATCAACAGCCGACGCTTCAGATCCGAGATGTGGCGAGCAAGTGGATTTGCAACCGTTACCATGAAAAATTTGACCTAATTCGATTTCAGAAGTCAGGATACTTTCTACAACCAACGCGGGACTTTAGTGTGTGGGTTGCCCTTGCTTATCTCTATACATTCGAATCATTGCCGCCATGCGATCCTTTTTCCCAAGTTTTTCCTTTTGGATTTGTTTTTTCAGTAATTCCTCTTGAGGGGTCAACGTGTGGTTTTTTAATAACTCTTGCAACTCAGTATCAAGACGTTGATGGGATTCCTCCATTTCTCGAAAGTCTGCATCCACCGAACTGAGGTGCTCGATAATTTGTTCGTCAGTCAGCATAGAACCCCTCCTTTCTGTGCCCTAGACAGAAGCTTTTTTTGAATAATAACTGGAATACACGTTTCAAAAAGGATCATCGAGTTCTGAAAGTTCTAACGGTTCAAGCCGCATAAGAATTGCATCTTCATCAGGGGTCATATAGTAGCCAGTTCGCATCCCATATTCTCGAAATCCGAGATGGTCATACAAATTTTGAGCTACTCTATTCGAAGCCCTGACTTCTAATAAGGCGCGTTCCGCTCCCTGAGTCCAAGCATCATGAATGGCATACTGAACAAAACGACGGGCGACGCCCTGTCGCCTCCACGATGGCCTGACCGCAAGGTTCAACAATCGCAACTCCTCAAACACAATCCAATAACAGAGATAGCCAATGATCTCTTTAGTCGTACTCTGATCGTCAATCGACACAGCAACAAACAGACGGCTAAATGGGTTCCCTTTGACCTCGGTTTCGAACATCGCACGAGTCCAAGGAGAAGGAAAAACCTCCTTTTCAATATTTAAAATCTGCTCAAGATGAGAAGATTCTGCAGGTTCGATGGCCAAGCACAAATTCGAGGAGGGTTGAACATCCATATATGACATAATCAGTTGGGAGGTACCGACTTCTGAGCTTTGACCTCCCACTGCACTTCTGCTTCGGCCCGTTGAATATATCGAGGAGAGAGTCGGTCCCTAGCATACTGCTTGGACTGGAAGGATGACAAGCTGGAAAATGCGACACTAACAGCCGAAGGCAACATGGCCTCTTCTGGACCTCCAATGGCCTTCCCACCCAAAGCATTTTTCAGTTCTTGAGTATGCAACTCCCACCCCTCACCAAACAAAACCGTTGCTTCATCAATAGAATCAATGAGTTGAGATAATGGTCCATGTTTATCGTCAGACAATCGCCTAAGTTCCCCTTTTTCCCACTGAAACAGAGCCCAATACACCTCACCTCGGCTCGCCTTCAAAATTGGGCAAATCTGCCTGGGCTCCTCTTTTACATTCCAAGCCATAGCCTCAAGAGTGGAAACGGTTACTAAAGGAAGTTGTGTGGCAAGGCGAAACCCCACCATCGTAGAAAGACCGACTCGCAACCCGGTGAAGGAACCCGGACCTAAGGAAACCGCCAATCCATCAAGCTGTTTTAATGACAAACTTAGAGATTGAAGGAGACGATCGATACTTGAGACTAAAATACTGGCATGTGAGACGCAGTCGGGATGCGTTTCCTTGGCCAGCACTTGAAAATCATCAACAACGGCCACACTTTGACAACGGGTGGCTGTTTCCACCGACAAAATTTTCATACGATTCAGATCACTTTAAAATATGCTCCACCTAAAAGGCAGTGAGTGTAAACATTTTTTTTTCAAGAAGCTCATTGGCTTTGATTTCATGGAACTCCAAAGCAATGCTCCCAGCTTCAACACGATCTTCCACCCTAACGCCAAACGGCAAGTCAAGTCTTCGCAACTCACTTGATCCGCCATCACGCACTTGACGAAAATCCGAAGTGTATATGGAAACCATCGCTTTCCCCTCAGCACTCAGATAGTCCAGCTGTCGGACTTGTAAAGAAATTTGATCAACCACGATACGTTGATAGAGTGTAGCCCCAAGAATTTTTGAGTCTTGGGGTATATCAAATTGGTATGAGGTATCATAAACTTGAGCGGCAATTATTCCCTCAGTGTCGAAAGACAATTTTCCCAAAACTACCTCGATCGCCCGTAAACTCAACAACACAGGAAGACGAAACTCGCCTAATTTTTGGAAATTGTCCATGCCCCCGATAATTGGTCTCGGATGCTCTCCCACACGAAGCGCATAAAAGTCGCCAGACAAAACAAAGTCAAATATTAATCCCCCCAATCGAGTAAAGCCTTGGATACGATATTGATTTGGGTGTTGATAGAAAATACTACCTTGCAAGGATTGAGTAAAAACCATACCTTTTCCATCGACCTCGGCCTGAAAAAGGCCCTTGAGGCTCGTCACATTCGTCTCCCGTTCTCTCAATGTTTCAATGATTTTCCCAAGAGTTTGCGCAGGAATTGAAGAAGTCGCCAACTCTGAAGTTGTCACACAACTCACAAAACTCAAAAGGAAAAGACAAATAAAGACATGGATAATTCGTCGCCAAGAAATAAGTCGCTTCAACCCATGAGGATAGACTACAAAATACAAAAACCTATATTTCATCTTTCAAACATGCTCAGTTATCTAGTTAAGAGCAATGAGCCTACATTCTTAAAGAAGCTTAAACCTAAATTTCACTAAACATTGCTAAAAGCTCTGCTTTAAGCACGAGCCATGACCTGATCCATAACATCACCGAGTTCCCGAACTCCAATCACTTCCAGACCAGGAATTCCCGACCAATTTGCCAGATTCCCCTCTGGTAACACACACCGCTTGAACCCTAATTTCATAGCTTCTCGTGTCCGCACATCCACCTGTATTACCGGGCGAATTTCCCCACCAAGCCCCACCTCACCTAAAAAAAGCGTGTGAGCATCAAGGACCTGATCCCGAAAGCTAGAAACGACTGAGGCTACAATTCCTAAATCAATAGCAGGCTCATCAATACGAAGACCGCCCACGACGTTCAGATAAACATCTTGTCCGGACAAATGTAGCCCCAACCGTTTTTCCATGACGGCAAGCAACAAAGATACTCGATTAATTTCTACTCCATTTGCCATACGTTTGGGCATAGCATAACCAGTGGACGTCACTAACGCCTGCAACTCAACTAAGATTGGCCGACTTCCTTCGAGCGTCGATACCACAACCGATCCAGCGCTATGTTCAGGACGACCCGACAAAAACAATTCCGAAGGGTTCGCAACTTCTTCTAAGCCACCATCTTTCATCTCAAATACACCAATCTCATTAGTCGCACCAAATCGATTTTTTACAGCTCGTAAGATACGATAGGTGTATCCCTTATCGCCCTCAAAATACAGAACCGTATCTACAATGTGTTCTAGGAGTTTTGGCCCAGCAATTGTACCTTCTTTAGTGACATGTCCAATAATAAAGACAGGTACGGATGTTCGCTTGGCATACCACATCAATTGGCAAGCCACTTCCTGCACTTGACTTACACTGCCTGGCGCCGAGCTAATCTGGTCAGTATAAACCGTTTGAATGGAATCCACGACCAACGCAGCTGGCTCCATGGCTTTGACAGTTTTTAGAATTTCTTCTAGAGATGTCTCCGCCATAATGTAGAGGGAAGAACTCGAGATCCCTAACCGGTCCCCGCGCATCTTTAACTGCCGTGGTGATTCTTCTCCGGAAATATATAGTAATTGTTGCCCGCTTTGCCCAAGACCTTGCAATGTTTGAAGTAAGAGTGTAGTTTTCCCAATGCCTGGATCCCCGCCAACTAAAATGACGGATCCGGGAACTACTCCGCCACCAAGCACTCGATCCAATTCTCCGAGATTTGAAGTCAATCGTGGTTCTGAACCAATTGTAATGTCGGTAATAGGGGTGGGTTTTTCAGGGGCGCCTTGAAAAAACTTTTGT
Source organism: uncultured Nitrospiraceae bacterium (assembly GCA_964503895.1). Taxonomy (GTDB): domain Bacteria; phylum Nitrospirota; class Nitrospiria; order Nitrospirales; family UBA8639; genus Nitronereus. The sequence continues at coordinate 35,140 of CAZDCF010000012.1, read as the reverse complement.
GTCCCAATTGGACTTCTGCCCGCGGACACCTCTTCTTTCAAGGAATTCCACCGAGAACAATCCGGACACCGGCCTGCCCAACGTGGTGTTTGAAACCCACATTCCTGACAGACAAAGATGGTTTTGGATTTAGGAGTTTTCATTGGAAACTCAACAATGAGAAATATTCAGAACACTATATCCTTTTCCATTATTTCATTGAGTAAAGCTCAAACTGCTGCAAGAGAATACTATAAATGCTTCCGCACTTCTTTCCATGTAGAAATAACCTTGGCACGACGGGGATACTTTACCTTTTTAGAAGGATTCGGAAAAATCACGGCCTTGATTCGATTTTTCACTAAGGTATCTGCAAAGCCTTTGGTCTGCCCAATACCACCTCCAACATTATCCCAACCGTCTTTTTTAAGTTTTTCAATAAAGGCCAATAATTTTGCCGGTCCTGGTTCAATAGCACGGGCAAGACCAGGGGGAAATTTCGATGCCCTTAGCCACTCACGCAGACTTTCCACGTCCCCTCTTTCCCCGCGCAGAAGATAAATGATGTTGTAATAAAATGCCCCAAGTTTGGTCAGTTCATTCGGCGCATCCTCATCCGGCTCACCAAACTTCGTAGAGTTGAGTAATGGCAGTGTGGGCAAAGAAAAACCATTACCCTCTTGGGATTTCAAGAGGGTAACCACATCGACTAATAGAATTGGCTTGCGCCGCTCCCACGAAGCAAAGTTTCCCGATCCAGAGACTGAATTTACTCTCGGGCTTGGCTCAACTTTCGCGATAATCTTCTGGTTCCCCCGCATGTGAGTTTTGAACTCAAGAAAGGCCCGTCCATCTCCACCTGTTAAGACAGTTCCAACCCGCTGTCCTTGGACAACAAATTCAATGGTTTCACCACCCAACCCTGTAATCCCTATCAGCCTATCCTGAACCAGCCTAGCCTTGAGCATCGCCGGTGTCCCCGGTTTCGCAAGAACATCCTCTACAAGCAAGCGGCCTGCAACCTTTTCATCAGCCGCTAATAATACCAGTGTAGGGATCGTGAATAACAAGAAAAACCAAAGAACTCCACAAAAGCAAGCGTGGAATTTAGTCATCTCTTCAAATACTTCTAGACGAAATTTCATGAGATTAAAGAAAGTTTTAAATTGCACGAGATGGGCAGGTTTCAAAAACTGTCTTACACAATGTAGAAAGAAACAATCAGCCAAGTTTTCGTTTCCGCAATTCTTCAGAATAGGTTTTTTGGTACATCACATCCCATTCAGATGAACCTTCGGGAATCTTTCTAGAATAGGACTGCAACTTGGCCTTGACCAATTTATTGATCTCGGCTTCCAACTTCATCTGGTCAGCCAGCGCATGCTTAATTCCTCGCAGTACCAAGGCAGAAGATCCCACGAATCGACCTTCAGTTGTTTTCTCTAAACACTGAAGAATAACGTGCGACAAATGCATTTGCTTTTCATCAGACAACAAGGCAGACATGGCTTTCAGAAACCTTAATAAACTCAGACATTCAGACAAAAACGACTAAAGGATAACTCCCCGTTCTTTAACCAGCTTACTTTTCACCATAGCAAACATCTTCTGATAATCCGCACGACCACTATTGAATTCGGCATCATATTGTTTAAGCATCATCCGCACCTCGGCATTCAGCCTATCTTCGACAGACAACTCATTCGTGATGGCTTTCTCTAACGTATCCATCAATTTTTCCTTTGAACCGGTGACCTCGAACAATTGATAGCCACTTAGTTTTTCAAGGATTGCCGCTGAGACAAACCGTATTCGTTCTTTGGTTACACGCATATTGCACTTACGAGGCTTTTTCAACCTTCATGACAGTTGCACCCACAACCTGCCGTAAAACTTGAGGGTCATCCACCAAACGCCCAACCACATTGACCCGATCAGCCGGGACGGGATCCTCACCAATACTCATAGGGGTTCGACCGAAAAAAACGGCCAACATCCCCCCAAGACCCCAAAACGCCACGTCACCGACCTTAACGTTGGTCGTCGCAGTTTCCCGGTGATCTTTCACTCCAGGAATATTACAGTAAAACTCTTCCCCCCACTGGTTCAGCGCACCTTCGACAGGAAGGGTGTTATAAATACCCATGGCCGTTCGGGTTGGCTTTAGTTCAGCTTCCACTGTAATCCCACCAATCGAAATTTTAATCCGCTTTGCTTCAAGCCCCATAATAAATCCACTCCCTATTTCCTATGAAAAAAAACTAAGCTTCCTTGATAAATTCACTAACTGACTGTAGCTTGTTCCTTCACACCAAATCAAGAAATTAGGGCCATTCATAGCCAAGCTTATGCTTGAATCTTCATTTATATTCCTCAATGGCATTGGAGAAAACTCAGAGAAACGACTGTGGGAATACGGAATCACACATTGGGAACAGTTTTTACAGTCCTCCACTCTTCCTGGGATTGCTTCATCACGAAAGTCACTCTATGACCGTGAAGTAGAGAAAATGTCCAAAGATTTCGCCCTAGGAAATTGGAGAACCCTCGCTAAACGGTTTAAATCCAAAGAACATTGGCGCTTTCTGGAGGCCTTTCGGTCTCGGACGGCCTTTCTCGACATTGAAACCACTGGCGAACCAGCCGGACATGGAGACATTACCATCGTTGGACTCTTCGCCAATGGAACCACTACCCTACTCGTCAAAGACGACTCTTTAACTCAAGAACGATTGCAGAATGAACTAGACAAATATGACCTGCTCGTAACTTTTTTTGGAACAGGCTATGATCTCCCCTACCTTCGGGCAACTTATCCCAGATTAAAACTAAACCATGCCCATTTCGACGTCTGTTTCGCCGCTAGACGGCTCGGCCTTCGCGGAGGATTAAAACATATTGAGCTAGAATTAGGATTTACTCGTGAACATAACATCCAAGGGTTAGATGGATGGGACGCAGTGCGCCTCTGGCATGCGTGGCAAGCGGGAGATGAAGATGCAAAAACAAAACTCTGTCAATACAACGAAGCAGATGTGAAAAATTTGAAACTTTTAGCAGATCATACCTACGAAGAATTTTTACAACGATATGGACCAATGAGCGTAATGGCATGACAACATCTAACCAATGGATGGGCTATGGACTCACACACGTTGGCCAGGTTCGGAAGAGCAACCAGGACATATTCCTCATCGATGACAAACGTGGATTGTGGATTGTAGCTGACGGCATGGGTAATCACGCTCGAAGCGATATAGCCAGCCAGCTAGCCATTGAAACTATCCAGGAGAGCATTGCTAGCTCCTCATTCCGGCGCAACAAAGCTAATTCAAAGTGGTTAATCCTTCTTGAAAACACCGTGGTAAAAGCAAATAGCACGATTCATTCGCATGCTAGGGATACAGTAGATCTAAAAGGCATAGGCACAACGGTGGTTTTCATGTTCATGCCAGACCCAGAAGGGGAAAAGGCCTACATTGTCCATGTAGGCGACAGTCGAGCGTATCTTATTCGGGATCAGCAACTAATCAGCCTCACCAGAGATCATACATTGCTTGAGGAATACATTCAGGCGGGGCTCCTACCCAAAACGACATCAAGCAATCATCCATTAGGGCATGTTCTCGGACGCGCCCTTGGCGTAGGACCAACCGTGAAACCAGAAATATCGAATCTTGAACTTCAACCAAATGATACAATTCTACTTTGCAGCGACGGCCTCATAAAAATGATGAAAGACAAACAAATCCTAGAAACATTACAAAAGCCCTCGTCCCAAACAGCAAAAGACAAATGCCAACTACTCATCGATGAAGCCAATCGTCTTGGTGGAAAAGATAATACAACGGTGGTACTTATTGAGGCCCAAGAATAAAAATACTGCTTGAGACTTCCTAGCAAGTTTCCAATCTACTTTGTTTTTGTAATTAAAAAGTTGATGCCTTCAAAAAAACACGAGCCCCGCCAATTAATATTTTGGCAGGGCTCGTGTTTCAAAAACCAGACTAGTAATGAGGCTAGGACAATGTTGCTAATATATTATTAAGCGTGGAGCTTGGACGCATCCCAGCTTTTATTTTTTCGGGCTTTGGATGATAATAGCCACCGACATCAACTGGTTTACCTTTAATCACTTTCATCTCTTCCAGAATCTTATCGCGATTACGCTCCAATTCCTTGGCAATCGGAGCAAATTTTGTTTTCAGATCTGCGTCATCGTTTTGTAAGGCAAGCTCCTGTGCCCAATACATAGCCTCGTACACATGACTGCCGGCGTTATCCAACTCACCTAAAACACGACCGGGCGACTTGCGGTTTTCCATAAGTTTACCAGTGGCTTTGTCAAGCGTATCCGCCAACACTTGAGCTTTTTTGTTGTTTTTGAATCGGCTCAAATGCGCAAAGGATTCTGCGAGTGCTAAAAATTCGCCAAGTGAATCCCAGCGAAGATGTCCTTCCTTCACGAACTGTTGAACATGCTTGGGAGCTGAACCACCAGCCCCAGTTTCAAAGAGTCCCCCACCATTAATGAGCGGAACAATCGACAACATCTTGGCACTCGTACCCAGCTCTAAAATTGGAAATAAGTCGGTGAGATAGTCCCGAAGCACATTACCCGTCGCAGCAATAGTGTCTTTTCCTTCTTTGGCCCGTTGAAGCGAATGCTTCATGGCATCCACAGGAGCCATAATTTGAATATCCAACTCGGTCGTATCATGATCTTTTAAATACCTATTGAGTTTTTCAAGCAGCTGAGCATCGTGAGCCCGATTCTTATTCAACCAAAACACGACCGGCGTGGAAGACGCTTTGGAACGATTAACTGCTAACTTCACCCAATCTTGAATAGGAATATCTTTCACCGTACATGCCCGAAAAACATCATCCTCCTCAACTAGTTGCTCCAACAACACATTCCCAACCCCGTCGATCACACGAATGGTTCCATCACCAGGCGCTTCGAAGGTTTTGTCGTGCGACCCATATTCCTCGGCTTTCTGAGCCATTAAGCCAACGTTGGGTACACTACCCATCGTAGAAGGATTAAACTCTCCATTCTCTCGACAAAAATCAGCCACCGCTTGATAAATACCCGCATAGCTTCGATCAGGAATCATAGCTTTCATATCGTGCTCGTTGCCATCAGGTCCCCACATTTTTCCACCAACGCGGAGAGCAGCTGCCATCGAAGCATCAATGATAATATCGCTAGGAACATGAAGGTTGGTAATCCCTTTATCTGAATCTACCATGGCCATAGTTGGTCCATTGCTCAGCGCAGCCTCAATGTCTGCTTTAATTTCGCTTTGTTGAGCGTCAGAGAGCTTGCCAATTTTGGCATAGACATCACCTAACCCGTTATTAGCATTCACACCAAGCTCTGCAAAGGCTTTCGCGTGCTTTTTAAAGACATCCTCGAAATAGACCTCGACGCAATGCCCGAAGATAATGGGATCGGACACCTTCATCATCGTGGCTTTCATGTGCAAAGAGAATAAAACACTCTTATCTTTCTTGCTATCTTCAATCTGATCCCTAAAAAATTGACGTAAGGCTTTGGCACTCATCTTGGTGGCATCGACCACATCACCCTTATCGAATTTCACCTTATCCTTTAATACCTTCGTGCTCCCATCCTTGCCCACAAATTCAATTTTTCCAGCCCCGGCTGTCTGGTCGGTTATTGTCGTAGACTTTTCGTTCTCAAAAAAGTCGCCACCAGACATATGCGCCACATGTGTTTTGGAATCTTTGGTCCACTTTCCCATTTTGTGAGGATTTTTTTGGGCGTATTGTTTCACTGAGGCTGAAGCCCGACGATCAGAATTGCCTTGGCGCAATACGGGATTCACCGCACTGCCCTTAACCTTATCAAATCGAGCTTTAATGTCCTTTTCTTCGTCATTTTTCGGTTCTTCAGGATAATCAGGAATGTTGTACCCTTGAGATTGCAATTCCTCGACACAACCTTTGATTTGTGGGAGCGAAGCACTAATGTTGGGAAGTTTGATGACATTCGACTCTGGGGTCATCACGATTTCACCCAATAACGCGAGATCATCCGGCTGTTGTTGCTCTGGCTTCAACCATTCAGGAAATTGGGAAATGATACGGCCAGCCAAAGAAATGTCCTTGGTACCAACGTTCACACCAGCGGTACCGGCAAAGGCTTGAATAATTGGCAGGAACGATCCACTTGCTAATTCAGGGGCTTCATCAACTTTTGTGTAAATAATATCCGGTTCTGTAGCCACGATTTCCTCCGCTTTAAGGGAACTTTTTTACGGGCAAAATACTTGGGTATATCGCCCAATAATAACCAGACAAACAGCCACAGATTCTATAAGGATCTTTTAATAAGCACAATCAACCGAAAGGCCCATTCCTCTCCGCCTAAAGCCCCAATTTTCGTAGGTACTGTGGCCCAACGAATGCTGTTATTGAGTCAACTCTAGTGATACCAACCATCCAACCATACTTGGGAAAGGATTCGAATCTATGACCTTCGGATTAGAAACCCGAGGACTTCATGGTGTTGAATAAATTCTTTTTCAACATCATTTTGTGGTGCGCCCGGCAGGAATCGAACCTGCGACAACCGGCTTAGAAGGCCGATGCTCTGTCCAACTGAGCTACAGGCGCAAGAGGAGGAAGCATCGTTAATGATAAAGATCGGTGAATGGTCGGGGCGAGAGGATTTGAACCTCCGACATCCTGCTCCCAAAGCAGGCGCGCTACCGGGCTGCGCTACGCCCCGACATTAAGGTTCATTGAAGTTTGTATTTTAATAGATTTTTGATCTTGGCCAACGCCCGTCCACGATGACTGATTTGGTTCTTTTCTTCAAGTGTTATCTGAGCGAGTGTCTTTCCCAACTCCGGGACGATAAATACCGGGTCATAACCAAATCCACCAGTTCCGGATGGCGTTTCGCTAATCTTTCCCTCCAACTCACCTTCAACAACCTCAACGGGCCCTGAAGGTCCGGCAATTGCAATCACTGTCACAAACCTAGCGTTTCGATTATCAAGTGGAACCCCTTGTAGTTCCTTCAATAATTTCTGGCAATTATCATTATAGGTGGCATTTTCTCCAGCGTATCGCGCGGCATAGACCCCAGGCGCCCCTTCTAAAGCTTCAACTTCAAGTCCAGTGTCATCTGCCAAGGTTAATCTGCCAGTATGCTTGGCGATAATAGTTGCTTTTTTAACAGCATTTGCTTCGCATGTTTCTCCATCTTCAATGATCTCGGGAACAGGCCCAAATTCACTCTGATTTCGAACCGTGATAGGCAAGTCACTAAGCACCGCCATAATTTCTTTTTGTTTATTGAGATTGCCTGTCGCAAGAACTAATTCCACACTCATGGCTGCTTATAATGTCACAAGTTCTTTTTGCAACTTGACCAACCGTTGAATGCCGCCCCATCCCAGGACCAGTAAATCATCAAGCTCATTTTTCCCAAAGGTACCCCGCTCGGCAGTACCCTGAACCTCGACCAAACGGCCTTGACCGGTCATCACCAAATTCATGTCCACTTCCGCCATGGAATCTTCTTCATAACAGAGATCCACAAACAATTCCCCGCCAACCTTTCCCACACTTACCGCAGCCAAATAATCGGTTAAGGGGATTTTCTCTAGCAGCTTTTTATCCTTAAGTTTAATAAACGCATCAACCAGAGCAATAAACGCCCCGGTTATTGAAGCCGTCCTGGTGCCACCATCGGCCTGAATCACATCACAATCGACCCAAATCGTTCGTTCGCCCATCGCACTCATATCCGTGACCGCTCGAAGCGCACGTCCAACTAATCGCTGAATTTCCAGAGTCCGACCGCTCTGCTTGCCTCTGGAGGCCTCACGAGGGGTCCGCTCATGCGTGGAACGAGGTAACATGGCGTATTCGGCCGTGACCCATCCCTGTCCTTTATCCCTTAAAAACGAAGGAACTTTTTCCTCGATCGAAGCCGTACAGATGACTTTCGTATCCCCCATTTCAATGAGAACCGAACCATCGGCATGCTTAATAAATGGACGTGTCATATTAACGGGCCGAATCTCATCACATTGACGACCATCGATCCGCTGTAGCCGGGCAGCACCATTCATACAACACCCTCCATGTTGAAAAAGATGGCGATTATAGAGGCTGGAGCGAAAAAAGATCAAACCAAAGGCGGAAAGATCAAACCAAAGGCGGGGTGCCTTTTTGACTATCAGTGGAGGTTTCCACCCGTGTGTCCATATTTGTCAAGAAACGACGTCGGAGCGTCACTCGCACACGAAGAAATAACAATGCGATGATTAAGAGGGCAACTCCACCCATAAAGAGGTTTTCATGTGGAAACACATACGGCATGAGATCAGCGTAACGAAATCACCCAATGCTGGCAAGTCTAGTGGCGCCAAGTACGCATTGACTGCCTTGAAGACAAGTGTTAAATTTCGATAGCGTTTTCAATAAGTTGAGCGGACCTCCATGTACGAACTTCGAACACTTCGGGACCAATTTGATTCTATTCAAGAGCAACTCGGGAATAGGGGCCAAGATGTGGCCTGGGTCGATTTGAGGGAGTTACTCCACTCCCGTAGCGAGATAATCGCCCAAGTCGAAGCCTCTCGACATCAACTCAAAAAAGGCTCCGACGAAGTCGCCCAACTCAAACGAAATAAACAACCAGCTGACGAAGCCATGACCTCTATGCGTACAGTTGGGGATACCATCAAAAAACAGGAGGAACAACTACGAACTATTGAAGAACAACTTGAAGACATTGCCCTCCGCATACCCAATATCCCACATTCCACCGTTCCCGGAGGGACTCAGGAAGCGGATAATGTAGAAGCACGGCGTTGGGGAAAAATCCCTAAGTTTTCCTTTAAACCAAAACCCCACTGGGAACTAGGAGAATCACTCGGCATCTTAGATTTTGAACGGGCTGCCAAAATAGCCGGTGCTCGCTTTTCCATTTCTTTGGGTCTCGGTGCACAGCTTGAGCGAGCCTTAGCCACCTTCATGTTGGATACGCATATTCAAACCCATGGCTATACCGAAGTGTTGCCTCCCTATCTGGTCAATCGGATCTCCATGATTGGAACTGGGCAACTCCCTAAATTTGAACACGACCTTTTTCAGTTGCATAACGATGACTTTTTATTGATTCCCACTGCAGAAGTACCCGTAACCAATATGTACCGGGATGAGATCCTTCCTGAGTCCGCCCTACCCATTCGACATGTAGCCCATACGCCCTGCTTTCGTCGGGAAGCTGGATCATACGGACAAGACACACGTGGACTGATTCGTATGCACCAATTTCATAAAGTCGAACTTGTGACTTTTAGCCATCCGGATCATTCCTATATGGAACTTGAACACATCACAAATTCGGCTGAATCGATTCTCCAATCGCTCGAATTGCCCTATCGGGTCATGACCCTCTGTAGTGGAGATATGGGCTTTGCTGCGGCCAAGACATATGATCTAGAAATTTGGCTCCCCTCACAGGAGCGATATCGAGAAATTTCTTCCTGTAGTAACTTCGAAGCTTTTCAAGCACGCCGCGCCAATATTCGTTTTCGACCAAAGAGGGGAAAGCCGGAAACTGCCCACACATTAAATGGTTCAGGCGTAGCAATCGGTCGAACAGTAGTCGCCATATTAGAAAATTATCAACAAGAAGATGGGTCCGTAAAAGTTCCCAAAGCTCTTCAACCATATATGCACGGTATCGAATACATCACACCACCTAAGTCGCGCTAAGACTTCCTGATCGTAATTCGAAAGCTAAACCGACCCTAAGACACAACTATAACAACCTAACCCAAGGTGAGCACATGAGAAATGGAGTGTACCTTATCGCTATAGGAACCCTGATAGCCACAGCCTGTTCTCTCCCGACCATAAAGACCTCCTGGTCAAAACCCGGAGCGTCTCGTGGAGAATTTCAACGCGCGAAAGAAGCATGCTCGAAAGAGCGAGGAATGGCGGGATTAGGCGGGCAAGCCGGCTTTGAAGTATGTATGAAACAAAAAGGTTGGTTTCTCATAAAAGAAGTCGTGCAATAACTCAGTTGGAATAATTGAGATTTGGAGGGGTGGTCGAGTGGACGAAGGCGCCGGTCTTGAAAACCGGAGTGGTGCAAGCCACCGTGGGTTCGAATCCCACCCCCTCCGCCAAGTTGCACAAAAATGTGCGGAGAAATCTTAGGTTACAATTAAAAGGAACTGACGGATTCGCCCCAAGCAATTCCTACCAGAAGAAGGCCAAGGCACTTGTTTAAAATACCTCTAACACTTTGGACGGACGAAAAAGGGAAATGATATGGGAAACAACTAGGAAAGAAGCCGATCAACTTCTTACATAAAATAATTCGCACGCTTCACAATACCCATCCACTCGGCCACGGTCGAAAGCTTCTCCCAATTGCTTTTTCACCCAGTCCTGCCCCTGTTGACCGCCGACTCCCTCAACACCTTGAGACAACATCATTTGGAAACCCACTTCAATCAATCGCTCGCTCCGCTCATTCATTTCTTCGGAAATGAATTCCTTAATGACTAAATTTGCTTGCTGCTTCACAATATCTTCACGAAATTTATCATAGCCAAACTTTGCAACCGTTGCCTCACGAATGATAGCTAACTCAGATTTTACTCGGGGAATGTCCTTCATCAACATTCGAAATATTTCGAGTCGCCCTTCCTCCCACAACTTTTTTTCCATGGCTTCAAGGATAGCACCGGGATCAAATGTCTCAGTTGCCATATCCTCAGGATGATCTGTTTTCGATCCAAATCCGCCAAATCGCATGCGCTCATAGGACTTTCTAGTCTTTGGATCACCAAGAATTTCATAGGCAGCATTGATCTCCCGAATTTTTTCTTCAGCTTCTTTGTTGCCTTGATTACGATCAGGGTGATACTTCAAGGCTAATTTTCGATATGATCGCTTGATTTCTTCATCTGTAGCCTCGGCCGTCACGCCCAAGGTTACATAATAATCAAGGTGGTACCTGGCCATAGGTTACAAACGGGTCCTTTCTTCACGAATAGGTTGCTAAAAAGAAGGTTTGGGTTGGGTATTCCAACGCGTGACTTGACAACGATATATCTGCTGCCATCGAATTGGGAAAGAAATTTGATCATATAGGATAAAAAAATATAGCTAATTCAACATCACATTCATGGCGCGAATATTGCCTGGCCATGACAAAACTCTCAACTAGCCATCTACTAATTGGCTTATAATTCATATGAAAGCATTGCTGCATACTGAAAGGGAAAAACGAGGGGTAGGGGGACCAAAACCGCCAGGAGGCCTCGGCGCAACGCTTCATTCAGATTCCCTATCTTAATGTGTCCCCAAGAAGTCGTGAACGATCAACATTTAACAACTACGCTTTAAAGGAGGCCGTCCAGGTCCTCCAGGATACCAAGGCCGGCTTCCTTTCCGCGCCCTCATCATTGTCCGTCGCTTGCGCAAATGAATTTCACAAAACCATTGACTCACGGCTTTACGAGGACAATAAATACAGAGACCCGCTTCTTTGTGGCGCCACTGATATCGTTGTTGACGTGTCATAATATAAAAATGATAACAGGTTGCTGTCAGATAACACAAACGAGAAATCTCTCCCAACCAGGCCATTCAAAAATGGTTTTAATAAAATCTTCCTTTCTCGCACGTTCCAACTTCATAAATATTAATGAAAGTTTTGTCTCGCCCTTAACTCAAAATTCATTTCATAGAAACTTACGAAACACAACAAAAAAGCTCTGGGGATGGTCAGGAACTTGGAAACGTTCTTGCCCTTGGATTCTAGGATCCATGCTCATATTGATTTTACCTTTCCTAGCAGATAACCAGTGGCCAAGTGCCCACGCCTGGAATAATTCCTATCCGCAACTGATTCTTGAAAAGAATAAACTATTACCACTTTCCCAATTGCTGAAAAATTCCGAGAAATATCACCAGCAACTCATCCGCGTTCGTGGACAAGTCACAAGACTTGAGTTGCACCTTGATGAAACAAAATATTTTATTGATTTTGTGTTTTTCTTAAAGGACGGAGAAGAACGGGTCTTGGTTTTTGGACGTCATGACCGGACAAAGGGAGACATACAATTAACTAGCGATCATATGGTTGAAGTCCGAGGAAGATTTTGGAAGGAACGAATAGCCAATGGGCATCGACTAATCAATAACCTGGAAGCGCACCAGGTCATGTTCTACCCACCGAAAAAGCCTAATCATGCCAAACGCTTTTCTCTTCCAAAGGATTATCTAGTTATCTTAAAAGATAAGACTCTATAATATCCGCGGCTGCTGTAAGGCCAGATTCGGGAGGCCTTTCTAGTGAAACGGGCAGCGTTTGGACCTTATCCAAAGCCCTTCGCCAAAAACCTGAAAAAAAATCGTCTTTTGAAAGTTCGTAGGCCCGACCATACTGGCGAGCATATTCCACTACAACTTCTTCATCGGCAAAATTGCATCGCCGCACATAGACAAGGGGCTTTCCAATGGCCACCGCCTCGATCACTGTTCCATAGCCGGGCTTAGTCAAAATAATATCAGCAGCGCGAAATAATTCAGTAAAACTCCTATACATATCAGAGGTAGACCTTACCCGCTCATAATCACCTGAAAAGGACAAATCCAACAGAAATTGATAAGGAGAAAGTTGATCAAGCCTTTCAAAAGGCAAGGATTCCAGAGGTATTCCGCCAAAGGCCACTAAAACAAGAGGGCCCTCACCTGGCTGAGCAACCTGACATGACAACGTATTCGATGAAATTACATCAGCATACCCAATGGGTCCCACATCAACATGTCTAGAAAAAGCGTCTAATGGCAACGACGGAGCTAGGCGAATTGCCAAATCAGCAAGCTTATATACTTCTCGGATATGACCAATGACATGACTATGTCGAGGATTTTGTGGGTCCACAAATTCCTGTAGCACTTCGTCCCAAGACAAGGATCCGCAAGCAATTGTTGGTAAACCTACACGCGAACCAGCCTCCAATGCTAAGTATGAAATATTCGACAGGATAAGATCTGGATTGCATTTCTTTATCGCTTCACACTCTAAAAAGATTCGTTCATCCCATCGATCATGAAAATTTTCATAAGCCTTCCATGTTTCAAAAACATCAATGCTCAATGGATCTTGTTGGACACAACCTACATCTTGTTCGTGACAACTCAACTCCCAGGAAATGGTTAAGCGATTGGCAAAAAAGTGTTCGGGCACAGTAGTCCGCAAAAGAACTTTCAAGGAAGGGTCTCGCCGACCCAATTCATTCAATACTGGAACAACCTGGGCCGCATGCCCAAACCCATGACCAGAAATAGCACACCAGAGTGATGACATCTGTTATTCGTTGCCTCGTACAATAACAAAAAATCGTGAAAACCTAGTCCGACTCGACGCACCAGCAAAACATTGTCAATCTTGCGACAAAGTTTTTACCAAACCTCGGAACGAAAACTCATCGTGGCAAGACCAGCCTGATACAATCCCTCAAGAAATTGATCACGCGCACTTGCATTTCCACAGAGGCGGATATGACATTCGTGAATATTCGGCACAAGATCAAGCAATGAATCCAAATTAATCCTAGCCTCCTGCCTATCTTTTCCTTCTTGCTTAATAATCCGCCCCTTACCTCCTTCCCACTCTTTAGGCCATTCTCGAGTTAACACAGGAATATACTGGAAATGCTTAGGATAAGCGGCAGCTATAGCTTGCAGTTCTTCATGCTGAATGAGATGACGAGGATTTCTCACACTCGCAACGAGTATGAACTCGACACCCCGACACCCCACGATTCTCCCAAATTCCTTCCTTCGCATGTAATCAAGATAGGAAAGAAACGGCGTAATCCCTGTTGAAAAGGCCAAAGCAAGTATCCTCATCGTTGGCCACTCATTATCAGTTTCCAAAATCAAATTATTCGGTTCTACCTTTTGACTATTCTCATAAATCACTAATTCTTTAGCTTGAGTATCTACATCAACCCGAACCTCTATGGTTCCTCCTATAGACTCGAGATGGTCAATAGCCTCAGTTTGCCACCACGGAGACGTGTCAGCTTTTTCACGGTGAGTGTCATTGATTATAGTTTCCAATACTCGAGGGCCGTCAATCGCACAATTAGATCGAGTGTACATTCTTCGCCGATATTTCTTTGTCCTTTGTCCCCAGGGACGGGCAAGAAAAGCATTTCCTGGACGCATCCGATCACGTATGGGGAAAATCTGACCATCAAGGGCATATGCCTCTGGAAGAGTCAATGCTATCTTACGAACCTCCCCCGGATCATACGTATGAATTTGCATGACGGTGGCTGGAACAAAAACTTCTCGCGGTAACATTAATCATCCTCTAGCTAAGAGTTTGAGATAAGGTGCCTCTGAGACATTGAGCACCATATTAACTTTCCCGCATCTCCAATTAAACGCCTGGCTTGGTCGCTTCGTTGCGGGGAATAAGACGCCTTATAGAAATTGATGATTACTATTAATTCTTTGAGGGAATAGGTTTTTATGGCAAACCCAGCAGAACTCGAGCCCCCCCGCAGGACTCTTCCATTCCCACTTCGAAAACCTCATTCTCTTGCTCTAAAACCTCAAGTAAAACAACGAGGCCCCATCACCTAACAAAGGCCATAGCACTTTCACCAGAAACATACCGAATATCAGCACATTGTTAAACACTTCTCAATACGATTGTTCAACCCGCCCCCATATTTGGCTGCCCCCCAATCAAATGTCGCCGGCATTTCCAATCCTGATGTTCAGGAAAAGCCCAGCCATGATACGAAACCCTCTTGCAGGCGCACTTGCAGATTCCTTAGAATGGACGTTCAAAATTATCTATCTGGCCTTTAATACTGGTTTTAAAATAAATCAGGAAAGGCAAATGCATTCTTGCTCATTTAAGAGTTAGCCCTACATTCAGTGTGCTCGGGAGAAGGTCCTTATGACGGAACTCATCAATAATCGGCATGTCATTGACATTAAAAAATTAGTGACTCCCCGACAGGTCAAAGAAAAAACGCCCACGACTGAGACAGCAGAACGTGTCGTCATCGAAAGCCGTCATGCTATTCAAGATGTGTTATATGGCCGAGATCAGTACCGATTGCTGGTAGTTATTGGCCCCTGTTCTATTCATGACCCTGCACAAGCCTATGAATATGCAAATGCCTTAAAAAAGGTCGCGGATGCAACCAAGGATCACTTGCTGATCATCATGCGGACCTATTTTGAAAAGCCACGAACGACAGTGGGATGGAAAGGCCTGATCAATGATCCACACCTAGACGGATCTTGCGATATCGCTGAAGGGTTTGAACTGGCGCGAACTATTTTATTGAACATTAATAATATTGGCCTGCCCTGCGGGACTGAATTACTGGACCCCGTCACACCTCAATATATCTCCGACTTACTTAGTTGGGCTGCTATTGGTGCCCGAACAACCGAAAGCCAAACCCACAGAGAAATGGCCAGCGGACTCTCCATGCCCATCGGATTTAAAAACGGCACAGACGGAAGCCTACAAGTTGCACTTAATGCCATGGTGACCGCAAGTCAACCCCACAGTTTTGTAGGCATTAACATAGATGGCGTGACATCCATAGTTAAAACCAATGGAAACCCTGACCGTCACATTGTCTTACGCGGAGGCGGAGGCAAAACCAATTACGGCCAAGAACATGTCATTCAAGCCCTAGAAGGTCTGAACAAAGAAGATGTCGCCCGCCCTATAATGGTTGATTGCTCGCATGGCAATTCCGACAAGGACCACACGCGACAAATTCCCGTGGCACATTCCGTTCTCAAGCAACACTGTGAGGGACAAAATGGCATTCTTGGATTGTTGTTAGAAAGCAATTTGAAACCGGGCAAACAACCATGGGAAAAAGGCAAAACCCTCGAATACGGCGTCTCGATTACCGATGCCTGCATTGGTTGGGAAGATACAGAATCTTTACTGTATGAATTAGCCGAGAGACTATCACGAGAAAAAGCCAGCACCTATTAAAGGAGACACCACATGGCCAATCACCAGACACATGCACATCACGATCATATTCATCACGAAACGTGTGGCCATACGCGGATCCAACATGATGGCCACACAGACTTCTTACATGATGGACACCTTCACCATTTACATGAGGGACATATCGATGAACATGCCCTGCCCATCACGGATCAAAACCCGCAGTCCTGCACTCCCCGTCACACTTGTAGCGGCCATGATACTAACCATGTACACGGCCCTAACTGTGGGCACGAAGCCATACCCCACGGTAACCACACCGACTACCTAGTTAGCGGACATCTCCATTTCTCCCACGGATCGCACTGTGATGATCACGGGCTAGTAACCACAGCATGATCACGTACCTACCTACAATTGAGGGTCAAGACCTCAGGAATACTGGTATTAGAATGTCAGCTTCGCAAGGGACCCGAAGCCCAATTAGGATATTGTGACCAAAGCGATGGAAATCGTACTTATTAGGAGTGTATATGCAAAACGCGACCAAATGTGTGACGACATAGAAACATGCCAAGGTCGCAAAAAGATCACGGCACGGAAAATGGGAGAAGGATATTCTCCATCATCTATTGGTGTGGGCTTCGATAGCGGCGCCAGACAGGAAAAACTAAAGCGGCGATCAACCCCAAAAGGTACAGAGAGAGAACACCAACAACAAGCACGGCCAGTAAGGAAAGGCCTTGTCCTGACCGAAACAATTCAATAATAAACGCAAGCCACTCGGGCATGTCGCTTCCCCTACCTTCCTTGCAGGGCTATCTTAGCGCACATTGATCTACTTTTGGGAATAGTGGAATCTGTCACGGAGTTGATGCCGGTGCGGACCGTGATTCACCAGCTCCGACAAAAACTTCATTCTCCTCATCTTCACCATGGCAGCCATGACAGTGGCAAAGCGCCCTATTCAGAAATCCGCCCCAAGCAATGATCGAAGCACCTATTAAATCTCCAGAGATTTCCAGTGAAGTACCAGGTTCAATAAAAAGTCGAACCGATAGCAATATAAAAAAGCCGAGTACTGTCAACGCAGCTGGCCGTCGATCACTATGAACGGGATATGTAGCCAGCACTCCAAACCCTGCCACCACAATGATCACACCCAAGAAAACCCATTCAAAAGAATGAGAAAACACAGCGCCAAACATGCCCTCTAACGCACCTCCATACTGTGCTGCCAGTAAGGGTAACGCCAACAACGCTAAGGGTGTTAATGCACAATGCACCGCACACACCAAGGAAATCATAGAACCAGCCTTCGATAATCTCACGCCTAACGTCGACATATACCCCCTTTTCGTTCAACCCCTACTGGCATTTGGGACACCATCCACTAAATTCCAACGAATGATCTCCAACCACAAACCGGGTTTCTTCCTCAATCATTGCCGTCAATTTTTTCAAGGGACATAACAACAAATCCACGATACGGCCACAAGATTTACATCGAATATGGTGATGATGTTCCCGACCTTTTTTAATTTCGTATCGGAACTGCCCTTCTTGGTGCAGTTCCAGTTGAGTGACCAACCCCAATTGTTTTAATGCAGTTAAATTCCGGTAGACTGTCACAAGATCAATGGCCACCTTCTGGTTCTTGAGCTGAATATGAAGATCAGTCGCACTCAGCGGATATTGCGATGCTTCAAGCGCTGACAACACCGCTTTCCGAGTCCGCGTCATACGTTTGCCCGCAGCTCGGAGTTCGCCCGTTAAAGTCGTTTCCATTGTTAAACCCATTCTTGAAACTACTAAAAAAAGGATGAGAACCGACAGACCCTGCAATTTCACTAGTGCAAGTGTCTTGCAAGTAACATAACCTTGAAATAGAAGTCAATGAGAAGCAGAATTTCCCCCGTAATTCCATTTAAAACTTAATTATAAATACTTATTATTACGGCCATACGGGAAAGAATAAAGGTCAAAACGCAGATCCCATAACCATCAGGTCGGTAATTCCAGATCACCCATGGCAAGTCCCTCTGGCAGATCACAAAATAAAAAAACATGTGCGGCCAAACTAATTACATCAACCAGGCAATGAACGCCTCGCTACTAGAACTAGGAGGTTTTAATCAATCAACAAACTTCTAAAACCTTACCTTCCTTTTCAGGTTATGAGTTGGGTCGAATAACTAGTACACCGTCGCGAATAGTAACGAGTACCGACGAAACTCGATGATCCGCAGTGACTGTGCGATTCAAGTCTTGAATTGCTGCAGTAGATTCATCGGATGGTGGATGAACAATGACATCTCCACCCCACAAGACATTATCAATAAGCATAACGCCTGTGGACTCGAGAAGATCCAGCCCCCTCTGATAATAGTTCAGGTAGTTGATTTTATCCGCATCAATAAAAATGACATCGAACTGCTTATCGAGTTGGTTCATTGTTTCAAGCGCTGGAGCAATTCTACTTTCGATTTTTCGGCCAGCAGGACTTTGCTCCCAAAAGGATTTGGCAAACTTGGTTGTTTCCTCATCAATATCACAAGTAAGAACGGTACCGTCCTCAGGTAAAGCCTCTGCAAAGCAGAGTGCACTATATCCTGTAAAGGTGCCGATTTCTAACACACGTTTAGCACCGACTATCTGCGTTATTATTTTAAGAAAAGCACCCTCAAGCGCTCCAACAACCATTTGTGGACAATCTACTGAACGATAAGTTTCTTCACGCAATCGCCGGCACACCTCTGATTCAGGAACGGAGTGCGCTTCCGCATAAGCAGAGATTTCAGTTGTGATAAGATCTTTCATACCGTGTCTTTCGTAGGATAGTCCCTGGTTAGTATAAAATTGATTTCCTCCCAAGATGGACTCATTGCAATCATATGCCCGTCTTTGTACAGTCTAGTGATCAGGATTCGCAATATTATTACGTCTGATAAATATAGGGGTATTTCACATGCCAAATGTGGTAGATAGTTTAGGATTACTCAAAACCAAACTTCTTGAAATTCAGCATTTGCGTGATGCCGCAGCACTCCTTTATTGGGATCAAGAAACCTACATGCCTGTGGGAGGAGGACAAGCCCGGGCAGACCAAATTGCCTTACTTCAGACTTTAGCTCACGACAAATTCGTTTCTTCGGATATTGAAAACCTTTTGATTCCGCATATCGATACCACAACGGGACTGGCCAACGATACCATAAACGGCTTAGATTCAGCTTCTAAGGCCTTCTTTCGAGAAACCTGGCGAGATTTTAGTCGAGCAAAAAAATTACCCTCGGAATTTGTAACACGATTGGAACGTGAATGTTCCTTGGCTCAGCAGATATGGACGAAGGCGCGAGAAGAAAACAATTTTGGCAAATTCCTTCCAAACCTTCAGACGATTATCGCACTCAAGCACGAAGAAATTGAGTATTTGGGATATACAGATTCACCATACAACACATTACTTGATACCTACGAACCTGGGGCAACCGTAGCACAACTTACTCCGTTATTCGCTACTCTTCGGAGAGGGCTTGTCTCGCTGTTGGAAAAGATCAGGGCATCCCCTTCGCCACCAGACGACAGCCTCTTGTACCAAACTTACAATACCGACCAACAACTTGAATTTGGCAAATTAGTTTTAACGAAAATGGGCTATGACTTTACCCGTGGGCGTTTAGATTTATCCGCGCACCCCTTCACTACATCCTTTCATCCCACGGATGTCCGCGTGACTACCCGCGTATTTGAAAAGGATTTGCAGTCATGCTTGTTTAGCTGCATTCATGAGGGAGGACATGGACTATATGACCAAGGATTACCTCCGGCGCATCACGGCACACCATTAGGAGAATCCCTTTCCCTTGGCATCCACGAAAGCCAATCGCGTTTATGGGAAAACAGCGTGGGACGCTCGCGTGCATTTTGGAAATACTTTTTCCCATTGTTGAGAGAACGGTTCCCGACTCAATTAAAAGGTATGACAGTTGATACATTCTATTCTGTGATTAATGCCGTAAAACCTTCCCTTATTCGAGTAGAAGCCGATGAGGTCACATACAATCTTCATATCATGTTACGCTTTGAAATCGAGCTTGACGTCATTGAAAAACGTGTGGAGGTCAGAGACCTACCCGAGCTGTGGCGGACGAAAATGAAAGAATATCTAGGCGTGGTTCCCAAAACGGAAGCTGAAGGCGTACTCCAAGATGTACATTGGTCTTTCGGCGCATTCGGATATTTTCCAACCTATACGTTGGGCAATCTCTATGCAGCAATGCTATACCAAAAAGCCAAGGTGGATATTCCTTCCCTAGAAACTAACATCGCGCAAGGAAACCTGATCCCATTAAAGAACTGGCTGAACGATCGAATTCATGCCCATGGAAGGCAATTCACCTCCGAAGAACTTATTCGAAGAACCACAGGGCAGACACTGAGCACCGAGCCTTTTTTGCAGGCCATTCACCACAAGATGCAGGAGATCTATGGACTTTCCAAGCAGACTTAATGGTCCCCATTCTCCCCATATGTCGCTTTCATTAAAAGATTTGGCTTTGTAAAATCTTCTGATTGGCATGACACTATTTCTCTTTAAGAGCAATGCGAATCTGGAAAAAATCAAAGAAATTGGCCAAGATAAACTCGTGAAGATCAAAGAACTCCTCATGGTTAATATCTTCTCCCAATCATCATCGTCCAATTAATCCTACCGATCAGAGGGCCCTGGCCAGGCTGAGTACACCTCGACTTAGCCCAGCTCTTCAAGCCAATTAAAAAATTATAAGCCTAAGGCTGAATTGAGTTGAGAGATAATTTTCGGAGAGAGCGTCATTTCGCCAGCAACTTCAATGCGAGAAGGAACCAAAATTATTGAGTGAAAAGGAATATCCTTGATCAATATTTTTTCTTCCGGCCGATCGACCACGCTGATTTCTACATCTTCAACAGACTTTGCAATCTCATCAAGATCTTGTCCGCCGTAATTTTCAACAACCGTTTGAATAATCTCCATAACTTGCTCGTGCACTTCCACCTCTGAGACTGCTTTCTCTAATAGGGAGATACAGTCCTCAGCCTGCCCCACCACATCAAAGTTCTGCAACCGTTCCTTCTTTCGCAATGCGAGTAGATCATTGTCGAGATCCTTGCTAAAGACACCATAAGGATAGCGCATAAACTCATAATGAAAGCCGCGCAACCCTTTCCCAAGCATTTGCAGTTCAGCAAGAAATACCAGATGTTGAAGCTTGACATCGCTGATAATTGAAAATTCTTTGGACTCTGACAGATGGAGCACAAAAATCAATAGCGTTCGATCAATCGTAATTTCTTTTGGTTTTCGCATCAAAATCCGAGAACCATCATTCCAGAGAATAAGGCAACAAGTGAAAATTGAATGGGAATCCTAACGAGGAGAAAGGAAGGGCGTCAACACAAGAACGCTTCCACCTCAAACTAAGAACTAGCTGCCTGGGGCGAGCAGTATAATACACCCAACATTTGAAAGGCTCCAGCCAATTTGCAGCGGACTATCAAAACAGCCATCTCAATCAGATCGTGGGCACTTGGTAAATAGGACGCAATATATGCTTGACCCTGCGGCTTATTTTGGTTTTAATAGAACACCCAATTGAGAAAGAGAATTAATTCATGACCAGACCTGTCAAAGAACTTGAAGTCCTCAAGCAACATCTCGTCAAAAATAACCTCAAACTCACTCGGCAACGGGAAAATATCCTCACTGCCTTTCTCAAAATAGAGCATGTGACCGCAGAGCAAATGTATCGCATGCTCGCAAAGAAGGATCCCTATATTGGATTAGCAACAGTTTACCGGACGCTTAAGCTCTTGTGTGAATCTGGTTTAGCCCAGGAACAACACTTTGGCTCGCAAACGAAATTCGATAATGTCGCGCATAAAGGGCATCACGACCATTTGATTTGCATACTGTGTGATAAAATAATCGAGTTTGAAAATTGCCAAATTGAGGAACTGCAAGAAAAAGTTGCTCGGGATAATGGGTTTACCATCAACACTCACAAACTTGAACTCTACGGCAACCCCGTTCGGCTTCCCACTGGGGAATGCAAAAATTGTGGGCGCATGCTCAACGAGAAACCACACAACCCCTGAACTAAACCTTATGCCCCAACCCACAAGACATGACATTGCCAGTTTGCTTGGCCTGCTTATCTTCATATTCTGCATCTCAACACTTTCATATGCCGGCGACCCTCTGATTGTATACTCTGGAAGAGCTGAACGGTTGATTAAGCCTGTCCTCGATGCATTTCAAACTGAGTCTGGCATTTCCATTCAAATGCTGACTGCAGATAGTCCCGCGCTTGTGAACCGTTTGAAACTTGAAGGCAAACACTCACCAGCTGATGTGTTTATCACTAACGATGCGGGCACACTTGAACGTGCAAGAGAGCTTCAGCTTTTGCAACCAGCAGAAATTCGTGGAATCGAGACAATTCCTTCATCCTTTCGAGCGGCAGACAATAGTTGGATTGGGTTATCCGGCCGAATTTGGGTCGTCGTGTATAACACCACGATGATCAAACCTGAAGAGCTTTCCTCAATCTTGCAACTGGCTCAACCAAAGTGGAAAGGAAAAGTGGCGATTCCTAGTGCGGGAAGTGTGTATCTGCAAACCGGAATTTCCGTTATTCGCGAAATCAAGGGTGATTTGGCCACGAAAAAGTTTCTCCACGGCCTTAAAGAAAATGCCGGCAACGCAGTGTATGGAAAGAACCGACAAATCGTAGCGGCTGTTGCCCGTGGCGAAGTCGCGGTGGGGTTAGTAAACCACTACTATATCAACCGTCATTTGGCCAAAAACCCGAAGGCTCCAATCGCCCAGTTGCTACCAGACCAAGAAAAACAGGGTATGGGCATTGTGCTTAATGCTGCTGGAGTTGGTATTACCGCACAGACAAAACATCTCGCGCAAGCCAAGGCGCTGGTGGAATTCCTCATCTCCGAAAAAGGACAACAGATGTTTTCTAGTGTGAATAAAGAATACCCTCTGAATGCCAACGTGGATGCCATGTCGGAATTGAAACCGTTAAAAAGTTTTCAGGTCGCAAGTGTTCCCTTATCCCGTTTGGCGGAACTCCGTGACCCCACTATGACCGTGATTGAACACGTTGGCCTCCGCTAATCCTTACCTCAACTTCTATCGTTGGCCCTTTCGTTTACCTTCGCCACTCGTCCTTATTGCCTTTTTCCTGGCCATTCTCGTTACGCTTCCACTGTTGTATGTCTTATTTTCCGCAGTCGTCGCCGACACAGCCATCTGGCGTCGACTCTGGACTACCCGCATCCCAGAATTATTGGTTAACACCTCGTCCTTGGCCATAGGAGTAGCAATCATTGACTTGGTTCTAGGAGTCTCGTTGGCCTGGATTATTACACGGTATCGGTTTCCAGGTTCGGCCGTGTGGGACTGGCTCATTCTTCTTCCCTTAGCCATCCCCTCGTATGTGTTGGCGTATACCTATACATATTTACTGCAACGCCATGGGCCCTTGGAACAAGTCTGGCAAACGATTGCAGGACCAGACGCTCAAATTTTTTCGCCATTCAGTTTCGCGGGAGCGGTATTGGTTATGTCATTAAATACCTTCCCATTTGTATATTTGCTGGCAAGATCAGCCCTTAAAAACTTTAATGTTTCGTTTGAAGAGGCCGCTCGTGCCATGGGTGCAAGCCGACTCAGTACTTTCTTTCGCGTCTCCCTCCCCATGATTCGACCATCGCTAATAGCAGGACTCTTTTTGGCTATTCTCTATGTAGTTTCGGATTTCGGTGCGGTCTCGATGTTGCGCTTTCAAACTTTCACTTATGCCATCTATCAACAAATGACGGGGCGGTTTGATAATACGGCAGCAGCCTGTTTGAGCTTGCTCTTGGTGGGAAGCACGTTCCTATTTTTACTGGGGGAACGGTGGTTTCGACAGCGCAGTCGGTTTTATCAAACAACTAGCCGATTCCGTAAACCGATTCCACAAGTCTGCAGTCCCCTACAAACTGCCTGTTTTTCCGGATACCTCGTCTTTATCGTGGCTGCAGCATTCGGACTTCCTGTAGTATTGTTAGTACAATGGACTCTGGCAGCTCTCGCAGCTGGCGATATTTCCAGTATGTTCTTTGGATATCTCTGGAACAGCCTTTCTCTAGCCGCAATAACTGCAACACTAGCCATTTTCTTTGGAATACCGTTGGCTTATTTAGCTTGCCGAAAACAAACGTGGGCTAGCCTATTGTGCATCCAAGGCGCATACAGTGGTTATGTCTTGCCTGGACCTGTAGCCGCTCTGGCAGTTCTCGTGTTGGTGTCACAATTGATTCCAGAACTTTACGGGACTGCAATCGTTTTACTCATTGCTTATTTTGTTCACTTTTTGCCAGTGGCTTTGCAGGGCATGGAATCTACCATACATCAACTCACTCCTAATCTTGAAGAAGCTTCTCGCAGTCTTGGCGCAGGTTCATTCCGCACCTTTCACACGATCACATTTCCTTTGGTCCGCGGGGGATTTTTGAGTGCATGGATTCTTGTTTTTATTCAATGTATGAAAGAATTACCTGCTACACTCTTGCTGCGTCCCGTTGGGTTCGATACACTCGCTATACGTATTTGGCTGGAAGCGAGCGAAGAACTTTATCAATTGGCAGCTCCTCCAGCTTTGCTCATTGTAGTCATTACGGTTCCTGTCGTTTTGCTGTTAATGGAAAAGGGGAAAAAATCGGTAACACGTAACGCGTAAGGAATGGTACAAACAGAGGCATGTAGCCCACCCTCCCCTTGCGCTATGATACTTTCTGCTACTTTCTAAATTTGTCTTTCTTGCTTCAAGGATTGGGGATTCCGTTCCGCTGTTTTTCTATGACTGATTCTGCACCCAGCAACCTTCCGATTGTTCTGAAACTGAACAACATTTCCTGCGCGTACGAATCGGACAAACCGGCCATCCACAATATTTCGTTAACCGCGTCAAAAGGCGAAATCATTTGCTTGCTCGGACCATCAGGGTCTGGAAAAACCACAATATTGCGCGCCATTGCTGGATTTGAAAATGTGACGGAAGGATCTGTAATGGTGAATGGCACGTCAGTCGCGGAACCCCATCATCATGTTCCCCCTGAGCAACGCCGGGTTGGGATGGTGTTTCAAGACTATGCACTTTTCCCACATCTTTGCGTCAATGATAATGTGGGATTTGGCTTATCCCAACTTTCCATTGAGGAATACTGTCATCGCGTGGAAGATATGCTCTCCCTCACGGGTCTAACTGATTTGGGCCAACGATACCCTCACGAATTATCTGGAGGCCAACAACAACGCGTAGCCTTAGCCCGCGCACTAGCTCCTCAACCTGTATTGCTTTTGCTTGATGAACCATTCAGTAACCTTGACCCTGATATGACCTATAAAATGCGAGACGAACTGCATGAGTTGCTCAAGAAAACCCAAACCACAGCAATCTTGGTAACTCATGATCACGAAGAAGCGTTCACTATGTCAGACAAAGTCGCCGTGCTACGCCAGGGCAAGCTCGAACAATTTGGCCAACCAGAAACCATTTACCATATGCCCGCATCCCGTTTTGTCGCCAACTTCGTGGGGCAGGCCGATTTCATTCCAGGTGAGATTCGAGATCATGTTGTCGTCACGGAAATAGGAAACTTGCCACAGCCTCGGGACTATCAAGGAAGCTACAAAGTTATGGTGATGATTCGGCCCGATGATATTCAAATTCAAGAAGATGAGGCAGGCTGTGCACAAATTGAAACCCGTCAATTTCGAGGGTCTGAAAATTTGTATGGCATTCGTCTAGAATCGGGAATTCTCATTCATAGCCATGCTGAATCAACCCAGGTTTACCATCTCGGGACTTCGGTCTCATTCAACGTCATTGCCACACACACGGTGGTTTTTGAGCATAAATAACCATGGGATATTCGCGTCTTCAAATTTCAGGATTTATAATGTTTGTGAGTCATTTGAGATTACTTACGTCATAAAACATTTATCTTTCCCATTCACACTTTTGGTTTGCATGAAAAGGAGGACCCAATCATGAGGTTTACAAGAGTCACAAAACCTATCTGGTTTTCTTTCTACGCATGTTGCAGCATTTTCGTTTTGATGTTGGCTGTACCCACTTTGGCCAATGCAATAAACTCGCCTCACGCATCTCCCCATGACAGTTCCAGTTATTCAGAAACTCAAAATGGAGGTCACGGCACTCAACACATCGGAATGAGCGCCCATGGAGACAAGCATCATTCAAAGGGTCACCCTGGCATGAAGAATTCCCACCATGGAACGACTTCTGGGCATAGCGGACATTATAAGAAAGGTCATTCGATGCATGATGGAGGTGGTCATGCTGGCACGGGTCATAGTAGCCACAGTTCGACGCATCCCGGCGTGCATCGTGGGGCTGTGGAATTTATCAATCATATATTAAAATTCAAGGAAGGGATGAGTATTGCCGCTAGTCAAGAAAAACAACTACGCACCCTTAAAACACAATACAAAAAAGATCGCATTACAATGAAGGCAAATGTGGAATTGGCCAATATTGACCTTCATGAATTATTACGTAATGATCAGGCTCCCCTGTCAGCAATTGAAACGCACCTCAAAAAAGTCCATGAGTTAAAAGCAAATTTGTATATGGCCTCTATCAAGGCTAAGCGGGAGGCAAAAACCGTGTTGTCTCCTGAGCAACAGGCACGGATGGATAAGATTCATGAGCGCATCAAAGCCCATGGTGGGAATATGACACATGCGGGCAAGTACTCTCGTGGAGGAAAAGAAAAGAGCAGTTATTGATTATCCCCGCCTCTGTAATGATACAAATTCAATGATACAAAAAGGGGCCTTCTCGGCCCCTTTTTGTAAGATCAACAACCAACTCCCTATTGCCCTTGCTCAATCATATGTAATCGCCCTTTCAATCCTGAAGATATAAAGACTTCTCCGGTCTGCCCGACTATCACCCCTTCTACTCCATCTAGACTCTCGAGCAACGCCATACCTTTTTCGGGCCCCATCACAAAGATGCCCGTATCGAGGCCATCGGCGAGCACACCTTCTTTCGCTACGACTGTTACACTTTGAGACAACCGAGCTGGTTGAAGTGTTTGGGGATCTAGAATGTGATGATAACGAACTCCATCCTTCATAAAATACCGTTGGTAGTCCCCTGCGGTAGATACAGCTTCATCCTCAAGTTCCAATTGACCGAGTAATGCCCCCTCTTTGCGTGGATGTTGAATACCAAACATGAACCTGTCACCTTCCGGCAACCGACCAAAGGTTTTAATGTCACCGGAGATAGCAACGACGCCTCCAGTCGCACCAGCGTCTCTCATAACTTCGGCAGCAAGATCCGCAGCATACCCTTTGCCAATACCTCCGATATCCACACGCATTCCTGACACTCTTAAATACACCGTGTGCAATTCCTGGTCTATTTGTAAATTTCCTAAATTAATTAATAGTCGAGCTGCATCTAATTCCTTTGAGGAGGGTATACGCCCCTCTCGACTCACATTCCACGCCTCAACTGCAGGACCTATTGCGATGTTGAATCTGCCTTGCGTCAACCGGTCCATTTTTAATGATTGAGTCAAGATTTCAAGAGTTTCCGGCCCGACTTCTATAGCCATTTGGCCTGCACTGGCATTGACACGGGAAAGCTCGCTGTCAGGAATCCACGTACTCAAGATGGTTTCCAAACGATGAATTTCAGCAAAGCCTTCTTGGACCGCACGATGGGCAATTTGTTCATCAGGAGCCACAGCCGTTAAAAACACCAAGGTCCCCATATGCATTTGGCTGCGCTTCACCAATTGAAGAGATCCCGCACACCCGATTAGCCCCACACTCATCACAATAACGAAACAAACTCTGATAATGCTCAAGATTGTTTCCTAGCTTGTTTAGATTCTAAAGGTTAGCGTCGATAGAAATATTTGATTTTGGGATAAGGCGCAACCGAATACACTCTAGTAACAAAACTTTGCGGTTTGGGAACAACAGTTTCAATGGGGGGTTGATCCGAGACTACGATGGCTGCAACTTCCTTGATAACGGTTGGATCTCCTTCAGAAAGATAGATTCGCACTTGACGAATGGTTCTCGGAGTCTCCAATTCAAATTGCCAATTGCCTAAATAGGTTGTCTTGCCAAGAGAGACGTGAAAAGCAAAATGAACATGTGCTTCCCCCAAGAAGGGACCTTCATTAAATTGCACGCGATCAACGGAATAGTCACCGACTGGTAATTTTAGGAAAATCACGTCAGAGTCGGAATTAACCCGCATCCGATATCTTTCATGAGTTTGCGTATTGGTCAGTGCAATAAAACGCACCTGAGTCGCGTATCCTCGTGGATTTATTCCAGTAGTTTTGACCTGAATTGATCCAAAGACCCATTCATGTATGGGAAACGGATTTGCAGAATCAGGTGGAAGGGAATAACACCCGAGCCAGGAGGTAGCAAAGAAAATAGCCGCGGCCAAAGTGACAACTCGCATCAATGAGAAACTCTTTTGGAGATGCACAACAACTCCAAACCTGCCTTTGTGTTTTCTGCCCGTATCGCTCTTTTTCGGGCCCTAAGTATAGGATATTACAAAAAAAATTCCTATCGAGAGGCCCAACTGACACGAAAAATTGAAATATTTTTAATAAAAACAAATAGATATTTGCCCTTGTGAGGCTTCTAGCTAACTGTTGGCAAGGCAGGGGTAGATTTTTATAGTAGTATTAGTTATCATAATCATCGGTAATGAGAATCGATATCAATAAAATTTATTTACATTTTTTTGGCGTTCAAGTTCCCCTTTTAATTGCTTTAGGTACATTCAGTGAATACAAACAAGAAAAGCTTGAGGGAAAACGAGAACGTTATTCAACATGAGGCGCGTTGTGCATGCGGCCATCTCGTTGCAAAAATTCGTGGCGAAAATCTCGAACTCAAATGTAAACGCTGTAGACGTATTGTGACTATTCCCTACAGCAGCATTAAAGATACTGAATGTACTATTGTTCTCCACTAATCTCTAAGAAATGCGTGCAATGGAACTTATTCTGAGGATCATGAAAAAGCATACTGGGGGTAGCCTTTCCACTCCCAGTATGTTGAGTGACGTGAGATCTACAGATCCTCGAGGGCCATCGAGTCCCCAACAACAATTTGGAGGTCGTTCTAATGAAACGATTATTGGTCGCGGGGGCGATAGTGACTCTCATGGTCGTCCCGCAAACGCAAATCTGGGCAGCTGACGATGATTTCAGCCCTGCTCAGCGGGAACAAATTCGGAAAATGGTTCAAGAGTCCCTACAAGGACCGAGCGGTCCAATGAGCATACCGCCTGCACCAGGTGACGAAGCGCCAGTTTATGGTGATACCACCCAAAGAAAGGTGACATTTGGGAAAGGTGGTTTCACCGGCGGTGGCGGACTGGAAGGGGGACGTTCAATTTACGCGAAACCATTCGTCAAAGCACCAAAAGCCACAGTCGGGGGTTATATTGATTTTATCGTGACCGACTGTAAGAACTCGGCTAAAGATTGCGATAAAGGCCTGACCTTCGATCAAGAACGTTTTATTCCGTTTCTCTATTCACAAGTGACGGATCGAATTAGTGTCGCATCGGAAATCGAGTTTGAGCATGGCGCATCAAATTCAGCAGGTGGGTCAGGAAGCAACTCAGGAAAAGTGGTTTTGGAATTCGCCACAATGGACTATCGGGTAAACGACACGCTTAACCTACGGGCTGGGCTGATTCTTATTCCAATAGGACGCTTCAACCTCACCCACGATACGCCATTGAACGACCTGCCTTTACGCCCAATTGCAAGCCGATATATTCTACCATCAACCTTTATGGAAAGTGGCTTGGGTATTTATGGTTCGTTCTATCCAACAAAACTGGCTAAAGTCGACTATGAACTGTATCTCGTACAAGGGTTCGATGGCGGTACAGGGTTTGGCAACTCGGAAGGTACAATTTGTACCACATGTATAAGTGAAAGTAAGGGTGTGGCTTCGGCAAAACCCAGCGCCCAAAAAGATAATAATGAAGACAAATCGCTTACGGGTCGGATTGCGGTCAGTCCCTTTCTTGGCGTCGAAGTGGCCGGCTCTTTCCACCATGGGAAATGGGACAGTGCCGGACAACACGACCTCACACTGTATGCACTGGACTGGAGTTTGCAACGTGGCCCCTTTGAGCTCATTGGTGAGTCGGCCTGGATCAACATTGAGGGTGGTAATCCAACCCCAGTCACAGGCGCTGCCCAAGGTTACGTTCCGCCAGCAGGCATGCATGGATATTTTATCCAAGGCAACTATCACTTTCTACCAGAAATGCTAAAGAAAGTGGCGCCTGGTCATTTCACAGACGCCTCAACTTTCACCGCAGTAGTCCGTTACGGGGTAGCTGATACAAACACGCACAGTGACAGTAATACCAACGACATAGATCGACTCACGTTTGGAATAAACTTTCGACCTGTTGAAGATGCGGTCTTTAAGTTAGCTTGGACCAGCAACGGGGAGAGAAATAACAACACCGGATCATCAAACGATGGCTGGCAGTTCCAAGCCTCCACGTATTTCTAGGTAGCCGATCCGGTACTAAAAATAGGAAATGTTCAAATTTTCTCTCATTGCTTTTTTTTTGGGAAGCGCAATCAGTGGGTGTGGGGGGATTTTCCCCAGCGCACCCACTGTTTTAACTGCTTGTTCTTTTGACCAAGCTTGGGCAATTGCCCTTGCTAGCGTTAATGAATTTGAAGTGCGACGAGTTGATAAGATTAGCGGGAAGATCGAAACTGAGTGGATGCTTTTTAACTCAAAGAGAGGGGCCGGACTGTTTGCTCGTAGTGAAAACAAAGAACGAATGCGATTCTTCGTAACCCTTGAACGTAAACCAATAGGAATTCAAATCGAAACCTTTCAAATGAGAGAGTTTTTTTCTCCTATGGGGCTACAATCCCAATCTGGTTGGAGGCGCATTGCCCCCAATAAAGGTGAGGAACAACGGCTAGCTAATAGAATTTCCAATCGATTGAAGGCTAAAGGATGCACTATTCTCAGTTAATTTATCCATTGCTCAAATTGTCAGCCATAGCTGTTTTGGGGTCATGCATACTCTCCGGCACAGCCTTCGCGCAATTGCCCAACCAAAACACACCTCAAGAACGTATCTGGGACCATGAATTGAAGCGTTGGCTGAATGCTGAAGAATTAGGCCACATGGAGATTTATTTCACGGAAGAGGAAGCCGCAAAGGTGATGTTTCCGGACTCAAAAACAATCCGGAAAGAAATCCTCCCTTTAACTCCAGCGCAAAAAATCTTTGTTCAACAAACCATTGGCTGGAAATTTCCTGAAACATCCTTCACAGTGTACATAGGTGAAACTAAAGGAAAGATCGATGGATATGCTATGGTGCAAAACACCATTGGCAAACACCGTCCGATTACCTACATGGTTGGCACAGACGCCTCGGGGATATGTAATAACTTCGAGGTGCTGATTTATCGGGAAGCCCGAGGCAATGAAATCGCCACCCCACGCTTCAATTACCAGTATCAGGGCAAAAATCTCTTTGATCCCATTCGTATTAACCGAGATATTATAAATATTACCGGAGCCACCATGTCTGTCCGTTCGGCCAGTGCCGGAGTGAAGCGTGTTCTTGTTCTTATCAATGAATATTATCTAAAGCCCAAGGGTTTAGGCCATAATACCGTTGTGGTAGACAATGACGAAGAAGGCTTTTTGGAGTCAATTCTAGGCCTTTAGGTGTGAATGCGAAATTTCAATACTCGATTTCGGCTCCGTGACACTGATCGGCACATCCGCTTGGTGTATACCTGGTTTTTGCTTTTAATGTTTGCAGGATTTGTCTTTACGTTCGTGTGGGCACACAGTATGACCGACCTCACACCCAAAGGCATTGCTGGACATTATCGAGGCTCCGATGACAATTTCGGCGAGCCGATGTCCTTCGGACAACTCGCTGAAACCACCCATTTTCATTTATTCACCCTGCCAGTAGTCTTTATGATCATGGTCCACGTGCTGTATCTCACTATGGCATCAAACACGTTAAAAGCGATTACTACCTGGTTAGCTTTTTTAGGAGTAACTTTGGACCTTGTTGCCCCCTGGCTTATCACTTATGTTTCTCCTTTGCACGTGCTAACACTGCTAACGGCTGATATTCTGATGACAGTCACGTTTTTGATAATGTTTGTGATCCCGATGTATGAAATGTGGACTTTAAACCATCCATTTGTAATGCGAGGTGACCCCGACCAAAGCAATTTGATTAGCCCAAAAAGACATATGAAGTAATTTCATATCACCCAGGCAAAGCCTGGGCAGGCCCGAGATCTTTAGTCCAGAGCCCAAGAATGCACAGGCACTCTTGGGTTTTTTTTATTTCCAACGAAGGTTCTCTACTGGAAGGGACGCGGTGTACATGCAGTACTCCCCCCTTTCTTGCCCCGGGAGGTCATTGTGACTCCTGAATAGCCTCCCGGGCCCCCAAGATCCAATAAAGACAAACCGGGTCTTTTTGTTACGTGAAGGGAGAGAAGCCGGACAAGGCGTTACACATTATGAATCCGAAACGATTAGAGAATGACCAGAAATACGCGGAAGTGCGATGTCAATGCGGGCAATTACTACTAAAACGAACAAAAGGCGGGATTGAAGTAAAATGCAGACGATGCAAGAGAGTACAAGTCATTCCCTCCCATCCATCAAGTTAGACAATGAGTAAAACAAATAAGGCTAGCAAAACCCAACCTCTATAAGAGCACGACTCAAAGAACACACCAGGCTATGGCAAGGTAACGAAGCTCATGCCAATTCAAAAAAATTACAATTAGATACGAGCCGAGGGAAGCAAAAACTCACTGGAAAGGGTCTGCAACTGACCATCCAATAATTTCCGTAACTCAAACTCAGCACCTTCCCGAAAACGCTCAGCCTCCTCCTCAGCAACAAACGGTCCATAAATCCGAGGCTCGAAGAAATTACACGACACCCTGACAAACCATTGTTTCCCAACCTTGGATCCTTGATTTTTAAAAATCGTCCCCTCATGTTCAATCGTCAAATGACCCGCCATACCGCTCTCCTTTCGCACTGTACGCGCTGCAAATAATCCTTGGGAATGGCTATTTCACTATACTGTTGTTTTGAAGCTCATCCTGACCCCGAACTGACTAAGGCCACTGCATCCCCTTCGTACACATCCGGCCGAGCAGGCTGATTTCCACATATAATGGGAAAAAGCCTCCGCTGATAAAGAGACCCCAATCTTAGTTTTTACCCTTCCAATTCATAGATCCTGTATATGGACTACAGTTTGGCACTATATATTGAGGTATTTTAAAATTTTGTCAAGTGTTTTATTGGAAAAGTTCACGCGTCACGGCATAGGGGCAAGTACTTATTAACACGAATGCAATCCTAGAAATTGGCGACCAGCAGGGTCCTAAAATAGGGGTACTTTTGCAGACCAGAAAAGAAATTAGGCGAGTTCTTTGTGGCGATGGCAAGCAACCGTATGGTCATTGACCATTCCTGTAGCTTGCATGAATGCATAACAGATCGTCGGACCAACAAAGGAAAAGCCCTTGCGCTTGAGAGCTTTGCTCATGCCCTCCGACTCCTTTGTGGAACAGGGTACATCTTTGGCAGTCTTCCAATAATTGATGATTGGTTGATGTCCGACAAATTGCCAAATGTATTCATCAAAAGAGATATATTCTTGTTGAATGGCCAGATACGCTCTAGCGTTCTGGATTGCCGAATTAATTTTCAGTCGATTCCGAATGATGCTAGCGTTACTAACCAATTCCTGGATTTTGGAAACAGTGTAACTGGCCATACGTTCAGCGTTGAATTGATCAAAGGCTTCTCGAAAAGCTTCGCGCTTTTGTAAAACGGTGTGCCAACTTAACCCAGCCTGAGCCCCTTCTAAAATCAGAAACTCAAAAAGTCGTTGATTATCATGAAGCGGCACCCCCCATTCCATATCATGGTACTGGATGAGTCGGTCATTTGTTGCCCAAGTACATCGAAGGGCGCACTGAGGCAACATTAATCCTGGTCCTTGTTTGCGATATCAATAACTACTGGACAATGATCGGATAATCGTTCATACGCTAAAGGATAGTCGCCCTTGATTCGCTGGCATTGGGCTATCGCACAATAACCAGTAACACGGGCCGACCGAGTCCGCACTTCTGCCATGCCATGGTTGACTAATATATGATCCAACCAGCCTCCCCGCCCACGAAAATAGTGAGTACAACGCGGCGTAATTGGTAGGTCTTGAAACCCGGGCTTCTCTTTGGAAACCATACGGCGCATATATTTTAATTCGGACTTTCTCGAAGCATTGTCCCCGGCACCCATAGTATTTAAATCTCCGAGGATAACGATGTCTTTATCTTGCAAAAGAAACGGCTTCACCGTTTTGTCAATGCGATTTAAGGCTTTCTGTCGCTCTTCAAGAGCAGCCACCGTCGGGCCTGATTTCAAGTGCAAGCTAATCAAATGAAAATCTGCCCCAGGCTTTTGAAGAGATTGCACATAGGCATAAAAGCCTGGACGTAATCCACCTGCACAGGGACTATCTGACTGTTGCGCTCTAATGTTAAAAGCCTTGAGACTTTTGACCTGTTGTATCTCCACCCGCTTGGTATTCCATAAAAACCCAATCGTAAGATTGCCACATTGTTGAGACATCCACCGCCAGGAAATTCCGGTCATGCCTTCAAGCAAACCTCGGACCTCTTTCCACGCCGACTTAGACTTCTTAGACAGGCTTTCCTGTACAGCCAGGACATCTATGTTCATCCAGAAAATTGAGCAAGCCAACCAAGATCTATCCGTACCAGAATTTGGTTTCTGCGCACGATTCGGCTGTCCATAGGGAAACCATCGAATATTCCAAGTAGCCACTCGGAGTTGATCGTTTGTAGTAATAGCCATTCGTCCCCCGGCTTGAACTACTTTTTGACAACCACTTCGAGAAGCCCAAACTATGGATTCTTCCTGAGGAGAACTAAGATGAGGGG
>CAZDCF010000011.1:0-41829 GCA_964503895.1 uncultured Nitrospiraceae bacterium | reverse complement strand
AAATGCTCAGCGAGACGAGTTTCAACTGACAAGGGAAATAAATCCTTTTCAGATGCGAGGATTGAAAAATAACGCCAGGGGAATCCTCATGAAGATAAGACATGAACCGTGGGTAAAAGAGTATAGCGTTGTTGCATTACATTTCATTCACAACATTGCACGTTTCGCAGAAGCACTACCCATCTAGAACTTGGATGAAAGCATTGCCGCATCTTCATATTCTGAAACGATCGGATGCGGATGTCGAAGTTGGCCGGTTCCTAGACCAACGATTTTCTCCATGGTCAAGGCTTGAAGCGTCAAGGGGCCACGAACGTGAAAACGGTTGGTATTTATGCCCATATCTGGCCCTAAGCCAAGTTCGGATCCAGCGTGCAACCGAGTCGAAGCGTTGACTAACACAGCGCTAGAATCCACTTCACGTACGAACCGCATGGCGGCATCATAATCCCGAGTCACAATGGTATCTGTATGCCCCGGACTATACGTATTGATATGGCTAATCGCTTCCTCGAGATTTGATACTACCTTGATTCCTAATTTTAAAGATTGGGATTTTTGGCCCCAATCTTCTTCCTTAGCCTTGGCAATGCCCTTATGCCCAGTCAATTCCAATTCCCAAATTCCCATCAGCGAGATTGTTTTGGGGCATCCAATCAGATCCACTTTGAAATCACTTAATAGGCGCCGTAGGAGACCGG
The DNA here is from genome assembly GCA_964503895.1 of uncultured Nitrospiraceae bacterium. Lineage (GTDB taxonomy): Bacteria > Nitrospirota > Nitrospiria > Nitrospirales > UBA8639 > Nitronereus. Next base: position 41,128 of record CAZDCF010000011.1, on the reverse strand, counting down.
GCAAGAGTTGTCGTGACAGCCCCTGATGAACAAGCAATGTATCCGCTGAATTCGAATCCAGGGGATCTTGTACCTTAGAATTCACCACAATCCCTTGAGCCAAAGGCACATCTGCCTCCCCATCAATGTATACGTGACAGAGTCCACCATCGTATCCCAACACCGGCACCCGCGATTGCTCTAGGATTACTTTCCGCAGCCCAGCCCTCCCTCGTGGAATCACACCATGAACCAGTTTAGGGAGACGAGTGAGTTCCAAAACCCCATCTTTATCATCCGGACGATCAATAAATGTAATGCCGCCTTTCGGCATACCTTGACCTTCAGCAGCTTCTTTCAGGACGGTCATGAGGGTAGTATTTGTTAGAAACCAATCCCTACCACCACGAACAATACAGACATTACCGGAGCGAATACACATGGCAACAGATTCAGCTAATACTTGAGGACCAAACTCTGAAATTACTCCAATCACACCGATTGGCACACGCACTCGGCTGATTTCCAACCCGTCAACGGACCTCCAGCCTTGTATCTCTCGTCCAATAGGATCGGGTTCTGAGCAAATACGACGTATGGTCTCCACCATCTGCTCCACATCATCTCTTATGATCACAACCCGACCACGTCGTTTACGAAACTCCTCAGGCCCAATATCCTTGGGAATGGCATCAAGGTCTTCTTGATTGCTAGACAAGACATCATCCATCCGTTCTTCTAATTGCTCCGCCATAACTTCTAAGACAGTAGTCCGCTGTTGGCTTGACAGAAGTGAAAATGGCCGAACCGCCCCATGGGCGATTCGAGCCAAATTTTGAATATGCATTTTTATTGGAACTTCAACCATGGCCCCTCCATAAAAAACATCAGGATCATCTTTTATCTATTCTGAACATTTCCATAAAACTAGCTCAATGACCAGAAGAGTGACTTTACCGACAATATTTTTTCGAAGTCAAAATCCCTTGCTCCACAGATACGGTATTCATGTAACATTCCTACCAACCAGCTTTTCCGACTCTAGCCGCCCAAAAAAACAAAGAAATCAACACTTTGACTTGCATTAAAATCCTGAGCTGTGATATTTTTCAAAGGTTTCAGGCGATAATAGATAACAATTTACTTCAGCCGATGTCACGTAGCTAGGCTATGCAGTAGACGGATGGCATTTGTTTGCCAATTTGTCTGGCTAAAACTCAGAAACGCACACGACGTCAAGGGAGGAAGGTGAGTAACCACATATGCTGACCATTAAAGACATGTTGGAAGCTGGCGTTCACTTTGGGCATCAGACCAATCGGTGGAACCCCAAAATGAAACCCTATATTTTTGGCGAAAAAAACGGCATCTATATTATCGACCTACAACAATCCGCACGATTATTTCAACGAGCCTATGATTTTGTTCGCGATACTGTTGCTGCCGGAGAAACGGTTCTTTTTGTCGGCACAAAACGGCAAGCCATAAATATCGTCGAAGGAGAAGCAAAACGGTCAAACATGTTCTATGTCACACAACGTTGGTTGGGTGGTATGCTCACGAACTTTCAAACGATTCGGAAAAGTATCAACCAGCTCAAAAAACTTGAAGCTGCTGAAACTGATGGTACATACGACCGACTCAAGAAAAAAGAAATTCTGTTATTGGAGAAAGAAAGAGACAAACTGGAAAAGTACCTCGGCGGCATAAAAGACATGGGAGGCCTTCCAGGTTGCGTGTATGTGCTTGATACCCGAATCCAACACATCACGGTGAAAGAAGCAAATCGCCTGGGAATTCCGGTGGTCGCCATTGTGGATACCAACTGTGATCCAGAAGGCATTGACTATCCCATACCCGGCAATGATGATGCTATTCGTGCACTTAAGCTCTTCACCGCACAAATTGCCAATGCGTGTATTGAGGGACGAGCCATGACTGATAAACAAGAAGCGCCTGTGGTTCAAGAGGAAGATGGCATCATGGCGGAAATGATTTCGGCACGCACTGTCGAAGACGGTGCCGAAGGAATTCAAACTTCGGCTTAGTCTGGCCGGATATTTTATTTATTTGCACATTGAGTGCATGCATTTATTTGGGAAGGGAGAGAACTGACGATATGGCCAGCATGAGTGGTTTGGTAAAGGAACTTCGAGGTAAAACAGGAGCCGGCATTCTGGATTGCCAAAATGCACTCAAAGAAACTGATAGCGATATTGAGAAAGCCGTTGACCTCCTTCGTCAGAAAGGTCTAGCTGCAGCGCAAAAAAAGGCCGGACGCGAGACAAAAGAAGGTGTGATTTCCTCTTATATTCATGCCGGCAACAAAATTGGTGTTCTTGTAGAAATTAATTGCGAAACAGACTTCGTAGCTCGCAATGAGGAATTTCAATCGTTGGTTAAGGATGTTGCCTTGCAAATTGCTGCGGCCAATCCCTCCTACGTCCAGCGAGAAAATGTACCGGCTGAGATCATTGAACGGGAAAAAAGCGTATACCTCGGTCAGGCCAAAGAAATGGAGAAACCGAAAGCAGCCTGGGACAAAATCGTCCAAGGAAAACTGGAAAAATTCTATCAAGAGCAATGCTTAATTGAACAAAGCTTCATCAAAGATCCTAATAGCACAATCACTGAAATTCTGACTGCAAAGATCGCAAAACTTGGGGAAAACATTTCCATCGCCCGATTCACTCGGTATCAACTAGGCCAGGAATGACGCCAATTCGGTACCACCGCATCCTATTGAAAATTAGTGGTGAAATGCTAGCAGGATCTCAATCCTACGGCATCCATCCAGAAGTACTGACCAACCTTGCCGAAGAAATTGCCGAGGTCGTCCGCATGAAGATAGAGGTGGCCTTAGTCATCGGAGGCGGCAATATTTTTCGAGGTATTGCTGCGAGTGCCTCAGGCATGGAACGGGCATCAGCGGACTATATGGGCATGCTTGCCACCGTGCTTAATGCCCTAGCGCTTCAAAATGCCTTAGAAAAAATCGACGTGGCCACACGCGTCCTCTCAGCCATTGAAATGCGTCAATTAGCCGAAAGCTATATTCGGCGACGAGCCATACGGCATCTTGAGAAAAAGCGTGTCGTGATTTTTGCAGCTGGAACTGGAAACCCATACTTTACCACTGACACAACCGCCGCCCTTCGCGCCATGGAAATCGGAGCCGATGTGATTCTCAAGGGCACCAAGGTCAATGGCATTTATGATTCAGATCCTATAAAAAACCCTGGTGCTACAATGTATGAAGAAGTTCCGTTTATGTCCGTCCTTAACAAAAACCTAAAAGTCATGGATGCTACAGCCATCACTTTATGCATGGATAATAAACTTCCATTGATAGTCTTTAACTTGACCCAAGCTGGGAATCTGAAATCTATCGTTCAAGGGAAAAAGATCGGCACCATGGTGACTCAAAATCTCGCCCAAGCCTAACATGAGGTGACAGGTGATGCCCTACAAACCGACATTAGAAAAAGTCGCAAAAAAAATGGACGGTGTCTTAGAGCACCTTAAAAAGGAACTAGCAGGTCTCCGCGGAGGTCGCGCTTCCCTTTCTATCCTAGACAATATTAAGGTCGATTATTATGGAACCCCAACTCCTCTTAGGCAGGTCGGCAACCTATCCATACCGGATGGCCGGCTAATCACTATCCAACCATGGGATTCCACCATCATCAAGGAAATTGAAAAAGCCATTACCACCTCGGATTTAGGTATTAACCCTTCAAACGACGGAAAACTTATTCGCTTACCCATTCCCCCTTTAAGTGAAGAACGCCGAAAGGACCTTGTTAAAGTCAGTAAAAAATACGGAGAAGACACAAAAGTCCACGTCCGTGGGATACGGCGTGAGGGAAATGAAGAATTAAAAAAACTCCAAAAAAAATCCACAATTACAGAAGATGAACTTCGACGTGGCGAAAGCGAAATTCAAAAAACTACGGACTCCGAAATCAAGAAAATCGACGAACTCTTAAAAAGAAAGGAGGAAGAAATACTCGAAATTTAACTGTATTATGACCGCCTCTCTTTCCCCGCCGCCAACATCCGTTTCTTCTTACCTTTCCCCAACTATTGCCACAATTGACCTTTGCGCACTAGCCCATAACCTGACGGAACTTAGGCAAAGTCTTGATCTACACTGTGCCATTCTCGCCATCGTCAAATCTGATGGATATGGCCACGGTAGCACCGCAGTGGCCGAAGCATTAGCAAAACTGGGGATCACGAAATTTGGTGTTTCAACGATTCAAGAAGGTGCGATCTTACGAGAAGCAGGGTTACAAGAAACGATCATTGTCCTGGGTGGCATTTTCCCTTGGCAAATAAAGGATCTCCTTCACTATCAACTCACACCCGTTATCTCAGACATCGGAATTGCACAACAACTTGCCAGAGAACTCTCGCCTCAACACATGCCTTTTCCCGTCCATGTCAAAGTCGATACCGGAATGAGACGACTGGGATTCGAGCCAGCATCGCTCTCTGAGTTTCTCACCTCGAATTTGTTCCAAGGACCGCTTTTACTTAAAAGTCTGATGACCCATCTGGCGGATGCCGATAATCCCGATCCCTCATTTACCATCCAACAACTAACCGAATTTAAATCGATTGCTCACCATCTCCGGCAACAGGGCATTATGATCCCCTATTTACATTCGGCTAACACCGCGGGCATCGTATCCTACCCACAATCTCACATGGATATGGTAAGACCGGGCTTGTTGTTATATGGTTACGCTCCCAGACATTCATTGGTGCACAACTTATCCCTCAAACCTGTTCTAAGCCTTTCAACAAAAGTCGTTCAAATCCGGTCTGTCACTGCAGGTGAACCGCTCAGTTATAATGGCATATACCGAACTTCTCGGCCATCCAGAATTGGCATTCTCCCTATTGGCTATGCCCACGGATATAACCGAATGCTTTCAAATCAAGGGCATGTACTGGTTGGCAATACGCGCGCGCCCATCGTTGGAAAAATTTGCATGGACATGACGCTCATTGACCTTACGGATATCCCAGGAGCCCAGGCAGGAGATGATGTGGTATTAATCGGTCAGCAAGGAACCGAAAGCATTTCTGCAACGGATGTGGCAACTTGGCAGCACTCGATCACCTATGAAGTATTATGCAATATCGGGCCAAGAGTTAACCGAGTGTACGATCCGATAACATAAGTATGAGCATTTCAGAATTGTCCTGATAACGGTTCACTCATCACGTTTTTAATTTCTTCTTAAGCCGTTTCTCCACGCTTGCAACTTTTCCGTTCAACCGTCTATTTTTCCCTTTACGACAATCGATCTTGATCGTGCACGAGATTCTATTACAATCTTTTTTCATTCGTTTATAACATTGGCTAACCACATCCATGACTTCATCCCACTCGCCTTCAAGCACGGTTCCCATCGGATTCAGACGGTACTCCACTCCACTTTGATCAATGATCTCCAATGATCGCGAGACATATTTTCCTACACTTTCCCCTTTTCCCAACGGAGACATGCTGAATTCAAGCAACACCATACATGCACCATCCTTGTTCGATTAAGAATCCGATTGTTCCTTTTGCTCTTTCCAGGAAGCGGGATATGCTAGAGTCCCCGTTAAACTAAAACCTTCCACCGCAGCTCTTAATTGCTCTCGACGTCGTAATTCATTAGGCTCGTTTTTGTGCAAACTTTCTCGAAGTTTTCCTAACCAATCCAAAAATTGTACAAATTCCTCATCAAAGATGGTTTCATAATTCTGGCGTAAAGTACTTGCCAAAGCAGGAGCAGCTCCACTGGTACTAATCGCCACCCGAAGAGCACCACGCTCCACTACTGCAGGCATCATGAAATTTGACCTTTCTGCTTGATCAATTGACCACACCAAAAATTTTTCGGCTTTGGTAAGCTCGTATAGGGATTTGGATAAATCCAAATCCTCACGCAAAGTATTCAGGACAAGAAACGCATCTTGAGTATCCGTAGATCGAAAATGTCGGCCACGATGAATAATTTTTGCCGATGCCGCTAACTTCTTAAGTGTCGTATTAAGAGTTGGACTTATTACAATAACTTTTGCACCGCCTTCTAATAACCGTGAGACCTTCTCCGAAGCTTCATCATCTCCACCAATAACCACACATAAGCGTCCCTGAATATCAAGGGAAATTTGGTATCCTGCATTTTGACTCATAGCCACTCCTTATTCATGTCCGATGTATTCCATCAATAAAAAGTCAGCTTGGTGAATTCCTACTCAGACTGTTCAGTGATTGAAAAGGAAAAGAAACGGAAAGGATCTCAAATTACAAGTAGGTCTTCGGTATCCCAAACAAATACACGATTGAAAATTTCTATAATTTAATCATCCCTCTCTAATTCCATATGCCAGTATAAGTAATCCCGCCAGCTATTCGGAGCATTCCGAATCCCGATCATAATGGTCAGCGTTGGATTCCAACGTGGCTTTTCCGGTTTCTTTTTGAGACGCATATGCGCTTCCATCGGCGTTCGGCCACTCTTTTTATTATTACACCGCCAACAAGCAGTAACGATATTCTCCCATGTTTTTTTCCCGCCTTTAGCGATTGGTATCACATGATCAAAAGTTAATTCCTCCGTCCTGAATTTCTTACAACAGTACTGACAGACATACTTATCGCGGGTAAAAATATTAATTCTGGAAAATTTTACTGATCGATGTGTTGCCCGTAACTTTACTACATTGAGCAGCCGCATCACCGAAGGCAGTTTAAATGTCACAGACACTCCTCGAATATCTTGATCATAAAATTCGAGGACTTCGACCTTTCCTTGGCATAATAAGGTAATGGCCTTTTTCCAATCGACCACGCGTAAAGGCTCATACGTGGCATTCAGAAGCAAGGTCATTTCCATACCCTCTCTAGACCTCCATGTAAGGTACTACCAAGAAACTGATTGGGTGAGTGTATAACATCAGGTTAAACATTGAATCAAGAACCCGTCAAACTAGGTCCCTTGCAGGCAACTAGCATCCTTGATAGACTCCCTGACTTTTAAGAATTGGGCGATGCCAAAGCTAAGGAAAGATCGTTGAAATATATTGATGCGGCAAAATTATCCGATCTTCCCCCAGGATCCTGCCTTTCTGTAGACTTGGATGATACTGGGCGTGGGATCGCTCTCTTTAATGTTGGCGGCGAGCTATTTGCCCTTGACAACACCTGTCCCCACGCCGGCGGACCCTTGGGTGAAGGTACATTGCAAGGAGATTTAGTCCGGTGCCCCTGGCACGGCTGGAAATTCAACGTCCGGACGGGACGTTGCGTGAAAAACCCAATTGACGAGTGGGCCGCATCCTGTTTCCCGCTGAGGGTTGAAAACGGCACTATCCAAGTTGCTCTGAAGCACCCAGACCAGACTTCTTAAATGAAATTTGATCTTGATGAGGTAACGGTGGCAATTCATGAAAGGGCATAAAATGAATGGCCGCCAAAGAGATTACGCGAATGGTTTTATCCCTTAAGGTTACACGCCAAGCAAATTCTCGCTCAATCCATTCATCAAACCCTTTTTCCCGAACCAAAATCCTCACAGCATAGACACCTGGTTGTTCTTCTCCAACTTGCCACCCCCCTTTATTATATGGGACACCCTTAGCTTCCAAATCACGTACATATTGATTAACCGCTTCCTCAAGGTTTGGCGCATTACGTCCAGGATGAGACTGCACTAATTCCAAAGCCTCATAGGCTTTGGGATCATCGGGAATATCAGGGGTCCCCCTATGCGGCTTCGAATACAAGAAACCAACCACAACGAGAATTCCGAGAACAAAAAAGCCTAGAAGTTTTTGAATATTCATGACAGATTTCTAGGAAGTTTCCCGTTGCCACAAATATTCAGGTTCACCCTGAGTTTTAGCAACCCATCGAGCCAGTACAAACAACGCATCGCTTAATCGATTCAAAAATTTCACGAGCTCGCTGGGAACTTCTTCCTTTTTAGACAAGCTTACACATAACCGTTCTGCCCGACGACAAATGGTTCGCCCTTGATGTAAAAACCCCGATACTTTTCCTCCACCAGGCAAGATAAACTCTTTCAAGGGCTCCAATTCTTCTTGGCAGGCATCAATGAGCTTTTCCAATTGAATAACATGATCGGATGTTACCACAGGCATATTTTTAAAAGTTTCGCCTGGAGCTGTAGCGAGAATTCCACCTAAATCGAAAAGTTTATTTTGAATCCATTGCAAATTTGCCTCAAGTTTTAACTTTGCTTGAACATTATCAGATAGATCCGCGTTGCACACTCTGGCTAAGCCAATAACCGAATTGAGCTCATCCAGAGTTCCATAAGCCTCCACACGCAAGGAATCTTTCCAGACCTCCTGACCGCCGGCAAGACGAGTTTTTCCCGCATCGCCGGTTTTGGTATAGACCTTGCTGATTCGCACTAAATGAAACCTTCCTCTTTCAATCGAAAGACATACCTGCCATCTAGCTGTTTCTAAATCCTGCCATTGGGCACTGACTTGCGCAATTACACAGGCAAGGTCACTCTCGGCATTCCGGATTGAGGATGGCGGTCAATAATAACCTCGCATCCATAAACAGGCTCTAGATGCTCCCTACAAATAACTTCTTTAGGATGACCAATCTTAGCAATCTCCCCGTATTTCAAGAGTAAAACTCGATCACAAAATTGGCTTGCTAAATTTAGATCATGAGAAACTAAGATAACCGTCAACCCACGCTCCTTGTTTAACCTACGCACAATTCTCGCGATATCAAGCTGGTGGTAAAGATCAAGAAATGCGGTTGGCTCATCTAAAAGTAACACCTCTGGCTCTTGGGCTAATGCCCGCGCAATTACGGCACGCTGTCGCTCACCACCCGACACATCGGTAATGAGTCGGTCCCCCAAATGAGCTACGTTTAGGTCTTCCATCGCTTTCATAACAACAGCTCGATCTCGAGGCTCTTCCCATCCCAACCCCCAGGTTCTACTGTGATGAGGATACCGACCCATCAAAACCATTTCATTGATCGTAAACGGAAATGCCTGTTGGGTTTCCTGAGGCACTAACGCCACCCTGCGGGCGATTTCATCCTGGCTTAAGGATGAATGCGGTTGACCAAACATTTCAATAATTCCCTTTTGGGGTAACAAAATTCTCATGAGAATTTTGAGCAATGTGCTTTTCCCTGAACCGTTCGGCCCCAAAATTCCTATGACCTCTCCGGGAACAATCTCAATAGAAACCTCTTTTAGCACTGGTGAGGAAACAGCAATTCCTTTTCCCCCAAATCCGAATGTCACGCTGTCAATCTTTATGGCTTTAGGGCTTTGATGTTTTTTTGAATAGTTCATACGTCCTTGAATTGATAGAAAAATATTTAAAATCGTCAAGGATTTTCAAAAATATGTGGCGTTCGAAGCAGAATTATCTGCTCAAAAAGACCCATCCAGCAAAGCTGTAGAAACATCGTCGCGCGACACGTACGCCAGGTACGCAAGCACGATAACGAACCAAGAACAGAACTAGCAAAATTTTTCCATAGGCGCATCATGCGGCCATTTTCCCACGACGCTGAACCAACAGATATAAGAAAATCGGCCCACCAACTAATGCCGTCACTACTCCAACGGGAATTTCCGCTGGACTCAATAATGTTCTGGCAACAGTATCCGCAACCATTAGGAACATCCCTCCTAGAATTCCAGAAGCTAGCAACAACAATCGATGGTCCGCGCCAAACACCAAACGAACCGCATGAGGAACAATGAGTCCGACAAAGCCAATCAATCCACTAAAGGCCACCACAGCCCCAGTTAATAGGGCTGATGCAGTAAAGACCACACGCTTGACTCGTTCGACTTCAACACCCAAAGAGCGCGCGGCTTCTTCCCCTAGTGTGAGAAGATTTAATGCCGATGCCTGCGAAACCAAAACAAAAATTCCCAAGAGAAGATACCCCGCAAGTACCAATACGGTTTGGAAATCAGGACCAGTTAACGAACCCATAAGCCATGCATACATCCCTGAGGCCTTATATGGGTCGGCCAAGGTTGTCAGGAATAAAACAAGGGCCGAAAAAATTGCATTCAAGACCACGCCACCCAACAACAAAGCATGAATCGAAAAACTTCCATACGATACGGCAATACGATAGACCACGAGGATTGAGAGTAATGCACCAAGGAAAGCACAAAATGGTAAAACTAATAAAGTTAAAATAGACAGCCCCACACCAAATAGAATGGCCACAGATGCTCCAAGAGCAGCGCCACTTGAAATTCCAATCACGAAAGGATCAGCCAAGGGGTTTCGGAGCAAAGCTTGAAGTGAAGCACCCACAGCTGCCAAACTTCCGCCGACCATAAAAGCCAACAGGATTCTTGGAACCCGGACCTGCCAGAGAATAATGTGACGGGGAAATTCCAAGTTTTCATACTGCAAAAACGGGCCTTGGGCTAAAATGTTCACGACTTGAAAAAATGAAATCCTCTCCGCGCCAAACCCTAAGCACAGAACAAAGGTCATAAGCGACACCACCCCTAGTCCCCCCAAAATACTGATCCATTTCAGCGGAGAAAGAGTGAGGACACGTTGAGTCGACGGGGCAACCTTTGTGGCAGACCCTTCAGAAGATGAGGTAAGAGATGCGAAATCCGATGAAGGCAAAGCGGGTGCGACAACATCACTTGTTTCTCTGGGATGAGGAGTTAAAGCAGCCATTTTCTAATGACTATTGCCCACGATTATTCCCGCTGGTTTGCTAAAGTCTGTAAGACCTCAGGATGAAGTATCTTGATCAGTGCCTCCAATCCTTCGGCTACTCGAGGACCTGGCCTGCTCAACAAATCACTTTGCACTTGCACAAGGTTATTCTGTTTGACGGCCTCAAGAGAAGTCCACCGCCGCCACCGATCTTGTTCAGCCTGAGGAATGCCTTCAGAACGACCGGCAGGGAATAACAAAAATTCCGGATCTTGCTGTAACACTTCCTCAATATTAAATCGCGGATAAGGCACCAAAGACTTTTCTGCAGCATTTTTGGCTCCTGCCAGTTCAATCAATTGATGAATATAACTTCCCGGCCCCACCGAAATAAGGGGATCAGCATTCAATACAAATAACAGCGTAGGCCGAGAACGTCCTTCTAATTGGCTGGTAAGTACAGCAACACGTTTTTGAATTTTTTCGCTGAGTTTCAGGGATTCAGCCACTCGGCCAACGATACGACCAAGGACTCGAATATGAGTCACAATGTCCTCAACTGTTTTGGATTCAAGGAGAAACGTTGGAATTTTTAATTGCTCAAGCCGCGTAAGCACATCAGCTCGCACGAAAGATTTAGGAGAGACAATTAGATCTGGTTGCAACGCAACCAAGGTTTCCAAATTCGGCTGGGAATGCCCAACTTTAGGCTTTTCTAAGGCTGATGGGGGAAAATCACAAAACTCCGTCACACCTACAATTTCATCATTTAACCCAATGGCAAAGAGCATTTCAGTAATGCTAGGAGCCAGGGAAACTATACGCTTTGGGGTTTTAGACAGATAAAGTTTCCGACCAGAATCGTCGATAAAAGTTCGAGGCGCCACATTGGACATAAATGGCATGCCAGTGAGAATTCCTTGTTGACGACGTTTCATAGCTCCCGGTTGATCAGAAAATCCAAAAAGAGGTTCGGCAGATAAAAAGATAAACAGAGTTAGAGACAGGCATACAAGAATAACACAAGCTGATTGGCTCCAGTAATGGGAACCAAATTTGATCCGAAGATGCCCTAAACCACTCAAAATAAAAAATCCCCAAGGCCTCGACGACCCTGAGGATTGCACCCGCATCTTCATCCCCACCCGTTCCCCAGCCCACGAAGGATCGAAGGTCGTGAATCCTGCATTTACCAGGTAAAGGCAAAATTCCCAGCTCAGGTAGGTCTTCTGGCTTCTGGTATCTAGCCTACTGCCCGCGCCTTCCCACCAAAGATTTCGTCTTCGAAAGTGGCATCTGCGGGGTTCGTACCCAGTTACAGCGGCGGGACCGCGAAGGATTCACACCTTCTTCCCTGCACCTGTGCTCTACTCCTATTGTCAGAAAAGAAACTCTAGGGAAGGTACAAACCTTTTGTCAAGGGAAGGTCACTAACTCCAGCTGCCAATTGTCTATCTATTTTAATTCTAGCAATTGCTTTAGAAGTTAAAGATTTGCTCTTCTTAAGCGTAGAGCGTTCATGATAACTGACACCGAGCTGAAAGTCATGGCAACACTAGCGATGATGGGGCTAAGCAGGATACCAAAGAAGGGATAGAGAATTCCGGCGGCAACCGGAACACCGAGCATATTATAAAAAAAGGCAAAGAAGAGATTTTGACGAATGTTATTCATAGTTGCTCGGCTAAGATTTCTAGCACGGACCACACCCCGAAGATCCCCTTTGACTATGGTGATACCTGCACTTTCGATAGCCACATCTGTGCCCGTTCCCATGGCGATTCCAACATCAGCTTCGGCTAGGGCTGCGGCATCATTGATGCCATCACCGATCATGGCAACGACATGACCATTTTTTTGGAATTGCTTCACGACTTGATGTTTATGTTCGGGAAGAACCTCAGCCTGAATATCTTTCAACTCTAATTGCCGGCCCACAACTTTGGCAGTCTGCCAATTGTCACCAGTTACCATGACAATCTTAAGGCCAGCCCTTTTCAAGGTTTGAACGGCTTCTTTGGTAGTTGGTTTGATGGAATCAACTACTCCAATAACTCCTGCCGGTTTCCCATCAACTGCCACAAACACTACGGTTTGTCCTTTATTACGCAAGGCTTCACTTTGCTGATTCAGTTCCACCAATTCTTTTGAAGGAACACCTATATCTCGTTCGAGAAAAAATCGATTGCCAATGGCTACAGTTTTTCCATTGACTTTTCCTTCAATCCCCTCACCAGTCTGTGATCGAAATTCTTCAACCTCGCTCAGAATAAGACCCTTTCCCTTTGCGCCACTGACAATAGCTGAGGCCAAGGGATGTTCACTGATGCACTCTACACTGGCAGCTAATTGAAGCACCGAGGATTCACTAAATTCCGGGGTTGGCACAATTGAACGAAGCATGGGCTTGCCTTCGGTTAATGTCCCTGTTTTATCTACAACTAAGGTATCAACCTTTTCTAAACGTTCTAAGGTCTCCGCACTTTTAATGAGTACACCTGCCGTGGCCCCTCGACCTGTCCCTACCATTATCGACATGGGAGTCGCTAAACCTAACGCACAGGGACAGGCAATGATCAGCACAGCCACAGCATTGACCAAGGCATAAGCCAACCGGGGTTCAGGGCCAATAGATGCCCATACCACGAAAGCTGCCACAGCAACAAACACCACGATTGGCACGAAAAACCCAGCCACAACATCAACTATTCGCTGGATTGGCGCCCGACTTCGCTGAGCCTCACTCACCATCTGAACAATACGCGCCAACATCGTCTCTTGCCCGACGCGCTTGGCTTCCATGAGCACGGTGCCTGTGTTGTTAATCGTCCCCCCAGTCACCCAACTGCCTATCCGCTTTTCAACGGGAACTGGTTCCCCCGTGATCATCGATTCATCAATAGATGTGTTCCCTTCCAATACTTCCCCATCGACTGGAACTTTTTCACCAGGCCGAATGCGCAACCAATCACCCACTGCAACTTTCTCAACCAAGATATCTTCTTCTTTCCTATTGCTCCATACAATCCTCGCACTTCTTGGAGCTAAACCTAATAATGACTTGAGGGCACTGGTGGTCTGGCTCCGAGCTCGAATTTCTAGAACTTGGCCAAGTGCGACCAATACGACAATGATCACAGCCGCTTCGAAATACACAGGCACTCCCCTATCCATCGAATGGAAAGATTCGGGGAACACCCCAGGCAAAATCGTCGCCACCACACTATAGGCATAGGCAGTTCCCGTTCCCATAGCAATGAGGGTAAACATATTGAGATTTCGATTGACGACTGACGCCCACCCCCGTTGAAAAAACAACATCCCAACCCAAGCCACCACAGGTGTGGCAAGAACTAATTGCAACCAATTAGCAGCTCTTGGGGACAGAATGTTTTTTAATGGTTGGCCGGGAATCATGTCTGACATGGCCAGCACAAACACAGGCAAGGCTAAGACCAGTCCGATCCAAAATCGGCGGCTCATATCTTCAAGTTCGGGATTAGATTCCTCCAAAGTCACAGTTCGTGGTTCCAGCACCATGTCGCACTTAGGACAATTACCAGCATGATCCTGAACCATTCTGGGATGCACGGAACAGATATACTCTGTCCTCGTTGCTGGCACAGAGACTGATGCTGGCTCAAGAGCCATTCCACAGGAGGGGCAGGAAATTAGCGTGTGGGATTCCACTTCCGGACACATCGGACAAATATATTTTGATCCCGGTCTGACTGGGCCTGCTTCCATGGACTGCTTATATTTTCCACTAAGATACCCTTCTGGGTCACGACGGAACCTCTCCTCACAACGAGGATTGCAGAAATAATATGTCTTCCCTCTATACTCGAATTCACCAGCAGCAGAAAGTGGGTCGACCATCATTCCACACACCGGGTCCATGACCCTGGCAACTGTCGCCATCATAAGTTCACGACGCCCAGATTTAGATTTTGAGTTTTCGGATTCCATCGCGCTCCAGAAGATTGTTGTTTCGACCCTTATCCCTATTATAGCGACTTATGCAAGTTTTCTCAGATGGAATTTCGATGAGAGACCTGTCACATACTAAGCCTAAGGTTTTTATAAATCTGAAAAAATTTGTACCATAGCATCGTGGACCTTCCCATTCGGAATGGCCCTTAAATCCTGAACCATACACACGAACTGGCTTCACACCTTTCTTGTGTAGGGGCGTTCTGTTACTTTAACCTATACGTTCGGCCCCATTATTAGTAGAATATTGATAAAACCAAGTTCTCGACACCCATATCATTGAAAGCCTTATACGCAAGACCCTCTCATAAAAATCTCACACGCAAAAAGGAGTCCTCTTATGCAGATCTCATCCCATAATTTGGCACTCGGACTCGGGGTTCTTATTTTTTTGGGGCTGACCCTGAGTTGCAAACAGGGCTATTCTTTTGACTCCCCACCATCTAAAGCCACAAATATAAACAGTAAGGTGGAGGCGCCAATTTACCAGTTCACACTCGCTGACATCGATGGACAACCAGTAAACCTCAAGCATTTTCAAGGAAAGGTTTTGTTACTCGTGAACACCGCTAGTTTTTGCGGGAACACACCTCAGTACGAAGGGCTTCAAACCCTATATGAACAATACCAGAAACAGGGATTAGAAATTTTGGCGTTCCCAGCCAACAACTTCGGTGAGCAGGAACCGGGTACCGACAAAGAGATCAAATCATTTTGCTATACTAAGTACGCCTTGGACTTTCCGCTGTTTAGCAAAATTAGCGTGAAAGGCAGCGACACTCATCCCTTGTATCAATACCTCACCACGAGCAGCCCGTTTCCTGGAGACATTGAATGGAATTTTCAAAAGTTTTTAGTGAATCGACAAGGAAATATCATTGCTAGATATAGGCCTGGGCTCAAACCTTTATCTAAACAAATAGTGACGGGTATTGAGCAGGCATTAGCTAAAGGATAGTTTCAACGGAGGTCAGAATCATGGAATACAATGAAAAAACTATCCAAGCGAAACAGAAAATGATGACGCATCGACGAGAGTTTGGATGCCGTGAGGTTGATGAATATTCGGATGACCCTCGACTTCCACCTGGGCAGCATATTGTCAATAATTGGCCTGTATTGGATTTAGGGCAAAAACCTGAAGTGAAACTTGAAGACTGGCAACTTACAGTTGATGGTCTGGTGAATCATCCACTTACCTGGAATTGGGACGAATACCAAGCTCAACCCCAAGAACACTTTACCTCCAACTTTCATTGCGTAACCTCTTGGAGTCAATTTGATATGGAATGGGTGGGTGTAAGTTTTCGACATTTACTCAGCATCGTGCAGCCTAAACCTGATGTTAAATTTGTATTGTTTGAATCATACGACGAGTATACCACCAACCTTCCTTTATCCGCCTGCAATGATGATGACGTGTTTCTCGTACACACCTGGAATCATCGACCACTCTCTAGAGATCATGGTGGTCCAGTCCGGATGATCATTCCCAAACGTTATGCGTGGAAGGGTGCGAAGTGGATACGAAAGATTACCTTTGCCGAGCAAGACCAAAAAGGCTTCTGGGAAGTGCGTGGCTATTCTAATACAGCTTTGCCATGGGAAAACGATCGACATGGTTGATCACTGGCAAATTCATGACCCAAGCCAACCAAACAACCATCACCAAGATTCAAATCTGGACTCTAAATATTCCCATCACTGACCCGTTCGTAGTGGCAACTGGCCAATTAACCACAGCACAAAATATTTTTATCCAAGTTACTCTTCGGGATGGCTCTATCGGATTTGGCGAAATCGCGCCATTTACCGATTTAACTGGCGAAACAGTCTCCGACAGTTTAAAAACCGCTGAATCACTTGCCACCCCTCTCCTGGGTACCCCGGCAACCAACTACAGAAAAGCTGCTCAACAATTTCAAGAACAAGTCCCCAACTTCCCTGCAACACGATGCGGTATTGAAACAGCCTTGCTCGACGCCTTGTGCCGTTCCGAAAATATTCCTCTTTGGGCCTTATGGGGTGGCGCGGACGTACGAGAACGGGAAACCGATATCACAATTCCAATTTGCAATTGTGAGCGAACGCTCGCCCTAGTACGGGAATGGCACGCAAAAGGCTTTCGCTTGTTTAAAATGAAGGTCGGCCATGATGTAGACGAAGATATTCGCCGTATTGAAGAGATTCATAAACAGTTTCCCGAGGTAACGTATTTGGTCGATCCAAATCAAGGCTTTGATCGAAATACCGCAGAAGGGTTTATTAAAGGTGTAAAAAAAATTAAAGCAAAGATTGAAATCCTTGAGCAACCCTTACCAAGAGATGATCTCGAAGGAGCAGCCTGGCTACGCCGGACATTTCAAATTCCCATTGCGGCGGATGAAACCGTCTGCACGGTGGCTGATGCCCAATACGTTATTCAAAAGAAGGCCGCCGACTATATTAATTTAAAAATAACAAAAAGCGGAGTCTTAGAGACCCTAGACATTTTTACCTTAACCAGAACAGCAGGTCTAAAGCTTATGATTGGCGGCATGGTGGAAACACGAATAGCTATGGGCTGTTCTTTTAGCATTGTGCTTGGAATGGGTGAAATTGATTACTTGGATTTAGACACTCCGCTTCTTATGAACCATGACCCCGTGAAAGGTGGGTTTGCCTACTGTTGCCCAAGGTTACAACCCTGGAACGGAGCCGGATTGAGTGCTTCGTTGTCTCCAAATGAAAATTCTCTTGTGATCGAGTAAACTAATGCTAGAGTAAAAGCCATACCCGAAAAAAAACGCATGTTGTGGTTCTATTTAGTCTATGATATGTCTCTCGGTTGAAGTGTCAGAATTGATCATGACACAAGAGATGCCAAGTTCTATGCCCCATCAATCGTCGTCTACTAAACAGTCCTGCGTGACACATACTTCCACGGTTTTACGCTCTGCACGAGCTTTTCATCATATCCATCGAGGGTCTGAGATATTGTCCACAACCATGGCTCACCTCATTCTCGCATTTGCTTTAATTTCGTTGACCTTTGGATCTTTGTTTCTGGGAAACACTGCCAGCGCTCAACCGGCCTCATCCGAAACCCTTGCTGGCGCAACCTATTCCAAAACACCACCAACTACCCCTCCAAATCTGCAAGATCTTAGTGGACTGTGGGAAATTCAAGAAGAAGACAAAACCTATCACGCCACACTTGATTCAAAGGGTAATGGCCCCTACACCCACGAACAAGGCTCATTTACGACCACGGAACTTGATGACCGGTTATGGTCTGGAACCTGGCAACAATTAGGCAATGACCGGGAAGGTGAATTTGAGATGCTTCTCTCTGATGACTACAAGACCGCTGAAGGTGTATGGTGGTACACTAGAGTGGAAGAACACAAAAAGATACCGCCACGAATGCATGGTGGTTCATATTTCTTCAAACGACTTGGCCCAGCAAACGCTCAACGGTTTTCAAATTTTCCCTAGACCAAACATGAGTAGCAAAACAGACTAGTATATTTTCATACATAAAAACTGGCCATTTGGGCAACATTTTATTACAAAGGAGACTTGGAATGCGTTATCTCGTAGCCGGACTCACCTGCTTTTTCCTTATGGCAACTGGAGCCCTTGCCCATGAAAAGAGCCACGACCATCACCAAGTACCGACATTAAATAAAAGCAATACAATCATAAAATTGGAAGAGGACAAAGTAACGATTACCTTCGGCCCCATAGACCTTCCAGCCGGACACGAAGGAGACCTGGCTGCTAGCATGCCCAAACATTTCTTTAAAATGCCAGAACTGCGCTACATGACTGGGTACAAAGCAGAAATCTATACCTTGGAACACGGTCCACTTCCCAAGGAATACCTCCACCACTTGCTGCTACTTGATATGAATGAACCCAGTATCTCCTGCCCTGGGGAGCCATTGTTTATGGCTGGCGCAGGCATGGAAATGACAGACACCCGGTTTCCTAGTGGCCATGGTGTCAGGCTTGACCCAAACCATAAACTCATGACGTTGGTTGCATTTTATCACAAGGCTCCACCGACCAAAGATGTCTATGCCCGATTTACGATGTACACCACACCTAAGAGTTCCCAGATCGCTCCATTAGAGGTCTACCAAGTAGGCGTCAACGTGGTGTGCTTTAGCAAATTTGACCAGCGCCCGGTCAATCAAAGTGACGAGGGCATCAACATTCAACCTGGGGTTCAAGTGAACACCGCGCCCCTCCGATTTTTAGTCGATGGATGCGTGAAGTATGCATACCCACATGGGCATAACGGCCTGTTATTGGTTGCCCTAGAAAATCGAACACACAACCGAACATTGCTCCGCACCGTACCAAAAGTTAAACAAGACGGCACGCTCATTGAATTTCCCTCGCACCAAGTCTATTCGGACGAGCAGGGGTTTTCAGTCAACACCAAGGAAGACTATGAAATGGTGCTCGTGCATCATCGTCCTCTTCAACAAAAAACCAACGCCTGGGGCATGGGCAATTACCTGCTCTATATGACACGCGGGGAATGCCAAACCATGGCCAATAACAAAACACCCTAATGCACGATAAAAAGCAGCCAGGAACACACTAGCGCATTCCTGGCTGTCTCATTTTCACACCACCAATTTTCAACCCAACAATTCTCACTTCATATTTGAACCCTGCCCTCGAAACAAATTTCCTTTATCGTCTTGCAAGTACCCATATTGCTGGTTAGGATAAGAGTATGATTGAAAACATAACCCAAGTAGATTCACCACACCCAAAACCTCGTTTGTTCAGTTCCTTCCAATTGTTCATTTCTTTCTTCCTCATCCTGCCATTGGCATTTCCGTCATTGGCAAGGAGTCAAAGCCTAGAAGCCTTTGAAAAACGAGTAACCGAACATACCCTCGTTAACGGATGGAAATTTATTTTAGTTGAACGTCCTGTTGCACCAGTTTTTGCGTTTATGACCAGAGTGAATGTGGGATCAGCTCAAGAAGGCGCTGGGGTAACCGGACTCGCGCATATGTTTGAACACATGGCATTCAAAGGCACCCCACGGCTCGGCACGAAAGACTACCAAAAGGAAAAACCTGCACTGAAGGCACTGGAACAGGCTTATTTGGCTTACCAGGAAGCTCGATTTAATCCTAAAATTGACACACAACAGGTTGAAAATTTACGTACAACCTTTAAAGAAAAGCAACGGGCAGCTGCCAAATTCGTCAAAAAAAATGAATTTGGAGATATTATTGAACGCGAAGGAGGCGTCGCACTGAATGCCTTCACCAGCGCCGATGTCACAGGATATTTCTATGCCCTACCAACCAACAAGATAGAATTATTTGCTTATCTGGAGTCTGAGCGATTCCTACACCCTGTGTTCCGTGAGTTTTATGAAGAACGCGATGTAGTAATGGAAGAGCGGCGCATGCGAACCGAGAGCCGTCCTATTGGTCGACTACTGGAACAATTTACAGCCACCTCATTTACTGCCCATCCGTACCACCATCCAGTAATTGGATATGCTAGTGATATTCAATCCTATACCATGACTGATGCCTTGGAGTTTTATGAAACCTATTATGTCCCAACAAATATGGTGACAGCCGTCGTAGGTGACATTAATCCGAAAACGCTGATTCCTTTATTAGAAAAATATTTTGGCCGGATCCCTTCAGCCCCAAAGTCCCCAAGACTTCGAACAGTCGAACCTCCCTCTACTGCGGAAAAGACCATCACCCTTCAAGATCCGTCCCAACCGTTCTACCTCGAGGGATATCATAAAGCTGCGATTACCCATGAAGACCAACCCATCTTTGACGCCATCGACGACATCCTGACAAACGGCCGCACATCACGGTTCTATCGATCACTCATCCGTGATAAAAAAATTGCGGTGGCAGCTGGCGCCTATGGCGCTTATCCCGGAGAAAAGTATCCGCACCTTTGGGTCCCCTATGCGGTACCGGCCAGAGGCGTTCAAAACAAGGAGGTCCAAAAGGCACTCCGCAAAGAACTCAACCGGTTAAAAACCGAAGATGTCACGGACGAAGAATTGGCGAAATTCCGAACTCGGGCTAAAGCCAGCTTGATCTATTCCCTAAAAAGCAACTTGGGTCTGGCCATGAGTCTTACCGATTATCACACGCTGTTTGGTGATTGGCGTGAACTGTTTCGCTATATCGAACGGTTCGACAAAGTTTCCAAAGCCGACATCCGCCGCGTGGCGAATACAACATTCAAGGCATCAAATCGAGTCGTAGCGCAAATTGAAACCATCACCCCCCTTAGAACACCAACACAACAACACTAAGAAAGCGATGGGCCAACAAAAGATGACAAATTTCCGAATTCCCATTTTGGTCTTGGTCACTGTGACCATAAGCCTAATGGGCACACCGTTGTGGGGACAAGTCGAACGCGTTAACCAGCTTAGCTATTCTCCCCTTCCAGAGATCAAAATTCCTGAACCCACACGAGTGGTGTTAGACAATGGGCTCACCGTCCTTCTGTTGGAAGATCATGAATTGCCCATCGTGTCCGTGTCCGCCAGAATCCGAACAGGTTCGCGACTCGAACCTGAAAATAAAGTTGGATTGGCCGGCTTAACTGGAACAGTAATGCGAAGTGGCGGTAACTCCCAACTGACAGGCGACAAACTGGATGACTACCTAGAAGGCAAAGCTGCCTCTATAGAAACCAGTATTGGCACAACGGCAGGTACCGCATCAATGAATTGCCTTATTGAAGACTTCGATGAGGTATTCAACGTCTTTGTAGAGGTATTGCAGCATCCGAGCTTTACTAAGAACAAGTTGGCCATTGCGAAAAACCAAATCATGGCTGGAATCGCCAGACAAAACGATAATCCAGATGGAATCGTGAAACGAGAGTTTACTAAACTCGTTTATGGCTCTGATTCACCCTATTCGTATCAGGAAACCTATGCCACCGTGGGAAGCATTACAAGGGACGATCTGATCGGCTGGCACCAAAAATACTATCATCCAAATCGCATGATCCTCGGCTTAGTTGGAGATTTTAAAACCGCAGAGGCCATCGCACTCGTCAAAAAAGTATTTGGACCATGGCCCAAGGGGCCAGAATTCTCTGATCCAGAAGTCCCGTATCAACACACTACAAAACATGGCGTGTTTTATGTTGAAAAAAATGATATGACCCAGGCCAAAATCATTATTGGACACATGGGGCTCATTCGAAAACACCCGGATTATTATCCCGCTGTGATTAACAATCAAATTTTATCAGGTTCATTTGGAGCTCGCTTATTTTCTAGTATCCGCTCTAAAAAAGGCTTGGCTTATGACGTGCATGGAGGTGTAGGATTTGGGTGGGATTACCCGTCAACCGCAAATTTCTCAATGTCCACCAAGACAGAAACCACACAAGCGGGGATTGATGCCCTCATCGAAGAAACCCATAAAATCATGAAGACTGAGCCCCCGACGGACGAAGAAGTGCAAAAAGCCAAAGACGGTTTGTTAAATTCGTTTGTGTTTTCGGTGGATTCACCAGGCAAAGTCCTCGGAAAGTTTCTCACCTATGAATATTATGGCTACCCCTCTGACTGGGATGTCCGTTTCCAAAAAGGCATTGCTGCTGTAACCACTCAGGAGGTTCAGCGCGCAGCTCAGGAACATATCAAGCCTAATCAATTTGTGATCTTGGTCGTCGGGCCACGGAAGGGAACAGCACCCGCCCTGGCGCGATATGACAAGGTTCAGGAACTCGACATTTCCATACCTGAACTGTAAAGTGAAAACACTCGTCCCATCACGCACTGTCACAGCGAATGATGAACACACACTCTTTCACCTTTCTTCTTTCTGCCGTCATATTGGCAACAGTCGGATGCGCTAGCAACCCCTATACTGACCGCTCACAATTCCTGCTTGTATCCGAAGGCGCCGAAGTCCAAATGGGCAAGGAAGCCTATACCAAGGTCCTTAAAGATCCCAAAGTTCAAATTTCAAAAAACCCAGCCGAAGCAAACCCAGTTCAACGCGTGGCAAAACGAATCATCGCGGCTGCAAAAAAATCCAAATATGCTCAGCGCGCCAAAAACTTTAACTGGGAAGTCAATGTCATCAAAGATGATCGCACCAAAAATGCGTGGGCTCTCCCTGGCGGAAAAATCGCATTCTACACCGGCATTTTCCCAGAAGCTAAAAATGAAAATGGATTGGCTGCTATCATGGGGCATGAAGTGGTTCATGCCTTGGCAAGGCACGGGGCCGAACGGATGAGTCAAAGTTTGGCAGCCAACATTGGGGTAAACGTGGGATCGGCCTTACTAGGCCTTCCTCCAATAGGCAGTGACCTGGCAATGCAAGCAGTAGGATTGGGAATACTATTACCATTTAGCCGAAGCCATGAATCGGAAGCTGACTATATCGGATTACTATTGGCAGCAGAAGCGGGGTATGATCCTAGGGAAGCTGTTCGCCTTTGGCAGCGCATGGCACAGGCAGCAAAAGAAGCACCGCCGGAATTTCTCTCCACCCACCCTTCAAACAAAACACGAATTTCTAACCTACAAAAATGGATGCCCGAAGCCATGATCATCTACGAGCGCTCGCAAAAAGCCACGGTGTCGGAACTCCCCACAATCATCCCTCCTCCCTAAGAGAAAAAGACAGAACAGAAAAAAAAGATAGTCAGGCTTATCTCTATTTTACATCCCTATAATTATCTTATCTTTTACAGCACCATTGTAATTGAGGAAGGGTTATATTTGAGTTTACGATTTTGGCTCGCTATGCTCTCCCACCAATGGCTTCTCAACTATCACAACCAAAGAGAAATATACTTGTAACTCTGCTTCTATGCACGCTTTCGGCCTGTGGTGGAAGCAGAGAAACCGTAGTGGAAATTGCATTGCACCCTACCAAGTCCAACATCGTCTACATAGCCACAAATGACTATATTTTCAAAACACGTGACGAAGGTAAAACCTGGGAAAACGTATCCAAAGGTATGACTCACTCTCGTGTCATATCACTTGCAGTTGATCCCCTACTCCCTGCAAACGTCTATGCCGGAACCAAAGGCGATGCGGTGTTCAAAAGCTTTAGTGGTGGGCAACGTTGGCGATCCCGGCGAGCCGGACTCGAAGGCATCACCATCACTTCAATTGTGCATGAACTGAAATTTGTTCCAGGGTCAAGCCAACATTTATTTGCCGCAACATCAATGGGAGTATTTGAAACCGAAGATGGAGGCACCCATTGGGTTAAACGTATGGATGGCATGATCGAAGTACTCATGGTTGTCACTATGGACGTTGATCCCAATCAACCTCAGACCCTTTTCGCAGGTACCACGGGTGGCGTGTATAGATCCTTTGATGGAGCCAAGAACTGGGAAAAGGTAAATAATGGGCTTGTAGCACCAGAAGTACTCAAGTCATCACGAGCACTCAATGTCGTAAAAATTAAAATCGATCCGCATCACCCTGAAACTGTATACGCTGCTACACTGAAAGGGTTATACAAAACCACAGATTCTGGGGACTCGTGGGAACGCATTGCCGAATCACTTCCTGATCAATTTTTCAGTGATTTGGTGCTAAATTCTCAACAACCCGATGTACTGTATGTCACCAGTCGTCAAGGCATACACAAAAGTATGGATGGGGGAAACACCTGGCAAGCCATCAACGAAGGGCTCACCAATTTGAACATCCGCGCACTCACCATTAGCACCAAGGATCCGCAAATACTCTATACCGGCACAAACCTCAAAGGCCTCTTCCGTTCCCGAAATGGCGGCCAAAACTGGCAACACGTGCCTCTCACAACTGCCACACCACCAACATAGTCGCAAAATCATTAAGGTTTGTCGGCCCACTAGCACAAAACAAGAGGAAACCGCATTGCCAAAACGCAGGGTTCTGAAATTTCTCGGTCTTTGATTTTGAGATCTAAAAAAGAAACCAGAGACCAAATCCTGATTACATATTTTGAAATGAGAGTTAGGAGCATGACTCCGCACTTTTCCGTCATTGCAAAAGCCTTACAAGATCGTTAGGGTGCCTCTGATATTCGCCTCAAATTTTATCAATCCACTCACATTTTTACTGCTAAGGAGCATTGTTATGGGCAAAGCACGTGCACGACACATTTTGGTTTCCACTGAAGAAAAATGCAATGATTTGAAAACCCAAATCGAAGGCGGCGCCGATTTTGCCGCATTGGCTAAAGAACACTCCTCTTGTCCTTCTGGAAAACAAAGCGGCGATCTAGGCGAGTTTGGTCCAGGCCAAATGGTGCCGGAATTTGACACCGTAGTCTTTAACGGCGAACTTGGCAAAGTGCATGGCCCAGTCAAGACTCAATTCGGCTACCATTTGCTAGAAATTACCAGCCGATCATAGTTTCAACTTTTTCTTGAGCATCTTTGCTGAAAATTTTTACGTCCGTTAAAACGCTTCTCAGTTTACCCTCCCCTGTTAATGAGAAGTGAGGGAAGGCGTCTTTCCGTATCATCAGACACGCTACAACGCTGGGGTAAATCATCTCCCTCCGAGGCATTTCTCATGGACACTGAAGCCGCTCTGCAAGAAATTCAAACCCGCCTGGTTCGCGCCAAATCAGTGACTGTATTAACGGGAGCTGGGATCTCTGCTGATAGTGGGGTCCCTACGTTTCGTGGGACCGAGGGGTTATGGAAAAATTTTCGTCCTGAGGAATTGGCCTCTCCAGATGCTTTTGAACGTGATCCCAAATTAGTTTGGGAATGGTACAACTGGCGCCGAAAACTCCTTTCTACTAAAAGCCCCAATCCAGGACATGAAGCACTCGTTGAGTTGGAAAAACAAGTTGAGCAATTTTGGCTTATTACTCAAAACGTTGATGGACTGCATGCTATAGCTGGATCTCAAAAACTATCTGAAATTCATGGCAATATTTGGAAAGTCAGATGTACCGGATGCGGTATAGTAGAGGATAATCGCGATGTCCCAATTGACATTTTGCCGAAATGTCGATCGTGTTTTGGACTACTGCGACCCCATATTGTCTGGTTTGGTGAATCCCTCAACCCCGAAGACCTAGAACATAGCTATCAAGCCCTGCGATCCTGCGAGATCCTTTTAATTATTGGGACCTCTGGAGTAGTATATCCCGCAGCTTCTTTTGGACCAGTAGCGAAAGACCATGGCGCCTTCGTAGCGGAATTAAACCTCGATCCCACCCCCAACTCGAACCTGGCCGATATGGCTATTCAAGGTCGAGCAAAAGATCTTGTCCCTCGATTATTAGCCTAAGCTATTGTAATTTCACATTTTCTTGACTAGTTTTAAGCACTTTGTTACCGTTCTTTACCTGTAGTAAAGACCTTGACATGGAGCAAAATATGCAAGTGACAATTAATGGAAAACTCGAGGAAGTTCAGGCTGGCACTGTACTTGAGGTTCTCAAGCATAAGGAGGTAGATCCACACATGGTTGCGGTTGAGTTGAATACCCACATCGTGGAACGCAACCAGCTTGAGACCACCTCAATCAAAGACGGTGATAAATTGGAATTTCTCTTTTTCATGGGTGGAGGCAAGTGACTCCTTCCTTTTTACCCCAAATCACAGAGGGTATCGGCAAAACCCCCTTGGTCCAACTCAACCGGCTTTCACCGGAAGACGGCGCCACGATCTATGGCAAGGTAGAGTTTTTTAATCCTGGGGGAAGCGTCAAAGACCGAATCTGCCTCAATATGGTTAATGAGGCGGAAAAGGATGGACGTCTTAAGCCCGGCGGGACCATTGTCGAACCCACCAGTGGGAACACGGGTATCGGACTTGCTCTCGTTGCTGCAGTTCGTGGATATAAGCTCATTCTTGTCATGCCGGAAAGCATGAGTTTAGAACGAGCCAGTTTGCTATCCTCCTATGGTGCCCAATTGATTTTGACACCTGCCTGGGATGGCATGAAGGGATCAATAAAAGAAGCCGAAAGCATTGTTGCTCAAAACCCAGACTATTTTATGCCGGATCAGTTTTCGAATCCGGCCAATCCAGCTATGCACAAAAAGACCACAGCCCTAGAGCTGTGGGATGCCTTAGACGGTAAGATTGATGCCTTTGTGGCTGCCGTAGGCACTGGCGGCACTATTACCGGATGTGGCGAGGTCTTTAAACAACGGAATCCTGCTATCAAAGTGATTGCTATCGAGCCAGCAGGTTCACCGGTTCTTTCTGGAGGTGAAGCTGGCCCTCATAAGATCCAAGGCATTGGTGCAGGGTTTATCCCAAAAGTTCTGAATCGCTCGATTTTAGATGATATTATTCGAGTAACTGACGATCAGGCGTACCAAACGACGAAACTTTTGGCAAAAAAAGAAGGGCTTTTAGTTGGGATTTCTTCTGGGGCCAATGTGTTTGCCGCACAACACGTTGCGAAAGAATTAGGACCTGGGAAAAACGTGGTCACTGTGTTGTGTGACACCGGAGAACGATATCTGAGCGTCGAAAAATACTTCAACATATAAGCTAGTTTTTGAAGATTCCATCTTATCTAAAACAACATTATGAGTTTTACTGAAGAGCAAATCACACGCTATAGCCGGCATATCTTGCTTCCTGAAGTTGGAGGCAAGGGCCAGAAGAAACTTGCCCAAGCTAAGATTTTTGTGGTTGGTGCTGGAGGGCTCGGCTCCCCAGTGGCATTGTATTTAGCCGCCGCAGGCGTTGGCACAATCGGCTTGATCGATAGCGATATCGTGGACCTCTCAAACCTTCAACGGCAGGTATTACACCACACTCCCGATGTCGGACGGTCTAAGGTTCAATCCGCGAAGGAAAAAATTGAGGCTTTGAATCCTGACGTCAACGTTGAAACCTACGAAACTCGATTTGGTCAGGAAAATGCGATCGACCTAATCAAGCCGTATGATATCGTGATCGACGGGGTTGATAACTTTCCAGCAAAGTTTCTCATTAACGATGCATGCTATTTTTCCAAAAAGCCCCTGATTCATGGTGGCATCCTACGATTCGAAGGACGCGTGTTTTCTATTATTCCCGGACAGTCAGCTTGCTATCGGTGTATTTTTAAACAACCTCCTCCCGCAGGACTTGTTCCCAGCTGCCAGGAGGCGGGAATCATTGGTGCAGTGGCCGGTATTATTGGTACAATCCAAGCTACCGAAGCTATTAAAATTGTTCTGGGCATTGGACAGCCACTCACCAACCGCATTTTAGATTTTGATGCACAAAAAACAACTTTCCGAGAAATTAAAACCAAGCGGAATCCCAAATGTATTCTGTGTGGCGAGAATCCAGAGATCACCAAATTATTTGAGCATGAACAGGAAGTTTGCCAACTTCGCACACCTGGCACAGTAGGTGTTACTTGAACATAGAACTCGTATCAAAAGGAAGCGACAGGATATTGAAAGAGTCCACCAGCAGTGCTCTCGTTGCTCCAAGGTCTCAGCCTTCTTGCTGCTGTGGCTTTTCTGGATGGCCTTTTCAATACCTGTTAAAGCCAGGGGGTACTAAGCCATGGCAAAAATGAAAGCTCTAGTCTGCCGAGAATGTGAAAAGGAGTATCCTACGGAAGCCATTCATGTCTGTGAATTATGTTTTGGCCCATTGGAAGTCAAATACAATTACGATGAGATTAAAAGAAAAATCTCACGGGATTCTATTATGTCTGGGCCAAAAAGTCTGTGGCGATATAAAGAACTGCTTCCTATTGAAGGGAACCCGACAGTTGGGATTCAGGCTGGGTACACCCCTTTGGTCCGTGCCCACAACTTAGGAGCCTTTTTGGGCATTGATGAATTATACATAAAAAATGATTGCGTCAATCACCCTACCCTCTCCTTTAAAGATCGCGTGGTTGCGGTTGCCTTAACCCGCGCCCGAGAACTTGGCTATGAAACCGCGGCATGTGCCTCAACTGGTAATTTGGCCAACTCCGTTGCTGCCCATGCCGCGCAGGCTGGAATGCAGTGTTACGTATTCATTCCTGGTGATTTGGAAGCAGCCAAAGTACTTGGCAATCTCATTTATCGTCCCAAAGTCGTAGAAATCGAAGGTACCTATGATGACGTCAATCGTCTTTGTAGCGAAATCGCTGGTGAACGTCGCTGGGCCTTCGTAAACGTGAATATCAGACCATACTACGCCGAAGGGTCAAAGACCCTTGCTTATGAAACTGTTGAACAATTGGGCTGGCGCGCTCCTGATCAAGTGGTAGTCCCGATGGCGTCAGGGTCATTGCTGACGAAAATTTGGAAAGGACTCAACGAATTCAACAAAATTGGCCTACTTGATTCCGTCCAAACGAAAGTGAATGGCGCCCAAGCCGAAGGCTGTTCACCCATTTCAACCGCCTTTAAAGATGGTCGAGATTTCTTCAAACCCGTAAAACCTAATACCATTGCCAAATCACTTGCTATTGGAAATCCGGCCGACGGTTATTATGCACTGAAAACTGCCGCGGAAAGTGGCGGAACCATGGAAATGGTGACAGACGATGAAATAGTTGAGGGCATTAAGCTGTTGGCTCAAACGGAAGGCATATTTGCTGAAACAGCTGGTGGCGTGACTATTGGCTGTTTGCAAAAGTTAGCCAAACAAGGATTGATCAAGCGTAATGATGTAACCGTTGCATATATCACCGGTAACGGATTAAAGACTCAAGAAGCTGTGGTGGATTCTGTTGGACGTCCATACCGCATTCCACCAAGCTTAACAAAATTTGAACAGACATTTGGACAACAGGGGGCTACATGATTACGGTTCGTATTCCCACTCCCCTTCGCCCCATGACCGAAGGCAAAGGTGAGGTTGAAGGGGCTGGCGACAGTGTTGGCGCACTCATTGAACACTTGAATGGAACTCATCCCGGGCTCAAAGATCGCATCTGTGATGAACAGGGCGAAGTACGACGCTTTATCAATATTTATGTTAATGAAGAAGATATTCGTTTTTTAACAGGAAAAGAAACACCTCTCAAAGACGGCGATGAAGTTTCCATCGTCCCTGCGATAGCTGGGGGAACACATGGCTAAATTGAGGTTTCATATTCGATTTCCCGAAGAAAAAATTCCTGAGCCCATCATTTATCAAATTGGTCACGAGTACAAAGTCGTGACAAGCATTCGGCGCGCTGATGTGCGAGAAACCACAGGCTGGATGGATATCGAATTTTCCGGGGAAACTGACGAGATCGAACGTGCCATCGATGGATTGAGGGACAAAGGTCTGGTCGTCGATCCAATAGAATTGAATGTGGTGGAGTAGTGGACTTCACAGAAGAACAGATACAAAGATATAGCCGCCAAATCATTCTCCCAGATGTCGGAGGAAAAGGGCAGCAAAAACTTCGAGAAGCCAAAGTCCTTCTCGTAGGCGCAGGTGGATTAGGATCGCCAATCGGGCTGTATCTGGGTGCGGCTGGGATTGGAACCATTGGTCTAATCGATGGTGATGTTGTTGATCTTTCCAACCTTCAGAGACAAATTCTTCACACAACTCCGCATATTGGCATACCAAAGGTGGAATCAGGACGACGACTCCTATCTTCGTTAAATCCTGATGTCACCGTGAACACTTATCAGGAAAATATAAGCGCAGAAAATATTATGAAGCTTGTACCTGATTACGACATCATTCTTGATGGGTCAGACAATTTTGGCACTCGGTTTCTCGTCAACGACGCTTGCTTCTTTGCAAAAAAAACATTGATTTCTGGCAGCATTTTCCGGTTTGAAGGGCAACTCACCACCATCAAACCTCATGAAGGCTATCCCTGCTATCGCTGCCTGTATCCAGAACCACCCCCCGCAGGACTTGTTCCTAATTGCCAGGAAGCTGGGGTCCTTGGCGTTCTTGCCGGAACAATTGGTATTCTTCAAGCCAATGAAGCTGTGAAAGAAATCTTAAGCCTCGGGGACACCCTTGCTGATCGCTTGTTGATTTATGATGCTCTTGAAATGAAATTTCGCAAAGTCGGTCGGCCCAAAGATCCACACTGCCCGCTGTGCAGCGACAATCCAACCATTACCACACTCGAAGAACATCACGTCTCCTGCAGTATTTAATCTACATGCTGAATATTCCTCCAGACATTTGGAAAGACATGATCGAGCACGCTAGAGAATTGGATCCCCATGAGTGCTGCGGCAT
Organism: uncultured Nitrospiraceae bacterium; assembly: GCA_964503895.1. Lineage (GTDB taxonomy): Bacteria > Nitrospirota > Nitrospiria > Nitrospirales > UBA8639 > Nitronereus. The sequence continues at coordinate 10,297 of CAZDCF010000011.1, read as the reverse complement.
TTTGGCCGGGAACGAAGACGGCACTATTTCTCAACACTATCGCATCACTAACATTTTAGCGAAAATGGATGAGGCGGAACTTTCGAGATTTGATCAAGCAAAACTCTCCGACCTAAAACAACTTTCCCCCGAGGAACGAGCAGACATTGCTTTTCAGATGGATGCCATGGAAATGGCCCAAGCACAAAAAGATATCCGCCAAAAGGGCATTACACTGCGAGCTTTTTATCATTCCCACACATTTAGCCCTGCCCGCCCATCCATTACCGATATTAAAATCGCTATGGAATTTGAAAGCTACCGAGCGAAACTCAACATTCCCCAGCCCCTTCACGTAATCATTTCACTTGAAGATAAATCGAATCCCGTGATGCGTGCATATCGCATCGAAGACTCACAGGCAACAGAAGTACCTATTGGGAGACTATAAATACCTCACCGACTTCAGGCTTTCTTACTCATCTTTCTTTAACAAATTAAGCATTCAGGTACAGAATCTAGTTCTCAAAAGACAGGTTCACCCCCAAAACCCTCCTAGACTTCTTTTTCAATGCTTGCCATAATATCGGCGACAACTTTAATCCTCCTAGACAGGAGTCTCCCATGAAGATTATTTCCCATTTCTTTTTAACCGGCCTCATTGTAATTTTTTTCAGCTTAACTTTAACATTGAACGCACTTGCCTTCACTGATGAACCAGGAGAAGAAGGAAGTTTTTACAGTCCTATTATTCGTATAGTCCCAGACAAGGGATTTATCATGATTAGCACCCATAGCGGAATTTTGTGGCTGAAAGCCAGCGATGCAGCAGCCCCTCATTTAGCGAAATTACCAAAGGGTGGATTCATTGATGTCATAGTTGTATTTCAAGGTAAGCCCAACCCCCCAGTTATTAAATCCTGGAAACTCGCCAGCGGTGATTCAGCTTGCAATATATTTGATGGCAAATCCTGCGTGCAGACAAAAAAGAAATAGTTAAAATCATTTTTCATAAACTAGCTTTAAACTCGAGAAGGCCGCGCCAATTAGATTGACACGGCCTTCATTATTTTTATACCAATTTTCTTATTATCTAAATGTTTTAAGAGCACATAGAATTATTCTTGGAAATTCAAGAAACTCCGGCACAAAAATGATCGGCGGCATAAACTACTACGAAATTCTTGGCGTACCTGAAGATGCGCTTCTCAAGGAAATACAGCGCGCATGGAGGAAATTTGTCAAAGAGAATCATGAGGATTTGGTGCCACAATGGCAGCAACAAGCAGCCAAAGAGAGAATGTTCCAAATTAACGAAGCTTATGAAGTCTTGAGCAGCGAAGAAAAGCGGGCCAATTACGATAATGCCCACATGCTAAACGGCGGTTCAAAAATTGAGCTGGTACGAAGCCGTGTAAGGAAAGCTAAGGAGATTATTCAAAAAGACTGCTCACTTATAACCAGAGAAGATATTAAAATTATAGAGTCAATCATCGACTATTTAGATAAAAAAACACAGGAATCGTGTTTTCGGCGAATGTTTCGCATCATATGCAAGCATCCCGAACGAGCAAGACATACCGTTTCCTTAGCTTTTGAAGAACAATTGTTGAATGTAAATACTTCCTTGCTAGACACGCTACTGGAAAAGGCCCCGCACACCATTACCTTTGAAAAAGTGTATCTCTATGGAGAAGATATTATTGGGGTTGGTGGAAAAGAAAACAAGGAACGAAATTACAACCAGATGGCCCGTGTGCTATGCCATCGGTTGGATTTAGCCAAATACTTTGTCTATCCGGCTTTTCAAGAGCAAGTCTCTGGTTGTGAAAGTAATCTATTACGAAGCTTATTACGCCTAGCGCCAGAGGTCGTTACACAAGAAGATTTTGACCATTACCTTGATGCCATTCACGACATCCGTTGGCATATTCACCACCAACTACGAAGCTACAACGAACAAGCCATTATCTGGATCCAAAAAGCCCGACCCGACCTCAAAAGAAAACCAGAAAAGAAAAAAGAGAAAAAAATCTACCCTTTCCATTGCGATCAGGGTCCTGAAGCCACAACGGCCACAAGCATTCTTAGACTTGCACTTTTCAACATAGCCCTCTTCAATAATTTTTTTCGATCAGCTCAACGCTACAGCTTTGAAGTGGGCATAGACTTTTTGACCTGGCTGGAGGTTAAGTTGATGGAAGGATTTTCTGGTAATCATGGCGAGAAGTGGGGATCCTACATCTAGTTTTACTTCCATGGCATATTGATCGATAGGCGATTCTACGATTTCTAAAACTGTAGCTTCTAAAGAATTCAGCATACTACTTGAGGCCGCCGGCGCTCCAACTACCAAGCTGACATCGCGGGCATGAATTTGTACTCGCAACGACGCACCAATGGGTAGTGCCTGTTCGGGAATAAAGAGTGAGCGTCCCTCAAACTCTACCCTAGTTAACCCAAATTTGGATTCATGACCAGCGATCTTGGTTTCAAGGATCGAACCGACCATGCTTGGCTCAATCAACCCAGGAAGATCCAAACGGGCAAATACTTCCTGAATTGGTCCGTCCGCAACAACCTTTCCTTCTTTGATCAAGACCATGTGATTGGCCAATTGCAAAACTTCGTTGATGTCATGGCTTACATAAAGAACTGGAATCTGTAATTCTTGATTGAGTCGTTGAATAAAAGGGAAAATCTCTTTTTTACGTTCCCGGTCAAGAGAGGCTAACGGTTCATCCATCAAGAGCAATTTCGGGCTAGTTAGCAAGGTCCGCCCGATCGCCACACGTTGCTGTTCTCCTCCCGAGAGATCATAAGCACGGCGCTCAAGGAATGTTTCCAGACCGAGTAGGTCTATCACTTGATTAAATTGAATGCGCCGATCCGATTGTTGAATCCGTTTCATTCCATATTCAAGATTTTGCTTAACATTGAGATGGGGAAATAGCCGAGCATCCTGGAACACGACCCCTACCCGTCTTTGTTGGATCGGAATAAACGTTTGTTCATCTTGCCAAACGTCTTCGCCGAATTTGAGATATCCTGCACCTGCGCAAGTTAATCCAGCGATACACCGTAGGAGCGTAGTTTTCCCGCTTCCGGAAGTTCCGAAGATAGCCACGGTTCCATCAAGTGGCATGGTACACTCAACATCGAACCGAAAACCTGGATAATCAAGCTGAAATCGTGCGTCGAGCTTGTTCATGACATGTGAATAGGCAGTCTTCGGTTTATAGTGTAGACAATTGCGAGAATGAGGAAAGTAAATATCAGAAGAAATGCCGAAAGAAAGTGAGCCTGAGAATATTCAAGGACTTCAACGTGATCATAAATGGCAATAGAGAGCACTTTTGTTACCCCGGGAATGTTGCCACCCACCATAAGCACCACCCCAAATTCTCCAAGGGTATGAGCAAAACCAAGAACAAGAGCGCTAAGATAGCCGCGAATAGCCATGGGAGACGCCACACTAAAAAATACATCGACCTTTGAAGCCCCAAGTGCCCAGGCGGCTTCTAACGGTTTCTTGCCAACAGCTTCAAATGCTCCGTGTAGAGGCTGAACCACGAAAGGCAGAGAATAGAATGATGATGCAATCACCAGGCCCGTAAAGGTAAATGAGAGCGGTGAGCCCGTAAGTTGCAGCCAAGGTTTGCCAAGCCATCCAAATGGTCCCAGTGCAATTAACAGGTAGAACCCAAGAACCGTCGGTGGCAAAACAATGGGAAGCGCGACAACGGCTTCAACTAACGTTCGAAAACGTGATTTAGTAAAGGCCAACCACCAAGCTATTGGGGTTCCCACAATCAGTAAAACTAGGATCGTTACGGATGCCAACTGGATTGTAAGCCATAGCGGGGTCCAATCCATTTCCAAAACATTCATTTTATTTTTCTCTGCCTTTGTTTATTCCAACCTATATCCAAACCGTTCTATAATTTCCCGAGCCCTTTGGCTTTTGACATATTCTAAAAAGCCCAGCGCAGCTTTATTGTTTTGGCCTTTAGCCAAAAGTACTGCTTGTTGACGCAGCGGATCATGCAGATCTTCCGGCACATCCCATCGGCTTCCTGATCCATTGATTTTGGAATCCAAGACTTGTGATAGTGCCACAAAACCAAACTGGGTATTCCGGGAAAATACAAATTGTAATGTTTGTCCAACATTTTCACCTTGTACAAGCCGATCTTTCAGTTGATTCCATAGCCCCAAAGCTTGCAGCGTGCTTTGAGCTGCGGCGCCATATGGCGCCGTCTTGGGATTGGCAATGGCTATTCGCTTAAACCCGTTATTGGTTAAAACCTCTTTTCCGTCTCCGTTGATCATGCTTGAATCCGGACTCCACAACGTAAGTCGTCCAACCGCGTAGACAAACCGACTACCTTGAATAGCTAGACCTTCCTTTTCTAACAAATGTGGACGTTGCACATCGGCCGACAAAAACACGTCGAAGGGAGCACCATGCTTGATTTGTGCATAGAGTTTTCCACTGGAACCCGAACTGACAACTGCGGTATGCCCTGTGTCTCGCGAAAAATTCCTGACAATTTCCTTCAGAGTGACCAAAAAATTTGTTGCCACGGAAATTCTAACCTCTTCCGCCGAGGCCGAAACCAGAAGAATTTGCGAACAAAACAAAAGAACAAGAACATGAATTCTAAAGATCATGTCTTAGCTCCACACACCGAACTCTGAATTTCGACAACACCGCGTCCCTCCCATCCGTACAAAGAAAAGGAACTCTAACCCCCTTTATATTCTAAATGTGGTCTCAATATAAAAATAATCTGTGTCAATATTGCCTCCCGTGGGTAAATCAGCAGCTGCCGGAAGGCGGTCAAAATATGTACCTTTAAACCAGTGCGTGTAGCCGGCATCAAAATTCCAATTGTCGTTGATTGCCCACTGAACCCGCGTTTCTATATCCTGACCAAGAAAATTTCCTGACCCGCCAGTAGCATCAAGGAGTACTCCGTTAGTTGAAGTAACAAAGGGCTGATTTCCGAATCCTCCTCGAGAAGTGGCGAGATACCAGACTCGATGCTTGAGTTGAACAAGCCACCCTTTACGCGGAACCGCAATGATTCTCCACCCTGGCGAGCTAATATTATTTAGAAAGAACGGACCGAAATTGGCGATAGCATTAAATTCACGCCTCGCCCCAAAGAGCATATCAAAGGCCGAGTCCTGACTATCATTTGAGTCTCTATCCCCACTCGCATAATTGTAATGAAGCAGAATGCGTGGCGACCATGGAAGGTCAAAAGTATAGCCAGCCCTGACGTGTTGGAAGTGCGCAAAATGGTTAATTAGTCCTCTTTTTCCAGTCTGCCAAATAGTTTCGATTTCATAATCAAATTGTTTCTTAATTGGGTTTTTATACACACGGAAACCAAATGTAGAAAAAGTTCTATGCCTTGACACATTTGAATCCTGTTGATCATTCAAACCAAAATAATACGCATTCGAGAATAACCACGGCACATGATGCGTCTCACCATAGACCCCCCAGAACATATTGCGCTTGGACTGTTCATTGAGTTGCACATCGTCTCGTATTACAGGCTCAACCAGAAATGCTCGAATGCGCCAGTCTTGACCTTTTCCTATTTGCCCATGCAACCCATCGAATGCATTCGTGGTATTTCGTGCCCTATTTCGCCAAATCAACCAACCCCTCCCGAAATCCATTGTGAACCTGCCAAGATGAAGGTCGGCGCGGAAGCCCGTGTCAAAAATATTCTCAGCAGTTGCAGATACCAATAACTGCAAAATATCCATTTGATCGACAATCGTGTTATTGACAAAATCATTGGAATCATCAAGATGCGTTCGAGAGTCCTGCCCTTCAAATAAGAACCTGACCGATCCCCTGCTACCCCCAACACGTAACCGAGACCGTTGCTCAATTTGAGGATCAGTTCGGCCTAACGACTGACTAGACCGCCATGGGTAATCGTACACTCCAAATCGAGTTCGATGTTCCAATCCCAGCTCTATCCAATCCGGAAGGTTTAAAGCCCTCTTTATATATCGACCCCACACCCGTTCTTTTGACTGAACAAGCACTGTATCGGCCGTTTCAGTCATGGTCACCGCTAATGCTATTGTTGTCGGACTCAAAACAAGTAAAAGAACAAAGCCCAGGGGAAAAAGTTGACAAAGTCGGACTATACCCACCACGTTCTCCCCACTGCTTCTCGCCACCCACCTAATTTTCTGACCCCATATTCTGAATCTATGACTGTAAATTATATTTTATATTATATCAAGTATACTTTACATTATACCGAGAGCTTTCCCAATAAAATCAAAATTCGTCGGTACAAAAATTGCCAAGATTCAAATTTTGGTAATTCAGCAGAATCTGTCGAAATAACTCCAGAGGGAGGGAAAATTTAAAATTCTCCTGGCAGGCACCTTTCTATTCAATGATTTTGCCAATTTCTTTCGTATCGTATCCCCCTAAAGCTTCAATTTCCTGCCGAAACCCACGGGTTACCAAGGTATCCAAAAACATCTGCATTCCTGGGTGCGAGTGAAGGTATTTAGTCGGTATAACGAGATCGTAGCGCTCTTCTTGCAGCGGGATAAAATCAAGATCATAAAAATGCCCGATAGCCTGTGCACCAATACCAACATCTGCTCTTCCCTCGGCAATAGAGCGCCCTAATTCAAGTTGAGAAAAACTTTGAGTCTCATATCCGCGAATCTTTTTAATTGAAATTCCTGATTGGGCCAACAAATGATCAAGTAAAAACCGAGCCCCAGCACCTTGTTCACGATTTATTAAACAAACGCTTGCCCTTGCCAGATCTTCAATCCTACAGACTTTTTTAGGATTCCCTTTTGGGATTAACAGGCCTTCTTCCCAGGCAGCGAACCGAATGACTGTTACATGATGACCCTTCAGGTACCGACGAAGAAACGGCAAGTTATACACGCCTGATCGGTGGTCTACTACATGAATGCCTGCTACATGTACCTCTCCCCGCTTTAATGCCTGCAGAGCCGCCAAGCTTCCCATTCCCCAGCCCAAAACCGACGCATCCCCTCCATGCTGGCGGATATGTTCCCCAGCTAAAAAAATTGCTGGGTCACAACCGGCAACAACAATTTGACGCTCAATATCTTGCAGCGACTTTAAAAGCCGAACATAAATACGATTTGAGCGGCCCGACACCCGAGATAGTTTTGAACCACGACCCAATTGAATGCCATCCGCCGGAACAGTGTAATTTAATACACCACCCAAGTCTGAAACAGGCTTGGCCAGTACCCGACCACCAACCGACGCTACTTTCACTCGGGGCGAATCCTGACCAACCTGCCGATTCCCAATCCAATCAGCCTCAATAATCTCGTCACGGGCTTCAAACGAAAACAAATTCTCCACCGAACACCCTAGGATCGCAGCTAACTTTAAAGCCACTTCTGTCCCCGGGAGATACTGATTCATTTCCATGGCATACAACGCTTGCCGAGTAATATCCACTCGTGAGGCCAAGTCACCCTGAGATAACCCAACCATCAACCGATATTCTCGGAGGCGATTCTTAATGCCAGAATCCCTTTCTGGCCTCCGATTTACTTTCGCTTTATTACCCATATATGAATTGTAATGTTTACTTGTCATTTTAGCAAGTATTATTTCTTCCTTAAGAAGGGCCGGCCTTCATTCCTAAGTACCTAGATTTATCAGGGAGCGGGGGCTAGAAGAGTCCGGCGGATTTACTGAAACCCTTAGGGGTCGATATATGTTCCGAGAAATTTTGGCAATCAGGATTCAACCGAATAGAATCTATGGTCGGGGAACTAGAAAGAACGCTAACCTAGCTCTTCAATCCATTTCCTTGACACTTCATGAACAATTTAAGTACTGCTTCACGAGAACTTTCTTGATTTGAGGGACTCGGTTACGTTAGCCTGGGTCGGTTGTTAAAACCTGCTGACCCAGACGCTAAATAGACACTGTAACAGGGAGTTAAGTAAATAATGGAAAATGCGTATGTGTTGATTAATGTTCTTCCTCAACAAACCGCTAACGTCAAAAAGCTGTTAGAAGAAATTCCCGAAGTCAAAACGATCGATGCATGCTGGGGCAAACCAGACATCTTTGCCCGCGTCGAAGTGAAGAGCCAAGAAGACCTCACCCAACTAGTCTTGACTCGTATTCATGCCATCGAAGGCGTTGCCCAAACTGATACCCACCTGGTCTATTCGCTACAAGAATAAAAAAGTGAATCGCTGTTCAAAAAAGACAGCCCAACAAGACCGCGGGCACTTTGATGCACTGAGCGCGAAGCAGTAAGGGCAAACCTGTTAGCCCAAAGGTTGGCAAAGAGCCAAGACGCCACTGACGACCTTTTTCAACAGCGCCTCAGTGGATGCCCGCCTCACGCTGCAACCACCGCACATACTGAATAATTAACGTCACGTCATCCGGTGAGGCATCGACAATCTTTGGCATATTGCCAAACTCCCAATGATGTGCCCGTACTCCTTGAGCCGCAGCCCGCTGAAAGGCAAAGTCCCCATGATGCGACGGCTCATAAATCTTATGTACCAACGGTGGACCGTTTCCCGTACCCCGTGCGTACACACCATGACAACGCGAACACAATACATTAAACCGCTCCTCACCCTGATAAAACTCTTCAGGCACCTGAATCGCTGCTTGGCCTTCTTCTAACGATAAAAGACTATCTGCTACCTTAGCTTCCATGGCGGAATGAGAAGAATGAGATTCTTCGACCCCTGGAGAGCAGCCAACTAAAAGCATCCCAAAAAGACCAAAAACGACGAGAAGTATCATCCAAGAATACTTGAACTTAACATCCATGGTCTTTCCTTTCCTTTCCATTTCATTCTATCAGACCTGATACGGAATAGGGTCTTCCAAGCCGACATGGCGAAACCCTTCCAATCGTATCAAACAGCTATCACACTGTCCGCAGGCGACACCCGCTGCATCCGGATCATAGCAACTATGCGTGGATTCAAAAGGTACTCCTAGGTCTATTCCTCGCTGAATAATTTGCGGTTTCCCGAGTTTTAGGAGAGGAGCGTTAATCTCAACCGCTTTTCCTTCGACTCCCATCTTCGTACCCAATCTCGCGACTTCTTGGAAAGCTTGTAAAAATTCCGAGCGGCAATCTGGATAGCCGGAATAATCTAAAATATTCGCTCCGATAAAAATACTCCGCGCCTGAACCGTTTCCGCGAAACCCAAGGCCAACGCCAAGAAGACCGTATTTCTAGCCGGAACATAAGTCACGGGAATGCCCTCACCACGATCTTGTTCAGAACGATTTTTGGGCACATCTCCTTCCCCAACAAGCGCCGACCCTCCCAATGTTCTCAGATCAAGCGTGACTATCTTGTGATCTTTTGCTCTGACCCAGGAAGCAATTTGCCTAGCACAAGAAACTTCAATCTGATGCCGTTGCCCATACACCACCGTCAACAGGTATAGATCCCAGCCCTCTTCTTTTGCCACAGCAGCCGCAACGGTAGAGTCCAAGCCTCCACTGGCCAACACGATTGCCTTCACTGTCATTCTCCTCTACTCAAACTTCTAAATACCACAGCAAGGTATATATCTTTAAAATGATGCCGAACAATCCAACGCCAACGTATCTGTTCCCGCTTAAGTTAGCAACGGAAAGACAGACTTGAAAATGGTAAGAGATAATAAATAGGCCAAAACAGAAAGGGTCGAAAGAATGGGCGCTAAAAAAAGAAAGGGATAATGGGAAAAAAGAACATAATGGAAGATAAAATCCGTTGGTTCGGATACTGCTGTGGCTCGTGCCTCAAATTTTAGGTGCGTTGCTCTCCTTTTTCGATTTTTTCGAGTAATTCCAGCCGCGCTTGACATTCAATGCAATAGCGGGCAAAGGGTAAGGCTAGCAATCGTTTTTCGCTGATTTCTGCGTCACATTCTGCACATTGTCCATAGGTCCCTTCCTCAAGGCTTGATAAGGCCTCCTCAATCATCTGGCGTTCACGATTACGCATTTCTTGAAGGGAGATTCCCATTTCTCGTTCGAGGTCAAATAAGGCTTGATCGCCGCTATCCATAGCAGACTCCAACCGACGTTGTTGATCATCCGTCAAAGATTGACCAAGTTGCTCCCGCATTTGCTTCATAATGGCCTCACGCTTGGCTAGTAGAATATTCCGAAGAGACTTGCTGCGGGAACGAGCTAATGGCAAAGCCTTGGGTTTTTGAGCCTTGGGTTTTTGAGCCTTAGGTTTTTGAGTGCCTGATTTGGAAGCTGGAGATTTGGCGAGTTTAGACTTTGCTCGA
>CAZDCF010000010.1:0-42599 GCA_964503895.1 uncultured Nitrospiraceae bacterium | reverse complement strand
AATGTCCAAAGGCCAACCCGCCGCCAAACAACAAAATAGTTCCCCAATTAATATTCTTCGCTTGAGCCCAGGTTAGCGTATATTTACCAGCGCGAAAATTTACAGGAAGAATGAATAACAGACCCGCCGCGATAACAGGTGCTATTTCTTTTGGAATCCGCGCATTAAGCCAAAGCACAAGTTCCGCATCCTGCCCAAGAATTATGGCTAACATACCTGGGCCAATCCAAAGTCCAATGGCTAGCCCCAGGGCCAAGCAGGTATTTCGTTGGCCTCTCGTCCAGAGCCCTTGTCCTGCCTCTAATAGACGAACTTGCGCAGATAGAGCTGGAAACGCATGAGGTGGAGGATGGAGCCATATTAAAACCCCGCCGATAAGCAAAAGCATCACACAAGCCAAAGGAAACCCAATAGAAAACCATTCAAAAAAAGATACCTCGATTCCGGCTTGTTGCGACAACAAACCGACTCCAATTAAATTGGGTGGCGTTCCAATCATGGTAGTAATGCCACCAGCCGCAGCCCCATAAGCCAACAATAGCATTACCCCGGTTTCGTAGGGCATGGGAATGCTTTTCTCTCGAAGGGTGGAAAGAATCCCCAAGGCAATAGGCACCATGATGGCTACGGCAGCCGTGTTGCTAATCCACATCGAGAGCACTGCGGTGGCTAAAGCCATTGCGAGAAACAAACTGGCCGGCCTAGAATTAACCCATTTTAGCGATAGCAACCACACCGCAAAACGCTGATCAACTTTGTGGACGACAAAAGCCTCGGCTAGAAAGAAACTGCCAATAAAGAGGAAAATAATCGGGTGGGCAAAAGCCGAAAACACAGCCTTGGCTGTTCCCAGCCCTGCCACGACGCAGAAAGCAGCTCCCAAAAAAGAGGTAACGGCCAAGGGAAGGGCCTCGGTAATCCAGGACATCACAACCCAGGCCAGAATGCTCGCTAACACGTGCGCATTGATGGGAAGATTCGGGAAAGGAATAAGATAGACCAGGCCAGCAAGAGCCGGGGCCCCCAGTAATCCAACCTTTTTTTTCAGCAAAGATTGATGAGTCTGTATCCCCTGGTCCTTACTCACCACACCATACCTTAGCAAGATTGATACTAACCAAATGCCCCGGTTGCGCGTGCAGACTAGCATAGCCCTATGCATAAGACCACAAATTGTAGGTAATGGGATGAGGAGAATCTTTAATCCCTAGGATTTCGGTCTTTGACCAGGTATCATAGTCTCGAAATTCAATGGACCCCACGATTACTCGTTATGACAGAAAAATTTTTCACCACAGTTGCACTTTCCGACACCCTTCGGTTCCAGCAACAGCAGGGGAAGAAGGTCGTGTTTACAAATGGATGCTTTGATTTGCTTCACATCGGACATGTTCGTTACCTTCAATCTGCGCGAGACCTAGGCGATTTATTAGTTGTGGCAGTAAACAGTGACGAATCTGTGCGGTCTTTGAACAAAGGCCCAGGAAGACCACTCACTCCTGCCGACCAACGGATAGAAATGTTGGTCGCATTAACCTGCGTTGATTATATTGTGCAATTTGATGAATCGACACCACTGAAGGTTATCGAAATGCTACGACCTGATGTCCTAGTCAAAGGAGGAGATTGGGCCGTTGATCAGATCGTTGGGAAAGATATCGTCGAAAAGCGAGGAGGAACCGTCACGAGCATACCTTTGACTCCCGACATATCAACGAGTTTAATAATTGAACGAATTCAAAAAATGCGCGAAGTCTCCAGGCATAACTAGTATAATGTCAACGCAACAAGCAAATCACAAGCCACCCCTGCCTGATCTGGCCACTACTTCTTAACACAGACAGAAAACCCGTCCACAGGGTCGCGCTATTTTCACAAAAATGTCCATGCGAACTGTAGAAACCCAAACTTTTCAACTGATCCTTGATACCCTTAACAAATCAAACACTAAACCCTTTTTGGTCGGACCCAATGGGGCGAGCCTAGCTTTTACCATTAGCTTACTAGTCCATAACATCTCGCGAGCCAATTCTTCCAAGCCCCAGTTATTGCCTAAGACACTCTTCCCCCAGTCATGGGTCGTCTTGACTCCAACCCATGATGAGGCAGAACAACTCTATCAAGACCTGCTTTTCTTTTATGCCCTGCTTGGCCTATCGACAGAGACCGTTGCATTTTTCCCAAATCGAGGGACGGCCCCATATGAGGCAACCAGGCCATCAGTTGATTTGGTCGCTCAGCGCATGCGCACCTTGTTCCGCCTTCATGAACAGCAGCCCACGGTCGTGATCACCACTCCGGGGGCCGCATTGCAACGCCTCGTTCCCCGTACCACCTTTGCAAATTCCTGTCTATCACTGAAAATTGGCAGTGTAATCGATCGTGAAACCTTAATCACTCATCTTCTCAGAATTGGGTATCGTCGAGTGTCAGCCGTTGAAATACCTGGGGAATTCAGTGTGCGCGGCGGCATTGTGGATATTTTTTCCACGTTCGAAAGCGAGCCATATCGCATCGAATTCTTAGGCGATACCGTCGAATCCACACGACGTTTCGATCCAGACTCCCAGGAATCAACTGAAAACGTTATGAACGCTCATATCTTGCCAGCGCGAGAATATCTCATCCCCCTTGATCAGACTGATTCAGATCTGCCGACTCTTACCCCCGATGCGGAATGGCAATCTCCGACTCTTTATAAAACGATGAATACGCTACTAGAGTATTTCACGGAACAACCTTTTATCCTCATGGATCGTCCCTTGAACCTGGCGCATGAGGCGCAAACAATTTGGGAGGAATTGCTTCAAACCTGGGATCAGTTAGAACAATTACACACCAGTGTGCCCTATCCTGAACCTGATGCCCATTTCCTTATTTGGGAAGAATTGCAGGCCCAGATGATCTCAAGTCCCGTTGTGGCAACGGATGTCGTTCCACCGACCCAAGAGGACTGCATGCAAGTTATTCCTTTATCCTTTAGGTCCCCCAAAAGCATTGGTCTAGGACTCCGTGGAACACCCTTCACGGAGACGTTGAAAATTCTTGAGCAGCAACGCATGCAAGGACCCGTGACCATTGTGGTTAGATCCGCAAGTCAAGTCGGACGATTATTGACATTGTTCGCCGAACACCAAGCCCCCGCTATTGAGGGCAAACCTTCCCCACACTCTACTTCGTCAGACCGCGAACCTTTCTATATTCAGCAAGGATACCTGTCAGCGGGGTTCTTGATTCAGGATTCGTCTTTTACTGTAGTCACTGAGGGTGATCTGTTTGCCAAAGTTACACGACACCGGCCACAACCGAAAAGCAAAACCGCGGCGTTTCTTTCCTCCCTTGAGGATCTCGACGCAGGAGATTTCGTTGTTCATATCCAGCATGGCGTCAGTCGGTATCAGGGACTCCGCCATCTGTCAGTTCAGGGTTTTGAAAGTGATTATCTGATATTGGAGTTTGCAGGCAAAGACACTCTTTATGTGCCACTGGATCGGATCAATCAAGTACAGAAATATCGTGGAGGTAAACACGCCGCACCTAAACTTGACCGGCTTGGAGGCACCAGTTGGGCCAAAACCAAGGCTCGAGTAAAAAAAGGCATTGAGGATATGACCAACGAGTTGGTTGAACTCTACGCCCATCGTGAGGTCGCCACGAGACGTAGCTATTCAGAAGACGTGACTCTGGCCCACGAATTTGAAGCAGCTTTTGATTATGAAGAAACGCCTGACCAGATTAAGGCCATTGAAGATATTCAACGAGATCTAGAATCGTCTAAACCCATGGATAGGCTGGTATGTGGTGACGTTGGATATGGCAAAACCGAAGTAGCCATGCGTGCGGCGTTTAAAGCTGTTCAAGATAATCGACAAGTCGCAGTCCTAGTGCCTACTACACTTCTCGCACAGCAGCACTACGAAACCTTTTGCCGCCGATTTGCACCATTTCCAGTCCGAATTTGCATCTTGTCGCGTTTTCAAAACCCCAAGGAGGTGAAAGCACTGCTACCGGATTTAGCTTCCGGCGCGGTTGATATTGTCATTGGCACGCACCGCGTGCTGCAAAAAAGCGTACAGTTTAAAAACCTGGGGTTGGTCATCATTGACGAAGAACAATGGTTTGGCGTCCGGCACAAAGAACGCATGAAGCAATTGCGCACACAAGTCGATGTACTCACACTAACCGCAACGCCCATTCCCCGAACCCTGCAGATGGCATTTTCCGGTGTACGTGACCTCTCGATTATCGAGACCCCACCCCAGGGACGCTTAGCAATTCGCACTCAAGTGCTCCGGTTTAGTGTGAATGTCATTCGTGAGGCGATCCGCCGAGAATTGGCCAGGGGCGGCCAAGTCTTCTACGTGCACAACCGTGTGCATACCATGGAGCGAACTGCCAGCTGGATACAAGAGCTTGTGCCTGAGGCTCGAGTCCTCATGGCACATGGCCAAATGAACGAATATGTGCTGGAAGGAGTTATGTTAAAATTTTTTCATGGTGATGCCGATATTCTCGTGGCATCAGCCATCATTCAGTCCGGCCTCGATATACCACGGGCCAATACGATATTGGTCGATCGCGCAGATATTTTTGGCTTGGCGCAATTGTATCAACTACGAGGGCGCGTGGGGCGGGCCAGTGATCAAGCATACGCCTATTTCTTTTTCCCGAATGAAGAGGTTCTCACTACGGATGCGCAAAAGCGGCTCATGGCCATTCAGGAGTTTGCGGAATTAGGCTCTGGATTCAGAATTGCCGCGGCAGACTTGGAAATCCGGGGAGCAGGAAACTTACTCGGCAAACAGCAATCAGGGAATATGGCCGCTGTGGGGTTGGATCTCTACATGCAAATGGTTGAACAAGCCGTCCAACAAATGAAGGGTGAAGAGATGGAGGAAGAGATTGATACAACCTTGCACTTGAATGTGTCGGCCTTTATTCCTGATGATTACGTCGAAGACGCGCACCAACGGCTCTCATTGTACAAACGATTATCCGCCAGTCAAAAAATAGGTGACCTCGCACTTCTTCATGAAGAAACCCAGGATCGTTACGGTCTATTGCCCGATGCGGTTGAGCGATTATTTGAAGTGATGCAGATTAGGCTCTTGGCGAAAAAACTCCGGCTGGAATCCTTGGAGGCCAGCAAAGGAAAAATTATACTGACACAGGATTCAAGAGCTACAATTCAGCAAGAAAGTCTCGATTGGCTCATGCAATACACTGAAGAGAATTTGAAATTTCTTTCTCCTCTTTCGGTGGAAATTTATACTGAACAAGAAGAATGGACCGGACTTGTCGGGGAATTGAATACGATCTTACAGGGCCTCATCAACGCACCAACTGAGGCAGTTCAAGTGTAATCATGCTTACGTTCAAAAAAACTTTTTCATGTGTTACAGCTCTATTGGTGGTTATGCTAGCAATTTCGATAATCACCACTAACCAGATTATGGGTCAATCAATTCATGATGGCATTGCTGCTATTGTGAACAACGAAGTTATTACGATCTCTGAACTAGAAACCGAGGTTCGGGATGAAACTGTTCGTTTGAAAGCTCGATACGACGGAGAAGAACTTGAACAGCGTTTAACCCAAAAAAAATATGCCGTGATTAATAAGATGATTGAGCGGAAACTTCAATTGCAGGAAGCAAGAGCGAGAGACATAAAGGTCTCAGATGCTGAGCTGGACCAAGCGATTGAACAATTACGGCAAAGCCGACCCAATATAGTGGACTCCACTTCCCGTGTGATCTTTCGAGAAGAAATGATTATTCGGAGGATATTTGACCTAGATGTTCGACGACGCATCGTGGTCTCGCCAGAAGAAGTTCGCAGTTACTACACCCAATCCCATGAGGAATTCACTACCCCAGTTCGATACCATCTACGACAAATACTCCTGAAACCTCAGGTCGACGAAACTAACGCCGATGTCTCCGTTCGGGCCAATGATATCGTAAAACAGTTCAAAGACGGCAAGAGTTTCGCAGGGTTAGCGCTACAATACTCAGAAGGAACAGAAAGCGTTCTCGGCGGAGATTTAGGACTCATGCAGAAGGATGAATTGCTAGGTCCACTAGCACGCGCGTTGAATAGATTGAAAGTCGGAGAAGTAAGCAAGCCGGTTGAAACCGAACTAGGCATTCATATCCTTACCTTAGAAGAAACAACGCCAGGGAAACTCATCCCCTTTGAAGAAGTCGAAAACTCTATCAAAAATAATCTGTTACAAAGAAAAACCATCGACATAGGAGGTAAATGGTTGTCGAACCTAAAAGATAAAGCGTATATCGAGATTCGTTTTTAGCAGCTGGCCCAAATTTCCTTCCTTATGTATTAGGTTATTTTATCAAACCACCCTGTACGAGCTAATACGTTTCGTACCTTTGCCGAAGAGCTTTCCATAGTTCTAGCCGGCCTTCATGAGTCTTCGAGGAGTAGAAAATGACCTGATTGGATTCAGAAAGTTCAAACGATTGAGCAAGTTTCGTTAAACAAGGACGTCGCTCACTGCGTTTAAGTTTATCGACTTTGGTGGCCACAATAATCGGCGAGTGACCAATATGGGATAACCATTGATAAGTATTCACATCATGCGCTTCCACGCCTCGCGAATCCACCAATTGCACCACAGCAAATAATTGTTCTCGGCCTGACAAATAACGCTCGATCATTGGTCCCCAATGCTGACGAACCAATTTCGACACCTTCGCGTACCCATAACCTGGCAAATCTACAAAAAACATGTGAGGGATAATTTTATCCGCAGTTTTTATTCGAAAAAAGTTCAGGGTCTGCGTTTTCCCAGGCGTCACACTGATTTTGGAAAGGGCTTTCCGATTCAACAACGAGTTAATCGTTGAAGATTTTCCAACATTGGAACGTCCAACGAATGCAACTTCTGGCAGCTGTTCACAAGGATATTGTTCTGGTTTTACGCAACTTAAAAAGAAATCAGCAGAATTGATTTTCATATGACCGTGAAAAACCTGAATAAAAAAGCCAAGCAGGATGACCTGTAACAGAAACGAACTCTTACGGACTCTGGTCAGACGAACAAGGGAAACTGATAAAACTTAATGGCAGAACATTGACTTGGTAGTCATTTCATTTCCCCACCAATAGCTTGCACCCCTGCCAATGCACAAGCTTCATCAAGATGCGCGCCAGGTGCACCACCAACACCAATGGCTCCAACGATTTCTCCTTGAATTTCAATGGGCAGTCCTCCTCCCAAAATCAAAATCTTTTCATTCATGTCGCGGAGGCCCTCGATGCTGGGAAATTTTGTAATGAGTTGGGCCAAATGCTCAGTGGGCCGACGAAGACTAGCAGACGTGTACGCTTTTCGTGAGCTGCTATCCACGGTATGGGGGCCAGCCCCGTTATCACGTAGCAACACGAGGATTGTCCCGCTACGATCTACAACTGCCACGCTAACCTTGTATCCCCCCTCGACACATTTATCCATCGCCGCCACAGCAGCCTTTTCCGCAAACGAGAGCGGAAGTATCGATTCTTTGGGCAACCCTTGAGCATCCACACTGGAACTTATAGCTATGATCATACCAAAAACTATTTGTATGGAAACTTTTGAAAATATTGTCCATGGATTCACCCTATGCGTCTTCCGCTTCATGAAGTCTCTCCTTTTATCTTTTCCAATACTCTCATGCCATACCACATCATCCCAACCCATACGCCATTCGCAATTATTCTTTTAATTGAAGTCCTTGGGCTTCCCCAGTCATTGGCACAAAGGCGACTGCAAAGAGTTCATCCTTTTTCCACCCGATCTGAGCTCGTTTGATGAGTACCAGTCTTTGTGACATTTTTCCGAGGGGAAGGATTAATCGACCCCCAACCACCAGTTGATTCAATAAGGGTTGAGGAATATGTTCTGGCGCGGCGGTCAGCACAATCACATCAAAAGGCGCCTCTTTGGGCCAGCCTTGATAGCCGTCTCCTGCGCGCACCATAACATTACTTATTCCTAAATTATTCAATGTCTCCTTGGCTCGCTCAGCAAGAGATTTAACAATTTCGATGCTGAAAACTTCATTCGCCAATTGAGACAAAATACCAGCTTGATATCCAGAACCGGTCCCAATTTCGAGCACACGTTCATGCGGTTGAAGATTCAATGCCTCCGTCATAAATGCCACGATATAGGGCTGCGAAATTGTTTGCCCAAACCCAATAGGTAAGGGATGGTCCTCGTACGCCTCTTCCACATACGACTCCAGCACAAGCTGATGCCGAGGGAAGTTCCTCATGACATGAAGAATGCGGGGATCCGAGACTCCACGGGCCATGATTTGCTCTTGTACCATCTGGTCCCGTTCAGCCTGTCGCGGGTAATTATTGATGAGTGGTCCTCGTTCCATTCCTTGACCCACAGTTTTACCGTTTATTAAGACTTCCCTACATTATATTGGATTTCCCTCTCTCTATAAAATTTCGGGCCCGTGCTTTTTTTTGAGGTTGGCATACCTTCGGACAACAAAGAACAGAAGAATTCCACTTCCTATGGTCATGACCCCCCAATCGAGCCACCCCCATTCCTGATCTGCAAAATGAGGCTCGGGAGAAGACAGCACTGCGATCAACATGGTGCCAATGGAAACCCCAGCGAAAAGCCCCACAGTAGGCCATTTCCCCCTGGCCCCAGCCACGTGCGGATAAAGCAGCACGATAAAAATAATGGGAAATGATACCGCTGAAATTAGAGTAGCCAAGGTCGAAAGCCCATTCATTCTATTTGAGATTCTCCACTCATTTTTATTTATGCGTTGATCCCGACCACTCTTTCCATAAGGAAAAGTGTATGCTAAAACACAGGCCTAGACATAGAGACTTGTCAACAGCCATTGTGGATAAGTGCAAATGTATATTTTTGGAAAAGACTTTGCCAAGTAATCCGTATTCTTAGCTAGTAAATACTTAGGTATTTCCCACCTATTGATCAAAGTTTCTACGTACAATGGAAACACATACAATATCTTGTATGCTTACTTTACCAAACACCATGCACAAATTTTGTGCAATTTGCTGAATGGGCTTTTGGAAAACAAAGATCGTCATGATGAAAAAATGTTTTCACCAACTTATGCACAGATTTTGTGGAAAAGACTTTTTTAACATGGCGCGGACTTTGCCCGTCCTTTGGTGAGCGACAAAAAGGTTATAGTATTTCCGAAAATGGTGCAGTTTGAGTAAAAATGTTGAGGCAAAATCGGGTTAGGTTACTGGCTTGGAAGCTAATCTTATCAGGGTGAATTTTGAAAGCAAATTTTGAAGCATCTCTAACATTGATCCAGTCCCTAAAAGATCACTCAGTCTATTCATATCCTGTTTCTGAAATAACGATTCTTGAAACCCATATCTCTTGGGTAATTCTCACCGGTCCTTTTGCCTACAAAATCAAAAACCAGTTGACCTCGGATTTTTGGATTTTTCCACTCTTACCTTGAGACACCAGGCCTGCCTTGATGAATTGCGCCTGAATCATCGGATGGCACCTAACCTGTATCTTCGTGAGAAAGAAGCGTTAGGAGAAGATGAACAGAAAATAGCCGTCACCATCAATTCCGAAGAGCCTTTGGATCCTACAATAGTTTTTCAAAATCTTCCAAAACCCGGTTGTTGATATAGATGAAATCGCAATAAGGCACGCATGCTATCGTTGCCAGTGCTTTATGATGTCTAGATCAGTAACTCGATAGGTTTCGACCATTGTGGGGAAGTAGCTCGGAATCCCCCTGTTGATCTTACGAATAACTGGTGCTAGGCTAGACTGCAGCGGTGCATCGCCGACGGGCCTTGCGATGCTGAGCCAAGCTTGAATGGGCCCAGAATTAATGTTGCCTGGTGAGAAGGACGTAGTTCGGAAAGCATTAGCCCATAGAAGAGGGCACGCGGCCTAGTCGCTCTTCCTCGTCGGCCCTTTCTTTCTCTTTCCTACCTCTCTGGGCAATATCACTAATTTGATGGAGGCAGTGGTGAATCAAAAGATTTATGTGGGAAATCTGCCGTATTCCACGACGGATCAGGAACTCCAAGAACTGTTCGCAAACCATGGAAATGTTCAGTCCGCCAGTGTCGTGACCGATCGTTACACCGGACGATCAAGAGGATTTGGTTTTGTGGAAATGGGAAGTGCTGAAGAGGCGCAACAAGTCATTTCGGCATTAAACGGTAGCGACTATGGAGGCAGAAATCTTGTTGTCAACGAGGCGCGGCCTAAAGAAAGCCGCCCGCCAGGTGACCGATGATTTGGGGACAGGTCGCTTCTTCTTGCAAAACAAGAACCCCCATGTCATGTCTGACTGAGAACGAGCTGACCTTGAATCTATTAGAGGCTCAAGGCCATTTTTATACCTATAATTCTCTTTAATACTACAAAATTTTTGGCGTTTTTGCCTTTACAATCCCTCCTGATGGAAGGTACTCTAAGGGATCTTACTTTTCTTTTCTCCCAAATACCCCAATAAGGTTATCAAGTTGGGAAACTTGTCGGTGGCGGTGTGTAGACCATCGGGGTCAAGCCGCTTCAATTTTGTAAAAACAACTACTACTTAGATTAATGACAACAACTACGCTTCCTACCGTTGATAGTCCGAGCACGCGAGAGCGTGATGTGGCAACTACCGTATTATTTCTTCTTGTCACATTGGGGGCCGCCATTGGCCTTCCTGTCTATGCGTATTTCTACGACTATTCATGGTTGGATTGGACGATGTTTTTTGTTCTTTATATCTTTACCGGGTTGGGAATTACCGTTGGCTATCACCGGTTACTCGCACATCGCAGTTTCGATTGTCCCAACTGGGTCAAAGTTATAGTGCTAATTGGTGGAGGGTGGGCATTTCAAAATTCAGGATTAAAATGGGCCGCGGATCATATCCGACATCACGCCCGTTGCGATGAGGATGAAGACCCCTACAACGCAACTTGGGGGTTTTGGCATAGCCATTGTGGATGGTTGTTTGTCCGGGATCCCCATCGTGACCCGAAATATGCCTCCCGCTTAAAACAGGACCCGGTCGTGGTGTGGCAAGACCGCTATTATATTCCGATCCTTATATCGGGATTAGTTTTTCCATTTGTGGTTGGCTTTTTTTACAATGGGTTGGTTGGTGGCATGGGATGTTTTTTTCTGGCTGGAGTCGGACGAACATTTTTTGTGTTGAACTCAACCTTTTGTATTAACTCCATTTGCCATATCTGGGGCAAACAACCCCACGGTACGTCCGATTCAAGCCGAGATAGCTGGTGGATTTCGCTTGTCACGTTTGGTGAAGGGTATCATAACTATCATCACGCGTATCAAAGCGATTATCGGAATGGCCCTAAATGGTATAATTTTGATCCATCCAAGTGGTTTATTTTTGCGCTATCAAAGGTCGGCTTGACCAATTCATTACGCCGATTTTCTTAACCGTCTTTTCCACCATTTTCTCCATTAATCGATTCTCTAGCGAGATTTGTTCTAAATCTTCCAATCGACTCGGTGTGGCCCTCTCTTCATGGCCACAAGCCAGACATCGATACCCAAAGAAGTCCTTCACATCAACGAAATGAAACACTTCCCCAAGATCTTTAGGAACCATCACACCCTGACATTGTGGACAAGCCATAAACTCGTACATAATAAATTATACCCAATTCCCTTTCCCTAATGATTAAGCCTTCTCTTTGACCGGCTCCCCAGGCTAGAAATCTATATAGTCATACCTCATCCGCATCACGGCCATGTTAGAAGTGCTTAACAATAATGTTACAATTAAAGGATGGACATGCTTTTGGAGACTTTCACTGAAACAAAAGTGACTCCTCGCACTGGGACAAGACCCCGTTTAAAATGAATTGTCAAAAAATATGAGGTAGAAAGAGGAATTGGAAGGAAGGCTTTTTGCTTCAAATAAGTCTAGATAAACAGCGTAGTCTCAGCTCCCGTTGCCATTGCAAGAATCGCCGGAAGACCCATGACTTCATCAACCTGCCTAGCCACAGCATCGGCGTCCACTCCCATGTACTCTAAACCAGCGCTACATGCGACAAGCCGGAATTTTCCAATTTTCTTAGCTTCATCAAACATTTCTAGAATTTTCGGAACTTTTCGCTCAGACAGCAATCGGGTGACTTCATCATGATAAGCGTGATACTCGGGAGGAAAATCCACAGCGTTGATGTTACCTTCAGCCAATTTCTTGATTGTCCAAAACAATAAAACCACAGTCACTTCTTTACCCATAGCAGCAGCGGTGAGCCCAAGCGTTGCCACTTGATGCAATTTATCATAAGTGGCGTTATGGGCATATATGATAAAACGTGGAGAGGAATTCATAACATAAACCTTTGCCCTCGAAGAGGAAAATGCATGTTTCAATTTAGAGCGTGATTATAGCTTTGGCTTATTTCCCCTGCAATAAGGAAGAGAAGAAACGGGGAACCTCTATTCTAAGGGTCCTTTTTCATTTTCTAAGGAGAAACGGAGAAGAAAATATAAACAACGGCAGGAAAAAATTAGGATCGACTCAGCTGGATGAGAGGTTGTTTGGCAGAACGAGAACTCGGCCAATCTTCCTGTTCAAACATTAAGCAACATTTGAGTCGGCCACAGACACCAATTCGATGGCTGTCATTTCCCCATGCACCTTCCTTTCTGGATAATTTTAAATTCACTAGCTTGAAGTCGGATAAAAAACTCGCACAGCATAATACTAACCCACATGTATCAACACCACTAATCCGCTGGGCTTCTTCACGGCTAGAAATCTGCCGCATCTCTATTCGACAACTAAAATGTCGTGCGAGATCCTTGACCAGTTGGCGAAAATCTACTCGAGATTCTGCGGTATAACAAAAGGTCAAGACACGCCTCCGAAACGAGCCGTAAACATCAACTAATTTCATCTGGAGACCAAGCGCCTCTGCACGTTCTCGACAAAAATCCATCCCAGACACCACCATCTTTTCTTGGTTGGCAATATTGACTTTATCTTGCTCTGTGGCTTTGCGAATGACACTTTTCATCACTCGCATTGGAGGGGTAAAAGGAAGAACCTTGGGACCACCATACACATTCCCATAGGTCACATCGTTATCCAGCTCGAGTAACACGGAATCCCCCACCTGAAAGGTAGCACCATCGGCACGGGCCTGTTTGACCTCGCCCCTATCTCGGACCTTTACACCAATAATCGTGACAAATTCGGGATAGGACTCTTCTGGTTCTGCTTGATGAGTAGGAATGGCTTGATCGGTCATACATGTCACCAATTTTCGAAACTGAGCACTAGTCGTATCATATTATTTAGCAGAACAGCAAGAACCTAAATCCATAAAGAGCAGCGCAAATCTTGGGCATTCTATTACCGAGGAGCCTCTGCAAGATTAGCTGGAAGCTGATGGTCAAGTTGGTAGAGAACAGGAGGGGCTAATATGTCTGCACTGGAATGAACGCGAACTCGGTCACCCTCATAGACTCTCACAATGTCTAATGCTTGGCCATGATGATAGAGACACCCAAGAGGGGCTAAGCCATCCTTGAGGGATTCTGGCACATCCCAATGAGCTGTCAACAAGGCCGTCCGTGCAGGATTGCGATGACTAAACATAAACGACAAGTGGTCCGGATACCAGTCTGCCCCACCTGTGGCATACGAGACAAAGAGTTGTGCTTGAGCTTGGCTAGCTAATTCCGAGAGATACGCATTGGTTAAGAATCCATTTTCCCCCACCTCCAACCATCTACCTGGATGGGACAAACCTGCGTGAACGGCGTAAGAACGAATCTCCTTTAATTGTTGTTGGGATGCATAGATGGTAGGAATAGCTCCGTGGGTGCTTACCAACTCCTTCATTATTCCATTCTGAAGAGCAGAACGTCCATCGTTGGTTGGTCCACTATCTGCATGAACCAAAGTATTGTGCTCTCGATCCACTATTAAATAACAATTTCTCGGTAATTCCAGATCGCATGGGTCCTCTCCAAAGAATGGCACGGAAATGACTTGCCCGCCTTCAAATTTCCAAGACTCCCCATGAGCTAACTCAATGACGTTGGTAAATCCAAGTTCATGCATGAGCGAGAGATAATCAAAATACAACGCTTGGCGATTTTTCCGGCTTGGAACAATAATCGGGACATCCTTTGGCAAGTGAAGGAGGGTCCGTGGATCGACATGATCGTCATGATCATGGGTTAAAAACACGGCTGTTGGTTCCGGCAACAGCGATGTCCAAAGAGACGGAACCGGAGATTCAGCGAACCACGGCATCAACCACGGATCAAACCACAAGAACTTATTCTGTTGACGGTACATTAATGCTGCATGACCCAGATGCACCATGTCTTGATCACGCGTCGCGTCCAACCAGTAGTTTCGGACTGAGGACCGTTCGGATACGGTAAGACAATTATGTTGGGCGAACTGTTCCACGAGATGAGTGAGATGGCGTTCAATTTCACGGCCTGACGCGGCAACAATCGTGCGAATTTCTGAAAAGGTTCGGGTTCCATTTAAAAACCCTAAAAGCTTGCCCACGTTGGGAGAGAGGGGACGATCAAATCCGAACGGAATCGTTTGGCGCGTCATAGCATTGAAAATACGTAATCCCGCATAATTCATAACCGCGGACTGATCCTGATCCTGAGAGAACTCCCAGAGAAAAGTCCCATCCGTATTTCGTCCACAATGAATATGTTCTTTAAGCCGTGGCCGCGTTTGAACCACTTCCGCATAGGCGTCTTCGAGTCGTGTCCGTATATGGGGATCATCCAGTGTTGTACGTCGAGCAAATACATCACTGATGGCTGTTTCCACAGAACTCAGGAGAATGCTATGGACCTCATGAAGACTAGCCATCACCTCTGGGGCTACCCCACCCATGAACGGAAAGGGGCCAGGCGGTTCAGAACTTTCTAATTGCACCCATACCCAGGGCTGAAGCCCCACATATTGATTCGGCTTAAACTTATCCCATATATCCATAATTACGCTAACGCTTTCTGATTGGAGTGTTTTAAAATAAGTTCGTTGACCCTTAAGAGGAAAAGAAATGTTCAAAAATGTACACTCAGCCAGGCCGCGGGCGTTTTGGCTCGCTGAGTTTACGGCTAGTACGTCAGCATGACAAAAGACTGGAGCACTGCTGACGACCTTATCTGCCAACCCTAAGTGGAAAAATTAATCACGCTTATAGTTGGTTCATACAAAACTTGAATCACAATCTGATCAGGGTCTGCTAAATAAAAAGAATAGCTGCCATCTCGGTGTTGTTTAGGATGGTGGACAATCTTCACGCCTTCTTTGACCACCTGTTTATAAAGACAGTCCACGCTTTCGGGAGATTTCATCAAAAATCCCACGTGATCAAGAAACTGTCCGTAGTTAGATTGATAGGTCTCCAGATCATCACGAGAAATTTGATGAAGCGCTAAGTTATCGACCCCCGAACTCATATAGATATTATCTGCATCAGGCTCCCAAACCACCGTCATTCCAAACCACTTTTCGTAAAAGGATTTCGATAAGGCCAAATTACTCACCTTAAGCGCCACGTGGCGTAGCCCCATAGTCGAAGGAATTTTTGGCGTATTGGCTTTAGTCATGATGTGCTCCCGGAAATGTAGCTCAAAACATATTAGCGGGGCTCCACATGTGGAGCAACCCCAGCAGGTCTACTACAAATGACATTAATGGAAAAATCGGATCACTTTGTATTTCGAATAGGTCCAAAATTATGATACGATCCCGTTGGTTTATTACTCACATATATTCGAGTCAAGAACGGCTATGACCGCCTACCTCGCATAACACGCAGCGCATGACGCTTCATTCCGAAACTAACGAACCCCGAGGGTTTGCCGGCATGACCGTGGCAGCCTTTGAAAGCCGAATGGCCGATCAAATGGCAAAACTTATTACTCGATATGGGGGAATTCCTACGGTTGCGCCCTCCATCCAAGAAATTCCCTTGGAGAATAATTCCGATGCCTTGGATTTTGGCCATCGCCTTTTGTCTGGCAATATTGATCTCCTTATTTTGCTGACCGGAGTGGGGGCCAGAACTCTTGTGGATATCTGGAAAATCCGATTCTCTCTAGAGGACATTAAGCGGGGCTTAATCCAAACCACCGTGCTGGTCCGCGGACCCAAGCCTGTAGCAGCCTTAAAGGAATTAGGTCTGAAGCCCGACCTTACGGTTCCAGAACCCAATACCTGGGAGGATATTCTCTGCACCCTGGATGAGTTTAAACCCGAAGGGCTTTCTGGACTTACGATCGGCGTCCAAGAATATGGCACGACGAATGAGGAACTGATGAAAGCGTTAACCAATCGAGGAGCCATTACCATTGGTGTCCCTGTATATCGTTGGGCGCTTCCTGACAATGTCGAACCCTTGCAACGTGTACTTCATGCCATAATTTCCCAATCAATAGATGTCGTATTATTTACCAGCGCTGTACAGGTGACCCATATTGTGAAGTTGCTTCATCAAACACAAAATCTTGAACGGTTTCGACAGGCCCTGAATCGTATAATGGTGGGGTCAATCGGCACCATGACCAGTCAACAGCTTCATGCTCATCAATTTCCGGTGGATTTGGAGCCCAGCCACTCAAAAATGGGAATCCTTGTCAAGGAAACTAGCCTAAATGCCCAGGCTATTGTGCAGCGGAAACGTTGCTCGCCTGAAAAATTATCTGATCTCTAAGTCGGATAAGATACGTCAGAAGTTCCAGAGTATCAGCCCAGCCCAATCTTGCCGAATCAAATCCCACTATCTGTAAGTTAACCAGGACGACCAAAATCTGTATAGCAGGCCCGTTGCATCTTTATTCCCTAGAATCCTTTATGGGCCAAAACATTCTTCTTAGCCCCCAAGAAAATTGCAGGTTTTATGCTTTAAGCACAAGATAAAAAATAAGAGACTTGTAAAAAGGCCTACCCAATGATCAAAAAATTTTGTTATTGTATATAGATAGAATTTACGGAGTATGGATTGCCGCATCCTGGGATTCCCGACTCATTTGTTTCGCCCAAACAGATACGAGAATTGGTCATAATGAGTGATTTCATGAAAACGTTTTCGTTGCTTTCCATTGTATGTGTCCTGGGCATTCCAAACGTTTCAGCCTATACAAACATATCCGTTGAAAATGGTGGGGCCATCGTAGGACAGGTCACTATGCAAGGACCTAAGCCAGATCCCTTGGCCTATAACCTAGCCCTCTTTCCTGATCCTGCCTTTTGCGGACAAATTTCCACAGGGACCGGTTGGCGGTTGCATGATCATTTTCAAGTTTCTCCTGATGGGGCCTTGCAAAATGCTATTGTGATATTAGAGGGCATTCATCAAGGCAAGCCATTTGATATCCCTGACGCAACAGTGGAAGCGAAGGACTGTGTTTTTTCACCTAGCATCATGGTAGTCCGTAACAAACAAAAAATTCGTTTTTTCAACATGGACCCTGTGGTGCATGATGTGCAAATGTATGAGACTGCACCGAATGGTTCCTCCGTTATCTTTCATCGGCCGCTTCGTATGAATCCCTATCATTCTCTTGAGAAGCCCCTAGATCACGATCATCGTCGTGGGAAACCGCTTGTTGACGTCTTCCAATTCACCAAAGGCCGTCGAATTTTTTTAGCGGAGTGCGGACAACATCCCTATATGCAGACCTGGGGGCTCTCTGTAACAAACCCCTACTATGCCATCACTAACCAAGAAGGCCATTTTTCCATTACCGATATTCCAGAGGGCGTTTACTCTTTGATTGCTTGGCATCCATGGATTGGTGGCATTCTTCAAATGAAAGTCGCGGTCTTAGCCAACGATATGCTCAAAACGAAATTTGTGTTTGATACGCCTCCTCAGAGGAACGATTCTCACACCACCATGGTGGACAATCCCCACTTCACTTTTAAGGCTATTGGGAGAGACGGAAAGCCAATTCCCAAAGTGGTTCCTGACCACGAAGTGCAGGATGCCCCACACCATCATCACTGATGGCAAGAGAAATCATCCTCCCTTAATAAGGAAGCTTTCTGGGAAAAGCATCTTGCTTTATCAAAGGAAACATGGGATATCTTTCCTCTACAAACCGATCGACTCACCACACTAATTAGATCGGAATGCCCAAGATGAAAAAACTGTCTTCCATCCTCAATGTCTTCTCCATAACCTCATTAATGTGCCTTACCACTTTTTTGGGATGCGTATCACCTGTGGCCCTTCATCGAGCCGTATTGGAATATGATTGGACTGTGAATCGAATTGAGACAGAACTCTTACTGCTTAATATTGCCCGGACCCGCTATCACGAGCCAATTCATTTTACGGTGGTTTCGAGTATTGCCGCCACCTTTGATTTCCGTGTCACGGGCGGCCTCACGGGAAAGTTAACCGAAGACGCAACGAATGCCCTTTCATTAACCTTAGGGACATCAGCAGCGGAAAATCCCACAGTGAGCATCATACCCATTCAAGGGGAAGCATTTACCAAGCGGATGCTCACCCCAATTTCTGAAAATACGATCCTCTTTTTGTGGCAACAGGGGGTCAAACCAGCGCTTTTGCTTCGCCTCGTCTCGCGAGGGATGATTCTTGAAGACCAGGATCATCAACGACGATTCTTGTTGAACCGGCCGCATCGCAAGGAAGAATACCAAGAATTTCGTCGACGCGTCTTACACCTGTCCTGGTTACAATCACAACGGAAATTATTTTTGGGCCCACTCCAATTCACTGAGCATTCGGAAGCCAAAACCGGACGAATTGTTATTACTAACTATGATCCGAATTCCTTGCCGAATCAGGAACGTCAGGAGCTAAACCGGCAGGCCGAACGATTTTCTCGCAACCATATTTTAGTGGATATTCGCAAAGGGTATCCAGGAGGGGACTTCCCAATGTTCGGAGAAATCAAATTGCGAAGTTTTAAGGCAGTATTAAGTTTCATAGGGCAGGGGATTTCTGAGGATACAGAATTTCATGTGGATCCAGATCCACGAACAGGACCCGTCTTGCTTAACCCAATAAAGACCCTGGCAATTCAAGAGTCCAGCACGCAACCCGAGAAAGCTATTATCTCAACTAAAAAAAGAAAACATTGGTATTATATTGAACAGGACTCTCCGGCAGGAGAGTTAGTCGATAAGTGGAACCATGAAGCCTTCGACATGTTATATCAACTGTACCACCTCACCGTCACTGATATCTCTCAAACTCCAGCCGTTCCCATTACTATCGCAAAATAGAGTTTGGGTCATCTCCCAATGAAGTTTAAAAGTTTCTGATGTAATTGGGTCATTCAACGGGGAAAAGCATCTATGAATAGCTGAATCCCTCCCCAGCGTGCAGTTCCTATTCAAATCTCCATAAAAAACAAATCCTAGAAACTCAATTCGGTTGAGA
This sequence comes from uncultured Nitrospiraceae bacterium, assembly GCA_964503895.1. Lineage (GTDB taxonomy): Bacteria > Nitrospirota > Nitrospiria > Nitrospirales > UBA8639 > Nitronereus. The sequence goes on along the minus strand of CAZDCF010000010.1, from coordinate 23,165 downwards.
TCGTCAGTACCTCGATTTACCTGGGCTTTGATCATTATTTTTGCTGACGGGATTTCATGGCTCGTTCCATTTCACGACCTGCTTCACGTTTTTTGACAGATTCTCGTCGATCGTAATGCTTTTTGCCACGAGCCAATCCTAACTCAATTTTGGCGGTTCCCCGAAGATTAAAGTAAATGCGCAAAGGAACAATTGTGAGGCCTTTCTGCTGAACCTGCCCTGTCAACTTCTGAATTTGTTTCTTGTGCAATAGCAAACCTCGGGTACGCAGAGGTTCATGATTCATAATGTTACCATGGCTATATTCCCCAATATGGCAGTTATGAAGAACGGCTTTCCCTTGGGCCACTGTGGCATAGGCTTCTCGCAAATTCACTCGACCTTCCCGAAGTGATTTAACTTCGGTTCCTTTAAGAATGAGGCCGGCCTCGATTTTCTCCTCAATCGAATAGTTGTGAAACGCCTTTCGGTTCGAGGCTACAACTTTAGTATTGGGATCTTCCTTTTGAGCCATGAATAACGCCTTCAGTTACAACCAGTCAGAATCCTCCATATCCCCACCGCTCCTCAAACTTTTTTGTTGTCATTCTCCCTGCAACGTGCCGAAGATCGACCACACCATTCTAAGTGCAGGCATGATAATGCATATTGGAAAGACCACCTTTTATTTCAAGACGTGTATTTGCCAAGCCCCTAATTGTAGAGGAACTTTAAAGCAGAACCCAGTTGACCATTTCCCTTATGCCTCATAGAATAAACAACTATGCATTCGTTTACATCCTTTCAAACGATATTACAAGGCGTGGCCCGCAGTCAGGGATTCAGTGTTCGGCTGTGGGAATATCGCTTACAAACTCAATGGCGGGGTATTGTAGGAGAAGTGTTAGCTGCCCACACCTGGCCGACGAGAATACGTTTCCGCAAACTCTTTGTAGCCGTGGGAAGTTCCGTGTGGTTGCATCAACTGATATATGTGAAGCCTACGTTGCTTGAAAAAATTCAATCCGAAGCTCCTGACCTCTTTCTGAATGATATTGTTTTCCGAATTGGAGAAATCCCCGAACGAAAACTAGATGAATCGGAACCTCAAAATTTACAACTTCAAGTTTCGGCAGAATCACTCATAACCGCCGCAGAGTGTACCCGTGAAGTCACCAATGAAGATTTACGCTATTCATTGACTCGTGTCATTTCCAAAGCGCTTTCTTCAACTACGGAATAAGTGAGAGTGGGCTTTTAGAGCTTTACTTTCAATCTTCAAACAATACTTGAATATTTTGTTCTTTTTCAGGTTTTGATTTATCAGGGATGGAGCCGATCCAACCCTTTACTTTTCCTCGTATATAAATAAACCCCCCACGAACAGCTTGTTCGAATTCTCGACGAAACTTTTCTTCCTCCTCACCCCCGTTTTTCATTAGGTACCTATGGAGCGTGTCTGGATACGTCCAACTGGGATCGGAAAAAATATAGATGGTAACTTCCTGATATAAACGGTTGGGATCTTCAGGTGTAGTTGGACGAATTTTCATGGCCCGGAAGTCGTGCTTTGTCAAACCCACATCTCGGAATCGATGGATTAGAGTTTCGATTTCCGGATCACTGGTCCAGGCTGGCACATGAACCGCCACAACTTTATCCTCTTGCCATCCGTTGCTATATGGTGGGATGGTACGATCCGGCCTCGACAGGAACATCCCTCCTGCAATAAGTATAAAGCCGCCAATGAGGACTGTAAGTCCAATTTTGACAACAGGATCAAAGGGTTTCTTAGCTGACTTATTTTTTGAGTCCATTGTTTTTAAGGAAAGAACCCCCAAAAACTCCATCCTAAAGCAAGGGGAGTTTTGAAAACTCACGTTTGATGGCACAGAAATAAAAAATTAGTCAAAGTGGGGGAGGGAATCGCAACAGCAGATTTACTACTTGCTAAGAAGAGCCGTTTGAGTCTCCGGCATTACCGGATCCATTGTTTCCGGCGCCTTCATCTCCTTCCGTACTCTCATCGAGCTTGGCCACGCCCACAACGCGATCCGTCTCTTCCATATCGATAAGGCGAACTCCCTGAGAATTGCGGCCTATGTCGCGGAGGGAACCGACTTTGGTTCTTAGGATCTTTCCTTCGGCAGTCATGATCATGATTTCGTCAGAGTCATTGACCTGATGGAAAGAAACAGCCAATCCATTTTTCTCCGTGACTTTAACGCTACTCACCCCTCGGCCCCCACGACCCTGCCTACGGTATTCGGTAGCGAGAGTCCGTTTGCCGAAACCTCCTTCTGTGGCTGTCAGGATCGAAGCTTCGGCTTCGTGAGAAATCGTGGCCATACCAATGACCTCGTTGGTTTTATCGAGTCTGATCCCGCGTACCCCACGGGCAGTGCGCCCTATAGGTCTTGCATCTTCTTCGCTGAACCGAATCACAATGCCTTTTTTTGATCCAAGCAAGATGTCACTCTGGCCGTCAGTCAATTCCACGCCAATGAGTTTATCGCCTTCTTCAAGGGTTAGTGCAATGATTCCACCTTGTCGCGGATTTCCATAAGCTGACAGTTTGGTTTTCTTAATGATGCCACGACGGGTGGCCATGACCACGTACCAGTCATCTCGAAACTCTCGAACCGGCAGTGTGGTAGTCACTTTCTCGTCCGAGGCTAGGGCAAGCAAATTCACCATGGCTTTGCCTTTACTTACGCGGCCAGCTTCAGGAATTTCATGCACTTTGAGCCAATAGACTTTACCCGAGTCGGTGAAGAACAAAATATAATCGTGAGTCGATGCGGTAAAGAGTTTCTCGACGAAATCTTCGTCTCTAACCCCCATGCCAATTTTGCCCTTACCGCCGCGCCGTTGCGCACGGTATTCGGACACGGGATGCCGTTTGATATAACCTGCATGGGAAATGGTAACAGCCATTTCTTCGTCCGCGATAAGATCCTCGATATTAATTTCTACTTCCTGCTGGATAATCTCTGTTCGGCGGTCATCCTTGTAGGATTCCTGAATCTCAACCAATTCGTCTTTAATAACTTTTCTTATAAGCTCTTCCGAATCAAGTATGGCTTTGAGCGAAGCAATTCTAGTTTTGAGGTCTTCGAGTTCTTGGGTTAATTTGTCTCGTTCGAGCTGGGTTAAACGCTGGAGCCGCATGTCGAGAATGGCCGCCGCCTGAACTTCGGATAACGGAAATTGCTCAACCAGTTGGGCTTTCGCCACATCGGGAGAAGCCGAACCTCGAATGAGCGCGATAATTTTGTCCAAATGCTGAAGCGCGATTTGCAAGCCTTCGAGTATATGGGCACGCTCTTCGGCTTTTCGCAGGTCGTAGGCCGTTCGGCGTATTACAACTTCGCGGCGGTGCTCCAAAAAGGCTGTGATGATTTGTTTGAGATTCAGCACCTCCGGCCGATTATTGACTAGGGCCAGCATGATCACCCCAAACGTATTCTGCATCTGCGTGTGCTTGTACAGCTGGTTGAGTACCACTAGCGGAATTTCACCCTTTTTCAATTCAATGACGACGCGCATGCCATCACGATCTGATTCATCTCGAAGATCAGAAATCCCTTCAAGTCGTTTTTCATGAACCAACTCCGCGATCTTTTCTTGAAGCTTGGCCTTGTTCACCTGATAGGGAATTTCCGTAATGATGATACTATCACGATCCCGTTTTTCGTCGGTTTCAATGTGAGTCTTGGCTCGGAGGGTTAATAATCCGCGGCCGGTGTGATAAGCATTTTTGATTCCTTGCGTTCCGTAGATGTATCCAGCGGTTGGGAAATCAGGGCCCGGAATAATTTCCATGAGCTCGTCGATGGTGACTTGCGGTTCATCCATCACTTTAAGTAACGCCGTGACTACTTCTCCAATATTGTGCGTCGGGATGTTCGTTGCATAGCCAACGGCAATGCCGCCTGCGCCATTGATGAGAAGGTTCGGCACTTTGGCCGGAAGAACCGCGGGCTCGACGTCGGATTCATCGTACGTGGGACCGAAGTCCACGGTTTCTTTATCGATATCTGCAAGCATTTCACCGGCCAACTTTGTTAGGCGGGCCTCCGTGTACCGCATGGCTGCCGGAGGATCGCCATCGACCGATCCATAATTCCCTTGACCATCAACCAACGTGTAGCGCATGTTGAAATCTTGCGCCATACGGACCAGGGTGTCGTAAATCGCGGAGTCACCATGGGGATGATAGTTACCCATAATCTCACCAACGATCTTCGCGGATTTCCGGTACGCGCGGTTATGAGCCAAGCCCATTTGTTGCATGCCATACAAAATGCGCCGATGCACAGGCTTGAGCCCATCACGCACATCTGGCAAGGCACGGCCTACGATGACACTCATCGCGTAATCGAGATACGACATACGCATCTCATCTTCAATGGCTACTTGAGTCAAGCGTTCTTCGGTTGGCATGTTGAGTTACGTTGATTCAGCTAGGCTGGTCTAGCTGTTAAACATCTAAGTTTCGAACTTCTAGCGCGTTCCGTTGTATAAAGTCTCGTCTTGGTTCAACTGCATCTCCCATTAAGATAGTAAAGATCGCATCCACCCCAGTCATATCTTCAAGTCTGACTTGCAAGAGCGAACGTGTTTCAGGATTCATGGTGGTTTCCCACAATTGCGTGGGATTCATTTCTCCGAGACCTTTATATCGCTGCAGGTTCAACCCCTTTTTCCCAGCTTCAAAAATAGCATGCACTAATTGATCTGTTTCGGCATAGATGGTCTCAGCATCTCCGATTTTCATTCGATACTCCGGGGGACCAAGACCGATGGCCGATGGCGCCAATTTTTGCAATTCTCGAAAGTCGGCCGAGCCCACTAACTCATGATTCACTTCTAGGGTGGACACGATACCGTTGGTTTGGACGCGGCAGGACACGGAGTTGGATTGATGCTCTTCATCTTCATGCAGGGCCACCGTGATGGGGGCGTCTGGATACACGAGTTTCAGACGTTCCTTGGCCCGTTCAATCAATTCCTGAACTGCGGTTTGATTCTTTAATAGCTCCCGTCCCAAAGCAGGCTCATCTACAAACACACGGAGGAGACCAACCTCACGTTGCTTTTTGGCAAACCGCCCAAGCAATCCCTCAAATTCAATGAGTTTTTTTAAAATCGGTACCAGGGTTTGCCCTTGGACGAATGCGTCTTCGCCTTTAACATATACTTCTACTTCTTTGACCGCTTGCTCCGCTAAATATTCATTCAGGGCATGCTCGTCTTTAAGATAGCGTTCCACTTTACCTTTTTTCACTTTAAACAACGGGGGCTGTGCAATATAAATATAACCATGGTCAAACAACTCATGCATTTGCCGGAATAAAAAGGTGAGTAGAAGTGTGCGGATATGACTGCCATCCACATCTGCATCTGTCATCAGGATAATTTTATGATACCGAGCCTTGTTTGCATCAAAAACCTCTTTGTCATCTTTACCTTTTTCCGAGTCTTCAGGTTTGCGACCAATCCCAGTGCCCAATGCCATGATCAGTGTGCGAATTTCCTCACTCGACAACATTTTATCTTCTCGTGCTTTTTCCACATTGAGGATTTTTCCTTTGAGCGGCAGGATGGCTTGAAAGCGTCGGTCACGGCCCTGTTTTGCAGACCCGCCTGCCGAATCACCCTCGACTAGGTAAAGTTCCGTGAGGGATGGATCTTTTTCTGAACAATCCGCCAATTTCCCAGGAAGCGTCCCGCTATCAAGCGCACTCTTACGCCGAATGAGGTCCCTGGCTTTCCTTGCAGCTTCGCGGGCAATGGCTGCCTGCGCTGCCTTCCCAATAATTTTCTTGGCAACTTGAGGATTTTCTTCAAAATAGATTCCGAGACCTTCATTAACTGCGGCTTCGACAATTCCTTTGACTTCGCTATTTCCCAGCTTCGCTTTCGTCTGGCCTTCAAACTGTGGGAAACGAACTTTTACGCTGACCACCGAGGTCAGACCTTCTCTCACATCATCCCCTGTAAGAGACTCCATATCTTTTTTAAACAAGTCATTGGCATTAGCGTAGCTATTGATCGTGCGCGTCAATGCAGCTTTGAACCCCACCAAATGGGTTCCACCTTCTCGGGTATTGATATTGTTGGCAAACGAGAAGAGATTTTCCGCGTAACTATCATTATATTGGAGAGCCACTTCCAAGATGACATCCGGCTTTTCAACCGAAATAAATATGGGGCTGTGAAGTGGGGTTTTGGCTTCGTTTAAATGTTCGACAAAGGAGACAATTCCGCCCTTGTAGCAAAAGACCTGTTCCTTTTGTGTGCGGTGGTCGGAAATCTTAATGGACAGCCCTTTATTTAGGAAGGCTAATTCCCGAAGGCGTTGGGCTAGAACATCAAAGCTGCAATCCACGGTCTCGAAAATGTTTGTGTCGGGCTTGAACGTGATTTTAGTACCGCGTTTTTTTGTCACACCCGTGGCTACTAATGGAGCCTTCGGTATCCCTCGGGCATATTCTTGAGCGAAAACTTGCCCTTCTTGCCAAATCTCTAATTCAAGCCATTCGGACAGCGCATTCACGACAGAGATCCCCACGCCGTGTAAGCCACCCGATACCGTGTAAGCCCCTTGTTCGAATTTCCCTCCAGCATGAAGAACTGTAAGAGCGACTTCTGCCGCTGATTTATTTTGTGTGGGATGCATCCCGGTAGGAATGCCGCGGCCATTATCAACCACTGTAACGCTTCCATCGATTTCTAGGGTGACTTCGATTGATTCCCCATACCCAGCCATATGCTCATCCACACTATTGTCAACAACTTCATACACCAGGTGGTGTAGCCCATCGACACTCGTGCTACCAATATACATGGCTGGCCGTTTTTGCACGGCCTCCAATCCTTCAAGCACACGAATCTGTTCCGCGCCATAGTCGTGGGCTTCGGTTTGAGCCTCCGTGTTCTGGGCTGGATCCGATTGTGATGGAACTGGGGTTTCGGACGGAAGATCTTGGGAATTCATTTCGTCAGACGACATCCTCGACTTTTATACCTTATACTTTTACGGGCATGACTACGGCTTTAAACAATTTTTTATTTTCTGTTTCTTTCAGTAGGCATGGGCTCAACGCTGCCTCCATTTGCAGTTCAATAGAATCACCATCCATGACCGTCAGTACCTCAAGTAGGTATCGGGCATTGAATCCAGCGGCAAATTCCTTGCCATTAAATTTAGCTTGAACTTCCTCAACCGCTTCTCCCATATCCGGGTGGCTGGAAAACAAAGTAATGTGATCCGGTGCGAAGGTAAGCTTTACCGCATAGGCTTTATCCCGTGACAAAACCGAGACGCGTCGCAACGCCCCTTCGAATTCTTCGCGATTGACCGTGATTTTCTTTGAAGACTCTTTCGGTATGACCTGTTCATAGTTGGGATAATTCCCTTCCATTAAACGGGAAGTCAGGACCAACCCGCTTTTTCGGAAGATCAACATGTTCTTGGTAAATCCGATCATGGGTTCATCTCCACCCTCTTCCAACAGCCGGCGGATTTCCTGCGCCGCCTTCTTAGGAACGATAACTTTAGTATCTTTGGGAAAGGCGGCACCCTTCTTCACCTCCAACTCCTGATCCGCGGTGGCTAATCGATGGCCATCAGTACCCACTAATCGAATTGTGGGCTTCCCACCCTCTGTAAACAGGGCGATGAGGAGTCCGTTTAATACATACCTCGTATCATTATCGCCAACGGCAAAGAGGGTTTTTCGAATGAGTTGTAATAAACTCGTACCAGGTAGAGGAATGAGCCCTTCTCGCTCAATGGCTGGCAAAGGAGGAAAATCTTTGCTGGGCAACCCAACAACTTTGAATTGACTCCGTCCGGCACGAATGGTTACTAACGAATGGTCGGTGACGGCTAAGCTTACCTTCGGCTCCTTTATCTCCTTGAGAATCTCATACAGCTTTCTCGCTGAGAAGGTTACTGCTCCTGTTTCTTCGACTTTCGCTTTATATAAACCCCGCATCCCGAGTTCAAGATCTGTCGCGAGAATATCTAGGCCTTCAGTTTTTGCTTCCAATAACACGTTGGCCAAACTCGGCATCGTGTTTCGTTTTTCCACCACTCCCTGAACTCGTTGGAGGGCAGTGAGAAGTTCATCGCGCGCAATCGTCACACGCATGATAGAGCTCCCTTCTGCTGGCAGGCGGTTGCGTTAGGTACCTCATGTCTTTTCTTACGCTCGCACCACTCAACGGTTAGACTTTACTAATTTCATCCTTTAAACTTTCGATCGTTGCTTGTAATGTCGTATCTGCATCGAGTGCTTTCTCTATTTGCCGACAGGCATGGATTATGGTCGTGTGATCCTTTCCTCCAAACTCTCGACCGATTTCTGGAAATGAGGAATCTGTAAGCTCACGGGCAAGAAACATTGCAATCTGCCTGGGATGAACCAGCGTTTTGGTTCGACGCTTGGATTTTAACTCTGAGATTTTGACATTGAATCGACTCGCCACGACTCCTTGCACGTCTTCGAGCGTAATAAACTTTTTTTTGCTTCCCAGCAGGTCTCGCAAAACGGTTTTTGCCATTTCAGTGGTGATAATCTTGCCGGTGAGGGTGGCATACGCGCCCAAGCGGATTAGCGCTCCCTCTAATTCACGAATGTTACTTTTAAGATTTTCCGCCAACAACTGAACTACTTCATCTCCGATAGTGATACCTTCTTCTTCTGACTTCTTTCTCAGAATGGCAATTCGCGTTTCCACGTCCGGTGGTTGAAGATCGGCAATGAGGCCCCATTCAAACCGTGACCGAAGGCGTTCTTCCATAGACGGCATTTCCTTGGGAAAGCGATCACTAGACAGAACGATTTGTTTTCCGGCTTCATAAAGCGTATTAAATGTATGGAAAAACTCCTCTTGTGTTCGCTCTTTCCCAGCTAAGAATTGAATATCATCAATTAACAGCATATCAGTATTTCGATATCGTCGTCGTAAATCGATCATTTTATCGTAGCGAATGGAATTGATGACTTCATTAGTGAATTGTTCTGTTGTTACATAGGCAATACGCAAATCGCTCTTTTGGACAACAAGATTCCCAATCGAATTTAAAAGGTGGGTTTTTCCTAACCCCACACCCCCATAAATAAAGAAAGGGTTGTAGGCTTTGGCTGGGGCTTCGGCAACAGCCAGACTGGCTGCATGCGCAAATTGATTACTCGCTCCCACGACAAAATTATCAAATGTGTATTTAGGATTTGGTAGTTGCCTACGCGGCCTTCCCCGAACTGGAGGCTGATCCAATAAAGAAGGATCCGGCACTCCTGGACGATTACCCTGTTCACCTACAATAAACACAACTTCAGGGGCTACTTCACCCTGTGTCTCATTGGCTGATGCAATGGCCTCTCCGATTAATCCTTTATAGTTCCTTCCCAACCACTCCCCAAAAAATTTATTGGGGACAACAATGGTCGCTCTCGACCCATTAATTTCCCCCAATTGAACAGGTTGAAACCACGTTTCTACTACCTCTTTTCCAATGTGGGATTCAATAAATACTAAGGCGCGATCCCAGATTTTAGCCCCATCCATTTACATAATCTCCATATATTCATAGACTTAAAAATAACAGCGAATTTAGAGGATAGTTCCTATTTATTCCTATATACCATTGATTTTATTGAATTTATATGGCTCAATATATTCACAGAGTACCCTATACCAGAAACAAAACTTCCTTATATTCACAGGTTTATTCACATATGTGGATAAGTTATCCACGTATATCCTTTTTCAAAAGTTTTTTCCACCAATTTCTTTTCTTATCCAGAAGGGCCAAATTATTCATCAACAACACCTCTTCAAATTATACACGGGTCTGTACCCATACTAACTAAGTCCTTTCCTACGGCCCTCTCTAATCACCAACCCTTATCCCCTAATTCACAAGCCCTACTACTATTTCTACTACTATTATTCTTTTATCTAAGAAAACTAAGAATAGAATGTTTTATTACATTTCATAGAGATATTATTGTATCAGCTTCAAATATCATATGAACCATATCAGAATATTGAATTTTAGAATATAAAGCAGATTGTTCATTTAACTGAATGTCATCTTTTAGTACGAAAGATGGGAAAGCCCATGTGGGATTTAACCGAACACCATTTTGAATTAAAATAACTGAAACTGAATATTCAGGAGATACTGACGACGATATAAGTTGATTAAAATCTTGATCTAGTTGTTTTGAAATAATATAGAGAATTTTTTTCATGGTTATTCGCGCTAACCCAATACTAATACACGGTGTGCATCACAGAGGTGTGATTGAATTTTTGAAGAGCAAATTTCTTCGACGGTAAATTCAGGGCTGAGTGAATATTCCTCCGAAGAACCTTTTGGAACAAGGAGGGGAATATTTAGATCTTGTATTGCAGGAAGATACTTTTCAAGAATATCTGCGTCGACAACATCTAAAGCGTCTTCAGTGAGTAGGATTCGAGCTTTTCCCAACAAGATAATAGTCAAAGGACTATTACCTGTTGATAGGCCCAGCGCAATTCTTAATCCTTCAACCGGCCTACCAGTGGTCATAGGATCTTCTCGGAGTAATACAACCCAATTTTCAGACATGTAATTCTTTTACAAAAAAGGAAATTAAATATTTTTATTTAAACTCAGAATAGATGACGATAACTTTGGAAAGGCTCGACGCCGGCTAAAATGAGGACCTCTGATGAAATATGATTTAGGTTACATTACTTATTGAAAAACAAGAAGAAAATCATATTCCTAGATGGGAAAAAAGTCAATAAAATGATTTAAAAATGAAAGGAGTTATAAGCGACCTTTTAGTATGGAAACGGCAGTGGCCAACGGGATACTTTCTTGCTCCTTCGTCTTCATATTTCTGAGAATCAACTCGTTCCGCGTAACTTCGTCATCTCCAAGGATTACCACATAAGGGGCGGATAGTCTATCGGCTGACCGTAGGAGTGTTTTTAGGGTTGAGGCATTATGATCTGTATCTGCTATGATGCCTTGTGAACGTAGGTCGTTAAGGAGAGTTAAGCTAGCCCGACTCCCCGAAGAACCAAAACCCGCAATAAAAAACCAACTTTTTTTACTGGGAGTCATGGACTCGGGCAGAGCCAATAAGACTCGTTCTAGACCAATGGCATAACCAATGGCCGGTGTAGGCTTTCCTCCAAGAACTTCAAAAAGGCCATCATAGCGACCTCCTGCTCCAATCGCGTTTTGGGCTCCCAAGGCTGAGCAAGACACCTCAAATGTTGTCATCGAGTAATAATCCAAACCTCGCACAAGCCTCCGGTTGAGAATATAAGGAATTGAAAGTGCATCAAGGCCAGCAAGAACCTGCTCAAAATGTTCTTTGGAGGTTTGGCCTAAAAAGTCTATTAGTTGGGGTGCATCTTCAGTTAACGTCTGACACTGTGGAACCTTGCAATCTAAGATTCGAAGGGGATTGGTATCAATGCGCCGAAGGCAATTGCTACATAATTGCTCTACTTTGGGTTTGAGAAAGGCCACGAGGTTTTCTTTGTATAACTGCCGGTCGGAAGTTTCCCCCAAGGAGTTCATTTCTAACGTAAGACCTGGCAACTGTAGTTCGGAAAAATACCGCCAAAGAAGAGAAATAACCTCCACATCCGCAAGTGGAGAAGTGGTCCCAATTAATTCGACCCCAAATTGGTGAAATTGGCGAAACCGCCCAGCCTGTGGGCGCTCATGCCGGAACATGGGCCCAATATAATAAAGCTTTTTACAGGTGGGGTCATTGCGAAGATTGTGTTCAATAAATGATCGAATCACCCCAGCTGTACCCTCAGGTCTTAGAGTAAGAGAGCTTCCGTCACGGTCTGGGAAGGTATACATTTCCTTCTCGACAATATCTGTGGCCCCTCCAATGCTCCGGACGTACAGATCCGTTTGCTCGAATATAGGAATACGGATTTCTTTAAACCCATAAGACTCCGCTAAATGGTGTGCCAATTTCTCAACCACATTCCACTTAGGAATCTGGCCGGGGAAAATATCCTTGGCTCCTTTAATGCCGCGAATCATACGTAATTTTACTATAAAATGTTAAGCGGAAGAATTCCTTGTCGATTTTATGAAATATAACAGAGCGACGACTATAGAAGGGGAGAGTTCGTGAGTCAATGTAATGCAAAGAGGAAGCATTTAGCAATGAAGGGGAAAGGAATAATTTATGATTCCATCACCCTTTGACGCACACAACCTGTTTAAGTGTATGCACGATCTCCACAAGATCCCTTTGGGCATTCATCACGTCGTTGATGGGCTTATAGGCCGCGGGAGTTTCGTCGATCACATCCTTATCTTTTCGACACTCCACCCTTGCCGTAGCCCTTTCGTGGTCGGCTACGGTAAATCGCCTTTTGGCTTCAGCTCTCGACATAACTCGTCCTGCCCCATGGCTGCAACTCTGAAAACTCTCATCATTCCCTAAACCGCAAACAATAAAGGACTGAGCACCCATACTCCCCGGGATAATCCCCATATCACCTTTTCTAGCTCGCACCGCGCCCTTTCGCGTTACAAACACTTCCTCACCATAGTGATGTTCGACAGCCACATAATTATGGTGACAGTTTATGACTTCCTCATTCGTCTGAAACTCTGGGAGTTCTCCAGTCTGTTTCAGCGCCTGGATGATATTTCCCATCATGAGCTGTCGATTGGTCATGGCAAAGTCCTGTGCCCAATGAACGGCCTGCACATAATCATCGAAATGATCTGTACCTTCAGGAAAATAAGCCAAATCTTTATCCGGCACATTAATACACCACTTCCTGATGTCCTTTTTTGCTAATTCTATAAAATACGTTCCAATACGGTTTCCCACTCCCCTCGATCCACTATGAAGGATAAGCCACACCCCATAGTTGGCGTCGAGGCAGATTTCAATAAAATGGTTTCCTGTTCCCAGAGAACCCAAATGGTTTACATCATTCCCTCGGTCTAACTTGGGGTGTTTTGATAAAATATTATCGTATTCAGGCTTCAGGCTGGCCCATTCCGCGAGATGATGCTTGGGAATATTATACCAGGCACCTCGATCCCCCTTGCCTCCATGATTGGTTCGTCCATGCGGAACAGCTTTTTCAATGGCAGTCCGGAGCGAGCGAAGATTATCAGGCAAATGACCAGCCTGTAAGGTTGTCTTCACCGCCATCATACCGCAGCCAATATCAACCCCTACCGCAGCAGGAATAATAGCTTTTTTTGTTGGGATTACACTTCCCACGGTTGCACCGATGCCCCAATGTACGTCAGGCATGACAGCTACCCATTTATAAATGAATGGCAAAGAAGCCACATTTCGAAGCTGTTTTTCCGCTACCTGTTCTAAAATAACACCCTTGGTCCAGGCTTTAATCGGCACCCCTGCTTCATTTTCTATGACTTTATACATTCGCTCAGTCATAATCGACCCTTTTCTGGCTATGGTTTCCCAATTTTCAAACCGGCGCTTTCTTCTAAAATATTATTCCCAATTTGACACTAAAGAGAATAGGAATCTACAATAAATCTCTGAATTTTTTTAACACGAGGGTTTCTATTATGTCGATGACATTCCGACAACCATCGAATCTTAAGAGGAAGCGCGACCACGGTTTCCGGAAACGGATGAGCACCAAAAATGGCAGGAAAGTTTTGGCTCGTCGACGCCGGAAAGGCCGCCACCGTCTCACAGTCTCTGATGAGTGATGCGCATACGCGTTCATCCGAACTATTTCTCAAGAAAAAAGAAGATTTCGACCGCGTGAAACGAGAGGGGAGGAGATGCCAAACCTCTTTGTTTAGCGTCATGTTTTGTTTATCGCCGACCGAGGAAACCCGGATCGGCATTGTTGTAGGTCGTCGGTTTGGCAAAGCCGTGGCAAGGAATCGAGGAAAACGCATTTTTCGGGAATTAGTACGAAAAACCCACAGCTTGTTGGTTCAAGGGTACGATATTATTATTTTTCCTAAGCAACCAGTTCTCACCAAAAGCCATGGGACCCTCTGTGACTCGTGGGTTCGGGTTTTGGCTCGAGAGGAGTTGCTATCGTCAACGGATCATCTACCATGCGTCAAATAGTCTTATGGATGATTGTAGGGTACCAGCGATACATTTCGCCATTTCTCGGACCCGCCTGTCGATTTGAACCAACCTGTTCTGGTTACACACGGGAAGCTATTGAGCGCTATGGGGTTCTCCATGGCACATGCTTAGGGGTGTTCAGACTTTGCAAGTGTCATCCTTTCCACCCTGGGGGAATCGACCCTGTTCCCTAACTTCCCAGACGAACGAACATTTCCCCTCCAAATGCCGTCTTTATGGAATGCCCGGTCGGTGTTGCCGAGATACGATCAATAATGGATTAAACGAGGAAAAGTAAGCAAACCATGGAAAAGCGAATCATTCTTTTTCTCGTGATCTCCCTTGTCATTATTCTTGGGTACGATAAGTTGCTAAAGGAGCTTGGGATTATTCCGGAGCCCTCGCCTGCAGAGCAACAGCGATCCGACATGCCCGCAACCCCTGGTACTATTCATGAAACGGTAACCACTGATTCAGGAGGGAGAGTCCAGGCTGGTGAAAAAGGGGAAATCGGCACGGATATTGTTCCACGAATAGAAACACTCGAAGAGATTGAAACCTCTCTGTATAGGGCTTCCTTAACAAATCGTGGGGCTCAGATAAAAAGCTGGAAATTAAAACATTATCTCACCCAAGATGGTGATGAGTCTGAACCTATCGAGTTTGTATACCCAGAAGGTCATTTTGCCGGTCCTCTATCAGTGCAGGTTCCTGATCCTGATGTGACCAAAGCGTTGAAATCTGCGGTGTACGAAGTTAGCCGTGATTTTGAATCCTTGAGTTCCACAAACCCCACCGGAACCCTCACCTACACATTTCGCGATGAAGAATCGGGAGTCGCAGTAAAAAAGGAACTGACCTTTCATGACGATTCCTACGTAGTGGATGTGGTTATTAAGACAGAAGGCTTAAAAGACGGCGTAGAGGTGTTGTTAGGGACCAATTTTGGTGTAGTGGAATGGGGGCAAGGTTTTATTGGCGCCCTAGGTCCGGCCTGGATGATTGGGGAAACGTTGGAAAAAGAAAACCCTGAACCGGAGCTTCGCAGAACCGGTGATCTTCGATGGGCTGCCCTCCAAGATAAATATTTTATAACTGTCATGATTCCGGAAGTCGCCCGAGGTGTCTTTGCCAAGGCTGAAGCTGAATTTGTCGTCACTGCAGGCGTGGACTTTTCTACTACGGGCGAAGAGGATCACATTGCCTTTCGGCTTTATGCAGGCCCAAAACAATTTGATGCGATGCGGGCACTGGGGCATGGGCTTGAAGATACCATCGATTTTGGATGGTTTATTTATGGGAGTTGGGACATCGTCCGTGCCGTAGCAAAGCCACTTTTTTATGTGCTTCGGTGGATTTACGATTACACGCAAAACTATGGAGTGGCTATTATTCTTCTCACCTGCGGGATTAAACTCTTGTTCGTCCCATTGCAATACAAGAGCTATAAATCCATGCAGGGCATGCAGAAGGTTCAGCCGAAGGTCCAAGCTCTACAGCAGAAACTTAAAGATGACCGAGAGCGTCTTAACCGGGAGCTTATCAAATTATACAAAGAAAATAAGGTCAATCCAGTTGGTGGATGTCTTCCAATGTTTCTCCAAATGCCCGCCTTCATTTCGCTATTCAATATCTTGTACATGACTGTTGATTTACGGCAGGCGCCGTTTCTTCTGTGGATCTCGGATTTATCCGTGCCTGACCCTTTTTATGTGCTCCCGGTATTGATGGGTGCTTCTATGGTCTTGCAACAAAAGATGATGCCCACGACCATGGATCCAACCCAAGCCAAGATGATGCTACTTTTGCCAGTTTTTTTAACGTTTCTCTTTTTAACATTCCCGGCGGGCTTAGTGTTGTATTGGCTCACAAATAACGTGTTGACCATCACACAACAGGTGGTTACAGACAGGTTCATTTTAAAAAAGCAGCCCCCAACACAACCACCATTAGATGCTCAGACTGCGACCGCCGGAACCCCAGAAGAATCAAGTGGGCCTAAGAAGAAAAAGGGTAAGGGTAAGTGACACGAAAAGAGTCTGAGTAATTATTGGATCTCCCATGAACGAAGCGACGGGAGAGGATACGATTTGCGCGATTGCCACGCCGCCAGGTGAAGGAGGCGTAGGCATTGTTCGGATCAGTGGCGATCAGGCCATCCGGATTGCTGCCAAGTATGTCCATCCCAAAAATCACACTCCTTTGGAAAAACTTTCCAACTATCGCTTGTACCTAAGCGATGTATTTTCCAAAGAAAACTTCCCGCTTGATGAGGCATTAGTGGTGATTATGAGAGGACCGCATTCCTATACAGGAGAGGATGTGGTTGAGATACAAACTCACGGCGGTCCTTTCATTATGCAAAAAATCTGTGATGCCCTTATTCAGCAAGAGGCAAGAATAGCGGAGCCAGGAGAATTTACGAAGCGTGCATTTCTAAATGGGCGTCTCGATCTGATACAGGCTGAAGCTGTTCTGGATACCATACGGGCCGCCACAACCAGCAGTCTTTGCAGCGCCCAAGGTCTTCTACGAGGAGTACTTAGCCGAGAAGTCGAACAATTAAAAGATGAATTGATCCGAAATCTTGCCCATCTTGAAGCAGGAATGGATTTTGTTGAAGAGGATATTTCGTTTATTCAAAACGAGCAATTGGAGTGCGTTTTCAAAGAAATCCAAGCCAAGCTTCAACACATGATTGATACGTTTGAAGAAGGCCGGATGATTCGTGAGGGAATCAAAGCCGCTATTATCGGTAGACCTAACGTGGGGAAGTCGAGCTTGCTCAATGCGTTGCTTAAAACAGATCGGGCTATTGTCTCTTCAGTTCCCGGAACTACGCGAGACGTGATTGATGAATACGTCAATCTTTCCGGATTCCGGATGCGACTGATCGATACAGCGGGTCTGCGAAAGGCAGAAGACCTAATTGAAGAAGAAGGTGTGCGGCGAACAAGAGAGGTCTTAAAAGAAGCCGATCTTCTTTTGTTAGTTCTCGATAGTTCGGAAGAGTTAACCGGAGAAGATCGTATTCTGCTCAAAGAGCATGGCCAAGACCGTTGTCTCATACTCCTTAACAAAAATGATTTACCCTTTAAAATGGAGATGCAAGAGATTTTTGATGTTATGTCTTCGAAGCCTGAAAAAATCGAAAAATTTGAAAGTATTGATAAGGCCGATAAAATATTGAAAATTTCCGCTAAAAGCGGAAAAGGTGTAAGCTTGTTGAAAGAAGCTATTCGAAAATGTTTTTTTAAGGGTAACCTCGAAATTGGGCAAGGCCCAATAGTGACACACCTACGCCATAAGGCTGCATTGGCAAAAGCTCAGGAATCAATTCTACAGGCTCAAACATCTATCCAGGCAGGAATGGATGGGGAATGTATTGCGTTCGATATGCGGGCTGCATTAGACTCTCTCGGGGAAATTACAGGCGCTGTGTGCACAGAAGATATTTTAGACCGCATTTTTCGTGACTTCTGCATTGGAAAGTAGTTATAGCTAAGAAATTAAACTTATATGGCGGCAGAACGAGACATTATTGTAATTGGGGGTGGCCATGCTGGATGCGAGGCAGCGCTGGCTGGAGCTCGAATGGGCTGTAGAGTTATTCTCCTGACCATTGATGAAACGAAAATTGCCCAAATGCCCTGCAATCCTGCTGTTGGTGGAATTGCCAAGGGCCATTTAGTGAAAGAAGTCGATGCGCTGGGAGGGGAAATCGGACACAATACAGATAAAGCGGGTATCCAATTTCGTACGCTTAATACGCGGAAAGGGCCAGCGGTTCGGGCAACCAGGGTCCAGTGTGACAAGGCTTTGTACCGAGTGGCTATGCAGGAAACTTTAAAGGCCCAGCCCAGTTTGGAAATAGTTGCCGGCACAGCTGAGAGAATTTTAACTAGAGGCAATGCAGTCATTGGGGTTGTGACAAATAGAGGTGAAACCATTTATGCCAAAGCCATTATCATCACTTCCGGAACCTTCTTAAAAGGGCTAATGCATATTGGGCTAAATCATCTCCCTGGTGGACGAGCAGGGGAAGCCCCTTCCGAGCATTTGTCGGACTGCATGAGAGATTTCGGTTTTGAAGTGGGCCGTTTAAAAACTGGAACACCTCCTCGAATAGCCCAAGAAACCATTAATTTTGAGGTGATGCAGATTCAGCCAGGAGATTCCCCTCCTCGCCCATTTTCTTTTAGAACGAAAAGGATTTCCAATCCTCAAATTTCTTGTTATTTAACTACAACAACCGAAGAAACACATGAAATTATTAGAAAAAATCTTGCTCGGTCACCGATTTATGCCGGAGTAATTGATTCGGTAGGCCCTCGGTATTGTCCATCCATCGAGGACAAAGTCGTCCGGTTTTCCGATAAAACAAGCCACCAGGTCTTTCTCGAGCCAGAAGAGTTGAAATCAAACTCTTTTTATCCCAATGGCATTTCCACCAGTCTTCCCATTGATGTCCAGGGAGCTTTATTAAAGACCATCCCCGGTCTTGAGCGGGCAAAAATGCTTAAACCGGGTTATGCGGTCGAATATGATTATTTTCCTCCCCGCCAACTTCATCCCACCCTTGAAACCAAATTAGTCTTGGGTCTGTATCATGCCGGACAAATCAACGGTACCTCGGGCTATGAAGAGGCCGCGGCACAGGGAATCATTGCGGGGATCAACGCAGCCTTGAAGGTTAAGGAAAAGGAACCGCTTATTTTAGATCGTTCTCAAGCGTATATTGGTGTTTTAATTGATGATTTGATTACCAAGGACGCAAGGGAGCCATATCGAATGTTTACCTCAAGAGCAGAATATCGATTGCTACTTAGGGAGGACAATGCGGCTGCTCGTCTAATGAAAGTCGGTCATAATTTGGGCCTAGTTAAGGAAGCCGTTTTCAGAGAATTCCTTAACAGACAAGAAACCATAAGCCAAGAGATGAACCGTCTTAATTCAAATCGGCCTATTTGGAATCAGGAAACATCATACCGGTGGAAAAAATTCGAGGAAAACCTTCCCGATCCAGGCCATACGCTTGCTCAATTACTACGTCGCCCTGAAGTATCATATTCGCGGCTTTGCGAAATTTCAGGATACGTCCCAGTGGAAGATAAAACCATCCAGGAGGCTATTGAAATTTCCATCAAGTACGAAGGATATATTAAAAGGCAACTCCAACATATTGAAAAATTTAAGAAACTTGAAAAAAAACCAATTCCCATAGACTTTACCTATAACGATATCAGCGGTTTTTCCAAAGAAGTGGCCGAAAAACTTTCTAAGGTTAAACCAGCATCGGTTGGCCAGGCTTCCAGAATCTCAGGTGTCACACCCGCTGCTATTTCCCTCCTTTTGGTATCTTTAGAAAGACAAAATAGGGCTAAGCAAACATCACCACGCTAAAAGGTGCCTTTCAGGGCATTGTCTCCATTTTTCAATATTATGAAAACCATAGCCCTTCCTTGAATTGTTCCACGTGGAACATTGAAATATGGAAAGCCAAACTACACTTAAAACTATTCGGCAAGAATCCCAAAAAATCGGAGTATGTTTATCAGATGAAGCCATTAGTCAAATTGAGACCTACTTTCAGGAACTTATGAGGTGGAACCAAAAAATAAACTTAACGGGCCACAAGGAGAAAAGTTATATACTCGCCAATTTATTTATTGATTCTTTAGCCTTTCACAAGGTTTTTGAACAAAAAACTAGAAGTTCCATTTTGGATATTGGAAGCGGAGCAGGTTTTCCTGGTTTACCATTAAAAATTTCTTGCCCAAGCCTATCCGTGACCCTAGTCGAGCCAAATTTAAAAAAAGTCTCATTTCTTCACCATATCATTGGGACCTTGAAATTAAAAAATGTGTCTGTCGAGCCAAGTCGCGTTGAAGATTTAAACAAATCCGAAGAGTATAAAAGAATATTCGATTTTATTTTTCTCAAAGCATTGAGATTCGATGTGTGTTTGCCTTATGTTAAAACATTCTTGCGAGAGGATGGTAAACTCGTTTTAAGTCGCTCAAAGAAACCCCAAAAAATCGAGGAAATTCCAGGGTTTTTTGTCCAGGAAGAGATTTCCTATCTTTTACCGTTTGGGTGCGGGGAACGAGTTTTACTCGTTCTAAGTCCTACCAATTAATTTGGGAATGTTCCACGTGGAACATTCATTTCAAATATTTTTAAAAACATAAAGTTTTCAATGTCTAAGATTATCGCCGTGGCAAATCAAAAAGGTGGGGTTGGGAAAACAACCACATCTGTGAATCTCGCTACCGCCCTGGCAATTTCCGAAAAATCCGTCTTACTTGTGGACCTCGATCCTCAGGCGAATGCAACCAGTGGATTTGGGATAGAAAATCAATCCATAGTCATTTACGATTGCCTCATAAAAAAGACTCCAGCTAAGGAAGTGATCGTTCAGACCAAGATTTCTGGATTACACCTTTTCCCTTCGGGATCAGATTTGGCAGGGGCCGAAGTAGAATTGGCGGGAATGGCCGGACGCGAGCATGTCCTCAAAAATGTTGTGATCCAAGTTATTGATCAATATGATTTTATTATCTTAGATTGCCCCCCCGCGCTAGGCCTGTTGACCGTGAATGCCCTTGTTGCCGCACATTCGGTGTTAATTCCGGTTCAATGTGAATATTATGCCATGGAAGGATTGGGGGGGCTTATACAAAACATTGATCGCGTTCGTAGTTTGCTTAACCCTGAATTAGAGCTTGAGGGAATTCTTTTAACGATGTGGGATGCGAGATTAACCCTTTCAAAACAAGTTTCTGATGAGGTCAGGAAGTTTTTTGGGCAAAAGGTCTATCAATCCATGATCCCCAGAAACGTGGCCTTAGCCGAAGCCCCGAGTTACGGAAGGCCGGGATTGTTGTACAATCCGTCTTCCTCGGGTGCAAAAGCCTATCTAGAAGTCGCAAAGGAGTTGTTGGAAAATGGAGAAAAAAGCCTTAGGTAAAGGGCTAGGAGCCTTATTGCCTAGCCAAGAACCCCGTTCGTCTGGATTAGACCAGTCTATTCAAATGGTTCCGATCACTCAGATTTTGGCTAATCAGTTTCAGCCGAGAAAAAAATTTGTACAAGAAGATCTGGAAAGTTTGGCTGAATCGATTAAACAAAATGGGATTCTTCAACCCATTTTAGTCAGGAGAAAGGGTGATGGTGTCTATGAATTGATAGCTGGAGAACGCCGGCTCCGGGCTGCGAAATTGGCCAGTCTTTCAAAGGTTCCAGTTGTCATTCGAAATTCCAAGAATGATGAATCTACTATTCTGGCTTTGGTAGAAAATCTCCAACGAAAAGATCTTAACCCCATGGAAGAAGCCAAAGCGTATTCACAGTTAATCAAAGAGTTTGGCTTGACCCAGGAACAAATCGCGGAAAAGGTTGGAAGGGAACGGTCGTCCACCGCTAACATCTTAAGATTAGTATCTTTACCTAGTGAAATTCAACGACTTATCGAATTGGAGAAAATAACGATAGGGCATGCCAAGGTGATCTTGGGTTTTGGAAACTCCAAAATGCAAATTACATTAGCGAATAGAATCGTTCGAAATCAGCTTTCGGTTCGCGATGCTGAACGGCTAATTAAAAACAATCCGTCCCTTCTGAAAAAAGTTCCGAAAAAAGGGAAGACCGTCTCTTCACCCAATTCTTACACCGCGGTTGAGGAGCAACTGCAAAAGCAACTGGGAACAAAGGTGACTATTCGATCGAAAAGACGTGGGGGAGAGTTGACAGTGACCTACTATTCAGAGGAGGATCTGAAACGGATTGTGGATGTCATTTTGCCATAAATCTGTCGGCAGAGTATTTTTAAAAAACAAAAAATTTCTCCGGTAGCCTAAGACAAAAAAATTTCCATTATTGGTAAAATATCCAAGGAGGAGCTTCCATGTTTGGAAGAAATAGTAAGTCAGATAGTGACTTGGGATCCTCATCTCCCGAAGGTGCCTTTACCCCAACCCACGATGTTAGTGCCTTTGTGGGAGAGGGTGTTCAATTCAAGGGGGTGATTAATTATCAAGGAACAGTTCGCATCGACGGACAATTGGAAGGGGAAATTCACACGGCTGGTGTGCTGATTGTCGGGCAAGGAGCTGTGATTGAGGCCAAGGTTGAGGCTGGTACTATCATTTGCAAGGGAAAAATTGTTGGCGATATTGTCGCACGAGAAAAAATCCAACTCATGTCCCCGGCTGTGTTAAATGGTTCAATGAAAACTCCTTCTTTGTCCATGGAGGAAGACGTATTATTTAACGGCACCTGTAAAATGGGTCCTATCCGGACAAAAAGCTCAGACTATAGTGGCAGCGATGGTTTGAAAGCTGTGTAACGTATCGTCTGAGACCTGTTTTTTCACTAAGGCCACAGTTTAAGAATGTTTCTCTATTTTGAAACGAGGAACTCCTAAAGACAGTCCTTTACAAAGGTAAGGGTTGAGAGGGGCTTCATGTGGGGCAATAAAGACGAGAAAAAAAAGAAAGAAGCCATTGTTGAAGAAGACCAATATACTTTTCTAGGAAAAGGGGTCGACTTTATTTAAGGGCAAAGCCAGTTTTGATGGGACCGTACGGATCGATGGCCTCTTCGAAGGGGAAATTACCACTGGAGATACGTTGATTATCGGAGAACATGCAGTGATCAAAGGCTCCATTGCTGGCGGCGTGATTGTATCAAACGGGAAAGTCGAGGGTAACATCATTGCCTCAAAAAAATCCAACTTTTGAGAAGCGCCGTTCTCATTGGTGACGTACACGCTCCATCATTTTCCATGGAAGAAGGCGTAATATTCCAAGGATTGTGTGACGTGAGTGTCAGCCAAATTGAAGATCTGGGAAAATCTGATTCCATGGAAAACGTTCATGACCTAAAAGCCCATCGTGACCACAAACTCCTTTCGCAGGAAGCCTAATTACGTTATGTCACGACCAACTGTCCTTCTTGGAATGAGCGGAGGTGTGGATAGTTCTGTCGCTGCTTTGCTCCTTACGGAACAGGGTTATGATGTCCAAGGGGTGACTCTTCAGGTTTGGGAACATGAAG
>CAZDCF010000009.1:12833-50075 GCA_964503895.1 uncultured Nitrospiraceae bacterium | reverse complement strand
TAAAGGTCAAACGAACCGCTTCGGACTTTTCCGCCAATTTCGCCATATGCATCCCAAGCCTGGAGGCAAGACGGTAAAGAACCAGCTCCAAAAAGGCAGAAATAAGAAGAAACTTTAAGGCATATTCAAACAGCAGACTTGGATTGCCTGCACGCCCAGAATCCTTTCCTGAATCTGTTAAACCTAAGACATCCATAATCTATGAAACAGTTGAAAATTCAGCGGCATGAAGTTTTTTATGCCGTGCGATGTAGAGAAGGCCATCGGCCATGGAATAATTAAACGGCAATTCCACCACTACTTCGCTTATTTTTTCGTAGATATGCTGGTAGAGTTTCTCAGCTTCTTCTGGAGTCATGCCTTCCTTCACTTCGTAGAAAAATCCAAGACTTAAATCTTCTGAAGCAGGCCGCATAATACGTTGCACGCCATAACCGCCTGGATCACTCATAATTGGCGCTTCTTTTTCAAGGTCGAATAAGCACGGCTGACATGAAAAACCATAGGAAGTATGCAATTTAGAATTATTGACAATAAAGTTCATAGTCTCCAAGGCTTCTTCCTCGGTTTCGGTCGGGAATCCTACAATCACATAACAATGCACAGCAATTCCCAGGTCAATACAGTCCGTACATATGCGCTGCACACTCTCTTGGGTAATCCCTTTCTGCATAAAATCCATCATGCGTTTGTTATAGGTTTCCAAACCAAAGACAAGCTTATGACAGCCAGCGTCTCGCAATTGAGTTAGCAATTCACGAGAGAGGTTTTTCTCGAACCGGAACTCTGCAGTCCATTGAATATCAAACTGTCGATTGATGATTTCCTTGCACAAACGGCGTGCAGGTGAGAGAGCTAGACACTCGTCAGTAAAAAAGAAATAAGGCGTATCATATTTTTTCGACAGATATTGTAATTCATCAACGACTTTGACTGGATCTTTTTGCCGGAAATTTTGATGATCCAGGGTTAACGCACAAAACGCACAATCCTTGTAATAACACCCTCGAGAAAATTGCACAGGCAATACGGTTTTTGGTGCCAGATAGCGATCAATCGGAAAACCATCATAATTTGGAGCGGGATGCTGCGCTAGATTCTCGGAGTAAAATGGCTGGTTGACCATGATTTTTCCATCATGACGATAAATCAAATTGGGGACTTTGGAAAAATTCCTGTTTCCATCCAGCTGATTCACCAATTCGAGAAGCGCTGTTTCTCCCTCAAAGACGATGAAATCGTCCGTGAGTTGGAATAACCTTTCACAACGCCGTAAATTGTCAACCAGGCGCGTGAAGATACTTCCCCCAATGGTAATGTGAATATCAGGATTAGCCTCCTTAATAAGACGAGAAAGGGTTAAGCCGGGTATAATCTGTGACGTGGCCGTAATGGAAATGCCAACCAGGTCAGGCTGCTCATCAAGAATAGACTGGAGAAAATATTGCCGGTAAAGTTCGATATAAGGATTTTGTTGTTCATCCTTTACGGCCTTTAGAATATCGCGGGAAGAATAAATGGAGTAGCTGAGTTGATTATCAACCACGGTCAGCCTGGTTGGGAAATAGATGGAAGATACGACCTCCAACCAACGATCGACTAAAAAGAGGCATTCCCGGTATCGATCGATGTCGTAAAATTCTTCACATCTCAGTGAAGCTTTAGCCGGTTCAATTGCATCAATGAGATGGGGAAAACGGTCTAAGGATTCAACGACTCGGCCATAGTGTTCATCGCTTCCTGGTCCAAACTCTCCTTCACGGCACTGCTCCAGTTCCTTGAGTTTGTCAACTAGTCGTTCATAGACATCCAACCCATACGTACGAGTCAGGATAGTATCCAGCAGTTCAATGTTTAAATCGCGCTGTGTTTTATCCGTAATCCCTGCCTGGTCAAGAAACGCAGTCAAACAGGGAAGACTTAAATACGGTTGAGAAGGATGCCAACTGGGTGGAAACAACAGAGATACTTTCACAAATTTCCCCTTGGATTAATTCTAGCCATTCTTCCAATTTTTCCTAAGATTTCCTTTTAACTTTTTCGAGGGCAAACGCTAAAAATCTCTTTCCAAATCAAGGGAAAAGATATAACCCGCCCTGTTAAAACTTATACACGCCTCCTGGTTTCTTATGCAACCTCCTAGCTAGCTTCATTTCCTTAAACCAGGCAAGCAAAGGCTTACAAGACAACGCTTACGATTTTAACCTTAGACACTACTCCTCTGCTAGACCAAAATTTCAGTATAAAAAAAAACCCTGGCAGTCCTTTGCGTCCAGGACCACCAGGGTTTTACTTCTTACTTATGAATTACCAATAAAGACGAATAAGTCTTTACGGCATTTTTGCTGTGAACCAGGTGGAGATACCCTTCATGCCATTCCGTTCGACATTTTGGCCATCCCACACCGCAAACGCCACTGGAACGCTCGAACCGGAGCTGAATTGCACGTCGTTCGAATCATTCGTCGTCAACGCCCGCTTCATTACCACCCGCCAGGTTGGTCCACTGCAGCAACCACCCTTTAAGGCGCCATAAGGTTCCCACAACCCATTGCCGATCACATCTTGAGAAGCTTGCGTCGTCAACGTGCTGAACCCATTCGCATTAAGATCTTCCACGGAGCTCGTCCGCATATCCGGATCAGACATAATGTTTCCGGACCAAATCCCTGGATTGAAGGGACCAAGGCTGCGACCAATCCGGTCTGGATAGGTCACACCACCAGCCGGTTCTTCATAGTAGAAGTCCCAGGCGATGGATGGGTATTGTTGATCCACGTCCCACATCCCTGCAACACCAGCGCCCATATCGCGTTGCCACTCAGCATTCCAACGCCAGATATTGACGGTTCCACCGGATTGCCCCATACATTGGAACGGTGGCGCACCAGAGGTCTGTACTGGGAACTGCACCGCCACTTGGTCACGAAAATCTTGTGGCCCAATGGTGGTGTTATTCAGGGTTTGATCACCCCAGTTGGCCCATACCCCGATCTCCTTGCCATTGGTGGCCATTTTGACCATCACGGTCTTCACGGAGATATTGGGATGCATTGGGGTGGTGATGGTTTGCCCACTGAGAGCCACCGTGACCCCAGGAACAGTTTCCCACACCGGGTTTGCAGCATCCATTGGGATGGAGCCGCTAATCTTCCCTACCGGAATGGTAACCGGCTGGGAGACGGCGAGAGGAACCTGCCCAAGCGTCAACATGACACCAACAACGAGGGCAGAGAGCAAAATGCCGTACACTAGTCCTTTGTTACGCGTTTGCACCACTCTCATAATGACGCATCCTCCTTTGATGAAAGAGAAAGATTAAAACTAACTAAATGACTGCCAACTAATGAAACTCTCCATAATGAAAATACACCAACTACTCTGAACCCTACCAAACAAACTACAACTACGCCGTTCCGGATTGACCCTCCTGGCCTTGACCCTGCTTTTCCTTGTCGAGGAAATCCTGAGCCCCTACTTCGTTCATCAACATGCTCAACTCATTTCCTTTGTCCTGCGCCCCACATTCAAACGTTGAGCCCTCAGGATTAATCAAGTTCGCGGGACGATAGTCAGTTTCCGAATACGGCTGAGGACTCACTGACAGGAAATTTACCTCGAATTCTACCCAATTAGCGGTCAAATCAGCAATGAATTTATAAAAACCATAATCGGCTTTTTTCTTCAACATTCCTGAAAAAAGCGGGACCCAACGACCAATGTGTTCTTTCACAAATTTCTTCTCAGCATCCACTACGGTTTGCACTTTTTCTGGACCGTCATGACACAACGCATAGGATTCCTTGTAGGCAAGGTAATGTAGAAATTCGAGTTCCACACTTAGGTGATCAAGGCGCTCATGAATATCTTGAGATAATTGAAGACCAAACGCGGTATAGAAACCAGAGATATCACCCATGACGTAGGACTGACCGAAAACATGGTCATTTCCAAAAAGTGTTTCATACGGAGGACAATCAAGAGCAATCACATTACTAAACACGCGACGGTGCTCATCGCGCAGATCTTGAATCCCCCAGTTCACACCCTCGGATGAAGCCCATTCCTCAATTTGGTCAAAGTACTTTGAAATAGAATCCAGACTTAACTTGGCCTCATCTCCACCCCGACCTTCTAACGCGGTCTCTAAGCCTGCTAGTGCAGCTCTACCATCTTCGACGAATTCACCACTTTGGACATAATCCAAAAACTCTTCGTCCTCAGGGTACAAGTAACTCCAAGACAACAACAGATACAATTTGCTTCTGGAAAGAGCGCGTTCTACTGCGGGGGAATCTTTTAGGGGAGAGACTGATACAGAGGTAGCACCCGCATGGCTCGCCGTGCTATTCACTCCATTCTGACCTTCTTTTAAATGCACCGCCATAGACTAACTCATCAACTCCACATTTAAGTAAGTATGAGGCCTTGCAGAATAGTCCTAGCTTCTCCAACCATCACAACAGAGAGGCCACAAAACGCTCCGGCCTCCCGAAAGAGAGGCCAGATACTAGGCGAACCGTGTGGCGAAGTCAAGGTCTAATTCCAGCTTATCTAACCAATAAAATGAAAAAATTCCGTTGATTTTTAACAATTTGTTAGACAACCGAGCCAATGGATGAAAAAAGGCCCCATTATTTACGTATTATAAATTAGAAATAATTACTGTAATTCAGCCTACGTAAGTAATCTAGCAGACGCCACTTTTATAGCAATATGATCATTCACACTTGCGCAAACATGCTCGCAAATACCGCAACCTATGCACTGTGTCTCGCTGACTTTGATACAAAACGAGGAAAAATCCATATGAATAGCATCTGTCGGACATTTTGACACACAAGCATTACACCCTTGAGGAGCTGTGCACCGTTGTGGGTTGACTTTAGCCTTTCCAAGATTGACTCCGGCAATACCTCCGTGAATGGGCAATAAGGCCTCTGTTTCACAGGCCCCAACACATGGGAAATCATCACAGACATAACAGGGAGTTTGGTCCGGGAAAATTATCGGACGCTTATCTTGCTTGGAAAGTTGAATGGTATCATACGGGCACACATCAACGCAGTCCCCACAAGCTGTACACCGTTCAAGAAATAGCAATTCCTGAACCGCGCCAGGAGGCCGTAGCCAATCTGTTCGAATGGGTTCAGGTTTTTCTTTTTTTTGGGGTTTGGCATCACGATGCTTAACGAACTCATTAACAGTAACACCCAAAGAAACAGCCGAATGCTTCAAAAATTTACGGCGGCCATAGACCGGTTCAGTTTCCTTTGGCTTACGATCCGATGGTTGTTGGGTCATAAATTGTGATTGTTGGCTGCCACGTTTAGTCAGACACTGGCACTACACCACACCCGCAGCACGAAGTTTATAGACCTCCACACAACGGTCGCAGGCCCCATACTCGACATCCCAACCTGGATGATTCTCTCGCATGTAATCGAGAACGTACCCCTCCACCTTTTCCTCTAAATCCTCAACCCAGGTATAAGTGGGAAAGCGACAGAGCGGACAGGGAAATCCTGGCATAAGAATGTGCTTGGTTGGGACTTCTGCGATTTCACCGTCTTCTAGCTCAACAGCGCGCTCGATTACACGAGCGGTATCCTGCGCCATTTCGATCAGTTCCGCGTGAGTAAAATAATCAGTTCTCCATACTCCCTCAAAGACCGATTCGACTTGAGTTGGAGCAACTTTTCGATACCAAGACCGAAACTCACGTAACCGATATTCACGAGTAAACATGGGCTCTTTTCCGGATTGGGCAATTCGGCTATCAACATGCAAACTCCATAATACTCGATAGCGATTTAAGATGAGATGCTCTTCCCCTGGGTTCAATCCGACCTTAGTATCAGGATCATACCCAAAAGCTGGATCTAGCATGTCATGGATATGGGTGAACTCATGACGAAGATACCGGTTAATGGCAGGATCATAGAATCGTCGAGGAATAAGCTTGATCCCTACACCTTTTTGCCCTTTTTCCTCGAATTTCTTGGCAAGCTTCTCCTCAACCAACCCCCATTTTCTTAGGATATCCACACCTTCTTGGTCTTCCTTTAGAACCCCACGAACTAAGACAATACCGATTTTCTCTTCCAAGTCTGGAAACTCTCGAAACCCATCGCGTAGGATATCGGCGAAACCCCATTTCGCAAACAGGTGCTGGTATAGCTTTTTAAATTCCGGCTCCCGCTCATCAAGGGAAAATTTCTCATAAATGGGATCGGCCACTTCGTGAAATTCATTGTAGTAGGTTGGATCTC
Organism: uncultured Nitrospiraceae bacterium; assembly: GCA_964503895.1. Lineage (GTDB taxonomy): Bacteria > Nitrospirota > Nitrospiria > Nitrospirales > UBA8639 > Nitronereus. Next base: position 43,803 of record CAZDCF010000009.1, on the reverse strand, counting down.
CCTCGCGTTCGGTTTTCTCAGCAAACGAGTCAATAACTTCCTGAAGGAGGGCAGGTTGAAAACGAATTTCCATAATCGACTCCTTACACGCAACAACTAACAGAATAGGAAAGCCCCTTTATTCGGCCATCAAAGTCGCAACACTACGTACATTTATGAATAGTGCCTAACCTTGACGCCACGAATCTGGGCTAGCTAGTATTTCCTCGGGGAACCCAGTTTTTCATTATAGTCACCCCTACTTTTCATAAGCAAGGACCTGACCAACGCAAGAATTAGCGAACTCGAAAGGATCAATTTCGCATGGAGCATTCGAACCTCCCTTCTCTAGAAACTGAACACACACAGTCTGGAATGAGCGAAACACCAGCCCCCCGACCACCAGTCAATGCGATTGAATACTGGAAGGCCGGCACCCACGAAGTAAAGACCTTTAAGGGCCACTCCCAGGGAGTCTGGAGTGTCTCCTATTCACCAGATGGCCTAACCTTAGCTAGTGGCGGAAGCGATCGTTATCTTCGTCTATGGGAAATCGAAACGGGCCGCCTGCTGCAATCCCTCAGAGGACACACCCAAGATATTCGGCAAGTGGCCTACAGTCCAGATGGAAAAATTCTCGCAACAGGTAGCGAAGATCGAACAATTCGACTCTGGGATCCCCAAACAGGAGAGACTATTAGAATGCTCTTCACTCGGTATGATCATGCTGTGTGCAGTCTTTCCTTTTCTCCCGATGGCCTCATGTTAGCCAGAGCTGGACAAAACAAGGATATTAAAATTTGGGAGGTCACCACGGGTACCGAACTCATGACCCTCCTTGGTAAGGACCAGTATGATCATCATTGGACGGTGTGCACGGCGTTCTCCCCCGATGGCATCCATCTGGTTGGAGGAAGCGACATCGGGAAATTAAAATTGTATGAAGTCCTCCCCAGTGGAGAAGAAAAGGCCCTATGTAATGGTCATTGGCGAGATGAGCCCGATGATGAAGAAACGGAACAACGCGGATATTTCGTCGACGATCATGGTGGATTCCAAAAACCCATGGAATGGTGGGTGGGAGCTATTACTTTCTCTCAAGATGGACAACAACTCATCTCAGGCAGTCGAGATGCCACCATCAAATATTACGATATGCCGGACATGAAGGAAGTCCGAAACGTTAAGGGCCATTCCGAATGGGTTCGCTGTCTTATCCTTTCTCCAGATGGGAATATGTTGGTCAGCGCCAGTGACGACCACACGATCAAAATGTGGGATGTGAAAACAGGCCGGCAAGTTCAAATATTAAAAGGGCATTCTGGCCCTGTTCGAGGTATTTCTTTTTCCCCAGATGGTCGCTATTTAGCTAGTGCATCTTTTGACCGCACAGTCAAACTTTGGAAGGGTGGAACAAGTGAGTTTGAGGACTAGAGCATTACTCAAGATTCTCAATCTTGCAGGTTCTTCGCTAGCAAGGAAAATTCGAAAAAGTTAAAGATCATTCTCCTTGATCCCCTGATTCATCCGGGGAAGAAATTCCGTATCTTTTACATTTTTCCCAAAGGGCCTTTCGAGAAAGCCCTAGTTCTTTTGAGGCTGCGGTTCGGCTCCAATCCGTACGCTCCAAAGTATCCAAAATAAATTCACGTTCGAAATGCCCTCTCGCTTCAGCTAGGGTCCCGCTGGGCTGGGCAGTCGCTAGTGATAGGTTTGATTTTGGCCAGCCCTCCCACAATCCTTCCTGACAAAATCCGCACCCATCTTGAGCCGTACCTCCTGAAAAGGGGCAATTTTGCTGTCCGCATAAATCCCAAGTTTCGATCTCCTTACGATTCTGCGACAAAGTCACGGCCCGTTCAATGGTATTTTCCAATTCCCGAACATTCCCGGGAAAAGAATACCGCAACAACATCTCTCTGGCTTGAGGGGAATACCCTTTTACCTCACAAGAATTTCGTGACAGACAGCCTTTCAACAAATGGTCAGCCAGAATTAATATATCTTCCTTTCGCTCTCGTAAGGCAGGCAGCCTCACCTGAACCACATGAAGGCGATAATACAAATCTTCTCGAAACTGGCCTTCCTCCACCTCTTTTTTCAAATCTTTTTGAGTAGCGCACACGAGTCGAACATCGCATTCAATGGTCTCTGTCCCCCCAACCCGCTCGAACTGACGTTCCTGAATGACACGCAGGAGTTTCACCTGAACCATTGGTGAAATTTCACCGATTTCATCTAAAAACAGTGTGCCCTTGTGTGCTAATTCAAAGCGACCTCGTCGCTGTTTGATTGCCCCGGTGAACGCACCCTTTTCATGACCGAATAGTTCAGCTTCGAGCAGAGTTTCGGGCAATGCAGCGCAACTAACTTTGATCAAAGCCTGATCCTTTCGTGGACTGTTTCGATGGATAGCATTTGCAAATACTTCCTTCCCGGTACCACTTTCTCCCATAATCAACACGGTAGCATCAGTCGATGCCACAAGTTTAATTTTTTCGATGACCTGTCGCATACCATCATGCTTACCAATAATCCCCTCAAAACTAAACTTACCTTCGAGTTCCTGCCGAAGCGCGGTGTTTTCTTGTCTCAACGCTACGACTTTCGTCGCACGATCTACCGTGAGCAACAATTCATCCATGGAAAAGGGCTTGGTAATATAGTCAAAGGCACCCAGTTTCATGGCTTGGACAGCGGTGCCCACCGAACCATACGCGGTAATTACAATCACTTCTGTGTCCGTGGAACTATCCTTGCACGCTTGAACAACTTGCAAACCATCACTACCAGGCATGCGCAAATCCGTCACCACCAAATCGAACCGTCGCTCACGGAATAAGCCTATACCTTCATCACCCGTGGATGCGTCTTGAACCTCATAGCCAACCGCCGATAAGGCATCGGCCATGGAGAGACGCATGAGTGGTTCATCATCAATAATTAAGACCGACCGACCCTTCATGAAGCCCTCGCAGTGGGCACTCGAGTAGCACTACGTGGCAATTTGATGGTGAAAACTGTTCCCTGCCCTTCTTCACTTTCTACCGACAATTCTCCACCATGGCGTTCAACAATTCCCAAGCTCACCGACAGGCCTAAGCCTGTACCTTCACCCGTCCGCTTGGTGGTGAAAAAAGGATCAAAAATGTGTGGCCGGACCTCCGCCGAAATTCCGGACCCCGTATCCGCCACCTCAATTTCACATGTTTCTCCGACTAATTGTGTTCGCAATGTAATCATTCCTCCCTGTTGAGTTGCCTGTATGGCATTTAGCAGCAAATTCGTGACTACCTGTTCAATCATATACGGATCCACATATAAGGACGGCAGATCAGGGGCAAAATGTTTTTCTAGTTGTAAGTTTTTTTCCACAATCGCATGATTGGTTAGCACAAGAACTCGATCGATCAAGACATTTACTTCACTCATGGCAAATTCTGGTTCTCGTTGTTGGGAGAAATCAAGCAACTGACGAACGATTTTCTGCGCACGACGAAGACCGTCTTCCATATACATGAGATATTCTTCTTGCCTCCCCAAAGCCAACGTTCCTTTTCTGATGTTATACAAACAGTTCAGCATGCCCCCAAGCGGATTATTAATTTCATGGGCCACCCCAGCAGCCAATTTCCCAACTGAAGTAAGACGTTCGGTATTGCGAATGTGTTGCTCCATACTTTTTCGATCAGTAATATCTCGCGCAATCCCTAGAGCACCCACTACCACATCTTGATCATTACGAAGGGGAGACACACTTACTAACACTGACCGAACTTCTCCGGTGCCGCTGACGACTTCTACTTCATACTCTTGCTTCACATACACATTTAAAATTTCTTTTAAGCGACGACCACGATGTCGTTTCGACAATAGACTTAAAAAAGGTCGGCCCAACAAATCTTCTTTTTGATATCCCCAATTTTCGACCTTATTATTGACATAGGTAAAACGCTGATCATTATCTAGCGTATAAATAACATCATTAGCATTTTCCAAAAGACTTTCTAGGTACAACTTCGTCCGCTGAATTTCCAAGGTACGTTCCTGTACCTTTTCTTCCAATTCTTCATTGTACCGTTGAAGCCGGGCCTGCAATTGTTTGCGTTCTGTAATATCCCGAAGTTGCACCATGACCAAGATCGCAGCCTCTTGTTCTACCCGAATAAGATCCATTTCCACTGACAGGATTCGGTGCTCGGCATGACACACCTCAATCTCTGTGGTCAAAACTTTTTCCTTGCCGGACACAACATTTTGAAATAAGTGTTTAGCAGTTTCCCGAAATGGTTCAGCTATCACCTCCGCCAAAGAACAGTGAACCAAGTTTGATTCTTCATAGCCAAGAACCTCTTGTTCACGCTCATTGACCGCAACAATAACCCCTTTTGAATCAACCATCAAAATAGAATCGGCAGAGCGATTGAACAAAACCCGATACCGCTTCTCCGATTGAGACAACTGATAGGTCTGAGCCGCAACCTCGTCCTCCAATTTTGTCGTGTATTGTTCAATCTGCTGCTGAAGCACTTTTCGTTCGGTCACGTCACGGACAAAGGCCCGGGTATGGACTAATTCTCCAGATGTAGAATCGACTAGGGCCGTGGAATGGATTTCCACATCAATATGTGCACCGTCCCGTGTAACAAAGACCGTTTCTAGCGTTCCTTCGCGTTGTTGTGACAAACGGTGGAAATAGTCCATGATTTCTTGTTTCTTGTCATGTGGAATGATGTCCCAGAGAAACTTCTCCAACATTTCTTCCAACGAATAGCCCAATTTCTCTAGCTCTGTTTCATTAACATGCGCGAAACGCCCAGTCTTATCAATTTGGTGAATCATCTCAGGAGATTTTTCAATTAAATCTCGATACCGTTCTTCCAACTGACGAATTTCCTTCATCTGCTCATTCATTTGCGCAAACGACTGTTTCAAGTTATTCGCCATTTTATTAAATGCGGCGGCTAAATCTTCAATTTCATCACCGGTCGGGAGAATTAGATAATGATCTAAATTACCCATTCCAATTCGCTGCACTCCATCACGAAGAGTTTCAATCGGACTCACAATGCGACGGGCTACAAGAATCCCAATTAGCCACAATATTCCAAAGACTATGATTCCGTAGGTCGCAACTTTGATAAGCATTTGATCCAACGGCGCATAGGTTTCACGTGGATCTTGACGAACATAGGTCATCCAATGCTTTCCTCCAAAACTTTCCGGAGCCAATGGTTCACTAATCCTCAACCTCGCAAAGCCAACAATCGAATTCTTTGCCCCGTGAGAATCTCGTTCGGCTTGCACCCAACCTCCAGAGGTTTGGGAAACAGCGGAAACTAGCGACGGCTGAATTGCATGGCGTTCAAGGGAAAGTACCGGGCAAATGAGGGGGGTTCCGTCACTAGACATAAGCATGGCATGTCCAGTGGAACCAGCCGTAACCTCGGCAATAGATCTGAATAAAGAGTCCCGTCGCAATAAAATACTCACCGTTCCAAGGGCATGAATCCGTTTTTCATCAAAGATTGGAACAACAACATTGAGCACATGAGTCCCAAACGACGGATCAAACGATAAATCGCTCACAAAAATTTGCCCTTCTCCATCATTAAACGCCGCCTTCCACCACGAGCTCTCTCCATGAAAAAATTGGACCTGCGGCAAAGAACTCAACACAATGGCCCCTTGATTATCGGTCACCAAAATTCCAAGGTAATCCGACTTTCGAATGGCATGCCAATCCATTAAATAATTAGTGGCAATGCGATTGACAAAGACCGGAAATTCATCAGGATCTTGGCGCTGTTGCCACCGCTTCCGAAATTCTTCAATAAGGGCTTTGATCCTTCCTGGATCCCGTCCCTCGTAACTTCGATTGGCTTCGGTGACCGCTACTCGAATGAAGGGAATCGTGGCCAATTGTTGAGCTTCATTGATACCGCGAGTTATCTGAGTTTCAACTTTTCTGGCAACCTCAACTGCAATGCCTTTGAAATTGGATCCGCTGGTTTCTCGAAGAGCTCTACGTTCTTCGATATAGGTGAGAAACAAGGAAAGAACTAGCGGAAGGAGTCCAGCCAAGACCATCCCCAAGATAGTCTTGCGTTGAATACTTTGGGACCACTTCCACCGTTTCATTTTGGTAACAATCACCAGATTAAAAACTGTAAGTTCTTAATTTTCTGAAGAATTTTTTCAGGGAAACCCAACCCTTGTCAAGGATTAGATTTATGCAAAAAAGAAAGTAAGGGTAAGAAAAACCTCAAAAAACCAGTTGCTAGGCAGAATGTTGGAAGAATCCGCTTGTCTATGCGAGGACACCTCGGCGGAACCAAGTCCGGCAGGGCCACAGGAATTTTGACGACGGAAGCGTACAGGAGTACGTGAGCACGACAAAATTCCGAGAACGTTGCGGGTGGCCTTTTTAACATCCTGCCTAGCGGCCACGACTCAATAACCGACCTTCACCCCCTGGCCACACTAAAAGCAACGGACTAGCGACGAAAATAGAGGAATAGGTTCCAATCATTGCACCAAGAAGTAAGGCCAAGGAGAAGTCATGCAAGACTTCTCCACCAAAGAGGGTTAATGGGAGCAACACCAAAACCACTGTCAAGGTGGTAACCAAGGTTCGACTAAGAACCTGGTTAATACCATTATTGATGATGGTAATAATTGAATCGCGACGACGAACACGAAGATTTTCTCGAATTCGATCGAACACCACCACCGTATCCGTGAGGGAATATCCTGCCAACGTCAATAGAGCTGTAACCACTAGCAGGGTAATTTCTTTGTCCAAAATATAATAGATTCCAAGAACAGCCAAGACATCATGAAAAGTCGCAATGGCAGCGGCCACACCAAACCGCAATTCAAACCGAGTGGCGACATAGAGGATAATACCGATCAAAGAAATGGTGATAGCCAACAGCGCGTCCTGTTGCAGCCGATACCCAATGGTCGGGCCAATTTCCGTACTCGAATCAACGACAAACCTATTGTGGGAAAATTCTTTATCAAAAACTTCGACAATACGATCGGCTATGTTCTCTTCAATCGTACGTTCGGTTTTAAGCCTTACCAACAACTTATTGTCTTGAGTAAATTCTTGAAGTTCCGCATCTTGAAGACCATGTTTCCCCAAAGCCTGGCGCGCGGCATCAATAGCCACCGGGTTATCAAATTTCAATTGCACTGCGGTGCCTCCAACAAAATCAATTCCTAGATTGGCTGCACCTCTTACAATCTGAATCGTCGTAATGACTCCAAGAACCACCAAGACTCCGGAGACGATCAGCGCTGCTTTTCGTTTTCCCATGAAATCAATGTTCGTTTTTCCGACAATTTCTAACATTTTCAGCCTCGAAACTTCTTCTCCGTTAGATACTCAAACTCTCCATCTTTCGTCGATTCAAAATATCATAAACAACTTTTGTTCCAATAAAGGCAGTGAACAAATTTATCCCAATCCCAAGGCACAGGGTAACCGCAAATCCCTTGATAGGGCCGCTACCAAAAACAAATAGCGCGAGCCCGGTAATTAAGGTTGTCACATGCGAGTCTACAATTGTAAGAAATGCCTTATCGTAGCCTGCATCCACAGCTAATCGAACCGGTCGACCTTGACGAAGTTCTTCTCGAATGCGTTCAAAAATGAGAATATTAGAATCGACCCCCATACCAATGGTCAAAATGATTCCAGCAATACCTGGAAGGGTTAAGGTAGCATTCAACCCCGACAAGGCTCCGAATAAACAAACCAAATTAAGTGCCAAAGCCGCATCCGCAATAATTCCTGACATGCGGTAATAAAAAATCATGAAAATCAACACCACGATTCCCGCAATCATGGTGGTATTTAATCCCTTTGCAATGGAATCACGCCCCAAAGATGGACCGACCGTAAGGTCTTGGAGGGTTTTCATCGGCGCAGGTAATGCACCAGCACGAAGCACAATAGCTAAGTCGTTGGCTTCATCCGTGGTAAAACTTCCGGTTATTTGAGCCCTCCCCCCAAGAATGGGTTCATTGATTCGCGGTGCCGAATAGACCGTCCCGTCAAGCACAATCGCCATGAATTTCCCGACATTCTCGGTCGTAAGTTGCCCAAACTCTTTGGCGCCTTTGCTATCAAAAACCACTGACACTAAGGGCTCGTTAAAATCTCCAATAGAAACCCTTGCGTCCTGCAAAACATCCCCCGTCAGGGCTGAATTTTTGAATAAGAGGTAGGGACGACTATATTTAGGAAGGCCCTCATCTGATTCAAGTGACTCGAATAATATTTCCGATCCTTCCGGAACTTGACTCGCAAATTTTTCACGGGTGGCTTCCTCCTCCGACCGTTCAACTTGTACCGGCAACAGTACCTTCGGCGCGTTGGCTTCATCTAACATTTTGAATTCCAGGAGCGCGGTATCTTGAATCAGGGCTTTTGCCCTCTTAGGATCTTTGACCCCTGGTAATTGAATAACAATCTGGGTTTTACCCTGACGCTGGAGAAGAGGTTCAGTGACCCCAAATTGGTCAATCCGATTCCGGATGGTTTCCAAAGCCTGGTTGATGGCGCCGTTTTTAATACGATCCACATCATTGCTGTCTAGCTCATACACTAAAGTTTGGTCTTCTTTGAAAACTTGTAAATAGGATGAAAACGATTCAACAAAAAGGGTAGAAACTTCCTCGAGTTTATCTGATGCAGAAAGTTCAACTGTGACCTGGACACCCTCTTTTCGTTCAATATTTGAAAACTCAATACCCTTGTCTGTTAATAGATCCCGCATGGCTTTGGCAGCCCTGTCCACAGCAATCTCAACCGCACGATCTTGTTCGACTTCTAATACAAGATGGATGCCACCTTGCAAATCAAGGCCTAAGGCCACACCCCGCTGTGGCACCAACCACTTCAGGCTGTCAGGCAAAGAGCCATGAATCCCTGGCCATGATGGAATTGACAAATAGAAAGAGAGAACCGTTAACCCTAGGACCAAGAACAAACGTGCACGAACTTTTTTCATCAAATAAGTCTCCGGAAACTATCCTTCATCAGTGGCCCTCTTTCTGGCTATATTTTCTCGCTGAATTTTAATTTTCGTATTATCATCGATTTGCACAGTCGCATTATCTTTTTCCAATCGAGTGATCGTTCCCCAAATTCCGGAAGATGTAATGATCTTATCCCCTTTCTTGAGTTCCTCAATCATTTTTTTGTGCTCTTTTTGCTTGCGCTGTTGAGGGAGAATCAATAGGAAATAGAAAATCACAAAGATCAAAATAAATGGAACTAAGGATAACAAACCTGCTGGACCATCGGGTGCAGCATCCCCTTGCGCCCATGCCACAGAGGCCATTGATATCAACACAATTTTTTCTCCTTTCGAACGTTTACATTTCGGCCAGTCGTGACAACCCCAACTTCTTCAATATAGGCCTCGCTTCGTGGAGAAACCTCTCGCGTAGCATAGAATTGTTCACGAAATTCCAACAATCGATCCTCTTGAATAGCCGAACGTATTTGCTTCATAAGTTGATGATAATACCACAAGTTATGAAGCGTATTGAGACGCACTCCCAACATTTCATTCGACAAGAAGAGATGCCTAAGATACGCTCGAGAATGTTTTTGGCAAACTGGACATCCGCATTGTTTATCAATTGGTGATTCATCACGAGCATATTGCGCATTTTTAATCATCACACGCCCAGTCGACGTAAACAGCCATCCGGTTCTCCCGTGCCGTGAAGGAATCACACAGTCAAACATGTCCACTCCTCGTAGGACACCTTCAATTAAATCCTCGGGCAATCCCACTCCCATGAGATATCGGGGGCGATCTGGGGGAAGTTCATGAATTGAGGCTTCAATCACAGCCATCATGGCAAGCTTATCTTCACCTAAACTTAGCCCACCGAGGGCGTATCCATCAAATCCAATTTTAACCAAATCATGGGCTGCCTTGCGTCGCAGGTCCGCATCAAGCCCCCCCTGGACTATGCCAAACAGCGCTTGTTTACTAGTCTGAGCAGCCTGTTTGCACCGCCACGCCCACTTAGTAGACCGATGAACGGCTTCACTAGCCTGATCAATTGTACAAGGATGTGTTGGGCATTCATCTAGAACCATCATAATATCGGACCCCAAGGCCACTTGAATTTCCATACACCGTTCGGGGGTTAACAGATGCATTGACCCATCCAAATGCGATTTGAAGGTTACACCTTCATCAACGATCTTGCGCAAATCCGAGAGACTTACCAATTGAAAGCCACCGCTATCGGTCAGAATGGATTTGGTCCAGCCGGTAAACCGATGCAAGCCCCCCATTTCCGCAATTAATTGATAACCAGGCCGTAAGTATAGGTGGTAAGAATTGCTCAGCATTAATCCAAACCCACAAGACTGTAATTCATCAGGAGTTATGCCTTTTACCGGCCCCAGGGTTCCAACTGGCATAAAGACTGGGGTATCAACCGTTCCATGAGGAGTGGTTAATCGTCCGGTTCTGGCTTGAGAGGAAGAACGTTGATTGGAAATGGAGAAGCTAATCATGCCATAGCTCAAAAAGTAAGAATTAAAAAAAAATTCACTAATAAAGTACAAAACTCTGACCAAAAATTCTCAGACAAATTCAAAATTCGAAGAACGAAAATTCAAAAACTTTAAGGCCAAGTTATGGAAATTAGAGTTTTGGTCATTTAAATTTGTTATTATTTCGAGATCCGGGCTTCGGATTTTCACAAAATAAGTTTTGAAGGTCGTGGGCAACGGCACTCGGGGATTACCACACTGTACATTCAACATTCCTTTACCTACATTTTTTCGAGAGCACTTACTCCCAACATTGTGAGGCCATTGTTGAGAACCGTTTTCACCTGTTTTAGTAGTACCAGTCTGGCTTTGGTCAGTGCCGAGGTGACGGTTTCTCGAATAGCCTCGGCTTCTTCCCCATCAGAGCCAGACTCAGTGGCCTCATCTTTGTCATCACCCGATTTTGGTGGCAAGACACGATGTTTGTAATAAAATACATGAAGCAGGCCTGCAAGCTCCTGAAGATAAAACGAGACCCGATGTGGTTCCAAAGTTTGGGCGCAACTTTCGACCAAACCGGGAAAACTCGATAGATGTTTGATGAGACGAAATTCTTCTGGAGCTATGAGCAAAGACAAATTCACCTCGCTCACAGTAGGAACCAAGAACCCACGTTCTTCCGCAATACGAAATAAACTAGCCAACCTCGCATGCGCATATTGCACATAATATACGGGGTTTTCTGAGGACTGTTTTTTTGCTAATTCTAAATCGAACTCTAAATGGGTATCGGCACGTCGCATGAGGAAAAAAAACTTAGCAGCATCGTCCCCTACTTCATCAGCAACCTCTTTGAGAGTCACAAATTCTCCGGCCCGCTTGGACATTTCCACTTTCTTACCGCCACGCAACAAACTCACCATTTGCACCAGCACCACTTGGAGTCGTTCCCTGGGATATCCAAAAGCTTCCACTGCACCCTGCATGCGTGGCACGTAACCATGATGGTCAGCCCCCCAAATGTTGATAAGCCAATCAAACCCTCTGGCCAATTTATCGTAGTGGTAGGCAATGTCAGATGCTAAGTACGTATAGTCACCATCTTGTTTTTGAACAACTCGGTCTTTTTCATCTTTAAACTTTGATGACCGAAACCAAACAGCTCCATCCTCCTTGAATACAAGATCGCGTTTTTCCAAGTCATCCAAAGCCTCTTGAATTTTGCCTGAGGAAAAAAGCGAGGCTTCGCTATACCAGGTCTCAAAATTGATTCCAAATTGAGTGAGATCGTGTTTTATAGCCTCTAGAAGCTTCTGACAGGCCAGTGCCTGTACTTCTTCTCGAGAAAAATCTGAGATATTCGAGCTTGCGTGGTCACGAATATTTTTAGCCAGTTCTATAATATACTCTCCATGATAGCCATCTTCAGGAAACTCGATTTTCTGACCTTCCAACTCTTGATATCTCGCATAGACTGAAGCCTTCAGAAGTTTCATTTGCCGACCAGCGTCATTAATATAATATTCCCGTTCTACCAAATACCCAGCGAAGCGGAGTAATCGGGCTAGGGCTTCGCCAAGTGCTGCTCCCCTGCCATGGCCCATGTGCAAAGGCCCAGTCGGATTGGCACTGACAAACTCCAAGAGTACTCGCTGACCTTGACCAATGTTACTGCTTCCATAATAGCTTCCCTGTTCCTCAATTTCAGACAAAACAGAATACCAGCAATCACGACGAAGAGTGAAATTCAGAAAGCCTGGTGGAGCTATGTCAATTTGTTCAAAAATTTTGGAAGAAGATTTCAACTGCGCAACAATAAGGTCAGCGACGTCCTTGGGAGATTTTCGTTCCTGTTTCGCGAGGGACATGGCAACATTGGATGAAAGATCACCCCATTCTTCACGCTTGGGAAAGTCCACCGCAGGAGTGGGAAATGACTCTGAAGTCAATAAGCCCTGTTCTCTAGCATTGAGAAGGGCTTGGAAAATGGCTGAAGTGACTTGCTCTTGGACTATGCCGGCAGACACGCTATAACTCTATCTTAGCTAAAAAATTGAAAATTTTGGCGAACGGGCACGGAATCTAACACAGCCTCTTTGAGCATAGCAAGCGAGATAATATCTAATTTTATACTACCCATAGAGAACTTTTTCTTGAAAAGTTAAGCGCTGCTCAATTGTCTGAACAATATCATCGATGGAATGATACATACAGATTTTTTTTTCACACTGTCGAACGGAGGCCCAATCTGAACATCCGCAGGGCTGAGCCAAGATAACGTCTACAAGTGGTCCCTTCGGCCTCCATCGTTCAATATCTGTTGGTCCAAATATGGCAATAGTCAGAATGCCCAATGCAGCAGCTAGATGAGTCACTCCAGAGTCGAACCCTATGTACAAATCGACTCTTTTTAACAGCTGCGAAATTTCTACCAAATCTGCATCCTTGATAATTTCATAGTTCCTTCTTTCAAGGTAGCACTCAAGTTCGGAGACAATCTCATTATCCGCAGGACCCTGACACAAGATCACTTTACCCTTATTTGTCTGAACCAATTGCCGAATTAGAGTAGCCATTTTTAAAGGGGGCCAGCATTTATGCGAGCTTCCACTACTTGGATGAATAAAGATACTTTTAGGATTCCCGGACTTGAGAGCGTTCTCAGATACAAAAAGAGGTTTGTTTGGTCGAAGACCAAATTGAGATGAAAGAAATATTTCATGTCGGGAAATATCGTGCGTCAAGAATTCAAGGGTCTCCAAGTATCGATCAGCTTGGTGACAACTTCTAAAGGAAACGTCGTGGGGAGATATTATCCGCTGATGCTCAATACCCAAACGCTCTAAATTCATGGCCAATTTTCCATCACGATCCGCAACCCAAGCCACGGCATGATGACAGCGGTCCATAATCTCGCCAACATCAGCACTAAAACAGGGTTCATCACTTAGAAGTTGCGTAAATAATGACCCCTCCATATTGATCACTCGGTCAACAAGATCCAAGCTTAAAAGTAGTTTGCCAATAGGCTCACGAACCAACAGCACTAACTCATGATCCAAAAACCGACGCCGAATCGCCTGAATAGCGGGGAAAGCCAGTACAACATCCCCCAATGTTCCAGGATGAATTATGAAGAACACTTGCATAGGATTTTTGTAATGCATATTTGGCCCTACTCTGAAGGTTCTATCATTTTTCTGGCGAACTCTAGATCGGTAGGTGAGTTGACGTTCATGAAGGAAAGTAATTGAGGATCGAACGGGAATATCTCGGATTCAGGCACTTTCCTAAGACGTAACGATGATTCAGAGAACAATTCCTGTAGACGAAGGCTTTCATCTTTGACCATTTTTTGTAAAAATGGCAAACACGATTTTGAGTAAATTCCATGCATGGTCTGTAGCCCATGCGACAATTCAACCGAGGTTATATCAAAATGTTCAGAAAGGGTAATTAAATATCTTATGGCAGATGGATTTAAAAACGGCATATCACAAGCTACAACAAAAATTTTGGAATGAGTGGAATAAGAAAGTCCGGTATAGAGTCCCCCAGCAGCAGCACGATTAGGAATGAGATCATGGACCACACGAACCTTGTCATTGGATATCGCAAAAGAATCTTCACCAAAAACCACAAGGATCTCAGGAAAAATGTCCACCAGAACGTTTAAGGCTCGATTAAATAAGGTTTCTCCACCCAAAACCAAATTTCTCTTATCCCTTCCCATACGGCGGCTTTTCCCACCAGCCAACAGGACCCCTGTTATTTCTTGGCTCATAGTTATGCAACACAAATAAAAAAAGGGGGTGGGTTGGGCCCACCCCCTTTTTGCCTATCCGGGCACGCTAATCGCCACCCGGCGATTCTTGTCTTGTCGTTACGAGGCCTGGCCTTGTTTTTCCTTGCGGCGATTAGACCGACGCCCCAACACCCAACCTTCAATTACGATAATCCCCACTGCCATCAGCGTGGGATAAATATACGTCGTTGTCGGGATCGGCGGCTCCATCACCAGGTAGTAGAATGCTGAGACTGCCATCTTCCGCCCTACATCACCGTTATGTCCATCCCAGGCAAAGAATGTCATCGGGATGTACTTCCCTTTCTCCAGGTAAGCTACCTCTTCATAGTCCCCGTGGAGCGGCCGTTTAAAAATCACCGTCCAGCGACCATTTTCCCACTCGGCTTTTACCATGGAGACCTCTTCGGCAAAGTCGTCCAATTCGGTGAAATCTTGATCCCAGCCCGTGCCTTCATATACAGCCACAGTCCCATCTGCTGTCCACTTTGTGATATCCGCGGCAAATCTCTCATCCCCCCACAGGTACCGTGGTTTCCTGGGCGCTGGTAACTCTTGCCACTTGATAGGAAACTGGAACGCAATCCCATCATTGAAGACTTGATACCCATCTTTTTGCTTCGCAGCAATCGACTCCGGATGGAATTGCTCATCTTTGAACAACGACCCAGCTGGAGACTGTTCTTCAATTCCGTAATCCCCCAAATTGACTTCCGTGGGGTCCCAGTCTACTTCACCCTCTTGAACACTCTTAGTCCGATCATCCCACCGGAACATAAATAGAATGTGCTCATCGTTATAGACAGATTGCACCCACGCATCGTCAATCCGATTGACGAAGTTACGGGGTTTGTGCGTAATCTGCCCACCTAAAGCTACCCATCGACGTGGTGCCGTCTTCCAAATTTCCGAGTGCTCGTCTGTGGGCAGTTCCCCTACGATGTACTTTGACGGAATGACAAAGCTACTTTTCGGTTTATCCGTCAACGGATCAATACCTAAAGGAAGACTCGTGTTCAACGCGGTGGCGATTTCAGGAGTGACTTCCCCTTTGGCAATATCAATATCATTCACACGTTCACAAAGGGAGTTTACATAATTGGCGATATGCCACCGATCTTCGATCGTGGTGTTATCCGCAAACGAGGGCATCGGCGTTCCGTTGAGTCCCGTTGAAAACGTCCGGAAGATGTTCTGCGGATTGTATGGATCTTGCCGGCTCCCTCGGAAATTCCAGCATTTATGCCAATCGGCTGGTTGGATCGAGAAGCCCCAGTCATCTTTCAAGTTAAAGGCATTCCCATCACCGCGACCTTCAAGACCATGACATTCGATGCACTTATTCTCGACCACCAATTCCGAACCCCGCTTAATGGACTCCGGAGTGTTGGGGACCGCTGCACCTGCCAGTTTCTCTAGGTCCAACACAAAAAATTCCTCAAATTCTTCATCTTGCCAATCACGATCCTTGACCAGTTGAGTGGTCACGAATGCCAGGACGTCCTTGCGTTGCTCCTCCGTTAGAATCCCCTCCCACGAGGGCATTGCCGAGCCCGGCAACCCATGAGTGACGGTCTGGAAGAGATCGACATCTATTAGCGGCAACTGCCCGCTGGCCGTATGTCGAATCTTAAACGTCCCTGCTTCAAAGTTCCGCGGCCGTGGCCAGAGGCGCACCGCACCTGGACCATCGCCTGCCCCTTCGACGCCATGACACCAAACACACTTGGTGAAGTAGACGCGTTTCCCTGATTCAATCTGTTCCGCGGAGGGGTCGGCTGGTGCCTTCTGCGTCACAAACCCCTCAGGGAGATCTTCTTGACCCCAACTGGCGAGGGGAACCCCCACACCAAGGAGGGCACTCACACCAAGAATCAAGGCCCAGCGGCTTGAGGTGCTTACGGTCTGTCTGAATTTCCTGTTCATGATTATCCTCATTAAGTTATTCCATAGCATAAAACAGTTCAGCTTACGTTATACTTTTAGTCCCATGTCCGGGGATAGTAGCCCGTGTGCCAGTACTCAAACATCACCACTTTCCAGATCTCATCCACTGTCAGATGCTGTTCCCAGGGGGGCATCACTGACGCCCAAGGGAACCCTTCACCCGGTAGACCAATACCGCCCTTGGAGACTCGCCAAAACACGAACGTCTCTTGCAGCTGTGCGATCGTCCCGGCATCGGTGAAATTCGCTGGAATCGGATTGAACGCATACGCCCATAAGCCGCGTCCGTTCAAGTTATCACCGTGGCAAAAATGGCAATTCTGAAAGAAGATTTCTCCACCTTCCCGGACATACTTCGTGTAGCCTTCAGCATTCGGATCCCACGGATTGAAATCGGGGTTATTGACATCTTTCATCAACCGCCCCATGGATTGCTCCACAATCCGTTCATCGGTGTATTTCTGATCATACTTGCCGTCGCTATTCACCCGGTAAGGATTCTGCACCACTTGCAGTACAAAGGTTTTGCCATGCACTTTCGTGGTGGCCGGAGGGGCCGGATGTACCGTCCGTAACTCAATCGGCTCCTCAAAACTTGGCAGGAAGGAACTGTAGGCGTACCCCCACAAAGCAAGCGGGATCATAATCAACGACAGAACCCGCATGCCCCTATGGAACCCCGTAATTCCATCCATCACATTTAAGATTGGACGCTTAAAATCATCCCATTCCCGCTGCGACCCTGACACCCACATAAAGATACCGCAGCCAGCCACTGTCCCATAAATAGCCCGGACACTGAATGGAATCGGCGGATAAATCCGATACTTCAAGTACAGCTGGATATAGATCCAGACACCAATGCCCGCCCAGAACTTGGAAACTCCCATCCCGGCACGTCCAAGCGACCAGTTGACCAAAGAGAACACCAAGATGGAACAGGCCAACTCCGTGATCATCTGCATCGGCATGTAACCTTCTACTAATTTTAACCAGGTCATCTTCTACACTCCCTGTTTGTATAATGACAGAACGTTATACAATTTAAATCTTTCAATACAATTTCTATTCAAAATCCGCAAGAGGAGGAGGGTCTTGACCTTCCTTAACTTGAGACAAATAATCCACAATCTTATTGACGGCACCCGCACTGAGCTTCAAGCCGAATTCTTTTGGCATTAGATTGTCAGGAAAATCTGGTACAACGTACGCACTCGGCTTCAAAATCGACTCAGTAATATACTCCCGAGTTGACTTGGCTTTTCCTCCATAACCAGGATCCTTAATCCGCTTAGGGGCATTCGTGCCTTCCATAAGTAAAGGACCCTGCTTTCCGACGGCATCCTTAATCCCAGGAATAGTGTGACAGGCAGGACATCCGGCCTTCATAAAGAGGTCGGTAATAGGTTCTTCACCAGTAGCCAACACCCCTCCAACTGGGCCCTCGTCCTCTGCCGCAGCCGCAGGCCGTTGATCCTCAGGAATAAATTTTTCGTAGGCGGTATTAATTTCCTCATAAGTTGGCGCGTCAATACCCTCACGGACATACAGCCACGTATCAACGGCAGCTAATTCTCCAAGCGTCAGGGATATTGGTGGCTTATGAATCCTCGGCATGGGACTTTCCTTATCGTTCGTACCCTTCACACCAAAACCAGGCACCACAAAACAGTTCGGGCACGCATGCGACTCAGCAATATACTCCTGCCCAGTCGTGGCCGTCCCAGACCCTTCAAAAGATTCCTTTTGAACCGTATCACGAGACGCAGGATCATTCATGTGATACTTCTCATGCTCTAGACGCTTTACTGATCTCCCAGGAATATCCCAGAGATTGGGCGCACGCTCACTGAGGAAGCCCTGGTTAAACCCGTGACAGAGAGGACATTGCCCTTTGCCAATAGCGCCCTGCACTTTGCTTTGCCCCAACCCACCGAAAATAATTTTTTCTCCTTCATCGGCGAGTTGCTGGGCTGTCATACTCTGAAAATCTAACTTGACAACCGGTGGCGCAAACCCTCCTTCAACCTGCGGCAACCAGTTCCCATACCCAGACAAAGCCGCAGCTACAAAGAACATAAACCCACCAATTTTCATCAGGGCGCTTATATTGCTGAAATACACTCCCATTAGAAACGTCAAAGTCGTAATCATCACCAATGAAATTGGCAACTTCCCGTCGTCGATACCAAAGTTATCTCGATAATTGACAATAGCAATCAGCAACATGATCGCGGCAATAATGCCGATCATGGTATTAAACATCATACTCTTCTTTTCAGCCGGATTAGATACTTTGGTCTGCTTATAAAGGGATAAAGCCACAATCAATACTAGCAACGGCCATCCAAACTCTATTGCGGTCGTCAGTAACTCAAGCACCTTAGCGCCCTCCATCCATATTGGCCCCCGTCTTGACGACGAAGGCCAATAGTTTCAAATCAGTTTAATGAAATATTTGTTTCCTCAAGCAAACTAACTTCCACCGGCCGGTTGAGGCGATGGCATGGCAGGAGCCGGCTCTTTGGCTGGCACTGGAACTGCTTTCGTACCAAGCGTACCAAGCCAGAAAACAAACATAATCGAGACCCAGAAGAATAAAACATTAAAGGAGATAACATTAGCGGCAAAACCAATGGTATGGGTATACGCCCACGGCGAATTATCCCGCATAATTTCATTCACATGCCAGAATAGTCTCACCGATGATCGGATATACCCCATTAAACCCATCATCCAGGT
Source organism: uncultured Nitrospiraceae bacterium (assembly GCA_964503895.1). Taxonomy (GTDB): domain Bacteria; phylum Nitrospirota; class Nitrospiria; order Nitrospirales; family UBA8639; genus Nitronereus. Next base: position 24,796 of record CAZDCF010000009.1, on the reverse strand, counting down.
AAAGGCTGTCGCCAACATGATAAGTGCATATTGCGACCTTGGCGCAATCTCCCCATATTTGATAGGCCCAATCTCTTTAGCATTTTTCATCATCGCAAGATTGATTGCGCTGCCAATAAACAGACACGATAATGTTCCCGCGACTTGCGGCACCGACAAACCTATTCGCACATTTGCAGGGATAAAGTATCCGTAACACGCCACCCAAATATTATTGATATGGGCGACCACAAAAAACGTTATCAAGAATATATTACCGAACGTCGCCCACTTAAGCGTGGATAGCTTATTGCCTCTCTGATACCAGATGAAGCTCGCAATCGTCGTCATGATGATCGCGTTAATACCACCATTTTTAGCCGACATCACACCGTAATTCCCCAACACAGGATGTTGCTGTCCACCCATGGCTTTTAATTCGGCTGGCGTCATCACAATGGTATGGGGCGTAATAAACACAAGCAGCCCAACAACTAAAATAAATACAAAGTATTTAATGTAGCGTTGGAACCTCTCACCACCCGTCATGCGGCCTAGGGCTTGCCAGAGGTAGTAGTTAGTAGTCAGGAAGAGGATGCCGATCATGGTCGCTTGAATAATAAACAACCAAGCCAACAGACCACCCATCAAGGTAATGCCCATTTGTTGACGGTAAGCATAGACTTCCCGCATCAACCAGTACCCCGCAAAGGGGAGCGGAATTAAAAAGGCCACACCAAGGGCCATTGCGATATAGCCCATCCAGTCATAATGGGCACGCTCTTCATCGCTCTTGGCGGACAAGAACCTATACGCCGCATAAGCAGCCACCACTCCGCCGCCAAACGCCATATTCCCAAGCATCCTGTGCACATTGAGCGGATTCCACAGCGCGGTATGAATGACATGCCAAATATTTCCAAGAAAACGCCCTTGCTCATCAACACCCGCTGGAGACATCATAAAACCAATCCAAGAATTGGCCAGGAACATCAGCACCGTTCCGATCACATTTAAGACGACGGACATACTGACATGAAGCCATTTCAACAACCCGTCCGTCATCTTGTTCCAGCCATAGTAGTAGATATAGAGACATCCACTTTCAGCGACAAACATCAGGGCATAGATATGCATGACAGGACGGAAGATACTCGAAAGATAGCCAAAGAAAGCAGGATAGAGAGTTAGGAAGGTGAAAATGAGAATACCACCAAGGATAGCGGTCAAGGAGTAAGCCGTAAGACTGATTTTGATGAAGTCATAAGCCAATTGATCATATTTTTTGGCCATGACCCTATCTTTTGAGATCAGCCCAGCAAACTCGATACACATACAGAAGATGGGAACCGCCAACACGAAACTTCCATAATAAAGGTGCTGTTGATTGGCCACCCAGAGCAACACGCGGCTTTCAAAATTATACCGGGGATAAAACTCCGCCGTGTCTTCGGTCTTCGGAGCCGGTGCACCAACAACCGGACCTTCCGTCTTATAATAGACGTCCCGTCCAACTTCTACTTTTTCCTGCTCTTCTTCACCCGCAGCCTCCGCGGCAGCCTTCTGAGCTGCCAAGACCTCTGGAGGAGGCCCCCCCTTGGCACCGCCCCCGCCAGCTAATGCTGGGAGTGCTGTAAAAATAGGAAGCATCAACATTGCTCCCATCGCAAATAAACCTGTAACTGCCAGGATTTTCTTCCGGGCCTGTCTAACATTGAGGCGACCCATGACCAACCTCCTTTTTTCTTTGAGCATATTCAAAGGGCTAAAACTTTCGTTTATTTTTTTTCGTGAACATTCGATCAAATCGACCAGAATTAGTCCTAGCGAAGGATGTAGAAATAATCCAATCCCTGCATGTCCATCAAATACCAATCAAGGAACTGAAAATACCCAATCGAAATAATCAAGGAAATTGCTACATAAATAATCTTTTGCATGCCTACTCCTCCTTACAAACGCTTCTCAGCCCCAAAATCAGCACGGACATTGAATGCCAGCGAACCAATAAAAAAACCACAGAGCCATCGCACACGTGCAATAGAAAACTGCCTTACCGATCTTGATTGGAACTGGATCAGATTTCGCCATAATTTCCCTCTACTATACTTAAATAGTTAGCACTAGTTAATTATACCCTTGACACTTTTTAACATGGGTGTGATACTGAGTCATTCACTTTCTTCTGAATGAGGTTACACGGATGCGCAGCAATAAAAAATTGTTCGATATTATAGTGTTGGGGGGCATGGTTGTCAATATTCTTTTAGCTGTGTTTTTGATTCTCTACTACTTTGATTTTCTGTAAAATTCTTTGCATTTTTGCGTCATTTTAAAAGTAGCTGTCTCAGGTTTTTTCTCTACTATTAGATGACGCACATCGAAAGCCAATGGTTTCATCTCGAAAGTCCGGAATCATAAAACTCCTAGCCGTAATTCGCAGATCATTTCCGTGACTGGTGTACCCGGCACCTCGAAGTGTTTTATACCCGCCACGGTCCGCAAAATTGGCCTCGCGGGATCGACTGGGGTGGGCCGTTTGCTCTTCATACCAATTCTCCACCCATTCCATGAGGTTGCCATACCCATCGTGAACGCCAAACGGGCTTCGATCTAATGGAAACGAGCCGACCGGAGCCGTGGCTTCAAACCCATCCTCCTTGCCACCCAAATTGGCTTTAAAAATTCTGGGAGAATTTCCCCAAGGCCAAAGTCGACCATCGATACCCCTCATCGCTTTTTCCCATTCGGCCTCCGTTGGAAGTCGCATCCCTTTCCATTTGCAATAGGCATCTGCATCATGCCAAGACACATACGCCACCGGCTGATTGGGAGTGCGAAGTTGAGCCAGCCGCTTGGCATAACGAGATGGTGGCCCAGGTTTTCGATGTCCAGTTTCCTCAACAAATTTGAAATAATGGTGATTCGTCACTTCATAACGGTTAATCCAAAACCCTGGCATTTTCACAATACGTTCAGGGCGCTCGTTAAACCCCCCATGTTTGGTTCCCTGGATAAACTCGCCTGGAGAGACATACACCATATCTTCTTGGACAATCTGTTCAGGATGAACGGAAGCCGACTCATCTTGGATGCTATGTAGAGGTTCTGCAACCCTGGCAAGATCAGGATCCGGCGGCGGCGGTTTGGTCCCCCGCAAAATTCCCGAAATCGGCATGCCAATCATAAAGAGGATTACTGCAGCGAGAATTAGCTTGAGTCGTCCATCCATTGAAGTACCGCTATAAAAGACGGCTACAGAATAGGAACTGATGCTTATGAAGCCGGCTCATAAGCATCTACATCAAGAGCACATCGGAAACCCATTGTCGCGTCACTCCGCCACATCTTCGCTGAAAACCGCTTAGTGATTCGTGCGTTCAGTTTTGAATCACGCCACGTCCCACCCCGAATCACTTTAAACTCTGAAGTTTCTGGACCACTAGGATCTCGAAAGGTCGTATTTTGATAAGACTTGGGGCCATAAGAATCTGCGACCCATTCCGCCACATTGCCGGTCATATCATAGACACCATATGGACTACGTCCAACCTCATAGGAACCCACGGGCGCGAGATAAAGAAACCCGTCATCATCCCCATCAATATTCGAAAACGTGTAACTAAACTTATCACCCCATGGATAGAGCCGACGACCTTCACCTCGAGCGGCCTTCTCCCATTCAGCCTCGGTCGGCAAACGCTTCCCTGCCCACCGACAGTAGCCAACGGCATCATTCCACCCAATCCCAACCACAGGATAATCGGGATCCACGAGTTTGGAAATTTCTTCTTCGAAAACCGGGACTTTGGGAATTTCTCGTTTTGTCATTTTCACAAACCGATCATATTCAGACTGTGTTACTTCCTTTAGGTCGATAAAAAAAGCCTTGATGTACACTGGATGGGCAGGAGCTTCATCTGGATCGCCTTGGTCATAACCCATCGTAAAGGGTCCTTCCGGAATTTCCACCATCTCGCGACCTTCATTCCCAATCACTGTACGATACATGGAAAAATCCTGAACCTTTATCGGTTCAATTAACCGTGTTTTCGTCTTCACTTTTTGGGATTTTGCAACTAACTGCTCCATCTCGGCTCTACCCCTATAGGTTTCATAAATCAACAACACCATCATTAAGATAAATGAGGCAAAGACGAATATAATAGAGCCAATGAGTACGCCGCGATTATCCATATGCTTGAACCCTATATGTTACGATGCTTTGTGACCAGAAATGGGAAGGGGTTTCACATCCTTTTTAAAAAATACATCGATGAGCATGGAAATCCACGTTCCTAAGAATCCACCCATTGCAGCCCCAGCACCTGCACCAATAGTGATATTGTCAACACCAGACACGAACCAAGCTAGTGCTCCACCTAATACCGTACCAACCAAGATACCAATAAAGAACCGCCGGCCACCTATCAGCCCAATCCCCACGCCCAAGACTATACCTATTCCAGTGGCGACATACAGAAAAGTTCCTCCCAGCAACAAACCGATGAGAATTCCCACAGTCCCCATTACGACAAGGCCTATTACAACATCCATGATTTTTTCCCTAGAAATGCCCCCTCCTTTTCTCTCACCGTAAAGGAAAAAATTATTCAGCGCTTATTTCTATTGATCCAAAATCTACTTCTACCCCAGGACCGCTTTGCAAGGAAATCCCCCATGCCTTGGGTGCCGGTTCGTGGTTATGAATTTCAACAAAATCTTTATAGGCATTGACCTCTTCTTCAATCCACTTACCAACGGGGGCTTTGCCTGAACGGATGACCACTTCTGCGGCACCAAAAAACCCACCATCTTTTACCTCACCTTTTTGCCGCATTCCACTCCAGATATACTTGGTCGAAACAGGAATAAACAGATAGTCGGTGTCTAAATTCGCAAACACCGCAGCAAGCACATCCGCGTTGTCAGGTGCCGACTGAAGACGCCATCGCCATCGCAAAATTGGATGAGTTTTTGGGTCCCAGATAATATGCTTTGTGTAGACACGCTGGTTGGCACCTTTTCCTTTTAAATAAGCCACCTCTCCATCCCGTCCTATCGAATAGGCCTCCTTGGCCGTCACCTTACTTCGCGACCCCTCCCATCCTTGAGGGAACCCATCCGCATCTGGATGTTGAAAATCCTCTAAAGCAATCCACTCAGAAAAAGCCTGGTTATTGGCCAACGGAATGAAGAACAAGAAACCAGCAAGTAACACACCAACGCAATACCGAGACATGTCCCTCACACTGACTCCTCTCTTGAAAAAGTCTGGGCTAATGAAATGTCTTCCGTGGCTTCGCTTTCTTCTTCGGTCATCACAATTTCACGATCCTTGGTTGCCAACCAAAACATGAAAAAGACAGAACCCCAAAAAAGAACCATATTGATGGTGACCATCTTTGCCGCAAAGGTTAGTGTTGGAGTAAATGCCCATGGAGATAGATCGGCCATCAGATCCTTCACATGCCACCCCAGTCGCCCAGCTGATCTGATATAACCCATTAATCCCATCACCCATGTGAACATGGCTGCAACGCCAAACAACGCAACCATACCTCGAACGGAAATCTTTCCCCACTGCAATGAACCTCTGAGTTTCGCACCATGCAGCATGAAATGGTTAAGGACCAATCCACCGATCAGTACAGTAGCAGTCGTAGCTCCCTGCGGTACGGAAAGTCCAACGCGGACATGGGCGGGAATATAAAATCCATAAATTGCTACCCACACGATATTTGTAATGCCAATTACGAACAACGCACCCAGCGCAATATTTCCCGCCGTCGCCCAAGGCACAGTTATAATGCGATTAGCCCTTCGATAAAGTAAGTAACTTAGAGCGGTCAAACAAATCATGACATTGATAGCGCCATTCTTTGCAGACATTACTCCAAATTGACCAATCACAGGATGTTGTGCGGCGCCCATGGCTTTCATTTCACTGGGAGTCATGGCAATAGTGTGAGGCGTAAACCAAACAAGAAAGGCAACCATCAACCCCCAAACAATTAACTTAAAATAGGGATCGAACCTCTCCGCCCCTCTTATCCGTCTCATGGACTGCCAAATATAATAATTGATACCAAGGAATAGCGCACCAATGGTGATGGCTTGCACCACAAAAAGCCATGACAGCAATCCACCCATCATAGTTATACCCATCTCTTGCCTAAATTCGAACACAGCCCGCATGAGCCAATAGCCAGCAAACGGCATGGGAAGCAACGCACACACCATGACCACAATGAAGACGTAACCAACCCAATCATAGTAAGCTCGTTCGCTTTCCGATCGAGTTCTCAAAAAACGATAGGCTGCATAGGCAACAATAACCGCCCCGCCGGACATAATATCTGCAAGAAAACGATGCGCATTCAATGGATTCCATAACGGTGAATGCAATAAATGCCAGATATTTCCAAGGAACCGACCACTAGCATCAACCCCCGCAGGCGCCATCATAAAGGAAGCCCATGCATTCGCCATCAGAAGTAAGAACAACCCCATAGCATTCGCAACAACTCCGATTGACATGTGGATCCATTTCCGTCCAGCTCGGGCCATTCTGTCCCAACTATAATAATAGAGGATAAGGAAAAACGATTCGCCAAGAAATATCACAGCATAGACCGGCATCAAGCTCTTAAATGTAGTTCCCATATAATTCATGAAACCTGGATAAAATGTGACAAACCCCACCAGCATCACGCTGCCCAATAGAGCCGTCACGGAAAGAGCCACCACACCCACACGCAAAATATCGCGAGCTAAGCCATCGTAACGTCTAGCCACCTCAGGATCTCGGCGGGAAAGAGCAAAAAGCTCCAACAAAAACGCAAACAGAGGCAAAGCTAAAACAAATCCGCCAAAATAGGTATGCTGCTGTGTCACAACCCAAGTCAGAATGCGGTTATCCACCATTCCCCATTGTGGGTACCCTTCGCTCATTTTCTCTGCAGCGGGCCCCTGGGGAATGCCAAGTGTTTCATAATACACATCCCGTTCTGGTTCACCGTAAGGGATCTCGGCTGAATACACGAAGGATGCCTGAAGAACAGCAAAGAGGAAGAAGCACAGAATACGCAAATTACGAGAAGACTTACTCATAAAAAAATAATAATCATTATGATGTACGTTTAACCGACTCTGACGCCAAGGATGACGATGTCGGAACTTGAACTGATGAAACCCAACCAGTTTTAGCCAGGATTTCCATAACAAAAGGACAGCGACGCAAGCCTTCGGAAATACCCTCTTGGGTTTGCATTTCCACAAACACACGCGTACCAAGGAAATAACTGTACGCCACCATTAAGGCACACACGACCCCGGCCAATCCAGATAGTAGGCCAATATTAGACACGTCAAAATTAAACAAAAATACGGCGATTCCCCACAGCACTAAATAGTAAGTTAAGGCAAAAGTCAAACATGGCCACACCCAAAATTGTGTCCGTTCCCACCAAGATTGTGATTCAAATCGCTTCGACCAATTGTCTTCGGGATATTTGCCATGAAGAAACGCGCAATGAGCCAAACTTCCTGCAACCACCATAGCTAAAATAGCCTGCGCGACTCCGCTCATTCCCCAATTGCCCGCTACACTAAATAATAGCGCAAGTAGTCCGCCCCCCACTAAACCACCCGCAATCCATTGGCCAACATGAAGAGGATCCCTTTGTAATAGCTCACTAAAAGATTGACCATATGGAAAGGTCACCATCCGACTGCCTTCAATCTCTAAGCGAGCCACATGACCAATCTCAAACGAATCACGTGTCACAGCAGTCGTTGGAATAATCAAAGCCATCATGGCCGGGCCTTCAGGATGCAGGAGAAAATTGTAGTCGACAAAAAGAGCGAGTAAAGCCAAAACCAGTAAAGACAACTGTATGCCATAAACAACACCGACCCATCCAGCTATCCAGGCTATTCGCTTGAAGGAATCGCACTGAATAACGTGAAAAAGAGACTCTCTTCGCCCCATTCCATACGCCCATAACGCTGTCAACGTACAGATGGTTCCGCTCAAAGTTAATAACACATGGAGATCTCCAAGCGGCAGAATATCTTTCAAAAGTTGATAGAGGAGAAAAGCGATGAATCCAGGTACCAGCATCACAAGCCGCTTGCGTTTTCGCACATCACGTTCCGTGACCGCAGCGTTGAGTTGAGGAATGACCCGAAGGGCTAATCGATGAAGCATAAAACCCCTAAAAAACCTGAAGCGTGAAATGCGAAATATGAAACGTCAAAAACCAAAAGGATAATGAACACAATTTTGCTGACCCTCTTTTCCAATTCGCTTCAGGCTTCATGATCATTTTGCCGCCATTCCAAAATAACGGGCCTTTGTCTCTTCCATTAGGGCAACAGTCACTTCCGGCATCCCTCGATCCAACGCCGTGCGTTCCAGTTCCACCCGAGCCATTGCCCGAACGGGACCCGGCACACGCGACAACCTCTGTTCTGCGTCAGGATGCCAAGCCACAGCTCCTTGGTTTCTCGCTTCAGTTATTAAACCACTCGAAATCAGCATGATCCGTTTTTGTTCGGCATAAGATTCCACCTCCTGCCGAACCATAGGCTCAATATACGGTGGCAATCTTTCTAAACAATGTTGGGCCTCATCAGTCCAAACTGGGTTTTCGAATAAAGGAGAGACGTCTTGAGCATCAGCCTCTATGCCAAACTCATATCCGCAATCAGGACACGTGTAACCAATAAAGGGCTGCCCATCATCCCACTCCTTAATCCGGTCACAGATAAAAACAGATCCACAACTACAAATCATAATCGTTATCCAATTCGACCAGGATACAAAATATACAACATCGCATAGGTAACACTGCCTGTCACAAACAAAATACAATACACCGCCATGGTAAACCGGCCCAGGACTTGATGCCGCCGCGCACCATTGGGCCATATACGCTGAATAGAGATTTCAATGACGAAAACAATCCCGATTAAAATCAACAAGCCCAGATATACACTGAGCTTTCCCATGGAAAAACCTGAGGTCAGCCCCCGACTAACAAATAACAACAACACAACCACAGCAATCCCACTAAAAATGATTCCGATCTTTCGCCAGGTCGTTTGAAGCAGGGCATCCTTTAACTTACGCTGTCCGTCAACAAATGCTTGTGAACGAAAACCAAGAACCATCATGTAGATGGCCATGACCAGGCCAATCACAACGAGAATAATATGAAAGGTTAACAATGGGATGAACACATTGTCATATAATTGCTGAGATCCCCCAAACCCTTCCTTGCCCTCAAAGGCTAGTACCCCAAGTTGTCGAAATAAGTAATAGCTTGTAAAAAACGCCAACATAGCCACCATCCCGCCCAGCATGAGCCAATGATGACGCGTTCCCTTGCTACCCCTAGCCTGAAACCACCCAACAAGAAACAATGCTGTAAAGAAAGTAGCCATCAACTGACTTAAGTCCGCACCCATGGTAGCGTGCGTGCCAGCAAAACCTGGTTCTCGTAACCATTCAGCCATTCAAGATTTCCTCCTGCACTATTCCTTCGTTCCTTGAACGATTGCACGCGGTTCTAATTCAGTCACGGATTGAAATCCTGCCATATTCATCCACTCCATAGCCTCTTGTGTGGTGAAACAATCTCCATGCTCGGTATTGACCATAATGTGTACAGCAAAAGCCGTGGCCCAGGCTGGGCTCGTGCGATCCTGGTCTAGGAATCGATCTTTTATCACTAACCGCCCATGGTCCTTTAAATGAGCAAACACCTTGCCCACCAAGCAAGCATTAGTTTGATTATCTTGATAATGAAGAATGTCTGACATCAGGGCTAGGTCATAGGGCCCACCCAATGAATCCGAATTAAAATTTCCAGGCTTCAAATCTATACGCCCTTCCAAACCTGCCTCCTTTATATAACGTTCCGTAACATACAAGGTTTGAGGAAGGTCAAAAACCGTGGCTTTGAGGTGAGGGTATTCCTGACAACAAACGATTGCGTTCGTCCCTGCACCACCACCGATGTCAATCATATGCTGAACATCATCGAGCTTTAGATACTTGGCAAGGTTAACCCCACTACCACGCCCGATGCGATCCAGTACCGCTAACACATTGGCACCCATCTCCGGATTGGTCTCAAACACATGCTGACGAACAGGGGAAATCCCTGTCTGAATCGTGTCTTCCAATTTTGCCCAATTATCCCACTCAGAATCGTGCAAGATAAGCAGATGACCAACATAATCCTGACTCGTTTTCACGAGATGCTTTTGGGCCACGGAGGTATTGGCATACAATTTATCGTTTTTGGTAAGCACCCGCATGGCAACCAAGGCATTCAGTAACAAACTTAAAGATCGATCATTTAGATGTAGACGAGTAGCCAGTTCTGAAGAAGAAGCAGAATGGTTAGCTAATGCAGAAAACAGATCCAGCTTAATTCCCGTGAGGAGAATCTTCGTCTCCCAGTAATATCCAAGTTGAAATACTTCTGAGAGAGAGAGCTCTCGAGGCACAACAAATCCTCAATGTTGATTTAAGATTGTTAGTAATTAGTTTACCCTAAAATACTAACGGGCCAGAACTCACAAACGCAAGCAAAACATACAGGAACCTTAACCAACAAAAAAGGCAGCCACGGAAATCCGGAGCTGCCTTTCTTATTTATTTCGAAATGTAAGATCCGTAGACCTTTACCCCTTAAACTTACCTTTTTTCTTAATGTCGAAATTGCACTCGGTAGTGCCGCCGTCTTTAACGTCACAAGTTGCCTGGACATTGCCAGCTACAGGATGCCATGCCAAGACTTTGTGCTTGCCAGCCGGGACATCTTTAATTTCAAACGTCCCATCAGCCGCGGTTTGAGCAAAATGTGCATTTTTGACAGGCAAGAACCACGATTGCATGAATTCATGTTGATCGCATTGCAAACGGAGCACGGAACCTTTCCTTGCCATTCGCATCTTGATTTTCTTATCAAGCTTAGAACCTTTTTTTGCCAAACCAATATTAAATAGCGTGGAAGATTTGGCACCGAGAACGTCAAAACTATGCGGATTGTGCAACACACCTTCTTTAGACTTGGGATCACTAGCATCAGCATCGGTGTTTTCTACAATGAAATTCCCCTTGTTGACCAAAACCCCGGTAAACGGCAAGAACTCACACAGTTTTGCCCGCACATGAGGTGTTTGCTTAAATCCTTTGACTTTAACATCACGAACAGACACGATGGCGTTCTTTAATCCTTTGCTCCCGTCTACTTCAACCTCTTTCAACAGACGAGTGTCATCACCCTTTTGACTGGGGTTTTGTTTGCAAAACTTAGGGTTCGGAAACTTGGAAAAGGCAAATTCTTTGGCCTTGACCGCCTTGCCAGAATAGGTCACTTTGCCTTTAATGGTTCCACCTGCTTGCACGATAAGGGGGACTGCCACAAGCAACCCACCAAGCAACAGGGACAGGGCTAGGGACTGACGATTCCTCATAATCTCTCCTCTTAGTTGAGAATAAAAATTTTCTAGGAATTAAACCCGACGGCTCTAGACTCCCTGGCCGCCTCAAAACCCTCTTACACACACAGGCAGGGATATTCTCCTAGTTTTATAAACGCAACGGGGTTGGTATATAACAATATGGAATTTTGGTGTCAAGTCGACCATCTCTAAGTCATTTATTTGCTTAGTTTTTTTCGATTTCGAATAAGGAATGTTCTTGTGAATATTGTATTCTCTACTTGTCAAACAACCACAAACTGAATCAGTTGGCTGGATTAAGTTTCGAAATCCCTCGTCTCAATGTGGCGCAGCATAGGAAGACCTCTCAACAGGTCACGGGAATGGGTCAGAAGCCTCAAGAAGACCTGCCATAACTTCATTGAGATGGTTACTTAACCCCTCGGCATTTTGAATTGGACTCGAACAAAGCTTATCCGTACACACAAAGGCTTGCGCAATTTCCGACTGAGGGAACGTGATTT
>CAZDCF010000009.1:0-12733 GCA_964503895.1 uncultured Nitrospiraceae bacterium | reverse complement strand
AGCTTATCCGTACACACAAAGGCTTGCGCAATTTCCGACTGAGGGAACGTGATTTCACCGATAGACAACGTATCAACATGCGGATCTAAAAACCGAACTAGTTTTCCAGGTACATAGAGTTGCCTGGCCTTTTTCAATAAGAATTTTGCCGAAGAATCCTGCTTCTCTCCCACGACAACAATGTGGACAGGATATTGAAGGACCCGAGTAATAGCCAAGCCAAGACTTCCTACTGGTAGGGGTCCTGGTCTGCTCAAAACAAACTGAAGAATCTTCTTCGCCAAAACCTGATATTGCATATCTTGTGTAATATAAAAAAGATCCGAGAATATTCGTACCAGTGAGACATTCACCTTCAGATCTTTATAGGGAAATTTCAGGAGTCCGTGCGATACAGAATTCTTAGGACGATCGAAGAACCCTCCACCTTGTCGGTCCTCAAGCTGCTCCACCATTTCTCGAACGATTTGTATGGCTCGATCCCTATAAATAAACTGTCCTGTCATGATATAGGCTTCGAGCAAGGCATCCACATACCAGACTTGGTCATCCAGCAATCCAAAAGCCTGAGGTCTGCTTTGTTGCATCACATGCGCCATGCCCTTTCCAAGCTGATATCGCTCGTCAAATAGCCGATTAAGGGTTTTCAGAGCAAAGTCACGCAGTTCAGGACGATCTAATACTTGCGATGCCTTGAGATAGCTTTTAGCCATGAGCCCATTCCATCCGGTGTAAATGGACCGGTCCGTGTAGGGAAGACCAACCTTCACTCGCTCGCTTGCATTCAAAGCAAAATAAACTTTCCCGGGCACGAAACTATTCGGATCAGAAGGTTCCCTAAAGTCGGCATCCTGACTCGCAAAAAATCCACCTCGGTTTTCATCGGCAAGAAAATGGCTTACATACTGAATTATTGTCTCCACCGTCTTACGATATTGAGGTTTTTCGGTAATTTGATAAGCCTCAAGGTAATTGAGCAAATTGTAGGCCTGAATCGAAAGCATTTTCTCATAATGAGGCGAGGTCCAATCTGCTTTTTCTGCATACCGATAAAATCCACCCCACACGGGATCAAATAATTTGATCTGTTGATCTAATGTGACTAAAGCCATCCTCTTTGCCTCAAGATCTTGCTGCCAATAGTACCGTTGAAACGCAAAGGCTATGGCTTCTGGCTCAAAGAACTTAGGCGCGTCACGAAATCCACCGAATTCGGGGTCATAACTTTGCTTCATGACGGCCATCATTTGGTTAGCTACCTCTTTTTCAATTGGAGCCTTGTGACGAACTCGAGACTTCTTTGCTGCCTCAACTTTTTTCCAAACTTCAGTAGCGCGTCCAAGTAACTCGTGTTTATTTTCACGATAAAGCGTTTCTATTTCCTCCAATACAATCAACATTTCCTCAGGGGGCAATAAGTTGGCCTGATATAAAATTTCTCCTGAAGGCAATAAGATGCTTGTAGTTGGCCATCCTCCATACTTATAGCGTGCCTCGATATCAGGCCGTTGATCGGTTTCTACTCGGACAGGAATAAACGAGGTATTAAGAAGTGCAACTACTTGGGAATCAATATACGTGGTTTCATCCATAACATGACACGCATGACACCAGATCGCGGTCAAATCAAGCAGGATTAATTTATCTTCGGCTTTTGCGCGATTAAACGCCTGAGCTTCCCAATTTTCCCAGAGGATCTCGGATTGGTTGTTCAACGTCCCCTGGGTAGAACTTTTCTCAGATGCCCAAAGGACATTCGGGAATATGAAATGAGCGAGGCAAACTACAAACCAGACCAGACTTGCCCATGCTGGATTCGAAGTGCTCGTAGAATCTAACCGCATCATAGCAAAATTATTGTAGTGGAAGACATTTCCCGACTCAAACAGAATCGCACCTAGTAGTCTCACAGAATTTTGCAGGATTAGGAAATCAGGTTGAAGAATTTTACTGAAATATTAGGTTTGAGGGGAAGTTGAGAGAATGCGCACAATGGCCCCCGCCGCTGTCGCGCGAAGTGATTCATTGGGATCCTTAAGAAGATGCTTGAGATGGGAAATAACGTCTCTCCCGGCAACCCGACCAAGAGACCTCGCGGCCGAGATTCGAGGTTTAGGAACGGGATCACTTAACATGAGGCGAAGGATCCCTACCACATCACGAGCTCGACCATGAGCAAGAGCTTTACCAATTGAGGATCGTATGCCAGGGTTTTGCTGTCCTATTAATTCCCGCACCGTTTCAGCTACTATTCCAAAAGGACTATTCAATTGAAGAAGACCAGCGACTGCTGCAGCTTTGACTCCAAAGTTCCGATCATGCAGAGATCGGGTAAGTGCAGGAATAGCATCTTCAGCTTTTAATTTACCAAGCGTCACGGCCGCTACACTCCGAACAGCTGGGACAGGCTCAGACAACACCCTAATTAGTAATGGAACACCTTCCTTAAGCCCCAGCTTTCCTAAAGAAGCTGCCGCCGCTGCACGAATTGATGGCTGTTTGTCACGCAACCCCAATTCCAACAATGGCAAACCACGCGGGTTCCCTATTTCTCCGATCATACGCAAAGCCGATCCACGTTCATATCCTTCTTGCACATTAGTCGCGCGTTCCACTCGATCCCACTGCGATGCTTGTCCCAGACGATATAAGGCGGCAGCGGCGGCCACCTGCACTGCCTCCTGCTTGTCCGTTAGAAATGGGGTAATCAGAGGAATAGTGGATTTATCTCCTGAGCGACCAAAAGCTTTGAGCACAGTGACACGGACCAGACCAGCCTGGTCGTTTAAGGCCCCGCGAAAGGATTCCAACTTTCGACCTTCCGCAAAATTTCCCATTCCCTCCGCGACCAAAACCCGAATCATTCCAGAGCCGTCACTTAAGCCATCCTGAAAATACGGAAGTACCTCGGGGGATTGAATTTCTTTCAACGCAGAATATGCTGCGCCTCTAACTTGCTCTCGCATATCCGAGCGAAAGGGTAAAATAGCGTATATTGCCAATTCGCGAAGTAATACTTCTTCGTTATGTCCAACAGATCCAACATAGCGATCAAATGCTTCAACCCCTTCCTTTGTTTTTCCTAAACGAACTAGACTTAATATCTTCAATCTGGCTATTTTTCTTGCTAACTCTGATTTCTCACCCAGAGACTCCACCAACTCTAAGACTCTTGGAAAATCCCCTTCACCAAAAGCTTGCTGGGCCTGTTTTAATACAGTAGCTTGAGGCAACTCATTGGTGGCGTGGCTCTTTAGACCAACGAGCAGCACACTCACCACGCACCACAAAATCCATGCCAAAAGTTTCATGGAGGATATTACCACTTATCCCTCACCTGCTTGTTTTTCAATTGCTTCAAATGTTTTATATCCTAAAGGGGTTTCAAAAAAATAATCAGGCTGTTTTGACTGAACTACACGATCATATTCAACTGACCAATCTCGATCCTGACTCACTAATTTTAACAACAAGTTTCTTGACTCATCGACCCATTCAAAATAAGATTCCCGTCTCCCCCCTCGTTGGACTTCTACCTCATAAAGTATAGCGGGTTGCTCTCCAACCACTGCATCACCAATGCGAGAACGTCTTATTTCTCCATCGAGACGAACTGACAACGGCAACAAATAATCTATGGTTAAAGGAACAGCCATCACCAATCGCTGTTGAGATAAAACGTACCAGACCTCTTGTTTATCGAGTCGAACGATTGTGACCGTGGCATAACCAAGATCCGTTTTGATTCCTCCCATGTGTTCAATGCGATAGCGGTCCCCCTTCACAAACAACTGGGCCTTAGATGACCACTTTCCAGCCCGCCAAATTAATCTAGCAGAAAACTGCAGACCTGAATCTAATTGGCTAACTACGGGCTGGTCAGAAAAAGCCTGGCTCAGCCCCATATTTCCTAAGATGAGGAAACATCCAAAGATAAGACCAGTAACAATAGATGACCACCCCACAATACACCTACAGGAACTCGTTGAGGGCATCACCTACTGGCGCTCGAGAATAGGTTCAATGGTAAATTCCCGTCCTAGTGCGGCGGGAGTAAAGCGAGGGGGGGTTCGAACAGTCAGAGCGGTTTTTTTTCGGCCAGGGGAGGGTAACACAAAATCCACGGTCAGTTGGCCACCAGGTTCAATGATCACTTGCTGTTTAATGGCTTGCTTAATTCCGGGATGCCAGGCCCGAAGATCATATGTACCAGGAGGAATATCCTGGACTGAAAAATGACCATTTTCATCAGTGAACACATAGTAGGGATTATCCACGGCAATAGCCCAGCTCTCCATGTAGGCATGAAACCCACATTGCATGACAAAAGTCCGACGCTTTTTGCTCAGTTGAAATTGCCGGACCAACGACTCTCCAGGCTTATGATTATGCATAGCATGTAAATCACCACGATGGTGACGTTGATTAAAGGGTAACGGGGAATTGAACAAAACCCGGGTTCCAGTAATTACAGAGGTTTCATAAGCCTGAATATCATGCATAACAGGGTCCATATTCACCACCTCAACACCGTGCCCACTTCGGACCACCGTGGTAAATGGAAGAAACCTGCAATCTCTGGCTTCAATTCGAGGCACAGACATGGTAAAGGACTTTCCCTTTTTGACACCTTCTAAAAGTACCGCAACATGTTGGACTTGTTTTTTATTATTGACGAAAAAATCTCGCAATAGCCTCCAGCCATTTCCATTAGAGATCCGACCACAATATTCAGGATCAGGGAAGGTAACCAAGTTATAGGCCTTAGGATCGGGGATTTCCCCAGAAAGAGTCACGGTGCCTTGAACGGTTCCACCGTTGGATATTTCCGTCACTTCATATGCCAAAACAGAAACGGGCGCCAGTAATAGTGCCGCAAGCAGCCATGTATTTTTTACCAAGGATTTCATGCTCGAATTATAACAATATTTTGAATTCGAATTTTCAAAAATGGGTTCTGATTTTTCTCATCATGGTTTCTGAAGCCTCAGCGACGGAATAACCTCTACGCCTTCTCCCAACAATTCCATTCCAAACCTCGGGTTATCGCTCACTTCATGCACACTTCGTCGACCAATAGGCGCAATATATTCAAAATTTTCAGAGAGCGTCCCATTCGTGGTCACGGTAACAGGCCGTTCCAAATATTGCTTCATTCCAGCATGCCACACCTTCAAAATATATTCTCCAGGAGGAATATCAGAAATTTCAAATTTTCCATCTTCTTTCGTAATCGCATAGTACGGATTTTTTATCACGACCCCCCAGGAAAACATATAGGGATGAAATCCGCATTGCATAACAAAAAGATTTCTTCCTTTTCGAAGATGAATCTTTTGAATCATGGGTTTTCCAGCCATATGTTTATGACTATGAACCAATCCCAACACCCTGTGAAATGGATTCATAGGCAAAGGTCGGTTAAACAGCACCCGAGCACCACGCACTCTGGCAGTTTCGTATCCTTGAATATCATGCTCCACCGGATCCATATTAATGACTGTGATTTCATCTTGGTCCTTAAGCACATTCACAAAAGGCAAAAAGTCACAATCCATGGCATCAATCCGAACCTTAGGCAAATCAAAAGGTTTGCCTTGTTTGACGCCATCCAACATCACAACGGCATCTTTCAGGCTCCCGTCTTTAGCGATAATAAAATCTTCCACAATTCGCCATCCCGTGCCCGTGGAGATTCTTCCGCAGTAAACCGCATCAGGAATTGTAACCAGATTGAACGCCATCGGCCTTGGTTTATCTCCGATAATTGTCACCTGACCACGGATACTTCCTCCATTCGTGACAGGTGCTTCCTGATAAGATAAACTTGGCAAAGTCGTGGCAAATACCCACAAGCTTGCCACCAAAACCAACATCCACCGACTCATGAATACCTCCTTAAAACCAACTCCCCCTTCACAGACCCTTTGCAACACATCCAAACCAATACCTGTCGATACCCATTAGAAAAAAAACGGGGAAGCCGAGCCTCGGCTTCCCCGTCATTATTTCAATAGAAACCTATCGAACCAATCGTTATTTAAACGAGATTGGTCGAACGTTATCTTCCAAAGACTGGGGCGCCTGTGCTTCTTTTACTCCAGGAGCAGCCCCACCAAGGGGAAGGATTCTTGAATCGTTTTTCGACAGAACCCGGAAATACCCCCATTGCCCTGATTGAGAATACGGCAACCGGGCATTGCTATATACGTAATCCCCTGCCATAGAATACGGACCACCGGCTGAAGGAACAAACACGTCAATTCCTTCTGAACCGGAAAATTCTACAACACTGATGTGGTCAGCTCCTCGCATGAACGGCTCAATCGGCCATTCATGTTTCTCCAAAGTGAACATGCCATTTTGTTCATTACTGGCACCAAACACATGGATGCGAACTGGATCACCGGCGTGAGCTTCAATCAGCGGGGTCGCCGGATCCGCGGGGTCGTCTACATTACATGGCTGGAACATTTTACCCAGTGAACATCCTTGTTCTTCACGATACAAATACGGTTCATTGCGATAATTCACGCCAATGAGACCAGCAACGTTTTGCACATATGGCATAAAGCTTGTCCCGATAATATTGTCTTCATCTTGAAAAAACAGGGCCACATCACGGTAATTCACTCGGTGCTCATTACCTTGGATCGTTCGATCAACAATGACATCAGCAGCCCAGGCATTTTTCAAGGAAATATCAGCACCAGTCTTCGGGTCACGATATTGCGAACCCTTTGGACCAATAACGACTCCGCCAAACAACCCATTCCGTGGGTTCATGGCAACATTCCCCCAATCCCACACCAGCGATTGCGTTTCACCAAACAACGGATCGGCATAATAGGTGTAGGTACGGCTTCCACCGGGAGCCACGGTCTGATCACCAGGATTATTCCCAAGATTCACGCCTTGGGAATCTTTTGGATTGAATGCCAAACTAAAGGCAGAGAAAGAGGCCCGACTTTCTTTCATCTTGTTCGTAAGTTTGACTTTGAGACAATCACCCACATTGGCTCGAATCGTCAGTGGCATCGGCTGAAATTCTCCGGAAACTTTTGCCGCTTCCTCTTCAAGAATATAGATCTTGGCATCTGGGTTTGCCACTTCGATCGTCCGTTCAAAGTCCACTTCAATAGCCTCTTCCACATTGGGATTGAACTTCATTTGTGGGAAGTCCATAGCCACCACATTAAAGGTCTTCACGGGAGCATCGGCCGGACAAATTGGCAGCGACTTTTTAAGACCAGGGGCGCCATACGCCGCATTAGGCAAAGGCTTCAAATCAGGTACTTCTTTATCCAGCACCCGAATAATTCCCCAAGAACCTTCCGAGAGTTTTGAGCTCCGACCATTGAAATACATATAGTCACCAGGCTGCAGCCTTGGTCCACCAGCCTGAGGAACAACCAAATCATACCGTTCAGCAATACCAATATGAATTGAATTCTTACGATTGGCGTCACCAGCATACCGTTCAGTCAAGAAATTATGGCCAGATATCGTAAATACATTGCTCTCATTCATGGTCACATCAACCAACCGAAAGACAATCGCATCCCCTAGGTATGCCCGAATCATATGGGTACTTGGATCACCATGGGTTGCGCTACTAAAGAGCTGAGCGGTTTCCGGGTTGTTAGCCAAACGTTGCGCAAAAGGTTCTGCCCGGAAATTGATCGCGCCTCCCGTGGTATGCGTCCCTCCATTGAGGAAAGGCATCGGCGTCATTTTAATCAACTCGTTGGGTGGCATTTGGAAAGACACAGTTCGACCAGCTTCCAACGCCACTTCGACTGGCTGCCCAGGAGGATTCCCTGCCGTTACTACGTTCACAGTATGAGGAACCGTATCCATGATCTGAATCATTAATTCACGGAAACTGCCACTTACACCATACCCAACTGGTTCAATTGTGTGAATATCCATGATGGGACCAGTTCGTTTAGCTTCTCCGGTGACAGAATCATGCCACGTTGAACCAAATGGCTCTATCAAGAATGTACACACGGCACCATGTGGCCAGGTCGTTCCACCAAACGCATGGTCATGACAAAAGACCGAACCCACATCGGCATCTACCCAGAAACGCTGACGAACAAATTCCACCGTCACAATATCGCCAACGGGATGGTCGTGCGCTAATGGCTTTTTAAATGTAAGGGTTCCGGGGCCACCAACCGCTGGCATCGGTTCACCATGCCCACTCCCCCCTGAACCAGGAATCTGAAGTTTCTGACCAACATGAATCCTATTGGCATCAGAAATGCCATTCATTGATTTCAATGCTTCAACAGTTGTGCCATGAGACACCGCAATTTCACCAAGCGTATCTCCGGAACGAACAACATAATCGCCCCCCATGGAAGTGGGAGTCGCGACTGCTTCACCGCTATCTGCAGACCCGGAACTGTTAATCGCAACAATGCGTTTCACTTCGTTGCCTTCCACATTGTCAGCACCAACCAAAAGAACAGTCCCGACATGATATTGACCGGCATTCGTAACATGAATGGTACGATCACCTTTACGAGCCGGCTTAGTGAATTTGGCATTCATGGGAAGAGGCAACCCTTTATTGGATTTCTTTTCAAATTGAGTAAAAGGTCGCATTGATTGATCATATGAAAAACCTGTGATCACACCGTCCGAAGCTTGATTATCAAATTGCACAAAATGGAAGTGCGTATTGATCTTCGACGATTGGAAATTCGTGAAATCATCGTCAAGCCATTCGCTGGTCAAAATCCAATCCATGCAATCATAAATATTGGAGCGGAATACTAATGGCACTTTTAAATCATTATTGTTTCGAATCGCCTCCTCTTCGTCATGAACCACGTACAACAACCCATTAGGGTCAACCACGGCTGGCTGATCACCCTGGGCAGCAGACAACTCAATCGGAAGCTTAATAAAGTGGACATTGTACTTTTCAGAACCTGCACGGTCTGGACACAGGCTCCAACGCCCGTTCTCACCAGGCTTGGCTGGCTCAACAGACGAGTCGCCATCTTCATCCCTATGAATCATTTCCAACCAAGGAGCTGGATTGCGATCGGGTGAAAATGGCACACGCTTTCCGAAGTGAGGAGTCAACCAGGGCCACGCCACTTTTCCAGATGTGGGCTCGAACCAAATAGCGCGACGCTTTCCCTTTTCATAGCCCATCCACTCAGGATGATACTTGGGGTTGCCCGTCGTGCTTTCTTTTTCACTCATCGCACGATCACCATCCCATACCCAATCCATTACGGTCGCATCATAGGATTTCAACTGACCAATCTCATCTTCTGTGTGACCCGGCAGACCGCGAGTCACCAACTGCATTTCTACCCAATCGTAAATATTGACTGTGGCAGGATTCGTATCCCACACGGATTTGGTTCCTTTAGGAACAATATTAAATTTCTTTCCAAACCAAGCAACCGTCGTTCCTACTAACTGGTCCGATGTCACAGGTTTGGGTATACGTCCTAGTCGATCCGGCAACTCACGAAGGGAGGCCATTACGTCATTCTGGACACCAGGAATCTGTATCGTATTGTAGACCCGCCAGTATCCCCACATGCCCGCGACGTAATGGTGAGCTACATGACAATGGAACAAGAAGTCCCCAGCTAAATGTTGACACAACCCAGACCCGCACTCGGTTTCGAGATCCAAAGCTTCAGACGGCCCAATCACTTCCACATCAACCCGGTCAGTTTTGGCCCGGATCAAGGGATATTTCAAAGGACCGTTTTGGCCTTTATGCCACATAGGCATCTCATCAATCGCTCGAGGGCTCCGAGCCCACCGAATAGCTCCACCGTGTGGATGGTGTGAATGGAAGACCTCAGAACCACCATGTACCAATCGAAATTTCGCTGGATCGCCGAGATAACTTCGGGGAATTGTTGGACCCGCATCACCAAATGTATACGAGCTATAGGCCATGGACTCATCTTCGAATCCAAAATATTCGTGTTGGACATGCATATTATTGATGCCGAACGGCTCGCTCCGGTAGTTCAGTGCACGAGCACCTGGACGATAGGCATCCGTTAACGGATCGCGCTGAGGAAGAAAGTCTCCGTGTTTATTAACGGGCCGGAAGGCTTCATCACCAACTTCGTGATAAATCAACACAAATTCACGAAAATCTGGCCCTTGGCCATTTTGAATCATGGCTTGCCAGCCACTTGCCATTTTGGGTGCAGGACCAGTTCCGAGGGGGTCAAAATATTCCGAACCCGCAGGCTCAACCACAAACACGCCAAACAAGCCCATCACCGTCAACTCACGATCGTTACTCCAGCTATGGAATTGACGGCCACCTTCTTGAGTGGAGGGATGGATATACCACTCCAATTCAATTGGCGTGGTTTCACAATTTTCTTCACATTCTTCATCTGGTCCATACGCAATAGCATCAGGATTGGTCGTGGTCGCAGGCTGCCCGGTTTTGCTGACCACCATACTAGACCCATTGATGTGGAGACTCGCGTCTTCCCCGAATTCCAATTGATTGCGCAAGGTAACTTTCACGCAATCGCCTTGGTTTGCACGAATCACCAACGGTTGGATGTATTGACCTTGAATGCCATTCTTCACGCCACCTGGGTCATGATGTCCTTCGACCTCACGCGCGTCAGCATTTTTGGCTTCTTCTTCACGAACCTTATCGATATTCTCAGTCAGGACATACATGTAACCAGGATAGTAATCCAACCACTGGTTCAGGGTAATCTCCACATTAATAACCGAAATATCATAGTTTCTAACCTGAGCGAATGCGGGACATTTCCCCCCACCACTCATGGCCACTGGCTCAATGTCCGGATCAGAATTAAGCAGGTAGTTCCCTTTCCCAGCACCATACTGATGCATCATGGACATGGTGTCGAATCCACCAGACTTAGAATCGGTCATTTCTTTTTGCATCTGTTCCATTAAACGCTCATGTTGCTTTTCAACAAGTGCTGAGCGCTCCGCACGCCCCTCTTTGGCATTTTCGATAATGGTTTGTCCTTTGAGACGCTCGGCCCATTCAGGGCTTTGGTGATTCATCCCCGTCTTATGAACATGGCTTTGTGAACTAGGAGCTTCAGCAAACACACTCGACAAGGGCAGCAAGCACAACGACAGTGCAACAATGCCTCCCCAAGCTTGGGTCACGCGCAACTTCTTGGAATTACACTTGAAATGAAACATGGACCGGCCTCCTTAAAGATAGACAAAACCTGCACGAAAGGAAGATATTCTACAGAAACGTCGATTATACGTAGCCTCAAATCACACACGATAAACCGGAACAAGAAAATTACTGAAATCTGCCGGGAAGTGTCAAGCGTTCTAAAAAGCCACAAACAACTTTAGACTAGCGCTCTGAAGGGGAAATTTTCCCGTAAATTTGCCTGAATCAGTTCTTTTCGTGGACAAGAGACTGAAACGTTTTCCTAAGCCGTTGGGTCACCCTCCCGGGGACCCCATCGCCCACGGCTTTACCATTCAACTTTGAAATAGGTACAACCTCGATGGTAGTGCCAATGAGAAAGATTTCATCGGCTTCATTTAACTCCATTTCCTTTACGGTTCTTTCCTCTACAACCAATCCGTCCTTTTTTGCTAATTCAATAATGGCCTGCCTGGTAACTCCAGCTAATAAGTGGTCGCTTAAGGCCGGTGTCACTAAATTTCCGTTTTTTATCAATGCCACGTTACTTGCCGTTCCCTCGGTCACAACTCCGTCTTTGATTAAAATAGCTTCAAAAGCATTGGCTTGGCTTGCTTCTTGTTTCGCTAAGACATTGGGAAGTAAATTCAAACTTTTTATTGAACACCTTCCCCATCTCAAATCGGGTCGGGTGATAACCGACACACCATGCTCGATATAAGCAGCCGGAAGTTCTACCATTTCCCTGAAGGTCATCACAAAAGCTGGGAGAGGCTTCCCAGGAAATAAGTGGTCTCTAGGTGCAACCCCTCGCGTAACTTGGATATAGACTTTACACTCGGAATAGCTACATTTTTTGAGCCCCTCGAAAATAAGAGATTCCAATTTCTGAATCTGAGTAGGTAAAGGGAGAGAAATGGCATGTGCACTTTGCACAAGGCGAGAAAGATGCAATCCAAGCCGAAAAGGTCTTCCGCCATATACACGAATGACCTCATAGACCCCGTCACCAAATTGAAAACCACGGTCTTCAATCGAAACCGTAGCTTCTTCAAGGGGAAGAAATTGCCCGTTCAGGCATGCAATATTGGGCATATCACTGTTTCAAGTTGGCGCTTAGCCTTCTTTCACATCGACGAGAAACACGCGTCGAGCTTCAGAGGTATATTTCCATGCCATCCGCTTTTGAAACTCCAACCGATGCATCCCACTCTGCAAGGCTTCAAACTCGAACTGGCGCTTACCGGAATCCACCGCATTATTACTGGTGGTCCGCAAAAAATCGTCAGCCGTCAAGGCAAAAACCGAAGAATCATAGGAAGGTACCCACTGCTCCCCACGCGTTCGGTCTTCCCACAAATTGATGGTAAAGGAGGTCCCCTTTTTTGCCACAACTGACTTAAGATCCGTTTCTTCTTCACCCATTGGCCACCCCGGTATGTTCATCGACGTACTCGATACTTCGACTGAGCATTTGCCTAAGCCTCCCGTGAAAACAGCCTACAATAGATCTAGCCCCACTAAAAATCTCGACACCGAGAACTCACGAAAATCTCATTGTCTTCAACTTGC
>CAZDCF010000008.1:0-66244 GCA_964503895.1 uncultured Nitrospiraceae bacterium | reverse complement strand
CCGCCCGCATTAAGCCGCGCGCTAAACGTAACCCATACACCTTTCGCTCCCCTGTTGGCTTTTTCACTGACATAAGATAAGAAGCCTACCCCATACCAGGACAGAGAGTCAAATAGCTATCTTGCCAGATATTATATCTATCTAGTAATATACATAATTATATAACTACTAACAGAAGGGAATCCTATGCGTATGACACGAATCTTGATTACCATCCCCAAATCACTCAAAGTCACATTAGATGCCTTGCGCGCATAAGGCTATCCCACAAGTGGCTACATCTGAGTGTGACTGAAACGTGACTGAACGACCCCACCCCAAACCTAAAGGAGGACGCAGTATATGGCACGAAAAGGAAGAGTTGATCGGGGGCTCCTCCCCGTGAAAAATACGGAGAATAAGGTTGTAAGTTGGAGGGTGCGCTTGTATCACGAAGGGCGGGAACGCCGCTTCGGGCCGTTTCCGACCAAAACACAGGCAAGGGAGTTTTATAACAAAGCTAAGCACGATCAACGGGAAAGGCGCTTCTTTCCCGAGCGGCATCAACAAGGCCAAGGAATCACCGTAGAAGACATGATTGATCGCTACCTCTCTCTACTCTTGTCATCAGAAAAATCTCATCGGGCGCAACAAAGCGAATATTGCTATGCTCGCTGGTGGAAATCATACTTAAAAGGAACCAGCCTCCGTAATGTCACCCCTGCTATATTGGATGAAGCCATGCGTTCCTTAGCCACGCACAAAAAAGGCATTCGTCATGGGACTTCTCAGCTGTACGCCCCACAGACGATTCTCCATTACATGAAATTCTTGCGGCAGGTTCTCAATCTTGCCATCCGTGATGAAAAACTAGAGCGCAACCCTTTCGCACGCATAACATTACCCAAAGTGACCACGGGACGCACACGCTTCTTGAGTCCTGAAGAAGAAATACGATTGTCTCAGGCACTTGGCCCACGATATGCACCGTGGGCGCGACTCGCAATTTTAACAGGATTGAGGAAAACTGAAATGTTTTCGTTGCAATGGCCACAGGTTAATTGGGAACAAGGCCTAATTACACTTCCTCAAACAAAATCAGGCCAAATCCAGCACGTGCCACTAAATGAGGAAGCGAAACAGATTTTGCGGTCATTTGAATCATGGCATTTCTCAAAATGGATCTTTACCAGCAGAAACCCAACCACCCATCTTGACAGCGGAAACTTTTACAATAGGGTATTTGTTCCAGCAGTAAAGAAAGCGCATCTCGATGATGTAACCTGGCACACGCTGCGACATACCTTCGCGAGCCGTTTAGCCATGAGCGGCCAGACCCCGAATATCATTGCTGCACTTTTGCGACATCAATCACTTGAATTGGTTCAGCGATATGCCCACCTCAGTCCCTCATATCTAAAGTCTGCCGTAGAAACTGTCGCAAGTTTTGGGAAGGCACACCCACAAAAATCTCCAGTGAAGCCATTACCCCCACAGAACACATTTATGATTCCAACCGTGACTAAAACCGTAATGGAAGAAAGCGAGAAAAGCCGCGCAAGAATGTAACTTATTGAAAAGATTGGAGCGGGTGAGGAGATTCGAACTCCCGACCAACGGCTTGGGAAGCCGATGCGCTACCACTGCGCTACACCCGCTCAAAACATCGAGGATCTTTATTCTAGGCAGAGACCAAAAGACAAGTCAAGAAGAACGAGAAGAGGAACAGCCATAAATTATTAGTCAATTACAACCTTCACCAAAACATATTTTCGCTTACCGATTTTCATTTGATATTCACTTCCGTCTTGAAGCTCAATTACAGTATTAACATCCTGATATTTTTCCTTGTTAATTATCACAGCTCCTTGGGCAATGAACCGTCTGGCTTCTCCTTTACTTGAAGTGAGGCCTGTCAGCATAATGAGGTCGACTAGAGCATAGGACAGATTGGATGAATCCCTGAAGTCTTCTTTTTTTAAGATCACAGTAGCATCGGGGGAATCTGGAAATTCGCGCTTCCGAAATTTTTTCTGAAACTCTTCTTTTCCGTGCCTTGCTTCATCAACACCATGGTAACGAGTGACGATTTGTTCTGCTAAGGCGATCTTTGCTTCCATAGGATGCTGCTTTTTTACTTCTTGAAGATCATTCGTTGTGAGTAATTCATAATAACGAAACATCAATTCATCACTAATAGACATGACTTTCCCAAACATATCGCCTGCTTGATCTTCCAATGCAATATAGTTTCCAAAGCTTTTACTCATTTTCCTCACACCATCCGTACCTTCTAACAGTGGCATAGTGATGACGATCTGCGGCACCTGCCCATAATCTCGTTGTAAATCACGCCCGACAAGCAAGTTAAACTTTTGATCTGTGCCACCAAGTTCAACATCAGCTTTAAGAGCTACCGAATCGTACCCTTGCACTAAGGGATATAAAAATTCATGCACACTGATGGGTTTTTGATCGCGATACCGTTTGGAGAAATCATCTCTTTCTAACATACGAGCCACGCTGTAGCGTGCACAGAGTTCCACCATATCTTCAGCGCGCATGTCTTGCATCCATCGACTATTAAATTCAATCCGAGTTTTTTTGGCGTCTAGGGTTTTGAAAATTTGTCGCTGATACGTTTTTGCATTTGAGAGTACTTCTTCCTTGGTAAGCGCTTTACGTGTATCCGACACTCCTGTAGGATCACCAATCTTTCCCGTAAAATCTCCTATCAAGAAAATTACTTCATGCCCCAAATCCTGAAAATGCCTAAGCTTCTGTATCAGAACCGTGTGCCCAATATGAAGGTCAGGGGCCGTTGGGTCAAAACCGGCCTTGATACGCAATGGACGACCTTCTTTAATAGAAGACTTCAAGCGCGATTCAAGCTCTTGCTCTTGAATTATTTCTACGGTTCCACGTCGAACAAGTTCTAGCTGACGAGCAAGTTCAGAATTAGACATACGTACCCTAAAGAATCATTTTTATAGTTTGGCGAAAAAAACCTTAAAGAAACTTTTATTGGATCTGAAACTCTACCATTAGATTATATCTCGTCAAGCAACCCAATAGGGAGAAAATATTTCTTTATCTGTTACAGGCTCTTTCTAGTTTGATGAATGGACAATCCATGAACATCCTCAGCGGCCTCCATAAGAACCTCTGCTTTCGTGGGATGGGCATGGATCATCTCAGCCATTTGTACCGCCGTGGCGTTTGTTTTCATGGCAAGTGCTGCTTCGTGAACCAAGTCAGCCGCATTGGCCCCAACCAAATGTGCACCAAGAATCATATCGGTCTCGGGGTGTACCACTATTTTAGCGAAACCAACAGTATCCCCAATAGCATGGCTCTTCCCTAAACCCACAAATCTAAATCGTCCGATCTTTGATTCTATGCCTTGCTGACGAGTTTCTTGTTCAGTGAACCCTACCCGCCCCACTTCAGGAAGCGTAAAGATTCCCGCGGGAATGACACGGTAGTCGATAGCCTGTTTATTCCCTACAATATTCTCAACTGCGACTTTCCCTTGAGCCGATGCCACATGCGCAAGCATGGCTTTTCCCACAACATCACCGACGGAATACACTCCCGGTACATTCGTTTCCATATGATCATTCACAACAATTTCACCACGATCGCCTAACTGGACACCGGCTCTCTCTAACCCCAATCCCTGAGTGTTAAATCGACGCCCTATGGAAACTAAAATCATATCGGTTTCCAAAGACGTTCCATTTTCCAATTTTACAATAATATTTGCTTCGCTCTGAGACACATTTTCTACTTGAGTTCCCATATACAGTTGCACTTTACGTTTTTTCATTTCGCGTTCAATCAATGAAGAGACTTCTTCATCTTCAAACGGCAAAAGCCTAGGCAACATTTCAACAATGGAAACTTTTGACCCAAGTCCCCCATAAAGGGAAGCAAATTCACAGCCCTCTACCCCTCCCCCGACAATCAACAGTCGTTCGGGAATACGCCTAATCTCCAATGCCTCTTTGCTAGTAATAATCGTAGTTCCATCTATAGGAAACAAAGGGAGATTCGGCCAAGATGAACCTGTCGCAAGAATAACGGCATCAGCTTTAATTGATTCTGCGGCACCATCTAGCCTTTGAACTTCCACGATCCGGTCCGTTACCAGTGATCCTGTGCCTTGTATATGCGTTACGCCCCACACCTTCAATAGCGTGGCAATCCCATTGACCAAACCAGATACTACCCGATTTTTTCTGGCCACCATTTGCATGGGATTAAAGGTCATCGGACCTGAAAGCGTGAGCCCCAAATCATCGGCTTTGGCAAGCTTTTCCCCAAGATCAATGACGGATAACAGCGCTTTACTAGGAATACATCCCCAATTCAGACACACACCACCTAAGGCTTGGTTTTCAACAATCGTTACCCGAGCCCCAAGTTGCGACGCCCGAATAGCCGCAACATAACCCCCTGGGCCCGCACCAATTATTACAATATGTGGAGAGAAGGCCATTAGCTCTGCGAAGAAAGAAATTCTTCGTACTGCGAGGCAGTCATAAGGCTGTTGACTTCAGCAGGGTTTGAGAGTTCCACTACCGCCAACCATCCTTGGCCATAAGGATCTTTGTTGATATATTCTGGATGATCTTCAAGTTCCGTGTTTACTTCCACAATTTTTCCGCTGACTGGAGAGTAAATACTTGACGTCGCCTTTGTGGACTCTACTTCACCAATTTCTTGCTCCAATACAATCACGGTACCAACCGCAGGCAATTCTACAAACACCACATCTCCCAAAGCGTCCTGGGCAAAATCACTGATGCCAAGGGTTGCCTTCTGTTCATCAACCCGAACCCATTCATGCTCCTTATCATACCGCAAATCCTCAGGAATCATCTGACGCTCCTTTTACAAAATTCTAAAGTATTCGGTCATTTTCCTTAAAGTAGGAGGTAAGGATTGTCAAGGAACAGGAGACACATCGATTATTTCTCCAACACCCTTAGGCCATTCAGATTGGTCACTCCCATGAACAGACCCTTGTGATTCATGCCCAAAAGAAGTCAATGGTTTTCGTTGAATAACCCAGACCTTTTTGGGAGTTCCAAGGTAATCAACCATCCGCTCGACTAGAGACCTGGAAACAAACTGACTGGGGACTCTGCCCACACTTCCTGAATTTGAATAAAGCCTCAGGGCAGTAGAATCCATCGCTCGAGCGACAAAAAAATCAAAGAAAGCTTGCGCCGTTTCCACCCAATCCTCACTAAACATGGCTAAGGCATAAACAGGATTCGTCAAACTTTCCGGATGAATCTCTATCCCAAATTGCAAATGAGGATAACGTAAGCGCAGCGATTGCATGAACCCGTTCATCACCCGGAGACGCTCACGAGACTTCCATCCAGCCCATTTCCAAAATACATCAGGATAGGAAAGCTTTCCGAAATCTTGATCGTTTCCCGTGCGCCATTGAGAAGAAGGAAAAAAAGTACCCCCCACGAAAAGTTTTGAAGGATCCAGTCGAATTTTAAACTTCTCTTCAAATCGCTTTACGGCAATGGGGCTCAGGCCTTGATAAGGGCCAATCGGAACATCTTCTTGAAATACAATCCCAGCAATATGGAATTCGCTGAGCTTAGTAAGAATATCTAGCACCACAGTTTGATACCCTGCCGAATGCAGAGAAAAATAGGGAGACATCCTAACCTTTTGCAAGCGAGGCTCAAAAGCCCAATCATGCCAATATGAACTCTCATCCCCCTCCCCTGTAGCAAACACACCTAAACAAGGAAGGGATATCCCAAGATACACGGATTGTCCGGCCTGATGGGCATCTTCAATTAAAGGTCCGAGGCCCTGTCCCAACCGCTTTCCCCAATTTGTACGTTTCCTCCCTTCAGGTACCCCATTTCCCCTTGGCAAATCCTTAATCGGACAGCCGAGATTGATCATCCACACCGCACCCTTCCTTTGAGGAAGTTGTGCACTTAATAAGGCCTTACCTTTACCTTCAAAGCTTTTCCAATCGATAGCCATCCCCTGTGCCTTTGCGGAAAGACCTTCTGTGCCAAGAGTCTCGCTGAGAGATCGAGCCCGAAGCCCTGCTTTATGACGATAAGGGTGTTCGTAGGCGGACTTGGCCAATCGTTGAAAATGACCCAATGCCAATCGAAGATTCCCCGATTTTTCATAAGATCGAGCTAACCACCACTGGGCTTCTAAGACATATACCGAATGACGGTGTATTTTGATAAAACGATTGAATAACAGAATAGCTTCAGGATAATCCGCCCGTGTAAACGCAAGCTTCGCGTCTTGAAACATGCGCCCTTCAGCTTTAGTCCTTAGTTCTCGTAACTCCACCTCCGGGGAAGGTGCCTTAAAGCATCCAGAAATAAACACTATGGACAAAAAAACAAGAGAAAATAACTTAAAGAACGACACAATCGGCATTGGAGTAGTCACCGCTACTAGAACAAGCCTTTCAATGACCAGAAAAGCCGTCCCGGCAGCCAAGGTGTCATGATGGTTATCTTCAAGAGGATTTACTTGAATTCGGGAAAGAAATAGCCTATCTCAAAATTCGCGGTTTCGATAGCATCTGAGCCATGAACCGCGTTGGCTTCGATGGATGCCCCATGTGCGGCTCGAATGGTACCAGTATCAGCTTTTTTCGGGTCAGTTGCACCCATCAAATCTCGATTCTTCGCAATGGCATTTTCTCCTTCGAGTACTAACAGCACGACTGATCCGGAGGCCATATAGGTAGTCAAATCATTAAAAAAAGGTCGCTCGCTATGCACAGCATAAAAACCCTCGGCACTTTTTTTGGATAACCTCACCATTTTCATGGCAATGGGATTAAGGCCAGCACCTTCATATCGCTGAATAATATCACCAATCACGTGTTTGGCCACAGCATCAGGTTTAATAATAGCTAACGTTCTTTCACTCATGCATTCTTAATCCTTTCCCAATTAGTAAATTCGGGGTATTTACAGACTATAAGATTTAGCAGGAACGATCTTGGGGTCTCATATCTTTACCTGGCCCAGCCGAGATTTTGATTTGTCCAACATTTTTTACATTGGCACATAAATCGCCAAGCCCAGGCGTGACTAAACGAAAAGGGCCTCCCTTTTCAAGGGGTAACGGTTTCCCATCAACATCATAGACCAATATACCAAAGTCTCTAGCCTGACCAAAACTGAGGCTGCTTGAATACTGACCATCTTGTGACACAAAAGTCACATGGTCTACATTTTCCTTAAGATTTGCCAACTCTAAGAGTCCAGCTACACGAATACCTTTTCCCCGCATACCTGGCACAACCGACCCAATATCCTCAACTTGGAATTCAGCAGGAAGATGCGCAAAGGTAGAGCTATCAAATCTCAAATGGTCAATTCCAAACCCAACAAGTTCTAGCATGAACTTTTCAGACATGTTCGACATAGTCTCCAACTGTGTGTCAAAAAAAACCGAGGGTCCCTGAAAATTCCTACCACATAATTTACGGCTATCCCATGCAAACATAAAATTTAGTGGGACATATCAGGGATGCCCAAGGACTTACCAAGAAAATAAAAAAAACAAGAAGGTATTATTCGCGAAGTTGCCCGGAGCCGAAGACAATGAATTTTGAACAGGTTAAATCTTCGAGGCCCATTGGTCCACGTGCATGTATTCGAGTCGTACTGATCCCGATTTCAGCACCGAGACCAAATTGATAGCCATCATTTAATCTAGATGACGCATTCACCATAACTACACCAGCATCGACTTCACGCATAAACCGCAAGGCACGACTGTATTCATTTGTCACAATCACTTCAGTATGTTCCGATCCATGCTGCTGAATGTGTTCCATGGCCTGATCCATGTCCTTGACTACTTTTACGGCAAGGGTCAGATTTAAAAACTCTTGCCCATAATCTCCATCGGTCGAAGGAACCGCCTCGGGAATAAAATTGCAAGTCTTTTGACAACCGCGAATCTCAACTTTTGCTTCAACCAGTTCTTTCCCAAGATCTGTCAAAAATGGTCGAGCTATTTGCTGGTGAACTAGTAAGGTCTCCATGGCGTTACAGGTGGAAGGACGTTGGACCTTGGCATTAAAAGCGATCTTTTTGGCCATATCGAGATTAGCATCTCGATCCACATAGACATGACAAACCCCTTTATCATGTTTAATTACGGGAATCGCAGTATTTTCCGTGACAGTTTTCATTAAGGCTTCTCCACCACGAGGAATGATCAAATCAATCAAATCATCACGCTTGAGAAATTCCATAACTGCTTCGCGTTCAGCCCGCTCAACAAAAGAAATTGCCCCAGGGGGGATCCCTACTTTTTCTACAGCCTTAGACAAAATATTCGCAATGGCGGCATTAGAGTTAATGGCTTCTGAGCCACCACGGAGGACACAAACATTACCGGACTTCAAACACAAAGCTGCTGCATCCGCAGTAACATTTGGTCGAGATTCATAAATAATCCCTATAACTCCAATAGGCACCCGAACCTTTCCGACTTTCATGCCATTGGGCAGTTCCCTCATACCGAGTGATTCACCAACCGGGTCCCTCAATGCGACAATTTCTCGAATACCTGAAGCCATATCTTGAATTCGCTCAGGAGTCAGTCGCAAACGCTCAGCCATAGCCTCACGACCACTGCCAGCATCAAAAGCCTCGATGTCTTTATCATTTGCTTCAAGAAGCTCTTCTGAAGCTTCCTCCAAACCTTCAGCCATGGCTAATAAGGCTTGATTTTTCACAGTAGCAGTAAGGCTAGCAAGACCCGGAGCTGCAATGCTCGCGTTTTCCAAAAGCTGTTCTATATAAGTTGGAATATCGACTTCTTCCTTTTCGGGCTCTTGCCCTTCGCCCTCTGTCGTTTCTTCCAACTCTTCGTTTTTTTCTTCGTTTTTTGATTTTTTAGATTGAATTTTTTCGGTTTCCATTCCCGTTATGCTCCCACCTAACAAAAGGGTATATTACAAGGTTAGACTTCTGAAAAAATAACCCTAATTCGACAGCCTTCACTGCAATTCTTAAAAACACACGCTTTTAACTACTATGGGTTAGATTTTGAGAATACCGTTGCGCCAAGAAATCCGTCAAGCAAGGGAGGACCCATCACAAACCACCATTCCAGCACCGACTTCAATCTGGAACTAGAGGCGCTAGTCCTAAGGTAGACAATGACTTCGGAAGGCTACTAGCGGAGTTTTTCACGGACCGATGCTTGATTTTTTTTAAGGTTTCCTGTTACACATCTCCCCTCACTTGGCGGATTCATTCCACTCTAGAGCTAAATCCAACCGTTTGGTTCGCCAGAAAAAGTCCTTGCCTTGTGCCGAGGTAGCTCAGTTGGCAGAGCACAGCCCTGAAAAGGCTGGTGTCGACAGTTCGATTCTGTCCCTCGGCACCATATTTCCCCTAAATTGACTTCCGGCGAATCCTGCAACACAGGAACTTACCCCCTTGAACCTTCGATTGTCATAGCAGCAGATTCCTAAGAAGAGGTTTGGATCCACGCTTGCTCGGAACCAAGAGGCTTGAAAAACATAATTAGCGCAGCCAATAGCGTGAGGTTGCTCATGAGTGCAACCATCATAGCGAAGCCCGTCAGGATGCCGAAATAGATGGTAGGAACAAAACTGGAGAATGCTAGAATGCTAAAGCCTACGGTAATGGTTAGCGCAGTATAATAGATAGCCCGGCCAATGCTTCCGTGACAGACAAGAATAGTTTCTCGGTACGATCGACATTTTACAAATTCCACCTGAAACCTATGGATATAATGTATGGCATGATCCACCGCAATACCCACAGTAATCGCAGCAATAGTGATGGTCATAATGTCAAGAGGAATCCCAGCCAAGCCCATCAAACCTAGCACTAAACATGCCGCTAGCATGTTTGGCAGAATCGCCAGTATCGATAGGGAGATACTTCGAAACAACACAATAAACATCAGGAGAATGCTAATAAACACAACCCCTAGAGTTAGAATCTGAGACTTATACAAACTTTGAAGCAAGTTATTATATAGCACAGCCATACCAGTCGGATGTACAGTCTGTTCGTCAAGTTTCAGATCGTCGATTAGATAGGATTGGATTTTTTCGATTAACTCCTTTCGTTTCAAAGTTGGAGCAGACTCAATCAGCCTCATCGTAATGCGTATTTGGTTTCCATCTTCGCGAAGATACGGATTGATGAGAGCTTCCTTAATTTTTTCCGGAACATATTTTCGAAGCAAGGCTAGCTCGTAATCTTCCGGCATTTGTCCATCATTTAGCTCCTTAAACACTTTCATCCCTGTGGCAATTGATAGCACCTTTCCCACTTCCGGTAAGCTTTCTAAGTAATCATGAATTTCTTCTACCAGGGTTAACCTATCACCATTGAACCAATAGGTGACATCTTCAGCAGGCGCATCCTCGGCAAAAGGGTCGTCAAACGGATCATCAAATACCTCAGGAGTTTCTTCGGCTAATGCAAATTCCTTACCCGCATCAAGTACGAAATCCAAGGGAATAGTTCCACCAAGCTTGGTATCAATCAGTTCCATGCCTTGGTAAATTTCTGTCGTACTCTTAAAATGATCGATAAATCGATTTTCTACATTAAGCTGCGCAATTCCCACACCACCAAGGATAGCGAAAAGTAAACACACTGTCATAATGGATTTAGAGTATTTCAGGGTAAAACCAGCTACAGCCATGGTAAACGAACGCGTGACGCCTGGTCTCACGATGGCCTTCTCCGGTCTAAACATCACGAGAACTGCGGGGAAGTACATGAAATTCACCGCAAACGCAAAGGCAATCCCAATCGTCATCATCCATCCAAAATCTATTACCGGCCGAATCCCACTCACAAGTAAGGAACAGAAGGCGACGATAGTTGTGATGGCCGTATAAAAACATGGCTCGACCATATCCCGCATAGTACTAAGTACAAGGGCTTTTTCTTCTATCTCCGGGGTTTCCTCATCAAGAATTTGATAGCGCACAATCAAGTGAATAGTAAGCGACATGGTGATAATCAGGAGAAGCGAAACAAAATTTGAGGAGATTACAGTTACTCGCCAGTCCATAAATCCGAGAAACCCAACCATTACGACCACGGAAAGCAGGCAGCAGGAGAGCGGCAACACAACCCACAGCAGTTTTCGAAAAAAGTACGTCAAGGCCGCGACTAAGAAAAGAAGAACACCAACCCCAAACACCACAATGTCATGCTGAATAAAGCTAATCATATCGGCTGTAATCATCCGAACCCCGCCTAAAAATAATTGCGCGCTATGACGATGTTTATCGAGAATATTACGCACAACTCTGATGTCCTCACGCCCCGACTCAACAAAGATAGTATGGTAGGCATTAAATTCTTGAATGGCGGTTGCCAATTCTTTGGCTTCTTCTCTAGTGGGTCCTGATTCTGCAGATTTTTCACGCAAGCGATTACGTCGTTCCAACAGGCTTTTGTATTTCACATCCTCTTTAAATATCACTTGAATTGCAGTAGTTTTTCCGTCCTTGCTCACAAGATTATTTTGATAAATGGGGCTCTCCAAAAATTCTTTACGCGCAAGCTCCTTATCAACACCTTGTGTTTCAAGTGTCCTGACCACGCCCTCGTCGGTTAATTCAGAAATCGTCACTTTTGGACTATTGACAAGAGGCACATCCAGTATTGACAGGATCGTTTTAACATTGCGCAGTTGGACAAGATCGTCGCGCAGAGCCTTAAGACCTGCCAACGACAGCGTGGAGAATAAGTCACCAGGAGGCGTGTATGTAATGATGAGAAAGTCATCTGACCCATACACTTCGCGACTCGCACGGTAGTACTTCAGGTCCTGATCATTTTCAAGAACGATTGATTCAGCAGAAGCATCGAGTTTAAAATTTTGACTCTGAGTGGCGAAAAACGCTACGAGGAAAAAGACGAGAGCCAAAGAAATAATCGGTCTGTCAATGACCACACTTTTGTAGATTCTAAGAAACCAAGACCCCATACTAACTCAGACCTCGCGACATGTACTCTAAACGGAAGGGGCACATCTTCCCTAGAGGCTAGCATAAAGTCAATAACCCCTCAAAAAGCACAACTGTTATAGAAAATCAGGAGCCTGACCCGGTGACAGAGCTTTAAGAGAAGTGTTATAAATAAATCAAAATCGCCCAAGACCAAAACATGGGAAATACGCAGGAAAAACTATGGCAGAAGTGTCTTCCGTCTCACAGCAACAAAAAGAAATTGCCACACTCGGCGGCGGATGCTTTTGGTGTATTGAGGCTGCCTTTGATTTATTAGAAGGGGTAGAAGCTGTAGAGTCTGGATACATGGGAGGAAAATATCCAAATCCTTCCTATGAAGCCGTGTGTAGTGGCGTCACGGGCCATGCGGAAGTTGTACAAGTCACCTTTAATCCTTTAGCAATCCCTTACCAAGACGTTCTCCATATCTTTTTTTCTATTCATGATCCCACAACACTTAATCGACAAGGCAATGATGTCGGCACGCAATATCGTTCCGTGATTTTCTATCATTCACCCGAACAAGAAACTATTTCAAAAGAGGTTATCGCTACTCTCGCCTTGAACAAATTCTTTGACGCTCCCATTGTCACAGAAATATCCCGCTCCCAAATGTTTTATAGGGCTGAGGATTATCACCAAGAATATTTTGTGCGCAATCCGATTCAACCCTATTGCTCCTATTTGATTGGCCCTAAAATAGAGAAATTTCGCAAACAGTTTGAATCTAAACTGAAAACGCAGCTGTCTTAATTTAATCTTTACTAATTAGGAATCACTCTTTACTATTCGCCGTGCTTGATCCACCCACAGAGGAGCCCTCCTCGCTCTCCGAGCCAAGTGAAGCTGGCACGTGGATTCTCGGTATCTCTGGATACTATCACGACAGCGCTGCCTGCCTTATTAAGAATGGTTCCATTGTTGCTGCCGTTCAAGAAGAACGTTTTTCACGGAAAAAACACGATCCGCGATTTCCCATTCATGCCATTACATATTGCTTAAAAGAAGCCAACATCACGCTAAGTGATTTAGAATGTATTGTTTTTTATGAAAAACCTTTTCTAAAATTTGAACGGCTACTCGAAACCTACCTTTCCTTTGCTCCAAAAGGACTGATATCCTTCTGGCAAGCCATGCCCGTCTGGTTAAAAGACAAACTATTCTTAAAAACTCGACTCAAAAAAGAATTCTCCAAACTCGAAACCCTTAAAGGACCTGGCCCACTTCCAGATTTCGCATTCCCAGAACACCACGAATCTCACGCGGCATCAGCTTTTTATCCTTCTCCTTATAAGGAAGCTGCAATTCTGTGCATGGACGGTGTAGGTGAATGGGCCACGACCTCCGCCTGGACAGGAACCGGCCATACAATTACGCCATTATGGGAAATTCCTTTTCCCCACTCCCTAGGACTACTCTACTCAGCCTTCACCTACCACGCTGGATTTAAAGTTAATTCTGGCGAATATAAAGTCATGGGCCTAGCACCATATGGTAAACCCACATACACCGAACACATTCGCAATCATCTCATTGATATTAAACCCGATGGCACCTTTCGCCTCAATATGGAATATTTCAATTTTTGTACTGGTCTTACCATGACCAACTCAAAGTTTGATAAACTCTTTGGCGGCCCCCCTCGCAAGCCAGAGTCTACACTCACACAGCGAGAAATGGATCTTGCACGTTCCATTCAAGAAGTTACCGAGGAGGTCATGTTGCAATTAGGGCGTACTCTCCATCGCGAAACCGGAATGGAATACCTCTGCATGGCAGGGGGGGTGGCGCTGAATTGTGTCGGAAATGGCCGATTGCTTCGCGAAGGACCTTTCAAAAACATATGGATCCAACCTGCCGCTGGCGATGCCGGTGGAGCCATTGGTGCGGCCTTACAAGCGTATCATAGCTTGTTAGACCGCCCTCGACACTGCAACCCCCCACAGGATGCCATGCACGGCTCATATTTGGGACCTTCCCATTCAAATGAAGAAATTGAACAATATCTAGGATCTATAGAAGCAGCCTACACTCGCTACAAAGACGACAACTTATTTCAAATCGTGGCCAAAGCATTGGCTGGAGGGAAGGTAGTCGGGTGGTTTCAGGGAAGGATGGAATTTGGACCTCGTGCCTTAGGCGGTCGAAGTATTTTGGGCGATCCACGAAATTCTACCATGCAATCTATAATGAATCTCAAAATTAAATACAGAGAATCCTTCAGGCCATTTGCCCCTGCAGTATTGCGTGAACGAGTACACGAATACTTTGAACTCAACTCGGATAGCCCGTACATGCTTATCGTAGCCCCTGTTGTTACCAGACGCCATATTCCAAAAACATCCAAATCGAAGGACCTTTGGGGCATTCAACTCTTAAATCAAATACGATCAGATATTCCCGCGGTTACCCATCTGGATTACTCTGCGAGAGTTCAAACTGTACACCAGGAAACTAACCCCCGCTATCATCAACTTCTGAAAACCTTTGAACAACAAACTGGATGTGCGGTTCTGATCAACACTTCTTTTAATGTCCGTGGTGAACCTATCGTGTGTACTCCCGAAGATGCCTATCGTTGTTTTATGCGAACAGAAATGGATTTACTGGTCTTAGAAAATTGCGTATTATTCAAATCAGACCAAAATGCCTGGGAAGAAAGCACCGATTGGAGGGAGGAATTTACCTTAGATTAAACACGGAGATACGTCACTATGGAATCGCACACTCCGAATAAAAGGACAGAATAATGATTGATTTTACCCTAGAGCTTTGGGAGTTTTTGAAAGAGCGAAAAAAATTCTGGCTACTGCCTATAATCATCTTTTTAGGACTTCTCGGAACCCTGATCGTATTCACCGAAGGCTCAGCAGTTGCGCCCTTCATCTACACTTTGTTCTAAAGTATATGAAAATTTATTCAGAAAAAAAGAACCACGTTAGGGTATTTTGCAGCCCCCCCCCACATATCCAGCTTCAACGTAATCTGATCTTCATGCAAAAAAACTTTTGAATGACGAAGCCCTTACATCTATTATTAATCCTGTTATTAATTGGAACACTAGGGTATGGAGTATGGAAGATCCAATTTGCTGCTAGGCCCTGTGACCCACAAGCTGCCCACGCCCAGTTAAAAACATTTTCGGGAAAAGGTATTCGAAATACAGGCCACGGATCTAGCCTAACCAACCTGTTGTGGATTTATGTTGATCAAAAATGGTACGCCCTATCCAAGAAGGAAAAACTTTCCATGGATAAGATAGTCGCCTGCGCAGCCATGAGGATCGACGACCAGGGGCAACCAACATGGCAAGCAGCCTACTATGATCACAAATCCGGAAAAATTGCTGCCTTAACCAGCAGACGTTATGGTTTTCGGATCAAGGCCAACGAATCATCGGATACACCAGGTTGGGATATTCCATGATATAATTGTTACATCATGCGTATATTAATAGTTGAAGACGAACCCAAAGTTGCCTCATTTATTCGCCGCGCACTAGAAGAAGAGAGCTATGCTGTCGATGTTTGCCCGGATGGAATACAAGGTCGCGACCTCGCCTTCGAGGTCAATTATGATCTGATTATTCTCGACCTCATGCTCCCCAATTTACCTGGGCTCGAATTCCTTAAGAACATTCGCGCTAAAAAAGTTAAAACCCCCGTTTTGATTTTGACGGCACGATCAGAAGTGGACCAACGAGTAAAAGGCCTTGATGCCGGAGCTGATGATTACCTCACCAAACCCTTCGCAATCGAAGAATTATTGGCTAGGGCCCGCGCGCTTCTCCGTCGGGCAAGCGGCGAAACATCCGGCATTTTGCAAATAGGTGACCTTATCTTAAATCCTATTACTCATGAAGTGACCAGGAATGAACAACGCATCGAACTCACATCAAAGGAATATGCTCTCCTGGAATATATGATGCGAAATACGGGCCGTGTGCTTACACGACCTATGATTTCGGAACATGTATGGGACCTTGATTTTGATACATTCACGAATGTTATCGATGTCTATATCAGCTATCTCCGTAATAAAATTGACAAAGGCTGGGAGCACAATCTGATTCACACCGTCCGTGGAGCTGGGTACACATTAAAGGCACCTGATGAGTAACACCTCAATTCGTGTACGTCTAACGATTTGGTATGGCGGTGGGCTCGCCTTAATCATGTTATTGTTTGCAACATCGTTGTATCTCGTTATGTCTAGAGCCCTTCACGATCAAATTGACCAGTCTCTAGAAAATGCGGCCATTGCTGCAGCCCGTTCCTTAGAGGAACATCGATTCGGGCCATTTTTATTTCTTGATGACCTCACACAAACACTTCCTGAATTAGCAAGGCTAGACAAAGTTTTTCAGATCTTTGGCCCTCAAGGAACAGTCACTCTCCAATCAGCCAATATAAAGAACTTTGATATTCCACTTAGTCCGCAGGCCAAGGAAGTAGCACGTCAAGGCAAATCTACCTATGAATCCGTTCGCTTCCATGAAGAAATACCCATTCGACTCTTGTCACATCCGATTTATCATGGTGACGTTCTCGTGAATATTTTACGGGTTGGCTCTTCTCTCCGACCTGTAGAGAAAATGTTGGATCGCCTTATCTTTGTACTCCAAATAGGCTCGCCCCTCGCGGTACTTGTGTCGATGTTTGGAGGATGGTTTTTAGCGGGACGAGCACTGCGTCCAATGGACAATATCACCAACACCGCACAGCGTATTGCTGCTGGAGATCTTACCCAACGAATACACACCTCTTCAACGGATGAAATTGGTAGGCTCGCCTCAACCTTCAACGATATGATTGGGCGACTCGAAGCCTCTATTCGCCAAATACGACAATTTAGCGCTGATGCATCACATGAACTACGCACGCCATTAACGATTACCAAAGGAGAAACAGAACTTGCCTTACGAAAAGAGCGAACCCCAGAAGCATATCGTGAAGTTTTGGAAAGTAATCTTGAAGAGATTGATCGTATGAGCCGAATTGTGGATGAACTCTTGTTTTTATCCAGAGCGGATTTGGGAGAGATTAAGATCGCAAAGGAACCCGTACAGCTCGAACACCTGATCCAGGAAATTCAGCATCAAGCTCAAATTTTAGGAAAAGATCGAGAAGTGGAAACCGTAATCCGACATTTAGAACCTACTGAAGTAGCAGGAGATGAATGGCGCCTTCGAGAATTGTTATTGAATATCGTAGATAATGCCGTAAAGTATTCTCAAGAAAACGGTCAAATCGAAATAACTCTCGAACGGACGGATAACATGGCTAAATTGTCAGTAAAGGATAACGGAATTGGGATTAGTCCTGATGACCAAAAAATGATTTTCGATCGGTTTTTCCGTTCTGATGCAGCTAGGGCCCATGCGCAAAAAGGGACAGGCTTGGGATTGGCCATTTGCAAATGGATTGCCGAATCACATCAGGGCAATATCCAAGTCGAAAGCACCCAAGGCCAAGGCTCGCGCTTCACTATCACCCTCCCCCTCCTCAGCCACGCGTAAATAAAAAAAGGGCTCCGCCCCAACGGGTCGAGACATTTTTGTTTTGCAAAAATGCCAAAACCAAAGAGCTCCTCGTGCGAGGCGGAAACCCCATATAAAATTAGTGGCGGGCAATGCCTACCCTATAACCCTATTTTCAAAATCCCGAAACCTAGCCATACCTCCTTCTACCTGAGACTATTCAACATTTTCAGCCATTCTTTCCATTAGAAGATTTTAATCTAGCCTTAATCTTTCTCTCATCTCTCAATGATACAAAAGAAACAACAAAACGTTAGTCCATTTGAAAAGAGCTAAATAGGAGAAATGACATGACAGATACCTCACAAGAAGCCTTCACCAAAATCCAACAACAACACCCAAAACTCCATTCTTCCGGTGTAACAATTACTTTATCTCTCGCAGGGATTTTAGTTGTTTCCCTTATCCTCGGCGCAGTTGATTCACCTACAGCCTCCATTGCTGCCGATTCGTCTCAACCAATGAATAATCAGCAACAGACAAGAAGCCATGGCTTTGCAGATATTGTTAAAGCAGTCAGGCCAGCAACAGTTAATATTACCGCGACCAAAGTGAGAACCAATTGGCAACTACCTAAGGAAGGTCGGGACCAGTTTAACCAGGGTCCTCGAGATCGAAATTTTTTTGGGATGCCTAGGATGCCCAGGGTACCCCAAGAACCATTTGGTCAAGGTATGGGCTCAGGAGTGGTTGTTTCCCCGGACGGATATGTGGTGACTAACCATCATGTTATTGATGGCGCCAATAAAATCACCGTGACTTTGACAGATAAGCGAGAATTCGATGGAACGATCGTAGGCAGTGACCCGCAAACAGATCTCGCGGTCATCAAAATCAAAGACAAAGACCTTCCCTATATACCATGGGGAAACTCTTCCAAACTCGAAGTAGGAGAATATGTTTTAGCCATTGGCAATCCCTTTGGTTTGAACTCTACCGTGACTCAAGGAATTGTCAGTGCTCTGGGTCGTGGGGGAATAGGCATTACCAAATATGAAGATTTTATCCAAACCGATGCTGCCATCAATCCTGGCAATTCCGGCGGTGCCTTGGTCAATATGAGAGGAGAATTGGTTGGGATCAATACCGCAATCCTCTCAAAAAATGGTGGATATCAAGGTATCGGATTTGCAATTCCCGCAAACATGGGCAAGCACATCTATGAAAGTGTAATCAAAACCGGCACTGTGCAACGAGGATTTTTAGGCGTCAGCATCCAAGAAATTTCCAAGGATCTTGCAACGTCCCTTGAACTGCCGAACACTTCAGGTGCCTTAGTGACCAATGTACAAGAAAATAGCCCTGCAGACAAAGCTGGCATCAAGCGAGGAGACACCATTATCTCTTTCGAAGGTCAAAAAGTATCTGACCCACGTAGTTTGCAACGAGCCGTGACCCGCACAAAAGTCGGAAGTGAGGTAAATCTGAAGGTCATCCGTGGTGGCGAAACCATATCGTTAGGCACAACCCTCTCAGAACATCCTGATACAAGAAAGATAGCGTCGGTTAAAGCACTATCTGAAACCACAAAACTGGCCGGACTCATGGTTGAAGAAATTAGCCCTCAGATAGCTCGTCGGCTCCAGCTTAACACAGATACTAACGGCGTGGTGGTCACCGCCGTTCAATCTGGAAGCAGTGCTGACGGCGCCGGGCTAAAACAAGGTGATGTGATAAGCGAGATCAACAGACAACCGGTTAGAAATTTAAACGATTACAAGTCTGCCATTTCCAATTTATCAGATAAACAACCAGTTCTCTTACTAATCCACCGACAAGGCGTCCCAA
Organism: uncultured Nitrospiraceae bacterium; assembly: GCA_964503895.1. GTDB lineage: Bacteria > Nitrospirota > Nitrospiria > Nitrospirales > UBA8639 > Nitronereus. The sequence continues at coordinate 46,892 of CAZDCF010000008.1, read as the reverse complement.
TTTTCATGACTTTCAAAGTTTAAAGACTACTGACGAAGAATCCTCAAGCCGGAAAGGATGTCGATTATGAAACCTATGAAAAAAACACGATTCAGAAACATGGAATCATCTCAGGATAATAAAAACAATCAGTACAACTCTTCAGCCAATAACTACCTGAGCGAAACATCACAAACTCTCGACACTATAATCGAAGACCAATTAGAAGAGACCAAAAATGAACCAAACACAACAGCTTTGGAAACTGTGTATTTTCGGACATTCAAAAAGCGCCCACTCCTGGATCGGGAAGAAGAGTTACGCTTGGCTAAAGAAATCGATGAAAGTAGCCAAAGTATTCGAGGGGCATTAGTCCAAGCAATTCAACTCATGAAGCACCTTGCCAATAAGCCTCATTTCAAAAAATCCATTAAATCCCTGACTGAAACTCATGAGTTAAGTGGATTTTCTTCACCATCACTGGACGAAGCTTACGAAGTCCTATCCGGACTCATAAAAGCATTGTCAGGGAGAGGACTAAAAGGCTTATCTCTAAAGAAACGCCTACATTCGTTGCAGCAACAAATTGTTACAGCTCGCATTATCCTTGAAAAAGCAAAAGATGCATTGGTCCAACGTAATCTTCGGCTTGTCGTCAATTTAGCCAAACGATTCACAGGACGCGGACTGAGCCTGTTGGACCTGATTCAAGAAGGAAACATTGGCCTTATGCGTGCGGCCGAACGTTTCCAATACAAAAAAGGGTTTAAATTTAGTACCTATGCCACTTGGTGGGTTCGTCAGGGCATTCTTCGAGCCTTAGCCGATCAGTCGCGAACAATTCGAGTTCCAGTACATACCACTGAGGCCTGGCAACGGATGAACAAGACCTTTCAACGACTAGCGCAACAATTGGGACGCAATCCAAAAAATGAGGAAATTGGTGAAGCGCTCGGAATCCAGCCAGACCGTGTACATGAGACCATGCAAGTCTTTTTGGAACCAGTATCCTTTGATAATCCCACTGCTGATGGTGAAACATTTTTGGGAGATTTTTTGCCTGACGCAAATCTCACTCCACCAGACGAAAATATCCAGGACGAGCAAACGAAAATCCAAATCGATAGAGCCTTATGTACATTGACTCCTCGAGAGAAACAGATCATTCGAATGCGATTTGGATTAGAACTCGGTTATGGGTTAACACTGGAAGAAGTCGGCAAGACCATGAACGTCACGCGTGAGCGCATTAGACAGATTGAAGTAACTGCCCTCAACAAATTGCGCCGACCCGAGATGAAAGCTCAATTGGCCGAAGTATGTTAATAAACTAATTCAGTGCGGATCATGTATCGACTAAATCTAAAAGAAATGTATAGATAAAGGCTAGTTCCTTAAATCTACGAAACCGTCCCGATGTTCCTCCGTGGCCGGCATCCATATTGATCTTGAGCAATAGACGATTATTATTCGTCTTCATAGTTCGAAGTTTGGCCACCCATTTTACCGGTTCCCAATATTGCACTTGGGAATCATAAAGGCCCGTGGTGACCAGGAGATGGGGATAAGCCTTAGCTTCCACATTGTCATACGGTGAATAGGACGCAATGTAGTCGTAATAACTTTTCTGATTCGGGTCTCCCCATTCGTCATATTCGCCCGTAGTCAATGGAATATTGTGATCAAGCATGGTCGTGATCACATCAACAAATGGAACTTGGGCCACAACCCCTCGAAATAGACCTGGTCTCATGTTGACAACCACTCCCATGAGTAACCCACCAGCACTCCCCCCCATAGCAAAAAGTTTTTCTGATTTAGTATAGCCCTGCGCAATAAGATATTCTGCACAAGCAATGAAATCAGTAAACGTATTTTTCTTGTGCAAAAGTTTCCCGTTTTCGTACCACTTTCTACCCAATTCTTCTCCGCCACGAATATGAGCAATCGCAAAGATAAACCCACGATCCAGCAAACTCAGTCGAGGGGAACTAAAATTCGCGTCCATTGTAGAACCGTATGAACCATAGCCATAAAGCAAAAGCGGATTTTCCCCATCCTTCTCACAGCCCTTTTTATATACTAAGGAAATTGGCACTTCTACACCATCACGAGCCAGTGCCCACACACGCTCTGTACAGTAAAGATCTCGATTAAATCCACCAATTACCTCTTCCTGTTTCATCAGTACTTTTTCTCGAGTATCCATATTGTAGTCATAGACAGAGTTCGGGGTAGTCATCGAAGTATACACGTACCGAAGCATAGGCGTATTAAAATCAGGATTTTCTCCAAGCTCAGCCGAATATGTCGGTTCTCCAAAATCTAAATAATGATCTCTTTGCCCAGACCACGGTAGCATTCTGATATTCACAAGACCTTGCTTTCGCTCTTCAAGGACTAAATAATCTCGAAACAATTCAAAAGATTCTAGCAACACATCATCCAGATGCGGAACCACCTCCTGCCAATGATCCTGCTCGGTAAGTGTTACGGGCGTTTTCATCAAGCGAAAATTTTTCGCATCCCAATTGGTTCGAATATAAAATGAATCCTGATAATGATCGACGTCATACTCATGATCGCGCGCGCGCCTGAGAAATACTTTGAACGCACCAGTGGGCCTATGAGCATCAAGATATCGATACTCACTGCTCACAGTTTGCTGAGAGGCAATCATGATATACTGCTTAGACTTAGTTTTGAACACGGCCGCATTAAAAGTCTCATCTTCCTCTTCATACACCAGGCTATCACAGGAAGAGTCCTGACCAAGAATATGTCGGCATATTTGATATGATCGAAGCGTAACTGGATCTTGCTTAGCGTAAAAAAGAGTGCGGTTATCATTGGCCCAACTCATATTGCCGGTTGCGCCTGATATCGTATCCGTCAATAATTCTCCTGTACCTAAGTCTTTACATTGAATTGTATAAATCCGTCGACCTTGTGTGTCATAGGCATAGGCTAAGAGATTTTGTTCGAAGCTGATGGCCATTCCACCGACAGCAAAATACTCATGTCCTTCGGCCAAAACATTGGCATCCAGGATGACATGTTCCTCAGCCTCAAGTGAATTCTTCTTTCGACAAAAAATCTGGTACTCTTTCCCCTCTTCTAATCGTGTATAGTAGTAGTAATCATCAAGTTTATACGGCACAGAGAGATCCGTTTGCTTGATCCTTCCCTTGATTTCCTTGAAGAGTTCATCCTCCATTTGTTTTCTATCGGCCATTAATGCGTCGGTGTACTCATTTTCTGCCTTAAGATAATCAAGGACCTCCGGGTTATCTCGTTGATTCAACCAATAATAGGGGTCAATTCTGGTATATCCATGCTTTTCTAGTTTTTCGGGTTTAGCGGGAGCTAAGGGTGGGGAGGCTACTGATGAGATTTCCTGCTTCTGAGGCATAACTATCCAAGCCTCCTTTCTCAAAAATACCCAATGGGCGATAATAACTAGTCTTCCAGATTACTTGGTTGCCGGCGTATTTTCTTAAGTTCGCTTCTTTCTTTTTTCTGTTTCAACCTCTGCTCCACCACGCCTTTGGTAACACCAGTTTTCTTTCTTGGCTTTGGCTGCTTTAAAGCCTCTCGCAAAAGCGTCGCGAAGCGATCAATCAACAAAACTCGATTCGCAGCTTGGCTTCTTGTCCCCTGCGCGTGAAGGTAAAAAATTCCATCCTTTGTGATACGGGACTTAAGACACGATGCAATTCTCGCTTTCTGACTATTGGTTAAATATTTAGAAGACCACACAGGAAAATGAAGGGTGACTCGCGTATTCACTTTGTTGACATTCTGACCACCAGGACCGCTACTGCGCGAAGCAGTAATCACAACCTCGTCATTAGAAATCGAAAGCTGTTGGGTTATCGTTATCATAAGGCTACACAAACCCTCGAGCGCTATCGGAAAAGCCTTTCCACAAATTAACCAGGAGGTTGTATTTTGGCAAGTAATTTTAGAAGGAAACTAAAAAAGCGGGCAAATAATGTCTCTCAAGACATTTGACTGATGAGAAGAAAAGGAACCTAAGGCGTGACATATATCCTTAGAAAATTAATACGCCACGCCCCGCAGAAAGCTAAACCCATATCAACTGACAATAGCTACTTTGCTTCAATCGGTATCAATTTTGGCTTGGCTTCCTCTTGCTTTGGCACCTTGATAATCAAGACGCCTTTATCATAGGTTCCTTTGGCCTCATTCGCATTCACGTACTTTGGTAAATTAAAGCTTCTAGCAAAAGTGCCATGCCGAGCTTCCCGGAAATGATAGCCGGCCTCGTTGTTTTCTTGCGCAATCTTTCGTTCACCACGAATTTCGAGGGTGCGGTTATTCACCGAAACACTCACATCCTTCAAATCGACCCCTGGCAACTGCGTCTCAAGATAGAGGTGTTCCTTATCTTCGTAAACATTGACTTCAGGATCCCAATTAGTTGTCTCTTGACTCTGGTCATCCCAAAGTGGACGACGAAACGGCTGCGTACTCCACCAGCCTAAGGTTTGTTCAATTTCTCTCAATGGATCCCATTTCACCAACATGTTGTACCCCCTCTCGTTATATATGCAACTTCTTTATATTTGTAAATATTTTATCGAAGCGCCTCTATTTCTCTAGATAAGTCGTAGCCAGAAAAAGTCAAGACCCCTTTTTCAAGGGAGTCATGTTAAAACCACCTTTACGCTGGAATAGAGTATCACTACTTCAACCGCATGGGCCGTAATAACCATATAAAGGTTCTGCTTCCGAATAAAAACCCATCCCCAAACTAACCCATCCCAAACAGCAATCCAATGAAGATGCCGAAAGGTCGCCACCATGAATGGATCAAAAGCAAATACTAGAGAGGAAATTACTACGGCAACAACTGGTCCAAGATGTAATATAGACCATGAGGCCATATAATTATCTACACACAACATCTTCAATCGCCCAAGGAGGAACCCTCGATAATTTAGCTCTACTCCAATCGCAATGATGAGAATTCCCCACGGAATCATTATCCACATCGGCACCTGGGCATGGGGCGTGCTTTTCAAAAACATGATGTCACCACCCCAACTCGGCACAACCCAAAGAATCACAAAGGCATTAACTCCCCCGAGTAGCAATCCCAAAATTACTCCCAAGCGTATTCCAGAAATAAATCCATTTGCTTTCAATCCAAGTTTTTGCAGTACACTAAAATTCTTTGAGCACCAAAGACCTAATGCAAGGTATGAAGAAATTTGTGGAATAAATTGAATTAGACGATTTTGTTGATAGACAAGAGGAAGGAGGTAAAAAAATACTGTAGCCGTGACAGGAATTAACGCCAGCCATGAGACCTTCTCTTCGTATTTCTTTATATTGCCCTCCTTTCCAAAGAAGGGGGAAGAGAAGTAGAGATTCCTATCCAAAGAACAAACATGCTACTCATAAGTAAGATTCGCGTTCTCACAATTCTACCTCACCTACCCTTCTCGTATAAAATGAATGATAGAGCACCTGGCTGGCTAGATTGGATGGAGAGTGAAGAAAAAAACACTAGAGACCCAAGAAGCAGAATCATAATAGAAAAAATAAGGGGACGGCGTTTTCATTTGCTTAAAAACCCCCATCCTAAATTCTTCAGATAAGAAAAAGGCTACCAAAGGCCATACGATTACGCAATCTAAGCCTACCCAAAATTGCCTATTTTTGTCTTATAGGTCGGCGTTATGGTCGATGAACTGGCTAATGCGAACCTTGCAGACCACGCCGTTTTCTTCGTATCATCGGACTAGCAGATTTTTAAGAATTCAATTTGATGGAGCCTTCTATGAGATGTTTTCTTCTTCCGACTTTTTCTCGTACTCAAAATCCTTACTCAGCGTTTATTCGGCAAGTCATAGCAACCATGAAGATAAGTGCTGCTCTGTTCCTAGGAACCTTTGGATCAACCTTATTTATTGAAATGGGTTCGCTTGCGCTGGCCGAAGAAATGGGCGAAGCCAAAGAACTCCCCAGGCGGGTATTACGACATACGCCCTCAATCTCAAAGGAATGGACCTTTGAAAAGTATGGACAGGCAAGCACACCACCAGATTTTTTTGCCGAAACACTGGGAGCAGGTCGACCAGCAGAATGGACCCTGGCCAAACAAGATGGCGCCCCTAGCCACTCCCATGTTTTACGTCAGCCCACTCCCTGCTCATCTGATGACTGTTACCAAATCCTGATTAGCGAGAAAGTACGAGCAAAATACATGGATCTATCCGTGGGCATACTAGCAAACCTCGGCACTCCCACATCTGGGGCCGGACTTATATTCAATGCACAGGATGGAAAAAACTTTCTAGCTGTACTTGTTTATCCGGCTACCAATACAGCCAAAGCTTTTCAGTTTATTGACGGAAAACCGATTCTCTTAAAAGAGCAAGAGGTATTTCCCAAGAAGAGGACCACATGGCATTTCATGCGCATTTATCAGACTTCGATTGTAAGTCGGGAAGTGGTCGAACTTTCATTTGACAATAAGTTCTCGATGTCGCTAGAACCCAAGAATTTGGAATCCGGAAATGTAGGCCTGATTACCACCGGAGACGGGAGTTTTGCATTTGATAACTTGCGGGCTGTGGAAGTTACTACTGGCATACCAATTTCTCGCCCACCAGCGTATTAAGATTGATTCAGGAGAAGTGAATAGATATCACTTGTGGTAAAAGTCAAGCTTTTTCAAGCAAATCTAAAAGGTCGACGGGCCTATCAGAGACTAAGATCAGGCTTCGGTTTTCTTTGCTTACAAAGCCTTCTTTTACTTGATGGTCCACAAAGTTGATAAAGGTATCGAAAAAGCCCTTAACGTTTAATAGGCCACACGGTTTTTTGTGAATGTGCAGTTGCCTCCAGGTAATCATCTCACAAAATTCCTCGAGTGTCCCATACCCACCAGGTAACGCAATAAATCCATCAGACAGATCTGCCATAAGCTCCTTACGTTTATGCATCGATTCCACCAAGTGTAGTTCCGTGAGATCCTGACGAGCCAGCCCTTTTTCCTTCATAAACTCTGGGATGATGCCTAGTACTTCGCCTTTCCCAGCTAATACCGCCTCCGCGATCATGCCCATTAATCCGATGTTTCCCCCGCCATATACCAAACCAATTTCGCGACGGACCAGTTCCTTGCCCAAAGCCCTAGCAATTTCTTGGTAACCAGGTCGGAACCCATTGCTCGAGCCACAAAATACGCACACTCGTTTCATACATTCTTTTTCTTCGAAAGATCGTTGAATAGTGGTGGGTTAAGACGTGCCATTTACCGATACTTTGAGAAGAGAATAGGGGTCGATCCGCGAACCATTCAGGCGAACTCCCCAATGTAGATGAGGCCCAGTTGCTCGTCCCGTGGCACCAACTTTTCCGATGAGCTGCCCTTTTTCAACCATTTTCCCCTGCATCACATCAACCGTAGACAAATGAAAATACATAGAAAAGAGACCGAGGCCATGATCCAGAATTACCCCTTTTCCCGTAAAAAAATGATCCATGGTTAACCGTACAATTCCCCTATTCATGGCGACCACAGCCGTTCCTTTAGGCGCGGCAATATCTTCTCCGCTATGAGGGCGTTTGGGCTTTCCATTGATAACCCGGCGGCTCCCGAATCTCCCTGATATCCTACCCTTTACAGGCTCGATGAACTCGCTATCCCATAGAGGCTTGAGTAACACACTTTCAAAAGACTCATAAAGCACTTTGGACTCATGCTTGACTCGAGCTAAGGTTTTTTTGTCCAAATCCACCATCTTCTTTGGCAGCTTTAAATGTTGGACTTTGAAATCTTCTTTCATTAACAGGACTGTCACCTTATGACGATCAGTCCAATCCGGATACTGTACTTGAACCTCCAATTCGTACTGGCCGGGTTGATCCTGCATATCCAGCCCCAAAAGCCCGGCATATTTTTCACCACCAATTGGGAAAAACAGGATTTCCCGTTTCAATAGATGACCGATAACTCGGTCAGGTTCACCCGTAACGGGTAGGGTAAAAATAAGCACCTCACCCTGCTTTCCACTTACCTGACCATGGGCTCCAGCTGGGAAATCCTGAACATGTGGAACAAAATTTATGGGGAACATGCTCGCAAAGAGGATCACAAGCACCACGAGCGTTCGCATTGAAAAAGGCATCATCTGTCGCAGGTAAGGGAAAATGATGGACTATGGGTACAGGCGAGCAGCTGGCACTTGCGCTAACAACTCATCGACCCGCCGATTGAATGCGGTGAAGGGATCCATACACAGAATCGTCTCTTCCCAGTATCCATTGAGTTTTAAATAGGTCCAGTCCACAGTATACGAACGATTCTTCGCCCTGGCAAATCGAATGAAATCGCCACGCACTTTGGCTCGCGTGGACTGAGGAGGCACGACCATAGCTCGTTCAATGGCTTGTTCATCAATGATTTTGGCAACTTTTTCACCTGCTTCCAAAATATAATAGAGCCCACGGGTCCTCTTCACATCATGGTATTGTAAATCCATCATGGCAATACGCGGGTCATCCCAACCGCAGCGTTTTCGCTCAGCATAAGATTCCATTAACCACTTTTTTGTCACCCAGTCCACCTCTTTCACTAGTTGCATAGGGTCATCTTTCAGGGCATCCAACACGCGTTCCCATTCCTTGAGCACATCCACCATAACCTTATCAAACGGCTGCGTAGACAAATATTCCTGCGCCCGCTCAAGATACATGCGCTGAATTTCTAATCCACTCATTTCTCGCCCATCATCTAGCTTCACTTGTTTTTTTAATGTGGGATCACGTGAAATTTCTCGAATAGCTTTCACGGGATCTTCTAATTCAATACCTGGAATGAAGAACCCGTCTTCAATCATAGATAACACTAATGCAGCAGTCCCGACCTTTAGATAAATCGAGAACTCAGACATATTGGAATCACCAAGTATAATGTGAAGCCGACGGAATCGCTCGGCATCTGCATGAGGTTCGTCTCGGGTATTAATAATGCTCCTGGAAGACGTCGTGGATGATGAAGTTTTTTCATGGATATGTTGAGCGCGTTGAGAAATAAAGTATTGCGGTTTCCCGGAAATTTTCAGCACTTTTCCCGACCCGGAAAATATTTGTCGTGTAACAAAAAACGGAATAAGTTGCTCTGCGACTTTCCAAAAGTCCACATCCCGGCGCATCAGAAAATTCTCATGACAGCCATAAGTATTACCCAGAGAGTCAGTATTGTTTTTGAAAATATAGATATCCCCAGATAGGCCTTCTTCTCGCAAACGTTCCTCCGCCGCTGGAAGGCATGACTCTAAAATACGCTCCCCAGCTTTTTCATGAACAACGAGATCGAAAATGTCATCGCATTCGGGGGTAGAATACTCAGGATGGCAACCCGTATCCTGATAGAAACGCGCACCGTTTGCGAGAAAAGCATTGGAGGGCCAACTATTGGGTATCAGACCTTCGAAAATATAGCCGAGTATTTTCTCTATCGGCAGATACACTCGGCCATTGGGCGAGAATGTGAGGCCATATTCGCATTCAAGACCGAAAATTCGCTTCATCATTGGTTAATGGCACCTTTTTTACAGACCATTTGACAGCATACACTGCATTTCACCGGCGTTTCAACTGGTTTTGTCCTAACAATACGGTAAAAGACGAAGAACTAGTCATTAGGAAACTTGGTTTAACTGAACTAATTGATGAAAAGAATACATAAACTGAGAATTTTTTAGTATGGCAAATTTGAAAAAACCCTGTAGTAAAAAACACACTTGGCTAGCTACTAATAAAAAATAGTCCTCAATCGAGGAAGCAGCAAGAAAAACGGTAAGATTTGGAATGTGTTATCGAAAAAGAGAAGAAAACTCATTTTCCGAAAGTCTTCGAAATTTCCGACCTTGACGAGTGCGGTCAAGAGTTGCTACTTCCAGACCGCTTGGCAGGATCTCTTGCTCAGTAACCTTCTTCAAAGCACTAACGCAATGTTGGAACACCGCCTTTAACTTCAAGGCTTGGTTACTAGCATCTTTTTGTAGCTCCGTAAGCAAAGCTTCGGATTTCCCTCCAATAGCAATAAATACATGTTCGTGAAATATCGTTCCATCAAAGGCAATTCGATACAATTCATTTTCGCCTTCCCGTTCGCCAACCTGAGCCAACAGGATCTCCACTTCAAATGGTTTCAGTTCTTGTCCGAAAATGGTTCCCAGTGTTTGTGAATATCCATTGGCTAGGGAACGTGCAGTCACATCCTCTCGACTATACATGAAGCCTTTAAGATCCGCATGCTGGATTCCGGCTTTCCGCAGATTTTCAAATTCACTGTATTTGCCTGCCCCAGAAAACGCGATATTGTCATAAATTTCTGAGACTTTAAATAAGGATGAGCTGGGATTATCAGCCACAAATAGCACCCCATGTTGATACTCCATCGCAATTATCGAACGACCTTTGGCAATACCCTTTTTCGCATACTCCGCCTTATCCTGCATCAATTGTTCGGGAGAAACGTAATACGGAATGGACATACTCAATCCTGCCTTGCTCGGGCCTGAGCCAATTCATCGCAAATAGAACCTATCTCGTTTTCCTCAGCATCTTGGACCCCAGCGGTGTCAATCAACTTTATAGTTGGAAAAATACGGCGAACGGTATCCGGTCCGCCTGTTCCCACATCTTCTTCAGCCGCGCTAAACAGGGCTTGCAAGACTAATCGAATGGCTTCTCCTTTGGGAAGATTCCGGCGATATCGTTCTTTGATCGTCACTTTAGCATCTTTTCCGCCAGACCCAATCGAATGATAATCAGTCTCTTCATACCGCCCCCCCGTGATATCATATTTAAAAATTCGTCCCTGGTTGACTTTGGTATCAAACCCCGCAAATAGGGGGATCACCACGAGTCCCTGCATAACCATCGGCAAATTGGCTTTAACCATATGCCCAAGCCTATTGGCTTTTCCCACACAGGACAAAGGTACGCCATCAAGCTTTTCATAATGTTCCAACTCAATGCTGAAAAGCCTGGCCATTTCGATACAGGGTCCGGCCGCGCCGGCAATGGCCATCGCGGAATGGCTATCAGTCTTAAACACTTTTTCCATGGTCCGTGCCGCAAGTTGATAGCCTTCTGTAGCTCGGCGATCGCCAGCTATGATGACCCCCTGGTCATACTTGATGGCTAGTACCGTCGTTCCATGTGTTACAGAGGACAGATAGCTTCGTTGTACATCCTCTGGAGATACCGATGTTGGAAGAATACCTCCCCAACGAGCAGAAGGAGTTAATTCCGGCCTGGTCTGGGACAGATGGTCAAAAAAACTTGAACATTGTAGAAAGGGTGGGGTTGATAATTTCATCGATTCCATGGTTCCATTCCATTACACAACATACTTAACAGAATAAAAATTGGTTATACAGGACTTACTTTTCGGAAGCGGATAACTTGGCAAGTAACTCTTCTGCAGTTTCCACTCCATCTAATAACTCATTTGTTAATTCCCGGTTTCCCTTGGAGGGATCCATGAGAGGTACACGTTTAATGGTCGTATTTCCAATATCAAACAACACAGATGTCCAACTCATTCCATAAATGTGTTGGGGAAATTTTTTCAGACAAATCCCACGAAAATAGGCACGAGATCCATTAGGGGCTACCTTCTCAGCTTGTTGTATCTCTTCAGCAAGAAGCAGACGTTCGATTCGATTCCCACGCTCTAAGGTATAATACAAACCTTTGGATGGTCGGATATCGTGATATTGCAGATCCATGAGTGCGACACGAGGATCGTCCCATCCACATCCTTTTCGATCCATATAGGATTCAATCATCTGTAGTTTTGCAACCCAGTCCAATTCCCTGGCAAGCAACATAGGATCTTTTTCTAAGGTATCCAACACTGATTCCCACCGGACTAGCACATCCTTAGTCTCAGGGCTCAAAGCATGACACGCATAAAAATCATGCGCGGTTTTTAAAAATTCCCGTTGGATAGCAATTGCTGTGGTCATGTGCCCATCACTCAGTTTGATATCACATTTCACTGAAAGATCACGTGATATGGTCTTGATGGTAGCAACAGGGTCATCTAACACTATAGAGGGCAGGGAAGCACCAGCCTCAAGCAAATCCATGACAATTGCTGTAGTCCCTACCTTTAGGTAGGTCGAAATTTCGGCCATATTGGCGTCGCCCACAATCACATGAACACGACGGAATCGCGAATAATCCCCATGCGGTTCATCACGCGTATTGACAATGGGTCGCTTTACCATGGTGTTAAGATCCACTAAACACTCAAAAAAGTCAGAACGTTGGGCAATCTGGTAGTCGATAGGAGTGGTTCCGTTTTCAGCACCAACTTTTCCGGCTCCACTAAGAATTTGACGACTGACAAAAAATGGCAAGAGAATTTTGATTACCCTATCAAACGGTATCTTGCGGGATAACAAATAATTTTCGTGATACCCATAGCTATTCCCTTTACCATCGGAATTATTTTTATACAACACATACTGCCCTTCTCCAATCTCTCGATTCATGAGGTCCAAACTCTGTGCCGCAACCAATTCCCCAGCCCGTTCGTAGGCTACCAACTCGCGAGGATTACTACATTCAGGCGTGGAATACTCTGGATGTGCCCCATCCACATACCACCGCCCACCGTTGGCTAAGACTTTATTGAGTTGGCGGTTGTAAGCAGGGCCAGGACGTTCGCGCTCTCCTTCGACTTCAAATCCACGTGCATCAAGGAGGGGATTTTCGTTTTCATAGTCCCACAGTGCCTGCGGAACCGGGAGCGATGGATAATAGCCTATGAGTCGGAGAGAGTTCGCAACTGGATCGGAAAAAGGAGTATGACTAGTAGCAATACCAAATTCAGTCTCTGTGCCAAGAATTCGATGCAAGGGAACCTCATTCGAACGTAAACATTACGACACTAAAAATAATGCCCAGCGTTGATGGTTTCAATTTCGCGGGCTTCTTCAGACCCTGAGGCTAAGGTTCGCACATGGACGATTTTTTCCCCCTTCTTACCAGCAATACGAGCCCAATCATCGGGATTCGTGGTATTGGGGAGATCTTCGTGTGCTTTAAATTCTTCACGGATGGCCTTGAACAGATCCTCTTCATTTATACCTTTTTCGCTAGTAGCGATTGCACGTTTTACCGCGGACTTTTTTGCACGCGATACCACGCCTTCAATCAGGGCACCGCTAGCAAAATCCTTGAAGTAGAGTGTCTCTTTCTCATTGTTCGCATACGTAACTTCCAGATACCGATTCTCATCGGTCAACGCATACATGAATTCGACTGTCACTTCAATCAACCGGGCAACCACTTTTTGGGGATCACCTTTTGAACGATCAAGTTCCTCCTTAGTAAAGGGAAGATCATTCGTAAGGTATTTTGCAAAAATATCCCTGGCACTTTTTTTGTCGGGTCTAGGAATTTTAACTTTCACATCTAACCGACCTGGACGCAGCACGGCAGGATCAATGAGGTCCTGACGATTACTCGCACCGATCACAATGACATTTCGCAATCGTTCGATTCCGTCAATTTCAGCTAAAAATTGAGGAACGATGGTGGATTCAATATCGGATGAAATTCCAGATCCACGCGTGCGAAACAGGGCATCCATTTCGTCGAAAAACACTATAACAGGATTTCCTGTGGCAGCTTTATCTCGAGCCCTTGAAAACACTTCTCGGATTTGACGTTCGGATTCACCAATATATTTATTTAACAACTCAGGCCCCTTGATATGTAGAAAATAACTCCGAACATCCTTTCCAGATAAATGCTTTAACTTTTTCCCAATAGAGTTAGCCACAGCCTTGGCAATCATGGTTTTACCGCACCCAGGAGGACCATACAACAACACTCCTTTGGGTGGGGTGAGTTTGTGTTCCAAAAAAAGATCAGGGTGGAGGAACGGCAACTCTACGGCATCTGTCACATGCTCAACCTCTTTTTCTAAACCACCAACATCCTCGTATCCAATATCAGGTACTTCCTCAATCACCAGTTCTTCAACTTCAGATTTTGGAATTTTCTCAATTACATACCCTGACCGAACATCGAAAAGCAGATGATCTCCTATATTTAATCGTTCCTCGAGAAGTGGTTCACCTAATTCCACCACACGTTCTTCGTCATGATGTAACTGAACCAGCACGCGTACATCGTCAAGACGGTCCTTTAAACGAACAACCTGGCCTTGTGGATCAAACCCACCGACTTCAATGATATTTAAGGCTTCATTTAAAATAACCTCTTGCCCCTTACGCAAGGATTCAATTGGAATCGACTTTTGCATACTAACTCTCATCTTGCGCCCTGATGCATACACATTCACCGTACGATCATCATTCACACTACAAAAGAGGGCATATGATGATGGAGGGGCCGTAAGCTTTTCGATTTCAGCTCGGAGGGCTTCAATTTGGGTTTTGGCTTCCTGAAGTGTGGTGGCGAGCTTTTCGTTTTGCTTTTTCGACTGCTGTAATTTGATTCGAGTTTCATATAGCTGGCGCGTTTCATTTTCCAACGCTTGCAACTCACCTCTCAACTTTTCAATTTCTCGAGTGTAGTCTTCGTGTTTTCGAAATTCCATAAGTAATGAACTGCCTAAGCATTTAGTTGAAAAAATGCGCCAACGCCCAAAAACCAACGCGCATAAAACCTATTGACTCTCCTATTCCCTAATAACAAACAAACGCCTGTATTTAAAGGAGAAAAATAAAAACCTGCGGCCCACCGGCAACCATGAAGAATTCTAGCATTGGGTTTTAGAAAGAAGCAACACGGCGCGTGCAAATCAGGGTGCTTCAGGTACTCCGAGTTTTGCAGTAAAATACTTGACGGTTTCAGTAGAAGAAGTTGATTGAAAAATTGACGAAATAACCGCCACACCGTATGCACCAGTTTTTTGTATTTCTTCTACGCAAGAAGGTTGAATTCCACCAATAGCAAATATCGGAATGTGACACATCCGCGTCGCTTCTTGAAGTATCGACAACCCTAAAGGTGAACCATGTGACCGTTTCGACGGTGTGTCATAGATCGGACCCAAAACGATAAAATCTGCACCCTCTTGCTCACGAGCCACAGCATCTTCCACCGAATGAACTGAGACCCCTATCAATCGTTTTGGCCCCAAACACTCTCGTGCTTTTTGAACAGGAAGACTACTTTCACGCAGATGTACTCCATCCGCTTGAGTGGCCATCACCACATCTACTCTATCGTTAATAAGAAAGGGAACCCGAAAAGACTTCGTCCATTTAGATATTGTTGTAGCCAATTGAAGCAATGCCCGGATCGAAAGATCTTTCTCCCGAAGTTGCAACATAAAGCCGCCACATGGAATTAGCTCCTCTAGAAATTTCAAAAAATTGGTTTCGCCAACTTGGTGACGATCCGTTACAAGATACAAAGGAGGAAGAGTCAAATTAGTCATGAGAAGGACATTTTGAAAAACCACGTTGGTCGAAAGTAATACGTGACGAGTGAAGACGCAATCTGGCTTCTTTACACTTCACTTGTCACGATTTACCCATCACGTAATTTACAGCATACCTTCAATCGATGTGCTAGCTGTAGCATATAGTTTTCTTGGAATCCGGCCGGCTTTATAGGCAAGACGACCTGCGTCCACCGCATATTTCATGGCCTCGGCCATGACTATCGGAGCTTGCGCACCAGCAATAGCTGTATTCATTAACACGGCATCCGCTCCCAATTCCATGGCTAACGCAGCATCTGAGGCCGTACCGACTCCAGCATCAACAACGATGGGTACCTTGATAGTTTCAAGGATAATTTTCAAATTGTAGGGGTTTCGAATGCCTAATCCTGATCCAATCGGCGCGGCTAAAGGCATGACCGCTGGACAACCAACATCGACGAGCTTTTGCGCGACTATGGGATCATCATTGGTATAAGGCAACACAATAAAGCCTTCCTTGACAAGAATTTTTGCCGCCTCAATGAGGCCAGCGGTATCCGGAAACAAGGTTTTCTCGTCTCCGATGACTTCGAGTTTCACCAAGTCGGATACGCCAGCTGCCCTAGCTAACCTAGCATATCGAAGAGCATCCTTTACATTGTAACACCCAGCCGTATTCGGAAGAATGGTATATTTTTTAGGATCAATGTAATCCAATAGGTTTTCAGAATCATGATCTGTGATATTCACTCGCCGCACAGCCACCGTCACTACGTCAGCCCCTGAAACTTCTATGGCTTTTTGAGTTTCGATAAAGTCCTTATATTTCCCAGTTCCCACCCATAAACGAGAGCGAAACTCACGTCCAGCTATGATTAAACGATCATTACTCATAAGTCACTCTATGTTTTTAAAGTTGAGCTAAAAATGCTGCCTTTAATATTTCCATCACCCCAAGAAGGCGTGATACGAACCACCCCCAATAAAACTCATAACTTCTACTCGATCCCCTTCTCGCAATATCTGCACTTCAAATCCGCCTTTTTCCATGATTTCGAGATTGACTTCTACAGCAACTTGATCAAGACGGATACCCAAATATTGCAAAAGGCCCGCGACAGTGATACCCGCCTCTACATCACGTTGCTCTCCATTTAATTGAATCACCATAAAGCAATATCAACGTGTATCCATCAAAAAAGACAAGGCACCCCCCTTGATCAAGTTAAGTCAAAAACCATCCTACGAGACCCCAGAAATACTTGTCAATAAAAAGCAAAAAAGCCCCTTTTCCCATAACGAGTGCTCATACCCAGGAGGCGTAGTAATCATAACCTTCGATAGCTATAATCCACCAAGTCATTCGGATACCCTTATCCTAACCATGCAACAGACTAATATCACCCTTGCCAATCTCTTCCTTACCATGGCCGAGCTGCTACGTAAGGAAGAGGCCAATCCCTTTCGTGTACGGGCCTATCAACGGGCAGCTTCCACCCTGGCAAGACTCGATGAGGATATTGAGGATATTGCACAGCGCGGTGATATGGACACACTTGCACATATCGGAAAAGACTTGGCAAGAAAGATTCAAGAATATCTCGACACCGGTACGATTCGTGCCTATGAAGACCTGAAATCCCCATTACCCACTTCTACCAAACAATGGCTTCAGCTCCCTGGTTTCTCCGAACCCATTGTCAACGATTTGTATTTTCGTTTGGGTATTCGCTCTCTTGATGACCTTGAGGCCTTAGCTTCATCTCATTTACTTCGAACTCGGCCTGGAATCCCAGCCACAACCGAGGAATTACTAGAAGCCATTCGATTGCTCCGTGAATCGCAACCCATTGATTGACCCTAACAGTAGGTCTTTGATAGGTTGACTATTGCTTCAATTGACAGGTGAATTTCGATACTATGATTTGAGGAAGGATATGGCGAAAATGGCGGTTTCAGCATTTGTCCTGGTAGATGTTATTGGCGATCATACGAAAAATGCCTTTAAAACCATTACTCGTATTCCTGGGGTGAAGCATGTCTATGTGATCACTGGTCCCCACGACCTGATTGTTGATATCGAGGCAGAAACCATGGAAGATTTGAATGACCTTGTATTATCAAGACTGCGAAGCGTAGACGGCGTAAGAAAAACCACAACCGCTATTGTTTTGAATTTATAAAAACCCCTTCCAAGTCGATCTAATACTCCCTCTCCAGTTTTTAAAACACTTGGCACCAATCTTTTTCGATCACACTATAGTGGGCGCAACTCTTTAAAGACCTTCCACGTTTTTAACAACTCAATTGCTTTTTGCAATTGGATATCCTTCTTCATAAACTCCACCTCAATATCTGTTAAGTCTTTTTTCTTTTCATCAGTAGTAGATTCATCAGAATCCTTTTCCATGGGCTCAGCCACGACTGCGACACCCTTACCAGGCTTTTTAGCAATTGAAGATGATTCTTCCGCTAACTTCACGGGTTTCGGTTCAACCATAATATCTGGCTTGACTCCTACCTTGTGAATTGACTTACCTCGAGGGGTATAGTATTTGGCCGTTGTTAGCCTGATTCCTGATCCATCCGAAAGCGGTAAAATTGTTTGTACCGATCCTTTACCAAACGTTGTTTTACCAATGATCACAGCTTTTCCCCAATCTTGCATAGCTGCAGCGACAATTTCCGATGCACTAGCTGACCCTTGATTGACCAGTACGATCATCGGATATTCAAAATGGTCTGACTGCATGTGCGAACGATATTCATCTTTCCGCCCATCACGGCCTTTAATGGAAACCACTAGCTTATCTGATTCTAAAAATTTCTCTGATACCCCAACAGCCGCGGACAACAACCCTCCAGGATTATTCCGCAAGTCCAAAATAAGGCCTTGAATATTTTTTTCTTTCAGCTCCCTTAATTTACTTCCCAAATCCTCTGCTGTAGCTTCCTGAAATTGCGAAATCCGAACATAACCAATTCGCTCATCAAGTACACGCGAACGAACACTTTGAATCTTAATCGTATCTCGAATCAGGGTAAATTGAAGTGGCGTCTTGGAATCTTCACGCTCAATAGTCACTGTTACTTTTGTCCCCTTGATACCTCGCATCTTTTGGACAGCTTCCATCAGCGTTAAATCCTTAGTGGGCGTATCATCGACCTTCGTAATCACATCACCAGCTTCAATCCCTGCTGCAAACGCAGGCGTACCTTCGATTGGTGCGATCACGGTAATACGATGGTCCTTCACCCCGATTTGAATACCTAGGCCTCCAAACTCCCCACGGGTTTCTACCTGCATTTCTTTATACATATCGGGAGTCATATATGAGGAATGCGGATCCAATGTAGCCAACATTCCCCTTACCGCGCCATACACTAAATCCTTGGTGAGAGTTTCTTCCACATAGTGTTTCTTGACCTGAGTTAATACTTCAGCAAAGACTTTTAGCTCCTCATACGATTCGCTGGCATACCCAGTCTTCTCCCATCCTTTTCCAATCACCACACCCAACACCAGAGTGGCAAGGACCACGAAGCCTGTCAGCCAAACCTTCGAAAATCGTCCTTTTTCCATCATGTTGACTTCCTATCTTTAAGTTGTAGGACTATCGCCTGACCAACCACTTTTGAGGATCTAAGGGTCGGGTGCCTTTGCGTAACTCAAAATACAAAATAGTTCTGTCGGTTAAACCAGATGCTCCCGTATGGCCAATCACGTCACCACTAGTCACATCATCATCACGCTGAACTACGAGTTTAGAGGCATGGGCATAAAAGGAGAAAAACCCGTTATAATGGTCTAGAATAACCACCAATCCATACCCCTTCAACCAGTCCGCAAACACCGCATTCCCCCCAAACACTGCTTTTATCTCACTTCCTTCACGAGTTTCGATTTCAATACCTTTCTTGTTTATGTACGTATTAAACGTAGGATGCTTTTGACGACCAAAAAACGCCACTACCCGGCCATCGACCGGCCAAAGCAATGCACCTTTTTTTAGGATACCCACGACACGTCTTTTAGTCTTCGGGTCGGCTTTCTTGCTACTTTGTAATAAATTACCCAGCAAGGATTCTTTTCGCCCCTCTGCACTTTCAAGAGTGGTAAGGGCTTGTTCATGGTTACGCGTTTGATGTTTCAAACTAGTTAAAATTCCTTGCTTTTCCCCTTTGATTCCCCTGATCGCCTTCAAATTTTCCGCGGTTTGCTGTTTATTCTGAAGAAGGGCACTGCGAATTCGAGCGTGTCCTTCTTTGAGTTTTAGAAACTCCTTCATGTCATCTTTATAGCGAGCCAATAGATTTTGCTCCCAACTGGTCAAGGATGAAAGATACGTCATTCTGCGTTGAAACTGTGCATAAGAGTCAAATGGTAATAACCATTGAAACCAACCGCTTTGACCCTCCATATACAACCGACGCAGCCGTGTATTCACGGCTTGCTCTCCTCGCTGTAAACTCGCCTTCAGTTGATCGGCTTTTTCGTTTATCTTTTTTAGTTTCCGATCAGTCTTTCGAATGTCGCGTTTTATGGCACCATAATCTTTACGTTTCTGATGCAATTTTCGATCAAGGTTTTCAATTGACTGCAGAACTGAATCATGCTGCCTTTTGGTTTTTTCCTGTTTTTTTTTCGCCCTTCGAATTTCCTGCTTCAATTGTTTCAGGTTACTGCGTTCCTGTTGGATTTTTTCTTGCAAGGACGGCTTTTCTGCCCACACAAAATTGCCCGCCGCACCCGAGAAGAAGCAGAAACTACTTATGGTTAAAATGAGACTAAACTGCATCATTTCGAACCTTCATTAACCCAAAAACCGAAAGTAAACTGCTTCCACATCCCAGCATCATTCCTGACAACACCAAAATAATAGAGGTTTGTAGAGGGAAAAACGCTAACGAGGATTCGAGTCCGCTAAACCATCCCGATGCATTGAGTTCCAATAGAAAAAACTCGAAAGCGCCTTTTAATAAAACTAAGGCTAGAGCCCCACCGCAGGCACCTAATATGGCCCCTTCAATGACATAGGGCGTCGCAATGAATGATCCTGTTGCTCCAATAAGACGCAAGATTTCGATTTCTTCCTTCCTTGAATAAAAAGACAACCTAACAGTATTGGCTATAATTGTGATGGTCGCTACCGCAAGGATCGCACCAATGATGACAGCCCCAAACTCAAAATAACTCACTAATAAGGCGAGGGTATCAATCCAATCCTGGCTATACCTAACTTGATCTACTCCAGGAAACTGCTTGACTCTCTCAGCAAAGATCTCAATGTAATCAGATACTTGAAATCTCGGGGTAATTTGAACCACAAAGGAGGCAGGTAACGGATTTTCGTTCATGCCTTCGAGCATTCTCGATTCATCTGGAAAGTGTTGATAAAACTCTTTTAGGGCTTGATTCTTTGATACAAAAGACAGAGTTTCCACGGCTTGTTCACTTTCCAAGCGTTGACGAACTTCCTCCACAACTTTGTCTGAGGCCTGAGACTCCACATAGACAACAACCTCAATGTCTTGCTGAAGAGTTCCCGCGAGTTTCTTCAGATTCCCATAGAGTAAAGCGAAAATTCCGAAGCATGAAATCGTAAAGGCCATGGTCACAATACCAATTATGACACTGGTCCGATTGACTCGAAGACTAGCTAGGGCTTCTTGAATAAGGTAGAGAGAACGTCTCATTCCATCGGCCCTTTATCTGACACCATTCGACCAGCTTGCAAATGAATCACCCGACCATTCATTTCCTCAACCACGGTTTGGTTGTGTGTCGCTAACAACACCGTCGTGCCTTGCGCATTAATAGTTTTAAACAATTCAACAATTTCAGAGGTCAAAGCCATATCCAAATTTCCTGTTGGTTCGTCTGCTAAGAGCACGATCGGATTATTGACTATCGCCCTTGCAATGCATACCCGCTGCTGCTCACCGGCCGACAGGACCCCAGTTTCGCTAGTATGCTTGTGTCCCATACCAACGGCTTTTAGGACCTCTCTTACTCGCTTTTTCGATTCAGCCAATGACACTCCTTGGATAATCAACGGGAGTGCAACATTCTCAAACACAGTTTTCTTGGGCAATAATTTAAAATTCTGGACAACAAACCCCATAGTCCGTCGCAAATAGGGAATATCAGCCTCTCTTAATCTAGCAATATTCCGGTTTTGAACTAAAATCTGCCCTTCGTCAGGAATCGTAGCACCAAAGATCAATTTCAAAAGTGTGGTTTTTCCGGCTCCACTTGGGCCAGTTAATAAGACACACTCTCCCCTATCAATTCGCAAAGTGATATCATGCAGTGCAGTACAGCGCTCAAAAAACTTTGAAACATGGAACAATTGAATCATTGAAGATACTGCTCAGTAGCGACTTCCGCTTCCTCACCCAAGACCTGAGAATTGGATGTCACACATCCTCCTGACAAGACTGTAGAAGGGTCTTAATGGGCTCAAAACTTCGTCGGTGTACTGGACTCGGACCTAATTGTTGAATCAACCGGAGATGGTCAGGTGTGGGATACCCTTTATGAAGATGAAACAGATAATCTGGATATCGACAATGATAGTCTTGCATCAATCGATCTCGATGCACTTTAGCCAGAATGGACGCAGCAGCAATCGAAAGAGACAAGCGATCCCCTTTTACGATTGCTCGTTGTGCCACGAACACACCAGGCAGCGCCGTAGCGTCAATAAGTAAAAAATCAGGAGCGATAGGAAGTTGGTCCAACGCCCGCCGCCATGCCAACCTCGTCGCTTCCAGAATATTGATAGTATCAATTTCCTGTTCAGTAGCTACACCAATAGCCCAAGCCCGAGCGGAACGGGTAATGGCCTGAAACAAAATGTCCCGATCCTCGGGACTGACTTGTTTAGAATCATTCAAACCCTCTAAAGCAAATTTTCGGGGAAGAATGACCGCCGCTCCCACTACTGGACCGGCTAACGGCCCCCTACCCGCCTCATCTAACCCCGCAACCTGTCGATACCCACATATACGGGCATCTTCCTCAAACACTTGCGTAGGCTGATTCTCGATAGCACACACAGACTGCGGTTCCACGATGCACTTCTCCCAGTCCGATGTAGACACGGTCCAACCGGATTTTAGTCAGAGGAAACCGATTCGGTTTCCTGCTCTTCTTCGGATGCAGACACAGGAACCACGCCATCCATGGTTTTATCTTTTTTGCCTTTTGAAAATTCGCGCTCTGCTACTTTCGCCTGTTTTCCCTTTTTATCACGAAGGTAATACAGTTTTGCGCGTCGCACTTTTCCTTTTCGGGTGACCTCTACCTTAGCAATATTTGGAGAATTGACCGGAAAAATACGTTCAACACCCACCCCGTAAGAAATTTTTCTCACGGTAAAGGTTTCACTGATTTTTTTTCCTTTTCGAGCAATCACTACGCCTTCAAACACCTGAACCCGTTCTTTCTCGCCTTCGATCACTTTCACGTGTACCCGAACGGTATCACCAATTTCAAAATCCGGTAGGGTGTTTGTCGGAAATGTTTGCTCAAGCCTTTGCAGCAAATTCATGATTTTTTCCTCCTACTCACTCACTGATTAAACTTATTCACATTCCTGTGATATTTCTATTAATAGTTTTCGATCTTCTTCTGTTAAACCTTCATCCCGTAACACATCCGGACGCTTCCAATAGGTATTACGTAGGGCCTCTTTTCGACGCCACAATCGAATTGCCGCATGATTACCAGACAGCAATACTTCAGGAACTCCATACCCTCTTACCCCTTCAGGCCTTGTAAAATGAGGATAATCCAATAGAACTTCCGCGAAAGAATCCTCCTCAACCGAAGCAGGATCGCCAACTACACCTGGAATGAGTCGTGCTGCGGCATCAATCATGACCATGGCGGGCAATTCTCCACCAGTCAACACATAATCTCCTATGGAGATCTCTTCAAATTCCAGCCTGGTCAAGACCCGCTCATCAATACCCTCATAGTGACCACAGATAAACACCAACCTTTTTGACTCACGACTGAAATCCACGGCCAATTGATGAGAGAATGGAATGCCTTGCGGAGACGGGAACAATAAACGCAATTCTTGCCCTTCAGTCTGTAATGCATCAATGGCTCGAAAAATCGGCTCGGCCTTCATGACCATACCACTCCCACCCCCATAAGGTGCACCATCCGCAATACGGTGCCGGCCATCAATATAATCCCGAATATCGTGCGCCCGAATCTCAACCAGACCGCTTTCCTGTGCACGCCCCAGGATACTTTGCGCAGCAACACCATCGACCAAATCGGGAAATAAGGTGAGAACATCACACTGCATGATCACCAGACCATTTCTCTTTAGATATAACGGTCATTTTTTTGCTTGGAATATTAATCTGAGCAATCCATTTTTTAGAGGCAGGCAAAAGCCACTCCTTGCCTTGACCACGTATTACCAATAAGTGTTGCGCCGGAGTCTCAAACACTTCTTCTAAAACTCCAAGTATCTCTCCTGATTCCTCATACACCGTTAACCCTATTAATTGAAACTGATAAAAATGACCATCAGGCGCCGGCGGCACATCACATTGGGGAATCTTTAACCAAGCCCCTCTATACACCCCGACGTCTTCTGGCGAAGAAAATACATCGAAACGCATGAGATAACCACGACCGTCACATTGTACTTCAACCACTTCGGTTGAAAGTGACTGACCAGACGAGGTCTCTAACACAACATCCTTGAGATTTTCCAACCTCCCTGGCACATCTGAGAGAGATAGAACTCGGACCTGCCCACGAACGCCGAAGGGCTTCACGATTTTCCCAACTGTCACGAACTCAGTCTTTCGCATCTCCTGACAACTGACCGTGGACATGGCATGGATTCCGTAGAATTGGGCTGCCTTCCTAACAGTCATAAGGCAATCCCAAGATTATGGGAAGGGAAACCTAGACCGGAGGAAGGAAACTATGACTTCTTTCGAGAATCTTCAAAAGTCTTCCAAATGCCTGACCTTCGCAAAAGCGCTCGGACTGTTACCGAAGGTTGTGCACCTTTTTGGAGCCAATCCAACACCCGTTCGGTTTTCAATTCTGTGAGCGCCGGCTCTTTCAAAGGATCATGGGTACCCAAGATTTCGATACATCGCCCATCCCGTCGTTTTCGGGAATCCACAGCCACGACTCTATAAAACGGCCGTTTGTGCCGCCCCATTCGACTTAAACGCAAATGTACTGCCACTAGCTTCCTCCTCTTACCTTATTACATTGAGTCAATATCGGAACAAAAGGCGTTTATTATACCTGTTTATGATAAAAAACGAAACTCAGGGAAACTGGAGAGTCCTGATGAGTTTCCCACGTTTCTTCAACTTCCCAAGTTTACCTGTGTTACCCTTTGCACCAACCAGAGATTTCATCATATTCTTAGCGCTTAAAAATTGTTTGATCAGGCGGTTAATCTCTTGAGCCGACGTCCCGCTGCCTTTTGCAATTCGCTTCTTCCGACTTCCATTAATGATAGTGTGATCCCGACGCTCTTTTAAGGTCATGGAGTCAATAATTGCTATTACACGCTTCATTTCCTTTTCAGGCAATCCCTGGGCTGAGTCACCACTCATCATGGATTTTAATTTCTCCCCGCCTGGAAGCATTCCCATGATTTGCTCCATGGACCCGAGTTTGTTGACCTGTTTAATTTGATCGCGAAAGTTCTCCAAGGTGAGGGTATTGTTCGAGGCCCTTTTCTGAATATTTTCCGCCTCCTCCTTTGAAATAACCTCCTGGGCCTTTTCAATAAGGGACAGTACATCCCCCATCCCCAAGATTCGTGATGCCATGCGATCTGGATGAAACGGTTCCAAGGCATCGAATTTTTCACCGATCCCCAAATATTTTATTGGTTTGCCCGTTACTGCTCGAATAGACAAGGCGGCACCACCTCGAGCATCGCCTTCAATTTTCGTTAAAATCACACCCGTAAGCCCAACTCGCTGATCAAACTGCTCAGCCACGCTTACTGCTTCTTGCCCGGTCATAGAATCCGCGACTAATAAAACTTCATGGGGGGTAACCGCAAACCGAATATCTTCCAACTCCTGCATAAGTTCATCATCAACATGCAGACGTCCACTTGTATCCAAAACCACGACGTCATAGCCATGATCACGGCCTCGGCCCACTCCCTCCGCACAAAACTTCGTCAGTTGACCTCTATCAACCAATACCCCTTCGGTACGATGAACTGGTACATCCAAATCCTTACCAAGTGAAGCTAATTGATCCACTGCAGCTGGTCGCCTGAAATCAGCTGCAATCAATAGGACTCGCTTCCCTTGTTTTTTGAATTGGTAGGCAAGCTTTCCACAAGTCGTAGTTTTTCCGACCCCCTGTAATCCTACCATCATGACTACCGTAGGAGGCTGGGAAGACAATGTCACACCTGCATGTTCGGATCCCATGAGATCCCGCAATTCTTCCCAAACGATTTTAACTACCTGTTGGCCAGAATTGAGACTTTCAAGAATTTCACGGCCAATAGCCTTATCCTGAACCCGGTTTATGAAATCTTTGACTATCTTGAAATTTACATCGGCCTCTAACAGTGCAAGACGAACCTCCTTTAAGACATCCATAACATCTTGCTCACGCAAGATACCCGGTTGCCTGATCTTTTTGAGGACTGAATCAATTTTTTCTGTTAGAGCGGAAAACATTAACCGTGGCTCCTAACCATATGGAAAATATGAGAAATTCTGAAAAATTCTAGACAAGGCTAAAACAACCTGTCAAGGTTACACTTAGGGAATGACCTTCTTGACTTAAGGACATAATTGCCGTACTTTTCTTAGTAGTTTACCCTTACATTCCTATCAAATCCGGCCGAGTACTCAAGGCTCGCCGATGGGGGATTTTGTGAAAAAATCGGGATGGACCCTCTTGGGTTTTATTTTTATCGGTGGTCTTTTGGGGGGGGTCTTAGGGGAAATTCTCCGAGTATTCGCCCCTTCAGGGACTATTCAGAATATCTTTGCCCGCTCTGTTTCACCAGGGTTGGAGCCACCACTGACGGTAGATCTGGTTTTGATAAAAATTACCCTAGGTTTCATCCTGAAAATAAATCTCCTCACCTTGTTAGGAATTTTTCTCGGCATCTACCTCTATAAAAACATTTGACCCCCTCTAATTAAGACTCCCTCCCACTTGTAGCTCTCTTTGTCGTAATGCCTTAATCCTATCACGCAATTTGGCAGCTCGTTCGAACTCTAGAGTTTTTGCCGCTGCTTTCATTTCCTTTTCCAACTTCTCAATATTTTTTTCAAATTCTGATTCATAACCACAGATTTCTTCTTCCTCGATAACCGGGGTCAACTCAAGATAGTCGGCTTCGGCAATTTGACACTCGAGATCAAAGATGCGCTTTTTAATCGTTTCTGGAGTAATCCCATTTGTATCATTGTAGTCAGACTGAAGAATTCGCCTACGAGTTGTTTCATCAATTGTGGCTCTCATTGAATCTGTGATCACATCCCCATAGAGTATAACTTTGCCTTCGCTATTCCGTGCAGCACGACCCGCTGTTTGAATCAAGGCCCGATGCCCACGGAGAAATCCTTCTTTGTCCGCATCTAACACACCAACTAATGCCACTTCAGGCAAATCAAGCCCTTCGCGCAATAGATTGATACCCACGAGCACGTCAAACTTGCCACGTCGAAGGTCTCGAATAATATCGACCCGCTCTAGGGTCTTTATATCTGAATGCAAATAACTCACTTTTAACCCTAAATCATGATAGTACTCTGTCAGGTCTTCGGCCATACGCTTAGTTAGAGTTGTCACTAGTACACGAAAACCTTTAGCAATGGTTAATTTGATTTCCTTTAACAGATCGTCGACTTGACCCTTTGCGGGTTTGACTTTGATAACTGGGTCCATTAATCCAGTTGGGCGAATAATTTGCTCCACTATATCCTTGCTCCCATGCTTCAATTCATAAGAACCTGGTGTTGCCGAAACATAAATCACCTGCCTAATCAAACCTTCGAACTCCTTGAACTTGAGTGGCCGATTATCCATCGCCGATGGCAAACGAAACCCATATTCCACCAAGGTCTTTTTTCGGGAATGATCGCCTTCATACATGCCTCGAAACTGAGGAATCGTCACATGTGCTTCATCCACGATTAAGAGATAGTCTTTAGAAAAATAATCTAACAACGTTGGGGGAGGTTGCCCTTGGACTCGGCCACTCAAATGACGAGAATAATTCTCAATGCCATGACAATACCCCATAGCTCGAATCATCTCGAGATCAAACCTAGTACGTTGCTCTACGCGCTGGGCTTCGAGCAATTGGCCATTGCGTTGAAAATCGAGAAGTCGTTCTTCAAGTTCATCTTCAATCCCCTTCAACGCATTATCATATCGATCAGGTGCTATCACATAATGACTTTTAGGATAAATGGGAATCTTTGAAAGACGTCCAAGCAGTTTTCCTGTCAGAGGGTCAATCTCAGAAATCGAATCAATAGTATCACCGAATAATTCCACGCGAATGGTGTTGGAGTCTGACGCAGCAGGAAAAATTTCAATGACATCGCCGCGAGCCCGAAACATTCCACGCTGTAAATCCATATCATTTCTGGAATATTGAATCTCGACCAATTTCTCTAAGATTTTCTCACGACATATCTCCATTCCCTCTTCAAGATAGAGTAACATCCCATGATAAACTTCTGGAGAACCTAACCCATAAATACAAGACACTGAAGACACGATAATTATGTCATCGCGCTCTAAGAGTTTGGAAGTAGCAGCATGCCGCAGCTGATCAATGGTATCGTTGATTGAAGCATCTTTAGCAATATAGGTATCTGTCGACGGAATGTAGGCTTCAGGTTGATAATAATCGTAATAACTCACGAAATACTCAACAGCATTACGTGGGAAAAAACTTTTAAACTCTTGGTACAACTGCGCAGCCAAAGTTTTATTGTGTACCACTACTAATGTCGGCTTCTGCACTTTGGCAATCACATTGGCCATGGTAAAGGTCTTGCCCGAACCAGTAACCCCTAACAACACTTGATGTCGTTTGCCGACATTCACCCCCTCAACCAATGCAGCAATAGCCTGACCTTGATCACCTCTTGGAGAGAATTCTGATTCTAAAATAAACTTCGACATTTCTTATCCTGAAAAACCTTTCTCTCTTTATGCTGTGTAATTAAAACAGCCCCACAATATCTCCGCTCGCATCTACCCCAACAGCTGCAGCTGCAGGCAATCGAGGAAGGCCTGGCATGGTCATAATATCCCCAGTTAACACCACGATGAATTCCGCGCCAAGCGAAAGGCGTACCTCCCGGATGGGAATAGTAAAACCAGACGGCGCACCCTTCAACGATGGATCAGTCGAAAAACTATACTGTGTCTTGGCCATGCATATAGGAAAGTGACCATATCCATTTTTTTCTAATTCCTCAAAAGACTCTAGAACCATTTTAGGAAATTCTACATCATCAGCACTGTAGATTTGCTGCGCAATGGTGCGTACTTTTTCCGCAAACGGCAGAACATCAGGGTAGAGCACCTGGAACTTCGCCTGCTTCTTTTCTATGGTGTGGACCACGAGATCTGCGAGAAGCATAGCCCCCTCACCACCCTTTTCCCAATGATTGGACAACGCGACACATACATCTTGTTCCGCACAAATCTTGGTTACAAGATCCAATTCGGCCTTGGTATCACTCGCAAACTGATTAATCGCTACCACCACAGGAACTCCAAATTTTTTCACATTTCCCACATGGCGAAGCAAATTGGGAAACCCACCTTTGATCGCCTTCAGATCCTCCTTACCCAGTTCTTTTGGATCGGTTCCTCCATGTAGTTTTAAGGCTTTTATGGTGGCAACTACTACGGCACAATCTGGGGATAAGCCAGAATAACGACATTTAATATTAAAAAATTTCTCTGCCCCAAGATCCGCACCAAACCCAGCTTCTGTAACCACAAAGTCCGCTAACTTCAGAGCAGCCTTTGTTGCGATCACGGAATTACAGCCATGAGCTATATTGCCGAAAGGCCCTCCGTGTACAAAAGCTGGATTATGTTCCAAGGTTTGCACCAAATTAGGATTCAACGCTTCTTTCAACAACGCAGTCATCGCCCCCTGAGCTTTGACATCACGGGCAAATACAATATCTTTTTCCGCAGTTCGGCCAACTTTGATATTCCCTAACCGTCGTTCAAGATCAACTAGATTTGATGCAAGACACAAAATCGCCATCACCTCAGAAGCAGCAGTAATATCGAACCGACTTTCTCGACTAAACCCATTGGCCTTCCCGCCAAGCCCTGTCACGACAGTCCGTAACGACCGATCATTTATGTCCAACACTCGGCCCCAGGTAACCCGTCGAGCATCGATCATGGGCTCATGCCTCCACGATAGATGATTATCCACCATGGCAGCTAGCAAATTATGTGCAGCCGTGATGGCATGAAAGTCACCCGTAAAATGCAAATTTATATCACTCATTGGAACAACTTGGGCGTAACCTCCACCACAGGCGCCACCCTTCATACCAAAGCATGGGCCCAAACTTGGCTCTCGCAGAGCAGCCATAGATTTTTTCCCTATCTTGGCTAGCCCATCAACCAGCCCAATGGAGGTTGTTGTTTTTCCTTCACCAGCAGTGGTCGGCGTCATAGCAGTCACCAAGATTAATTTTCCATGCTGAGGCGCTGACAATTGATTGATGGAGGATAGAGGCACTTTGGCCTTAAACCAGCCGAATGGTTCTAAGTTTTGCGAAGACAGCCCAAGCTTTTTCTGAGCCACTTCTGAAATAGGCCACAATTCTGCACGATTAGCGATTTCGATATTACTTAATGGAGGTGCCATTTTGATTTCATTGGTGCGTTTAAGTTTTTTAACCACTATAGATAATATATTGTATCGCGCTCCGTAACTTTGAGCCAAGACTTAGTATAAGATTAAAGCATCATCTTTTATTTTTACTGATGAGTTTCGAATCGGAGAAAGTTGGCAGGATGTAAACCCTAGCCATAAATAAACCTAGTCCGGCAGATGCTAAGCTATATTAGCCTGGCCGACGAAGAAGCGCTGGCAATCCAAAATATGAAAATGCATCTTTCAAATTAGAAAACCACCGCTTAGAAGTACTCATAGTGGGATCGGTGACATATTCAAGCGTAAGAACGATACGTTCCTCGCCCTCACTCAAAGGGGTAACTGCATGATGGAGCTTATCGCCGTTAAAGAAAACCAACAGACCTGGATCCGTAGTCAGGCTCAATTCTTCTACTTCTCGTCCAGGCTCTTTGGTATGCAGCCGACAATCTAACCGGCTAGTTGATCGATCAACTAGTCCCAGCAATACCGTATAACGGGCGCCGTTATAGTAAGACGTATCATAATGCAAACCAATGTGATCTCCAGGTTCTGTATAAAAATATAGGGCGCAGGCGTGAGGATCATCATCTGGACAAAGTTGTAAAGATACACCAGCAATACAACTAAGCCATCCAATAAATTCAGGAGACTGATAGAGTGCCAAAATAGAAGGTGCTGATTGGCGCAACAAGTAATAACTCACGCTGCCGCCTTTTTTATGCATCGGGATATAATTTCGATTAAGTTGCGGGCGAACCGTTTCGACCTCAATCATGAATTGATCGATAAGCGATTGTGATAGAAATTGATGAATCAAGAAAAACTCACCTTGAGCCCAATAGGATTTAGCCACTAATTCATTGGGGTGACGAGCCAACACGTCACCTAAACTGAGTTTCAATTGATCTTGAACAAATTCTTTCGTCATCCCTTCTCTCCTCCTTTGAGGTAAACACGCATTGACTCCCCGATGAAGCCCCTCGAACCCATGCGAGATCCCCAATTCTTCCCCTTTGTGGCACCGACCCTTTCGGCAATCCTTGACCCAGAGAGAAAGCCCTGATTATCCTGCCATTCTGACAAGTCAGATCAAAACAGGCAAATCCTTTTCGCCTCGAAGATACGGAGGACGAGATGCAGGTAGAACTTCATTTTCGTGACTTAGAACTTGGGAAAGATTATTGGGTGGAAGATGACGTCCTTCCCAATCCCCTGGAAGTCGCCCAACGCTGTATCGCCAACAGCACCTGGACTCTTGGCTCTCCTTGGAGGCCAGAAGCATGGCCTGGCATGCGCGCCCCAAATGCCTTGACCAAAGAGGAACTCCAACAAATAGAAGCATGCGTCAAGAAAGGATTAGGTCTTGAAACTCTGATACCCCAAAGTACCGCGGAGATGGAGATATCTGGACACAACCATATTCAGCTTTGTGGAGGGGAGGAAGGGGTTGCCCGTCCCCATGTTGACTCCGCAAGTATCTGTGATTACGCAGCAGTGTTGTATTTGCATCCTAGCCCACCCACCTCGCATTGTGGCACTTCTTTGTACCGCCTCCACCTTCCCGGAGAAGAGCCGGGGGGAAATGTTTGTCCTCGACAATACGAAAGCCTAAGCCAGGTACCAGGCCTGCCCGAGCAAATGGATCCTACAATGTTTGAGGAAATTCTTGAAGTGCCGTACGTATTTAATCGGCTACTGGCATATAAATCAGATATCATTCACTCGGCTAGTTCATATTTTGGCTGGGGTCATGAGTTGCCTTCCAAACGAATGGCTGTCGTATTCTTTTGGAAGGCACGAAATACCAATTAGCTCTAATTGGTCATGTATTACGAGCAAAAATAATCACTCAGAAACTCGATCCTCAAAAAATCTGACTAATTTTGGAACCCTGTTTATATCCCAAATCAAAAAATTTAATTGAAGCTTACTTCGATACTTCCTTGGAGGCACTCAACATCTCAGCAGCAGCCTTTTCGACAGCAGCAGTTAATTGTTCTCCTCCCAACATTCTGGCAATCTCTCTTTTTCTGGCTGTCCCACTCAGAGGCGTGACAACGATAGTAGTTCGTTTTTTCTCGACACGCTTTTCCACTAAAAAATGTTGGGTTCCTTTGGACGCAATTTGGGGAAGATGAGTGAGACACAATACTTGATGAGATTTTCCAAGCACTCGAAGGCGCTGGCCCATTCCTGCTGCTACATCTCCTCCAACTCCGGTATCAATTTCATCAAATACCAAGACAGGAATTTGATCGACATTCGCCAACACAGTTTTGATTGCTAACATGAGCCTGGAAAGTTCTCCGCCCGAAGCCACTCGGCTCAGAGGCTGTAACGCTTCCCCAGGATTTGCACAAAAAAGATATTCAACTCGATCTAGTCCCGAAGGTCCAATTGTTGATTCAATTGAGAATTCTCTAAATCCTATTTCAAACCTTGTGTGCGACATTTTGAGATCAGAAAGTTCTGCCTTCACACGATCCTCAAGCTGCCGTGCAACCTTGTGTCTTGCCTGTGACAGGGTTTGAGCTTTTGCCAATGCCTGTTGACTAGCGATTGAAACCTCTCTTTCCAAGGAATCTAATCGATAATCTAAATTCGTTAATTCTTCCAGTTCTGCCTGAATAGTTTCTCGTCGCGCAATTAGCCCTTCCAGATTGTCATCATATTTTTTCTTGAGGCGTTGAAGTAAAGCTAACCGTTCATCAATTTTTTCAAGACGTGCGGGATCATGCTCAACATCATCACGATATCGGCGACAGGAATATGCTAACTCTTCTAGTTGAGCCTGCGCTCCTTCAAGCATGTCCAACCAGGGCTTCGCAAGTGGATCTGTCTTTTCCAATTCTTGAATAACCCGCACCAAGCTGTCTAATTGGAAAAGAAGAGAACGATCTTCTTCATGCAGAAGGAGATAGGCTTGATTCGACAACTCTGACAATTTCTCACTATTTTGGAGCCTCCGGTGCTCCCTTAACAAAACCTCTTCCTCCCCAGATTCGATGTTTGCTTTGCTCAACTCATCACATTCATGTTGCAAAAATTCTTCACGAGAAATTCGCTCCTTGGACTGATTGCGAATTTGCTCTAGTTCCTTCTGTTGTTCTTGCCAATGCGTATAATCAGCTCCAAAGGCTTCCCTAAGTTGCCCCAACCCACCAAACGCATCAACTAACTCCAGCTGCACACGAGAAGAGAGCAACGACTGTTGATCATGCTGCCCATGAATATCAAGCAATAATCGTCCTAGCTCTTGGAGTTGATGAAGGGGCGTCGCTGTCCCATTGATATACACGCGATTACGCCCAGAGCGTGAGAGAACACGACGAACAAGAAGCTCATCTGACTCGGAAGTTGCAAGATCAAACTGTGTCAACCACTGCCGGACCAATGGAAGCGAGGAAATTAAAAAAGCAGCTTCAAGATTTGCTTCATCCTTACCTCGACGAATTTGATCGCCCAAAACTCGGCCGCCAAGCAACAAGGTAAGGGCATCAACCACCAGCGATTTCCCGGCCCCTGTCTCCCCAGTGAGAACAACGAAACCAGAAGTAAATTCAAGCTGAAGATGGTCAAACAAGGCAAAGTTAGAAATGCGCAGCTCGAGGAGCATGGCACATCACAGACGAAGACACAGCACCCTAGACGGTTGCTGAGTGTTGCGAGAGAAGTGTATCAATGATTTGTTTGAATTGTGGTTTGGGTCTTGCCCCAACCAATTTTTCAACCGGTTCGCCATTCTTGAAAAAGAGGATCGTCGGAATACTCATGATCTGGTACCGGACGGCCACATCCTGCGCCTCGTCCGTATTGAGCTTCATGACCTTCAACTTCCCTTCATATTCTTTCGCAAGCTCTTCTACCACTGGAGCCACCATTTGGCATGGACCACACCATACGGCCCAAAAATCCACCATGACAAGTTGAGACGACTTCAGCACTTCACTCTCCCAATTTCCAACATCCGCTTGCGCAACTAATTCCGACACGACACCCTCCTTCAGACTAGTTTTATAAACGATCAGGCCAAGAATCTAGGGAGGCATCGTACCGCCCCATGTGGAAGGTGTCAACTTTGCCAACGAGCAGACAAACGACTAATAAGCACATATAAAACACTAAACCAAACAGCGTTGAATATGCTGAACCTAAAAGATCCCTCCTGAAATAACAAAAATCTATCAAAGCCTATAAAATCACCTTGAAAAGATTGATGGCTAAGAAGAACAACTTGTGCTTAATAGAGAATTACTAAAAAGCCTGCGATTGCCCCCAAACTCCCTATTTCTGATCTGTAATTAATCTTCACATCAATGGATTACATTGGTAAAATACCTTGACATCTTGAACGCATAGTAAAGGAGGTCCAATGAACAGCACTAAAAAAACGCAATGCTGGGTTATAGCTGGCATGCTTCTTATATTCGTTTCTGTTTGGAATATTGAGGTTTCTCGAGCAGCTGAGGTTCAAGCTAGCACCTTTTCCAATTTGCAACGGGCCAAAATTTATTTGGCAGCTGGTGACTACAGAAGGGCCGTGGAGGCATGTCAGCAATACATTGAGCAAACACCATCTGTCGAAGGTTATGTCTATTTGATTTATGTCTATCATGCCTTGGATGGATATGTTGAATGGTTAGCCCAACAGGATAATTGGGGAGATGTCGGACGGTTAGCGATATCCATGGTTAATCGTGGAACTTTGGATTTGGTTGATCCTCCCGAAATGCTGTCTCGGATGGCCAAGGAGATATTGAAAGAGGGCGTACGTCATCAATTTGATATCGTGGCTGGCATGGCGAACCGACTAAATAAATCTCGGGCTGATGAAATGTGGTTGGAACGAAAAGCCTGGCAAGAAGCTCATCCGCATAATTGGTGGGCAGGGGTACCGGAATCCTGGAACTGGCAAGGGGTTAGCTAACAAACCCAGTTTTAACCCTAAAAAACCACGATTATGTGGCTCCTCCCCATGAAATTAGCAATAGTCATTGTGATAGGCGGTTTTACCCATGCCCTCGCGCAGTCGGAAAATTGGGAAACGCTCAATACAGCCGGAATGCTTGCGTACCAGGAAAAAGATTTCGTGACGGCCAAAGAGCTATTTGAACGCGCACTTGAAACTCTAGAATTGGAAAGACAGCCAGACCCTCACGCAGCGACCACTCTTAATAACCTCGCCGCTGTTCATAAGAATCTTGGTGAAATTGAACAAGCAGAATTACGATATAGAAATTCCCTGGCAGTGATTGAAACCATACAGGGACCAGATCATCCAGATGTCGCAATGGGACTCAATAATTTGGCGGCTTTATACTTTTCCGAACGAGCATTTGGCAAAGCCGAGCCCCTTTGGAAAAGAGCATTGCAAATCAGCGAGCGAATTTTAGGAAACAGGCACCCACATTTGGTTCAGCCACTTGTGACATTGGGGATGGTCTCACAGGCCCAAAGGAAATTTGATCAAGCAGAAACTTTTTATATTCGCGCTATACGGATCACAGAACATGCCCTCAAGCCTGATCACCCTGGCCTCCTTCCTCTATATGTTCGCTATGAAGCCATGCTTCGGCAAGCCAATAGAGAAAAAGAGGCAGACGTGATAAAACGAAAAATTGAATCCCTGCGAATTATTAACAATCCTTAGCCCAAGGAACCCTAAACATCACTCGCACAAGCCCTTAAGTGATACCATCCAGTTCCTAAGTATACACATGTCTAAACAGCAAAAAGATAAACTCCAGAACAAAGGGACCTGGAAGCAAAGGGTACTCTATCTAATTTCAGCCTAATCATTAACAACTGGTTTCATGGCAAGGTAGGACCCCAACCTATGTCCAATTAACCATCTGACCAGCCATTCCCAACGAAACAATTTGCAAAGGGACCACCATGGAGGAAACTGATTTCGTTGACAAAGTTGACTAAAAATTGATAGATATACAGTTTGGCCATTTGCATAATTTCTAGCTTATCAGGGAGGATTTCTCATGGCTGATGGAAAAGAACCAGCCAAACGGCAATTCGTCAATTTTAGCTATCACAAGGTTGATCCAGCCTGGCGACGTCTTCCCCAAGATGAACGAGAAACAGGCAAGCAAGAATTTGTTCGAGCGGTTGAAGAGTTTTCCGGAAAAATTATTATAGTCCCTTATACAACCATTGGAATTCGTGGAGATTGTGACTTTTTATTATGGCGTATCTCCTATGAACTTGAACTCTTTCAAGAGCAAATGACGAAAATCCTCTCAACAGGATTAGGCAAATACCTTACCACCCCGTATTCTTATCTTTCCATGACAAAACGCTCAGTTTATGTAGACAGCCATGTTCATGAAGGACAAGATAGCCGGCGCCTAAAAATTACTCCAGGCCGAAGCAAATATATTTTTGTATACCCCTTTGAAAAAACACGTGACTGGTACTTGCTTACGAAAGCTGCTCGTCAGGGCATGATGGATGAGCATATCGAAATCGGCCATAAATATCCCTCTGTAAAGCTCAACACTACCTATTCTTTTGGTTTAGATGACCAAGAATTTGTCGTAGCTTTTGAGACAGATCACCCCGAAGACTTTTTGGATTTAGTCATGCATCTTCGTGAAGCAGAAGGAAGCCGTTATACAAAGCGTGACATACCTATCTTCACTTGTGTCATGAAGAGCCTTAAGGAAATGGTTGACACGTTAGGCGGGTAATTCCCTCTTGCCAAACGGTTTCCTATTATTGCGGTTGCCCCCCCTCCCATTAGGGCTTTATCCTAGCCAGTAGAGTCGGAGGCTGTTATCCTGGCTTGCCCTTCTTCATCTTTCCTAACTATCCTTTTTGTTCTATGAACACTCTTGAAAACTCCTTAGACCCCCCGCCCTCTGCTTCGCCTCTTGGAGCAGTTCTCTCGGCTTTTTTACCCGGACTAGGTCAACTGCTTCGAGGATTCCCTATGCATGCGGGAAAGATTTGGATCACAGGGGGAATACTGGGTGGTCTCACCTGGGCAATTAACGCTTTCGCAGGTCCTGTAGCCGGAGTGTTTTTTGGTATGTTGATTATCCTACCTTGGTGGTGTGTTCAGGCATACGAAGCCTATTTGCCAATCCCGGAAGGACAATTCCAGGCACTAAAGATTTCCTGGACCCAGGCGCACGACATTCGATATTTAGGTGGATTGTTTCTTCTCACGGCAGTAACTGACCTCTACATCATTTTGATGAATCCTGAATACAGTTTAGCCATACTTTGCTCAAAACCCACAGGAATTCCTGGCATATTGGCCAAAGCCCAATCCCCGGCTCTTCATATTGCAATTGGATATGGTTTCCTTAGACTCCATCGATGGGCATTTTTTGTCTATTTGGCGTACGCGGGATTCGGCCTCCTGAATGCCACAGCTAATTATGCATGTTTTGGTTTTGGCCGTATCCGAGCGATATTCTTTATTTCTTTGCTAGCATTCACAGCCTACGTCATTTGGCGTAGAGAATGTTTTGATGAAAGCCGCAATAGCTGCTCGCCTTGATTCAGTTTTTTGACAGATTTAATGTGGGTATGCTATCCCCGAAAGACATTTGGTGAGCATGATTGACCATGGAAGAAACTCCGGGCCAAGAAGAAGAAAAAGATACCCTATTCGCTACACGGGACAAGGATGGGGCCATCACGCTGTATGCTGATGAAGAATGGGCCATTGAACGCGGCGCTGATCCCACACAAATCCATTTAGTAGAAATTCCACGGGGATTGTATTCCAAGGGCACAATCCAGGAGGTCCGGGAATATGTAGCCTCCTATTTGGAAGAGCGACTAGAGAAGTAGCTTAAAACACAGGAGAATTCTCTGCCATGAGCACCTCCACAGAAACAGCAACCATCTCGCGAGAAATTATTGAGAAAACCATCGAGTCTCTTCCGATTCAAAGCCGTACCATGATTCGCCTGCTGTTGCTTCAATACCAAGATGTTGAAAAAGAGGATATTGAATATATCGCCGCCGATCAGCCTGACTCAAGATTTCAAGCCGGAGAGCAGCCATCGCGAAAGTTTCAGCAAACATTTGGGGAAGGCACTCACGAAGTTGCTGATCGCACCGAACAATATCGCCACCTATTTCGACAAAAACGCGAACGCCCCTGGCTTCAAATAGAATGCCTAAAGAAGCAAATGGCTTTGACAGACCTAGCTATTTTAGCAGCTGAAGGCCTATTGACTACACGATTAGAGGTTGATCTCATCACCATCGAGGATAGAAAAAAAACTGCGATCTCAGCATTACCCAGACCGGAGATCCGTCGATTAGACAAGTCTTGGGACCAGGATGAAATTTCAGAATCGGACTATCAGGCTTCTCGATTGTTGATTGAATATCAAACGCTGATTCGTCGGCGGGAACGACAGAGACGTCGCCTCAACACCGCCTTACGTGAATTTGAAAATTCTGGACTCTCTCCATTACAAGATCATGAAATTGCCCATATATGGGGAATTCCCCTAGGAAGTTTATCCGGTCGCAAAGTGAAGGCCATGCACAGCTATCTCACAGACCTTCAACATCGACTAGAAACAGACAATGCCATGCCAGCCACGAAAGACGCCCGACCCGATTTGTGGAGGGAAACCATTCACGCCTTATCTAAAAAACCAGTGGAACGGTCAGTCGTGACTTTCATTACTGGCATAGAACGAACCGAAGAAATCCTTCTCGAGAAACTTCGATCATTAGCAGAAGGCACGATGCCAGAGGAATTGGAGTCCAGCTTTTGGCAACTCATTACTCGAATTCATGATAGTGAACATAGCGGACCGTGGAGTAATCATGCACGCTCCATCTTTGCTCTACAGCGCTTGTCTGCCATTCAATCGGACATTGATCCTACAATCGAAGATCTTGAAGACGATCTCCTGAAAATCATCACCCCACAGGCCAAGGGTGAGGCACTTCCAGCCCCTGAGCAGGAAGAACAAGAACTTGAACTGGGCGAACAAGCACAGGGAGTTCTTGATGCCTTTATTGGGGAAATAGACGACAAACGCTCAGGCTAATTTGTGTAAACCCCTCGGTCCCCTCCTCGATCATTCTACTCCCGTTCTACTACAACAAGGAAGGGAGCCAAGAGGAACAAAGGCATGAGTTACTAAAATCATTTTTGTTGGCGGTGTAGCTCAGGTGGTAGAGCAGCGGACTCATAAGCCGCGGGCCGGGGGATCAAAACCCTCCACCGCCACCACTTTTTCAATGGCTTAGAGCAGTGAGGGATTGGGGAGAATCGGTAGGTGTTAAATTTTGGAAGCAGCTTGAAGCAAGTCGGCTCCATTCGCTCCCTCGCTTCTGTCCCCTTAGGTATTCAGTTGTCGGTTCTCTCTTAGTATACACGACATGTGAGTCGGGCGAGTAGTTTCCAGCCTTTCTCTGGACCCGTTCTTGGGGGTTTTCGGGAGGATTGAATTTTAAAAAAGAGAGGCGCAGACTATTTCCGTAAAGGAACACAACTGGAACGGAGATAATATGGGAAATACTGCACGTAAAACTTTGTACATATTTGCTTGTTTGCTTATAGCATCTGTTGCTTTTTCTCAGGAAACGTTTAATGAGAATCCTTTCCTGAGCTATATGGACTGGGAAATTCCAATCGATACGGCAGTCATGTGTATAGTGTCGGAGTCAACGGGGTTTAATTGGAAGAATGGGAGGTGGGTGCGTTCTCGTTTTGCAGAAAAGAAATACATACTCAAGAAGTTGGACCATCGTAGACAATCAGGATCATATTCGTTTCGGGAGGCTGAAAGCCCTTTGCCGGAAGCGTTCTCGTGCTTACTTGATCTTGACGGTAAAAAAGATCTGCTGACATATGAACATGTGACAGGTAAAGCTTCCGATTTCGCTACTTTGAATCGCTGTTATGGTTTCGCCGAACTTTGCCACCCGCCTAGAGTTTACTTCTTCCGCAATGCCTAGTCCTGCCTCTTCCCAGGCAACACTCCTTCGGTAAATGTGGATTATCCCGAACTTGGCTCGGTTCTCCATGGACTGCTATCCTCATTAATTCATCACCATATCGTGTCTCTCACACCGAGCTATCATTATTGGAGGAATACTCGTGTTAACACATAATTGGGAAGAGTTAGCGAATCGATTCAAGCATGCATTAGGGCTATCTCATGCGCCCATTGCGATTACGTTTTCTCAGGAAGCTCCGGCGGGTGTTCCATTCTATGAGGGAGATGTCCCTGCCCCAAGCGAAGATGGACGCACCGGGAAAGTGACGGCTGGTTGTGTGTTCTGGATCAAGTCTCAAGATCGCACGTTTACGACGAAAGCGGATGATCATTTTAATTGTAGCGTGGGAAGCGTAACGCATGGTCTTAAGACGTTGAATGAGGTCATGGGCAACGAGGATGTTGCCAGTCTCTTAGAAAGCACATGGGTCACGCCAGAGGAAGCCATGCAACTGCCGGTTGTCAAAACTCGTCATCAGTTTATCACCTATGGTCCTGTCAGCCAGACGCCGATTGATCCCGATGTAATCCTGCTTCGACTTAGTGCCTATCAGGGGATGGTGCTGCATGATTCCTTTGGTGATATGCCGATTGTCGGAAAGCCTCAATGCCATATTGTTCCGCTCGCCAAAGAGCAGAATCAGATTGCGATGAGTACCGGATGCACCCTGAGCCGCATTCGCACGGGCATGTCGCC
The DNA here is from genome assembly GCA_964503895.1 of uncultured Nitrospiraceae bacterium. Lineage (GTDB taxonomy): Bacteria > Nitrospirota > Nitrospiria > Nitrospirales > UBA8639 > Nitronereus. Next base: position 5,846 of record CAZDCF010000008.1, on the reverse strand, counting down.
AGATGAAATGACTTGTGCGATTCCAGCAGGTCGGTTTCCCGAGGTGGTCGAGAAACTGGAAACTCGTCAACGGGCGAATGCGCATGTGGCGAGTTATGCCAATGCCGATGGTCGCCGATTTACCCAAAGCCAAGCATCCTAAGGCTTATCAAATACACGCGAGATGTAATGAGCCTCCCTTTACCGCAAATGAACGGTTTACGTTCTCCTCTTCAACAACCCGGGGCCATACTTCTCGTTTCTTGTTATGAGTTGGGGCATCAGCCGATTGGCCTGGCGCAGCCTGTCGGGTTCCTTGAGCAGAAAGGCTATGCTCCGTTCACCTTAGACTTGGCGGTGGAAGATTTTGATGCACAGCGCGTTGAGCAGGCACGCGTGGTGGGTATTTCCGTGCCCATGCATACGGCGCTCTCCTTGGGATGTCAGGTAGCCGAACGCATTCGTCGTACCAATCCCCAAGCCCATATTTGTTTTTATGGGCTCTATGCTTCGTTGAACGCCGAGTTTTTATTGGAGCGCCTCGCGGACTCTGTGATTGGTGGCGAGTATGAGACACCGTTGGTGAATCTCATCGAAGAACTTGCTGCACCCCAATCCCCTCAAACCAATCAGCATGGCACCAAACCGGTTTCGGTAATACCAGTAGAAGGTGTCAGCGGTGCAGACGCCATTGTCCCCCCCTTCTTGAAACGAATCAGATGGCAATCCAACGTTTCAACGCCGGACGCGTCCGATTCAGGTTCATTCCCCATCCCCGCACGCACCCCGCTTCCGAGCCTTTGCGAATATGCGCGATTGGAATACCAGGGACAGGAGCACGTCGTGGGATACGTTGAAGCGAGCCGGGGGTGCCTGCATACCTGTTTGCATTGCCCCATAGTTCCGGTCTATCAAGGCCGATTTTTCTTGATGCCCGAACACGTGGTCTTGGCGGATATTCGACAACAAGTGAAAGCCGGTGCCGTCCACATCACCCTAGGCGACCCAGACTTCTTAAACGGGCCTGGCCACTCCTTGAATATTGTTCGGGCCATGCATGAAGAGTTCCCGCACATCACCTTTGATTTCACCACCAAAATTGAGCATATCCTGAAGCATCAAGCACTATTCAAGGAATTCAGTGAACTGGGATGTCTGTTCGTGATTTCCGCAGTCGAGTCGTTTAGTGAAACCGTGCTCGTTCACTTGGATAAAGGGCATACGCGACAAGACATCTTTATGGCGCACGACATTCTTCAATCTGTTGGGATTACTCTTCGTCCCTCGCTTGTCGCCTTCACCCCGTGGACCACTCTGGAAGACTATGCCGAAATGTTTGATTTGGTTGAACACCATGGGCTGATTGACTGTATCGATCCCGTTCAATATAGCGTTCGACTGTTGGTCCCTCCTGGCTCAGCGTTGTTGACACCTCCGGCCAAGCACCCCACCCCGATGGCTCAGTTTCTGGGCGCGCTGGACCAACAGAAATTTCAACATACCTGGACGCATCCCGATCCACGTATGGACCCGTTACAACAAGCAGTGACAAGGATTGTGGAGGATGGAACCAAAACCGAGGAAGATCCTGAACACACCTTTTATCGGTTGTGGGAAGTGGTATATGACACGGCGGGGCTTAGCTTCTCTTCACTCAACAAAGCCGTTTCCATGAATCCTGATCGCGTACGACCGCCCCGGATGACCGAACCTTGGTTCTGCTGTGCGGAACCGACGACCGATCAATTCCAGTCCGTCCAGAGCGCTTCCAAGACGTAATGCGATATGAGTCACGAAGAACGTGCGGCCCGTCGCCCTTCAACCATCGCCTTTTTTATGACAATTCACGCCTAACCCATCACGGATTTCTCCATGGCACATCTGCTTCTTCTCCTTCCATCCATGAGTTACAGGGGTGAAGCTTTTCTGGAGGCAGCCAACAAGGTTGGCGTATCCCTGACGGTTGCTGGGGATGCCTCACCAGACTTTCTTGAACAATCGCCCGAAAGTTTTCTGACGCTCGACCTGCATAATCCCGGCACCGCGGTTCACGCCGTTGTGGAGTTTGCCAAAACCACTCCTATTGATGTGGTACTTGGGGTGAACGATCAGACTGCCATCTTGGCATCGACCATCTCCGTCGCCTTAGGACTTCCTGCAAACTCCATTGAATCCGTACGCGCAGCAAGCAACAAACAGACAATGAGGAAACTGTTGCAGCAACAGGGGCTACCCTGTCCCAATGTGGTTGTGGTGGGAATCGATGAGAAGCCTGAGGATATTGTCCACAAGGTAAGCTTTCCCTGTGTGCTGAAACCCCTTACCCTTTCAGGTAGTTGTGGTGTAATTCGTGCTGATGATCGGGAGAGCTTTCAGAAAGCCTTTCGCCGAATCGGTAATTTGTTAAAGACCTTTGCGAGACCAGAACAAGATGTTGCTGATCGTCAAATTCTCATCGAGGACTTTATTCCCGGAATCGAGGTGGCGTTGGAGGGGTTACTCACCAATGGGATACTTCATCCTCTGGCCCTGTTTGATAAACCTGATCCACTCGACGGTCCCTATTTCGAAGAAACGATTTATGTGGCGCCGTCACGTCTCCCGTCTCACACACAAACACGAATTGTTGATTCGCTCGCTCAGGCGGCCCAGGCTATTGGGCTCCGAGAAGGACCGGTACATGGAGAGCTACGGATTAACGATCAAAACATTTGGGTCATTGAAGTGGCCGCACGAAGCATCGGTGGAAAATGTTCTCGAATGTTGGAGTTTGGGACAGGCAAGTCGTTAGAGGAACTGATTCTGCTCCACGCCCTTGGTCAGGAACTTCCGTCCTTGGATCTCACTAAAAGTGCAGGGGGCGTCATGATGATCCCGATACCACAAGAAGGAATATTGGAGAGCATAGAGGGGCAGGATGAGGCGGAACGTGTTCCTGGAGTTGAAGAGCTGGTCATGACCGCACAGCCGGGTGACCAACTGATTCCGTTGCCGGAGGGGAAACGATACTTGGGATTTATTTTGGCCAGAGGTGCACACCCCGAGGCGGTAGAGGCCAACCTCCGAGAAGCCCATCGGCGTTTAACCGTAGTGATCAGACCTTCAACCTCAAGTGCTGCTGGCTCAGAAATATTTCGCGTCTAATACGCTTTAGGAGGGTTTTATTTCTTTGGCGGCTTGAAGCACCCAAGCTTCCAAGCTGCTGGCTTGTTCGGCCACATCCTGAATGTTCGTTAAATCATGTGACCAAACTCCTTGGACTTCTTCACCCTTACCGCTGATATCTTTTTGGATGGACGCAAGTTCCTCCTCAAACCGCTCCACAGGTTGGGACTCAATTCGTCGAGTGCCCAGTTTCCCGTTCATGGTGCCATCAGCTCCAAGATTGCAGGCAAAGCGGACAAGGTCGAGTCGTCCATCGGGTAGGATCTTGGCAACCAATCGGTGCGTCGTCCCTTCCTTCGAATGCACAAAGGCGGCTTTATGAAATCGTTCCCCTTTGGCTGGATCCACCTCAAGTGCGTTCAAATCCGGCATTGGCGGGGCCGGGGCTGCTGGTGCTGAATCAACTTCTCCCATATCTGAATCTCCTTTTAGTCAAATGATACTAACCATCGCATGGTTCATAATACCATGACCTTATCAAAGGGACCAGTGGGGAGCAAGAATACGAGCAGGTGTTGTGTTCATGGGTCGAGAAATAGGCGAGTTCCGGATAGGTTCCTATGCTCCTAAGCAGCACTCCCCCATTGCTCCTTGGAATGCATGAGCCTACTATAGTGCCTGAATTACGGGGAACCATTGTCTGTCAATCCTCATTTATCAAATATGGAGGTGGATCATGCCAACCTTTATCTCACTGTTTTCATGGACAGAGCCAGGTGTTCATGATGTGAAAAACACGGCCAAACGCGCTGCGGACTTTAGAAGTTCGATCCAAGATGGTGGAGGGTCGGTCAAAGATATTTACTGGACGATGGGCCGGCATGACGGGGTCATTATATTCGAGGCCCCCGATGATGCCACGGCAGCTGCCGTGATGATGGGGGGATGTGCGAAAGGGAATGTTCGCACAGAAACGCTACGAGCCTTTACTGAAGAAGAGATCCAGGGAGTGTTAAACAAGATACCATAAATGGGTCTACGCGACGTTTTCCCTCGAGTGAGAAAAATGAAATTGTGCCCCTTTCACAGAAGCTCACTCTTTTCGCAGCGAGGAACGCTGATGCATTTCCCGTCTAATATTTGTGACAACGACTGCTGACTCTGTTCGTCCATCTGATTTCGATACCAAATATGAATGAGAATGCTGAATTTGCAAAGGGAGTCAGAGCGTATGAGGAGGGGGACTACGCATCCGCTCTTCTTGAGTTCAGACAACTTGCTGAAAAAGGATATGCCCCTGCCCAGCACGATCTCGGTGTGATGTACGCGAATGGAGTGGAGGTGCCCCAAGACTATCAGGAAGCCGCGCAGTGGTTTCACCGTGCTGCCGCGCAAGGGCATGCCCGTGCCCAGCACGCACTGGGTATCATGTATAAAAAGGGAGAAGGGGTGCCCCAAGATGCTGAAGCAGCGGTGTCCTGGTGGAAACGTGCTGCCGGGCAGGGTCATGTTGATGCCCAGAGCAATCTGGGTGTGATGTACCACAGAGGAGAAGGAGTGCCTCAGGACTTTCTGGAAGCGGTCAGGTGGTATCACCATGCAGCAGAACAGGGCCATGCCGATGCCCAGAGCAATCTGGGTGTCATGTACCACAGGGGAGAGGAGGTACCTCAGGACAATCTGAAAGCAGTCATGTGGTATCACCGTGCCGCTGAACAGGGCCATGCCTTTGCCCAGAGCAATCTGGGTGTGATGTACGCCAAAGGAGCAGGAGTTCCCCAAGACTACGCACGTGCGCATATGTGGTTCAACATTGCAGCATCATCAGGGAAGGGCTATGCGAGGGAGATCAGAGCTCAAGCGAGGAAGATGAGAAGTGAAGTTGAAAAGAAAATGTCTCCCGCTCAAATCACCGAGGCAGAGCAACTCGCAAAAGAATGTATCGAGAGGAACTACAAAGGGTGCTGCTGACTTTGAGCAGGTAAAAATATGTGAGGACCCCACTTGCTCCTTATGGTTCCATAAGGGTGTCAGACAAGATTTTTTGCAGGCGGGGGGAAGCGGTTCCCCTTGGATGGTACGTCTGCACATGATCGAGTAGTTTGCGAAACGTGTCCAATTTAAAGAGCCTATGTTCCCAGAAAAAAATTGTGTGCACGGGTATATACGTTAGGGGCGCTGCGCACATTTTTCCCCCACCCCCCTAGAGGTGAAGAAATTCAACCGTTTTCAGTGGTGTTAAATAAGTGTTAGAAAGATGGACAAATCGGGCTAGACTGAGGTGATTATATACAAAGAGGAACAAACGCAATACGCAGCATGTAGGCAGTAATCATCAGAGAAAATGCATTTTCACAACGACATGGGAAGTCCCCCGGTTACCGACTCATAAGCCGCGGGCCGGGGGATCAAAACCCTCCACCGCCACCAAACCCACGCATAGTTCAAAAACTTTATGACTTCCTATAAGTTTGTTTTGTCAAAAAAACTGATCCGCCATGAAAAATGAGCCTGTTTTCTAAAGTATTTGAGTGGGTCTCGCTGTCTTTCAAGACCCATTATTGATAGATAGTACGTCAGCAATGCTCAAATCAAGAAAACTGTCTTCATTTCTTTTCATCGGAACGCTTGACATTACCCCGAGTATTTCATTTGGGTTTGGCAAAACCTTCTAATATTCAACTTCCGACTTTATTTTCGGCACAGAGGCGAGAGGCTAGAACTAGTTTTAGGCGGTGTAGCTGGTAACATCCTGCTGCAAC
>CAZDCF010000007.1:73420-83265 GCA_964503895.1 uncultured Nitrospiraceae bacterium | reverse complement strand
AAAAAGAACATAAAATTCGGCAGCACCAAAAATCTACGCAGGTTAAAGAAATTAAGCTGAGGCCACGAACCGATAAACATGACATTGAGACTAAAGTTCGACAAATTCGTTCCTTTGTTGCCGATGGGAATAAAACCAGGGTCACTGTCATGTTTCGTGGGCGAGAAATGGCGAATCAGGAACTTGGTCGCCAGGCCATGGGGAAAATTATAGAAGAGGTTGGAGAGTTTGCTGTGCTAGAAAGTCCGCCAAAAATGGAAGGCCGCAATTTGTATGTAATTTTCGCTCCCAAAAATTAAACAAGTAGAGTGCATCTCATGAAAACGAAATGCGCATGTCTGAATTACTCGAATAATTTATTCGTTTTTTAACAAGGAAAGAAAAGATGGCAAGACAGAAGTTAAAAAACCATTCTGGTGCGGCCAAGCGGTTTCGCCGTACCGGCACGGGAAAATTTATGCGGCGTAAAGCCGGCCTGCGACACATTTTGACCAGCAAGAATGCTAAGCGTAAAAGTCGGCTGAACGATACGGTTGTGGTCGCCAAAGTCGAGCAGGCGGTGTTATCCCGTTTATTGCCGTATTCCTAATGCACAGGAATATCATGACATTGAAAATAATAGGGTCCGACAGGCTGTCGTGGCTCATGATTAGGAGGGAGAGCACGAAATGCCACGCGTAAAAGGAGGTCCCCAAACCCGACGCCGTAGGAAGAAGCGATTGAAATTGGCGAAGGGCCAATATGGGGCAAAGAGCAAACTCTTTCGAACAGCAACCGAATCAGTTGATAAAGGACAGGCTTATGCCTATGTTGGGCGTAAGCACCGGAAAAGAAACTTTCGGCGGCTGTGGATCACCAGAATTTCAGCTGCCGTCAAGATCCACGGCCTTTCCTATAGTAAGTTTATGAACGCGTTGAAAAATGCCAATGTGTCATTGAATCGCAAGATGTTGTCAGAAATGGCTATCCACGACGAAAATGGATTTAAATCATTGACAGAGATTGCCAAAGCCAATCTAGCGAAGGCCGTAGCCTAAGCAAATCTCCTCCGTGAAGTGTGTGCCATCGCGCTTCACGGATTTTTTTCGACTTTTCCTTCCGACGCTTTCAATTGAATGCCTGATTCTCTCCCAGCTACTTTCTCTGCCATTCAGCCTCAAGGCCTTGAGGCTGAAGTCCTTCAGCAACGGGCATGGCGCATGCCTGATTTGATCGTGTATCAATCTGGCGATGAGGAATGGTGGGTGGCTCCGCTTGATGAAGACCTGCCCCTCGTTAAATTGAATCGCATGGGTGCGGCGCTACTGGGGGCTATGGATGGTCGGTCGAATATTCAAACTCTGCTCAATCAATTCGGCAAATGGGTGTGCGGATCCAATCAGGAAACCGGCCGATACTTTTTAGAACGCTGGGCGACTCCACGCTATTCTTTGTGTTATTACGGCAGTGAAGCACCGAGTGGGCACAGCGTGAATGCGAAATGGGATTTGTTGCTCCAAAAAGTCCGTGATCAATGGCATGGAAACGTAGCTGAGGAAACGGATAAGCACCTCACAGAATTCCACCATCAAGGCATCCAAAGCCATCATGGGCACTTTGAAATTGTCGAAACCACGGTCTCGCATTTGTTTCGTGAGCCCTGTGAAGCACTTCACGGCTTATCCTATGGCCAACTTCTTGCAAAGACCCTTCGACAGCTTGGGTGGTGGAATCCTAAACCCAATCGGATCGTTGAAGTCGGAGCGGGGTTGGGCTATCTCTCACAGGAAATGGCCAAAGAACTCTCGCCCGCTGAACGACGAAACGTTCAATACATTTTTTTAGATCTGACTCGCTCATTTCTTCATTCTCAGCTTGACTTGGCCATAAATGCCGGATGGTCTGCTCGTGCGCTTAATGCTAATGCCGAATATCTGCCGTTAGCAGATGCAAGTGTGGATCTCGTCATTGATAATGAAAATCTCGCAGACATGACTCCATCTCATTTTACAAAGCAAGAATTGGAATCTGGGGAGGGAGCAACCGAGGAACATCAACGCAGCCTAGAATTGATCCAAAAACTTCGATTGAATTTAGATAAACCTTATCCCGATGAAGCCATTTTTAATTACGGAGCCATCCAATTTTTGATAGAACTATGGCGTGTGTTACGGCCTGGAGGTCGGGCGTTGCTCATTGAATTCGGAATTGACTCTGGTTGGCCAGATCCGGTGAGACTTCCTGGGCATACCGAATACGAGGTGCAATACACCCATATGCGCCACGCCGCCAAGTGGCTAGGCTTCAACGAACAATATTGTGCGTTACCGCAACTCTTGTCCATTAAACGAGACACACAAGTGTTATGCACCGGTGCTGCCTACGCCATCCGGCGTTTACAGGAAGCCGAAGGGAAAAAATTCGCCGTACGTGCGTATACCGAGTCCGAGTTAAAGGAATCGCTAGGCGATTCGTTGTCAAAAATTACTGGGCTCCATTATCACAACGTACTCGATCCAGCATGGTTTGGCCTTTGGGATTTTAAGGTGCTCATCCTCGAAAAACCTGGTGGTTTCAAGCGCCCAGCCTTCCAAGAATCGAGCGGATTCCGCTGGTACAGTCAGCGATAATAAATTTATTGATGAAAATTTATAAATATTTTTCCGGCTATTTAGTTTTTCCTGCTTTATTGGACTCTTGCCCCAAATGAACTAACACTCCTTCTCGGAGTCCGCACTCACTTACTAGACATTGATCTTGTTTGAGTTTCTCCATGATGCAACGAAGGATGAGAGTGCCGGCGGCGATTACTTCTTCGCGGCCTAGCTCTAGGCCGTGGATGTCTATGCGTTCGTATTTTTTTCGTGAGAAAACAATTTGTTCGATGTTTCTTACCATCTCGAGTTTTAGAATGTAATTATGAATGCGTTGAGGATCATAAACATCTAGGCCCTGGGCAATGGCGGCAAGCGAGGTAATGGTTCCGGCAGTTCCCACAAACGTGAGACCGGACGTCTCGCCTAATGTAGTTAGTGCCTGTTCCGTCAAAGAATGGATGAGTTGCTCAGCTTCCTTAATTTCAGAAGATGTTGGTGGATCATTTTTTAAAACGCGCTCTGATAATCGCACCACACCCATGTCGATCGAAATTACTTTTGTAGGTTCTCCATCACGACTTAGTATGAATTCTGTGCTTCCTCCACCGATATCAAGGCCCAGCATATCGTAAATATTTGCTGGAAACCCTGAACGAAGACCGAGCAAGGTTCTTTTCGCTTCCTCCTCCCCATCTATGACCTCGATCTCGACCCCAGTTTCCTGTTTGACTCGCTGCAGAAACTCTTTTCTGTTTCCTGCGTCGCGCACTGCGCTGGTAGCTACGATAGCTGACGCTTGAACATCGTGCTGATCAATAATGTTTTTCCATTCTTTAATGACTTTGATGACGCGTGTCATGGCTTCCGGCCTGAGTTGTTTTGTTTGATCAACCCCTTCCCCTAGTCGTAGAATCTTTCGTCCGGAGTAAACGGGTGTTATTGTACCATGGCCCTCCAGATCTCCGATGAGTAGACGACAGGTGAGTGTGCCAATATCAATGGTTGCTACTCTCATAAAAAATTCTTCTTTCGTATCCGGAATCTCACCCCACGGTTCCTAGGTCCAATTTTGTTTTCCAGCGTATCAACATTGCCATCTTGAGGGCTTGATGTTCTGGTTTTGACAAATGCGGGTCTTGCTGTATCAATTGAAACGCTTCATTGCGTGCTTGCTCAAAGAGATGACTATCTCGTACTAAATCAGCCACACGAAATTCAGGCATTCCCCATTGCCGAGTCCCCAGAAATTCTCCTGGACCGCGAATGCGTAAATCCTGTTCGGCAATGGCAAATCCATCAGAACAATTTACCATAGCTTTCAACCTTTGCTGGGCGGATTGGGTCACAGTGGGTTTTTGTTGGGAGGTCCAGTTTTCTTTGAAATCTAAAGGGAGTTCACGCGCATATTTCATCTCCCCTGCCATAAACGACTCTTCTCGAGAATTGGCTTCAGGAGTCTTTTTCGATCCACGAGCTGTACTGATTAATAGGCAAAAGGATTGATCTGTACCCCTACCAACACGGCCACGCAGTTGGTGGAGCTGCGCTAAACCGAATCGATCGGCATGCTCAATGGCCATGACCGTTGCATTGGGGACATCCAATCCAACTTCAATCACGGTTGTTGCCACCAAAATTTGCAAATGGCCCTCTTTAAATGCAGTCATGACCTGAGCTTTTTCTTTAGATTTCATCCGTCCATGCAAGAGACCGACAGAAAACGAAGTAAACTCCTCATCTTGTAAACGCTCCGCCGCTTGAATGGCAGCTTCCAGGTCAACTTTTTCTGACTCTTCAATAAGTGGATAAACAATATAGGCCTGTCGGCCAGCTTCGATTTGTTTTCGGATCAGACTATATGCCCGTGATCTGCTGCCGTGGCGAAACACTTTGGTGTTGATGGGTTTCCGTCCTGGAGGCATTTGATCAATGACCGATATATCTAAATCACCGTACGCAGTCATGGCCAATGTTCGAGGAATGGGGGTGGCTGTCATGACCACAACATCCGGATCTATACCCTTTGTTCGTATGGTGGCTCGTTGTAGGACACCAAATTTATGTTGTTCATCGACTACCACCAACCCGAGTTTAGGGAATTGCACAGTTTCTTCCAAAAGCGCATGTGTTCCAATCACCAATTGGATCTCTCCTGCTGCGATCTTTTGACGGATTTGTGACCGTTCTTTAGATGAGCGTCCACCTGAGACCAAGGCCATGTTAATCTCAAGTTTGTCTAAATATTTTTGCAAATTTAGAAAATGCTGCTCAGCAAGGATTTCTGTTGGAACCATAAGGGCTGCCTGGTAACCAGACCCACATGCGAGCAATATGGCATGAAGGGCAACAATGGTTTTTCCAGATCCTACGTCCCCTTGAATAAGCCGATTCATGGGAGAAGGCCGTACCATGTCTTTTCGGATTTCGTTAATCACGCGGGATTGGGCATCAGTAAGTTGAAAGGGGAGTTGTGCGTGGAGTTGGTCAATTAAAGGCGTGTGGGATTTGAAGGTAATCCCGGGAATTTGATTTTGGTTCATGAATTGGCGAATAGCTAATGCGACTTGAAGAACGAAACATTCCTCGAAGGCCAGGCGTCGATGGGCCGGACTCTGCCATGCATTCAAATCATCGAGATGAGTCTCCTGATTGGGAAAGTGAACAGAGCGCATGGCGTCACCAATAGCTGGCCATTGATAACGGTCTCGGATCACACGAGGGAGGGTATCTTGCAGTTGTTCATGGTACTCATCCAAAAGGGTGTGTAGTGTCCATCGTAAATTCCGAGAAGTTAGGCCTTTGGTTTCATGATATACCGGTACAATACGTCCAACGTGAAGCAGCATATCCTCTTCTGGATCGGCGATCTCGAACTGAGGGGTTCGCATTTGCCAATGATTGCGTCTTCCCGTGGCCACACTCACCATCCCACTGAGTACGACTCGCATTCCAACCTGAAAGGTTTTTTCCAAATACGGTTGGTTAAAAAATACTGCTTCAACAGATCCTTCTCCATCGCGTACGAAAACTGATACTAGAATCATGTTGCGTCTTGGAATCCGGCGCAGGGTCGTTCGTTCAACCACTCCAGATACAGTTGCTAACTCTCCAGCCACGAGGGTTGCCATCGAGGAAATGACGGATCGATCCTCATACCGCCACGGCAAAACCCACAAGGCATCCAAGATGGTCCGTATTCCCAGTTTTTCAAATAAAGGGGCGCGTTTGGGCCCCACGCCCTTGGCGTAACGAATGGATATTTCATGCAACGGCTGATCTACGCGTTTGGTTTGCTCCGTACCGGGTGAACCCGGTACGGATGGGGCATTTTCTTTGGAAAGGGATCCGACCAAAAACGAAATCCGATCCAAAACCTGTTGAGCATGATTCAATCGAGTAATATCGTCTTTAGGAATAGGATTCTTGTCACCTTGAAATAACGATCGAAGAAGGAGCAAATCCGCTTCGATTTTTCTCGGAAGAACCACTTCTCCTAGAGCCTGCATGATCTGATCAGAAATAAAACTATTGAGATTTTTAATCGAAGCCCCTTCCGCTCCGCCTTGGCGGCGTGCTAATGCAATGGGTCGGGCCAATCTATTAAGGAGATCCCGGACATAGTCAAAAGATTCTTTGGTAATTGAATAAGAAGTGCCCATATGTAAGGACGTAATGTGGGTTTAACCCTTTGCGAAACGGAATATCCAGGGAATAGAAGAAAAGGTTGTCAGAATGGCTGGGGGTATGGTAACAAGAGAGTCCGTCTGGCACAATCTTCTGAAACAGGAGTGAGATTATGGCGTTTGCATGTTCAGTTTGTGGGAAAAAACGAATGACAGGTCATAATGTAAGTCATTCCAATAATAAGACCAACCGGGTTTTTCGACCCAACCTTCAAAATGTGCGGGCGCTGGTTAATGGAGTGGCGAAGCGAGTCTTGGTGTGTACCCGGTGTTTGCGATCCGGGCTTATAAAAAAATCTATCTGAATTTTGATTAAGGAAAAAACGGGATTCAAGATCAAGCCCTCGAATCCTTCCCCTCCACGTTAGAAATCTTCCCTCAGGTTTTTCAGCCCCAATTTTTGTTTGCCTAGTCGCCACTGATGGTGCGTGACAGAATCTACGCCGAAATAAAAACCAACGCTGCTGAATTTATGCAGTAACGTAGGCCTGTTGGTGGAGGACCATCATCAAACACGTGACCTTGATGTCCCCCACATTGTCGGCAGTGCACTTCGGTCCTTGGGTAGATCAATTTCCAATCGGTCTTGATTCCAATGGCATTTGGCTTGATCGGCTTCCAAAAACTTGGCCACCCTGTTTTGCTATCAAACTTTGTTTCAGACGAAAAGAGGGGCAGATGACAACCGGCACAATAGTACATTCCATTGTGCTTGCTGTTATGATATTCATTTTTGAAGGGAGTTTCTGTGCCTCCTTGCCGAAGCACATAGTATTGTTCGGGCGTGAGGATCGTCTTCCATTCCTCATCTGTTTTTTCGATTTCAAATTTCCTAGCAGCTTCCTTTGCCAAGACATCTCCCAACCCCAGAGTTTTAGCCATCATTCCTATTCCCATTATGGTTCCTACTTGGAATAGTGTGCGTCGTCTCATATTCGAAACTCTTTATAGTCCTTATTGCCTATGAAAAGACTGCGATCAAATCTTCCGGTTTCTCACAGTAATGATCTGGTTCGAGTGCTAAGACTTTTTCACGATTGCCATATCCGTATCCCACTGCACAGGCCCGCATGCCTGCAGCCTTGGCGGCTCGAACATCATTGGTGCTGTCCCCTACTAGCATAGCATGTTCGGGTGGGATCCGGAGTTGGTCAAGGATTCGAAACAGCATGCCGGGGTTGGGCTTAAGATCATAGATATCATTCGGACATTCAATGGCAGCAAAGGTGTTGCGCGCTCCCAATCCTTCCACGATTCGCAGAGTATACTCAAACGATTTATTTGTGGCTAGAGCTTTGATCTTGCCCTGTAAGGAACGAAAAACCGAATCAAGGCCCTCATAAAATCTTGTGGAATCCAGACAGTGTTCTAAATAATGTTCCCGGAAGATAGTAAGAGCTTTTTCGTATTGCTTCTCGTTGCTTTCCCCGACCGAAAGCCGAAGTAGTCGTTTAACGCCATCTCCGACAAACGTAAAAATTTCGTCTGGAGAGCGGGTCGGCAAATCCATGTCCATCAAGGTTAAATTGACTGAAACAGCAATATCGTATTTCGAGTCAACGAGGGTTCCATCAAAATCGAAGATGACTAATCTCAATTCATCGAATGATTTCATGACTTGGCATTTCTCAACGAGTTTCTCAGACGCCGCAGAACATCTTTTCGGTTTTCATCGTCCTCTTCTAAAATCATTGCGCGAACAAAATCGATGAGTCGCTTTCTCCCAACATGGGGAGGAAACATGGGAGCGACAATTCGCCAATGGTTCAGCACAGCTTTTACGTGAAACTTAATCATTTTCTTTCGAGGTTCGGAAAGAAACGTGGCAGTTTCCCAATGCATAATACCCACAACTTGTAAAGTTACCGGAATAATGGCTTCCGTGCTGCTTACGATTTTCCATTCGCGCACATCGTCATTTACCGTATAATCTTCGATCACTACGACTTGGCCCCAGGGAGGTTCTTCTCCCCAATCTACGTAGGGGCGGACTGATTCATAAGATAAAGCTTGTAACCGTACCCCTCGTTTATCCAGCGATAGATATTTTTTGATAATACCAGCTGGGTCATTCGTGAGATCCCCGGTCAGGGCCAAAGCCGGGTTGGATAAAAAAACATTCAGGCTGCATAGCCAGAACAATCCATATACTATCTTCCATAAAGTCATGATCGGTCGGTTGCCTTGCCAATGTTCAGTAATCTCATTCATAGCCATTGATGAAACGTGATGTGAGCTCTGATTTTTTATCCGCACGACTGACATCAAAAAGGTAAGAGTGAGGAAAGCGGGAAGGGTGCAATTATACCAGGCGGAAAGATAGTTCAGATACTGACCTTTGATCAAGATTACCAAGACAATCCCAAGCAGAATCCAGGCAGATCGAGATCTTGGAGTCCACTGTCTTAACGAAAAAATCAACCTTGAGGAAGAATATCTTCGACAATTACCACGCCTTCAGGAGGTTCAAGGGTAAAGACGGTGTCGTCGATTCCCGTATTCGCTTTGACATTGGTAAACTGAAATGTCGAAATATTTCCACTGACTTCATATAACGCAATTGACCGAATGAAGTACGTGTCGGGTTGGATTTCCGAGACTATCCGAGTAACTGATGATGATCTTGGCTGCTCATGTTTCTTGGGAATCAGGGTGAGTAGGGGCAACCCTCCTTCTCCTACGCGACCATTATCGGTCGAGTGTACCTCAAAATGTTCTGTGAGTTTTCCCACGCCTTGAAGTAAATGTAACGGGGCCTTCATGGCTACCATCATGGTCAAATTGCCTTTGAGAATTTGGTTATGTTTCGGCACATACATTTGCAATTCATCACCATGGACATAAATTTGTTCAACTGAAGGCTTAGTATAGTCCCAACGAAGATAGCCAGGCCTTTTGATGTAGACTCGACCTGAAGATTGAAAGGGTACGTCAAATCCCTCAATACGAGTCTCTTGGGTAAAGTCGGCTTGAAAATCCTTAGTTTTGGCATATCGTGAATCAACGCGACTAACCAAATCCCGTACTCGTTGTTCGGCATTTTCTGTCCCGAAAACCGGAAGCGGTGTGAGTAATAGGGCCATCACTGAATAGAAGAAAAGTAATCTCATCCGATCCGTTCTTGCATTATTGATCGAGAGCCAAGTACTTCACGACGCCCGTCTCGCCCTGGGGCACTTACCAGTCCTTCGTCTTCCATTTGTTCGATCATTCTTGCAGCTCGTGGATAGCCAACCCGTAAACGCCGTTGAATCAACGAGGCCGATGCCTGTCTCGAGCTTAGAACCACTTCTCTTGCTCGTTCATAGACTTCATCGCGTTCGGTATCATCCTCAAATACATCAGGGGCCTGAAACGGTGCTTCATCACTATAGTCCGGACCAGCTTGGGCTTTGACATATTCTACCACGCGCCGTACGTCTTCATCTGAGACATAAGAGCCATGAAGTCGAATCAGTCGTCCTGTGCCTGGCGCTAAATACAGCATATCTCCTAGACCAAGAAGTGCTTCCGCGCCATTGGCATCAAGAATTGTACGTGAATCTGTTTTCGATGATACTTGAAACGCAATGCGCGCTGGAAAATT
>CAZDCF010000007.1:0-73320 GCA_964503895.1 uncultured Nitrospiraceae bacterium | reverse complement strand
TTGTACGTGAATCTGTTTTCGATGATACTTGAAACGCAATGCGCGCTGGAAAATTAGCTTTTATTAAGCCCGTGACCACGTCTACAGAGGGGCGTTGCGTGGCTAGGATCAAATGAATACCCGAAGCCCGTGCCATTTGCGCCAATCGCGTAATCTTTTCTTCAATTTCTTTCGGTGCCACCATCATCAAGTCGGCAAATTCGTCAATAACGACAACAATATACGGAAGTGGTTCCGGGGCGATATGCTCATCTTGGTCTTCGTCAGAAGGCAAATCTGGTTGAACACCACGTGTTGGGCTGTTGCTGCCTTCTTCGGCGATTTTGGCATTATACGATTGGATGTTTCGCACACCATGCTCCGCAAGCAACTGATAGCGCCGTTCCACTTCTTGTAGGACCCAACTCAAACCCCGTGTCGCAGATTTGGGGTCCGTTAAAGCTGGGCGCAATAAATGGGGAATTCCATCATAGACTTGTAATTCGAGAACCTTGGGATCAATTAACAAAAGCTTTACCTCATCAGGGTGTGCGGAAAAGAGCAGACTCAACAACATACTGTTCAAACCCACACTTTTCCCAGCTCCAGTTGCCCCAGCTACTAAGAGATGTGGCATATTTTTTAGATCAGCGACAAACGGACGTCCAAAAATATCTTTTCCCAAAGCTATGGTGAGCTTTGATCTGGAACGTGCATAGACACTACTGGTCAGCACTTCTCGAAACGTGACGGTTTCTCTTACGGGATTGGGAACTTCAATCCCCACGGTAGACTTTCCAGGTAACGGGGCCACAATGCGCACACTTGTAGCCTTGAGGGCCATAGCCAAGTCATGCGCTAAATTCACAATACGGGCTACCTTGATTCCCGGCCCAGGCTCGAATTCATACATGGTAATGACCGGACCCGGATGCACTTCTGTGACTTTTCCGGAAATTCCAAAATTCTGAAATGTGCTCGTTAATACCCGAGATTGAGATTCTAAAATTTCATCGGTTTGATGGGATGGCGTACTAGCAGGCGCTTCGAGAAGCGCAATGGGATCTGGCAAATTGTATCCTGCAGATACCTTCCGATTGACTTGAAAAGATCGCCGTGCGCGAGGTAGGGGAACAGGTTCAACCCAATCCACTTCTTCTTCATCCTCGGGAATATCCAATTCCAGAATGGGTCTATCACTCCGAAAAAATGATAAAACGCCCCCATGTTTTGAGGAGCCCCGATTGATTTTTAAGGGTTTATTAGCTTTGGGCAAGCGTGCTTGTGTTGGGAAAGATAGCCAACCAAAAGAGAAGCGTGGAGTCTTATCCCGAATGGCTCCTATTCTTGCAGGTATATTTCCTATAGCGCTGGCTACGGAAAAAGGTGAAATTAAGAGAACAGAGACGAGAAGAATGGAACACAATGCGATGGTGCTTCCCACCTGACCAAACAAAGGCGTCAATAAATCCGAACTCCACTCCCCCCAGGCTCCACCCATGGTGGGGTAAGGCATGCCCATGGCAAATGGTGATCCATAAAATTGAAATAAGGCGCTAAGGCACAGCACCATGAGTACGCTGCCGATGAGGCTTCGAGCCTTGGTTTCAGGTGTTTCTTCCTGGAACGATCTAATACCTTGCAATATGATCAAGATTGAAACCACGAGCGCGGCTGCCCCTACAAGCCATACCAAGCTAGCAGCAATGGTTGCGCCGACGATCCCGACAACGTTTTCAGTCATCCCTGGTTTGGTTGAGGGTTGAGTTGGCAACGGATCGAACCAAGAGGGGTCAGAGACGGAATAGGACGACACACTCAAAAAGATCAAAAGTCCTAGTGTGATCAGGATGATTCCGAGAATTTCGCGGCTAAGTCTGAAGGTAGGGGAAGCAGGATCCTGTTTGACGATTTTTCCCCTAGTCCTAGGGAGGGCACTCATAGAAGAAATCCTAGCACAGGGGGTAAGGTTAATCAAATAAAACCCTTAGTGAAGAATATGTGGGTGAGTGATGCTAATATCTAGCCTGGGTCCCGAAAAATTTCATAAATAGGAAACTCAATCGAGAGATTCAAAGCAAACTCGAAATCCAAAATTGGAATATTTTAATTGGTTTATCTCCTGAGTTTCGGATTTTGAAATTCGTGCTTCGAATTCTCCCCAGTTTTAATAAGTTTTTCACTCGCAGTGAACAATCAAGGAACGATTGAGGTTCAAAGAGTGTAGCGTCGAATGGCATGCGTGAGGTCGACAAATTCTAACAGGGTTACGGTTTCGGCTCGGCGCTTGGAATCAATACCTACGGCGGCCAATGATTCTTGAATTGTTCCCAAAGCTAATCCCGAATCGCGAAACGAGTTAAGCAACGTCTTCCTTCGATGTGCAAAGGCTGATCGAACCGTCCGCATGAAGTCTTGATCAAATGATGGATCATCACTTTTTCTGGAGCTTAGATTTAGCGTAACCACTGAGGAATTCACATCTGGCCTTGGGCGAAAGCATGTGGCGGGGACTTTGAAGGCCAATCGCGAACTTGCACAGTATTGGCTTAGGACAGACAAGCTCCCATAGTCCCGGCTGCCCGGTTTTGCCGTGAGTCGTTTAGCTACTTCAGATTGTAACATTAAAATCATGCGGCTGATATGAGATCGGTGCTCTAGCAACTTAAATAAGAGAGGCGTAGAGATATAATACGGTAAATTCGAAACCACGACCGTATTTAAGGGGAGTGTGTGAAAAGGAAATTCAAGCGCGTCGCCTATTCGAAGATCTAAGTTGGTTGGAGAGCAAATCGAGGTCAAATAGGCGGCAAGTTTCTTATCGAACTCTACAGCAATAACCTGAGAAGCCACTTGACAGAGTGGTACGGTTAAAACTCCACGCCCTGGACCTATTTCAAAAACGGTTTCCTCAGAGCCGATCGCAGCTTCGTTAAGTATTTTCCTCACGATATTTGGATCAATGAGAAAGTGCTGGCCAAGTTGTTTGAGGGCCGGAGGTGGAGAAGGAATCGTCATCTTCTCAATTGCAGCGGGTTAAGTGGATTGAGCCTTGTCAGTATCTACTGGTTCGAGACCTTTTGTTTCTACTTCTTTAGTGAGTTTTTTCAGTTGACGAAGACACATCTCGATATCATCGGCGATTTCGTCATACATGTCACCTCCAGCAAATGCCGTTTCAAGCCAGTCTATGGCAAGACTTTTCCCATAGCTGGAGCCTAGCTTTTCTGAAACCGCATTCACTACAAATTTTTTCCATTTCAAGAATTGCTCTTTCGCAAGAATGGCATTGGTGGTTTCAAGGACATGGGGTTGTATGGTTTCCAAGTCATTGATTTGCTTATTGAGAAATGCTAATGCAGTTTGTTCTCTTTCATTCATGATGTATTTTTACCTTCTAAAATATTTTTTTACGACAAGAATAACTGAATGGTTTTCCCTGAGTTGATACTTGTTTCAATTCTTCGCATTACGGTTGTGTGCACTCAGAAACCTATATCGAACTTGAAGTGAAGGCTTGCTCAACGGGGAAGTTTCTTCCCTGTAGAAATTGTTTTACGGTCATTCGCTTCTTGTTCACGAACTGGATCTCGGTAACTCGTAATATGCCATTGCCGGTTAATACTTCAAAGGATTTTTTGTCTATACTGATAATGACTCCAGGGCCATGGGCAGGCAGCAGTTCCCTTTGGGTTTGGGTCTCTACCATGGCCTTCCATATAGTTAATCGTTGATCTTGTAGGAAGGTATAACATCCTGGCCAGGGCGAAAGTCCTCGAATACGGTTCGCAATATGTTCAGCTGATTGTGTCCAGCCAATCAGTCCAGCTTCCTTGGTGAGGATGGGCGCATAGGTTGCTTTGTCGTGCTCTTGCTCTCGGGGAACCACAGTTTTATTTTCTAGACGCTTTAATGTTTCCACCAAAAGATTCCCGCCAACTTTGGCCAATCGATTCCCCAATTCGGCTGATGTATCATCTGGTTCGATCGCTACGGTTTTTTGAAGCAACATTGGTCCTGTATCCATGCCTTCATCCATGAGTATGGTGGTGATACCGGTTTCCGTACCTCCGTTTATTAAGGACCACTGAATGGGTGCCGCTCCTCGGTATTGGGGCAACAGAGAACCATGCACATTCACGCATCCTTTGAGCGGCAAGCCTAAAATACTTTTGGGAAGAATTCGTCCAAAAGCCGTTACTGCTATTACATCAGGACGCCAGTCAGCGAGAGCTTTAAGTAATTCAGGGCTTTTCATTTTTTCGGGTTGGAGAAGAGGCAACCTATGATTCTGGGCCAGTTGTTTTACTGGAGAAAAAGCTAGCTTTTGGCCGCGTCCTTTGGGCCGGTCCGGTTGGGTCACGATTCCGACAACTTCATGTTCACTCCGAAGGAGAGCTTCTAAAGATGGAACGGCAAAATTTGGGGTTCCCATAAAGATGATTCGCATGGAATTTCCTTACCACCCTCCTTCGGTTCGCGCAAGCGAATGGTTTTGTTAAAGCTAAGATAGACAAAGTGTATTTACTTACAATTTATTACTTAAACGCTTATTGACACCTCTTTAAACTCTATGATACAAGCCCACCCCTGGAAACTAACATAATTCGAAACTCCAAGGACCTTGTATTCAATATGGGTGGTCATAGTCACTGGTCGACAATCAAACGGCATAAGGCCGGGGTTGATGCCAAGCGTGGGAAGATGTTCACCAAAATCATCCGTGAAATTACTATCGCGGCTCGTGGTGGAGGAGACCCAGACGGAAATCCGGCTCTCCGAACTATCATTGCCAAGGCAAAAGAAGTAAACATGCCGGCCGATACCATCAAACGTGCCATTCAACGGGGAACAGGAGAACTCCCAGGTGTCCAATATGAAGAATTTACTTTGGAAGGCTATGGCCCAGGGGGAACTGGTGTGCTCATGGAAATTACCACAGACAATCGGAATAGAACGGTGGCTGAGATTCGGAGCCTACTCGGGAAAAACTGCGGAAACATGGCAGAAGCTGGGGCTGTGGCCTGGCAGTTTGATAAAAAAGGCTTACTGATAGTAGAAGGAAATATTGAAGAAGATCTTCTTCTGACCGTGGCTCTGGAAGCAGGGGCAGAGGATGTGAAAGCCACCGGGACTGGATTTGAAGTGATTACTGACCCCACTGATTTTGGAGATGTCAAGGAAGCCCTTCAAAATCAGCAGATTTCGACGTCGTTGGCTGAAATTACATTCGTTCCCCAAAATCAAATAAAACTGGAAGAAAAATCCGCAGAGCAAATGCTCAAGTTAATGGAAATCCTCGATGACCATGATGACGTTCAAAAAGTGCATGCGAATTTCGATATCCCGGACGATGTTATGGAAAAGGTCGTGGCTTTGGGTTAATCTCCTACCTCTGGTAGAGCTTATCTTCTGTTATAGAACTAAAAGAAAATTGCGTGAAAACATTACATCCAATCTTCGGGCCATCTTTGAGCGGGCCTCAATCAAGAAATTCCCATTATAGCTGTGCCATGTCTCGGGTTTTTCTCAATCGTTTCGTACAAATCCGACCCAAACCTTGGCGAAATTGTGTCCAGGTTATTTTCTCTCAGGCTCTATGATTGCCAAGCTTACTGGCCAATTGATTGTCAAGACGCCGTCGCACATAATCCTTAATGTGCAGGGTGTTGGCTACGAGGTGTTCATTCCTCTCAGCACCTACTTTGCCTTACCGGAGCTTCAGGATTCACTCTCCCTTAATATTTTCACGCACGTGCGGGAAGATGCGATTCAACTTTTCGGATTTTTAACGGTTCCGGAGAAAGATTCTTTCGTCATGCTCACGAACATCTCTGGAGTTGGAGGAAAACTTGCCCTTAGTGTGTTGTCTACCCTAAGCGTTTCTGATCTTATCACGGCTATTCAGAAGAATGATGAAGATAAATTATCTTCAGTTCCAGGAATTGGGAAAAAATCAGCAAGCCGCATTGTTCTGGAACTGAAAGACAAAATTGCCCGTTTGGATTCGGATTCAGCCTTGTGCATGAAGCCGGCGCTTCCTGATAAAATTCAAGACGATGCGGTCTCTGCCTTGGTCAACTTAGGTTATCGCTCACGAGATGTGAAAGATATCGTAACTAAAATCTGCCGAGACCAAGCCACTCCCTCGCTGCTCGATCATTTGATCCGAGAGGCTCTTAAGCAGCTATCGAAACACTAAGTGCTCGTGAATTTTCCCAAAGGTGATAGACTTCAACGGACCGGATCTGATTTTGGCGGCAAAAGTAAAAAGGCAGGGAATTAAAAAGGAATGAAAGTGTAACGAGATGGCCGAGTGTTATAATGCATCTCGAATTTTTGCGCCGCGGTAGGCGTTGTCCACCACGCGATAGAAGAAACGTAACACATCCACCAGATCAAACCAAAAACCGCAATTCAGGCAGCGAGCATACAGGCGTTTGGCCATGGTAGTGTAATGCCGTTCAACCATCATGAACCCATTGCACTTTAAGCATTCCATTACATGTGACTCCAGATTTTTTGCCTAGACCACCACTGATACATCCTGTTAGAGGGCGAAATTCCGTCTTATTCTACAGGACCTAACGTAGTTGATTTAAAATCAACGCAACGCACCCGGCTAGAAGGCCTCCGCCAAAAATTGTGGAGACGACCGATAACATGGCTCCAAACGAACTGGAATCCGGAGTGCTATACAATAGGTCTCTCACTCCTCCCTGAACCATCAGGACAGCCAGCGTTAACAGCGATCCTATACCAAACCACCATACGAATGTTCGCATGTCACCTCATAGGAAGTCCAGCCTCTGCAGGCTACTTGACCATGTTTCACAGGCATTGTAGCAATGTATCTAGGGTGTTAAAAAAATAATCCTTTAGTTCTTTTCGTGTATTCATTTACTCTTCATTGTCGATTTTTTCAAAATATTCACGGGATTTGAGTCCATGGTGAAGAAAAATGGATACACTATTTCCTGCATTATTGGCAACAGCTAACCCGGGTTGTTCTCCCCGGCCCTCAGCCAAAACCAGAGAGGTAATGGCGAACGGACCACGTGGAGTTCCATAGTGACGTGGGGGATATCGAAAGGTCCCATCTCCCTTGCCAAACAAGACCGACATACTGCCTGACTGTATATTCACCACAGCGACATCCAAAATCCTATCCCCATCGAAATCTTGCGCGAGTCCGTGGTTTGGACCGGCATCTCCACCGGAATCGATTCCTTCCTGAAAGGTTCCATCTCCATTTCCTAGGAACACGGTTATGGTATTCATTTGCCCATTAATTACAAAGAGGTCGAGGAATCCATCGTTACTAAAATCAGCAAAAGAAACGGATAAGGGGCGCTTGCCGGTCCGATAATCCGTGGGCATCAGAAAATTCCCGTCCCCTTGTCCTAACCAGATCGAGATGGCGCTACTCATGGGCCCACCATTGGATACGGCTAAATCTAAATGTCCATCACTGTTGATGTCTGCAGTTGTTACCGACGTTGGCGTATCCCCGTATTCATAGAGTGGCCCAAAACGGAACTTTCCAATACCATTCCCAAAAAGTAGCTGAATCTTATCGTTTCGGAGTGCAACTACAATATCGAGCAATTGGTCCTCGTTAAAGTCTCCAGCAGCAATCGAAACCGGCGCGCGATTTACGTGGTATTGAGAAACCTTTTCAAAGGTTCCATCCCCTTGACCCGTCCAAATGGCCACTTGATCGCTACCCGAACAGGCAATAGCCAGATCCAAATGCGAATCTTGGTTAAAGTCTTCGAGGGCCAGATTCCGCGGTTCTTTGCATACCCGAATTTTAACTTGGGCTTCAAAACTCCCATCACCATTCCCAAAAAGCAAGGACAGGGAGTTTGCCGCAATATTGCTTGTCAAAAGGTCCGTGAACCCATCGTGGTTAAAGTCACCGGAGCGAATCGATGTTGGATTTTTCCCTACGTCATAGCTTTTGTACAGGTAGAGAAGGTCAGGCGGGGCGTAATCATTTTTAGGAGGACAACCACACAGGATAAGGAGTGGGAAAAAAAAGATGAGAGCTCGGACCATAATTCCAACCAATCAGGAAAAAGGCAACCAATTACCATCACTATTTAAGGGCAGAATTCTCCCCTTCATATAATCCTGAAAAGACATAGGCTGGCGAGTATACCGCTTTTTCTCCCTGATTGATATAACGCATGATTGATGGGACCAAAGACCTATTCTTGTTAAGTAAATGCAACGGTTAGTCCCATTGAATTAAGGCCAAAGTGAGTAGCCGACTTGAAATTTCTCAAACGACTGGAAGAGGTAAACACAAATGTGTTATAGGTTGCCTCTTACTAACAAGGAGGAAGCAATGGCAGAATCTCAAGCGACCAAACTTAAAATTGAATTAACCATGTATGGTGTCGCCGAAATACTAAAATGGTGCGTTTCCCAAAATAAAGGCCGGATTCTTGGAGTGGACACGGAAGTGTTTAAACAAATGCAAGCGGCGGTTGATGAGAAACCCAAGGCCGGTGATTATTTTACCTTCGATCAATTTTGGAAAAAATCACGGATTTTTGAATTTACAAAAGAGGAAGTAGAAACGGTTGATAGATGTCTTTATGACATCCCGAATTTCGAAGGAAAGCAACTACCGCAAATCCGTTATAAATTTTGGCCTGCCAAAGCGGAATAATTTTCCTGAGTTTAAAGATAAAGAACGTGAAGCCCTTTCGCCTGATAAAAAGGAGGAAGGGCTTTTTGCTGATGAAGGTTTTACATTTTGTTAAGTCAGGAACGAAGAGGGTCCCCTTAATGTTGATAGCTCGTCAACTAGAGAGATGAAGATTTGGAACAATGAGCCAGGCATGCACTGATTTGGCTCAAAGAGAAGGAGTGAAGATCATCCGCTACCAAGGAGAATATCGAACGGAGAAAAATCATCGGTCAGAATTTGCCCGGGCTGCCATTCCGGATAACCGGCGGAGGTTAAAAAGGCAAAAACTTCAGGAGGCATTTTCCCCTTGTTTAATAACTCAATCGTGGTGTTGGCGAAATCTGGAGACCGCATATTTAAAGGTTTTGAAGCAGCAAAAAAGATGAGATTGGCCGCCCCTTTTTTGGTTCGCAACCATGTGGGTCCAGGGATACTAAAAGTCTCGATGTGTGGAAACGAAGTCTCCATGGTCGAGACCACAGCCTCTGCACGTATCCGATCTAAATCCGAACCAGAGGAAGCCAAGTTGACCGCGATTACCCCGTTCGTCGATAGTCGTGCGCGAAGTTCCGCAAAAAATTCTTCTGTAGTCAGATGAAATGGAATTTGATGGCGGGCAAACACATCGACCCAAATGATATCGTACCGTTTTTCCGTGTGCCGCAAGAATACTCGTGCATCTTGAACAAAAATGTGATGCTTATCGCCTGGCGTATATTCAAAAAATTCTTCAGCCGCCTTCACCACTGACGGGTCCATTTCGACAACGTCCATTTCTAGTGTAGGCCAAAATTTCTGTAACCATTTGGCCAGGGATCCGCCCCCGTGTCCCAGTATTAAACCTTTCTGTGGATCTGGGTGGAGGCCCAGCGCGGCCATCATAATTTGACTGTAGGGTAAGGCCAGCCTAATGGGGTCTGGCTGCCACATAATGGCGTGAAACGTATTATCGAGAACCAGGAATCGTAAACCCTTTTCGTCCCGAACCCGCACCTGTTGATATGGACTATCTTCTTGGTAGATTGCAGGAGGTTGAATAAGAATAGGATGGAAACCAAACCAAATCGCGAACCAGATACTACCTAAAATCGGTATAACGACCAAAGCTTTGGCTCGACCAGACCACAGGAGCCAAAGGAATCCAAGCACTACCAAGATGACACCGAGTGCCCCAACAAGTTTGAGACTACCCATCCATGTGAGTAGAAAGAATGAGGTGCCCCATGTGCCAACTAAGCTGCCGATTGTCGAAACGGCAATCATGCCTCCTGTATGACGGCCAAGATGACTCATATCTGCGATAGCTAAACGCAGCAAGGCTGGAAGAACTCCGCTCAAACAAAAAGCTGGTACAGCCAGGAGCACACTTGCGGCTAAACAGGGACCCAGACGTGGGTCAGCGGTCCATTGGGAAACCTTAAAGACTGCGGGTTGTCCAATGCCCGCCAGTATGAGGGTCCACACACCTGATCCCAGAAGAAGAATGGTCAAGACTAAGCCCGGGGAACGCCGGTCAGCTAGCCACCCTCCCGTGGCATACCCTGTACTCATGGCAGCCAAGACCACTCCAATCAAGGCCCCCCATACAAAGAGAGAGGTGCCAAAGACGGGTGCCAATAATCGGCTGCCGAGAATTTCCAAGGCCATGACCACGCCGCCCGTGGTAAAAGCCGTAAGAAAAAACCACCAGCGTGACCCGGCAGGATAAGTTGTTTTCGAAGGGGTAGTCATTGTGAATAAGTAGGCTGGAAAAAAGAAAATGGATTACAGTTTCAAGACGTTAGCCTGATGGGTGGAGATTAAATAACGAAACCCGTGAACCACAAGGATAAGTCCTCTCCCAATTGTTTAAAGACAAAACAAAGAAAAAGATGCTATAGAAAGACTCTTTTGGGTGTCAACGTGGCCTCTATCTTCAATTGAAAAAGGAGCGCAAATGGCCAATAAGGAATTTATTTTAGATTTGGGCAAACTCATGATTGGGATTGCATGGACGGATGGGCGTTTGCACACTGATGAGGTGAATGCTCTCAAAGAACTACTTTTTCTGCTCCCAGATATCTCTGGCGAAGATTGGATGCAACTCGAAATTTATATGACCCACGCCGTTACAGATGCGGAACGAGAGGAACTCTTAGATCGAGTTTTAAATGGCATTCGGTCTGCGAGTGACAAG
Source organism: uncultured Nitrospiraceae bacterium (assembly GCA_964503895.1). Classification (GTDB taxonomy): domain Bacteria; phylum Nitrospirota; class Nitrospiria; order Nitrospirales; family UBA8639; genus Nitronereus. The sequence continues at coordinate 62,464 of CAZDCF010000007.1, read as the reverse complement.
CAACTAGTACTGACGACGCTTGAGAAATTAGTTGCTGTCGAGGGAGGCACGGCCAATGCCGAGGTAATCGAGACCATTCGTCAAGATTTGGATTCGAAAAGTACGGGATTCTTGTCCCACATTATGAGCCCCCTCAAGAAAAGTCTTAAATCTCGGGCGAGCCATTATACAGGTAAGTCGTCGCGAGAAGACCGAATTGAAGACTTCCTTAAGAACACCATTTACTTTCAGTTTTCATCAGAATTGGAAAACCGTGGGCACAAGCTGGAAATCCCGGAGAAAGAAATCCGAAAAATTTGCTTGGCTGCTGGTCTCATGGCGCATGTGGCGTGGGTTGATAGTGAAGTATGCCATCGAGAACGGCAGGCTATGAGCCTTGGGCTGCAACAAATCTGGAATCTATCGAAGGACGAAGCCGATCTGATCACAGAGATGAGCCACGCACGGATTATGCGGGGGCTCGATCTTGTCCGCCTCACCATGGGTTTCTGCGATTACACGACCATCGATGAGCGCAAAGCCTTTCTTCGATGTCTTTTCGCCATAGCCAATTCCGCTAATCAAACATCTCATGCCGAGATCGAAGAAATCCGTCACATTGCCAAGGCGCTTGAACTTCCCCATCAAGAATTCATCGATGCCAAATTGACGATCTCTCGTGAACAGCGAGGAGGGCTATAGCTTAAACAGGGTCAACCTTTGTAATGTTTTTTCCATCTTTATTGTATTTTTTCTATTTTGAGGAGTTATTGGGTGATGCCGCGTAAGACATTCAACTTATTTCTACATCCTGCTAGAATCTGGGTCCATGTCTGATTCACTGCAACCATCCACATTAGCCAATCAGCCCCCCGATGACCATCGTTCCCTTGCTGGAACGGCAGGTATCATAGGGATCGCGACGTTTGGTAGCCGTATTTTGGGCTTTATCCGGGACATGATTCTCGCTCGTCTTCTTGGGGCTTCAGCTTCAGCGGACGCGTTCTTCGTTGCCTACCGAATTCCCAATTTGCTGCGAGAATTGCTAGCGGAAGGGTCCATGTCAGCAGCCTTTATTCCGGTGTTCACCGAATATCACACGCTTCGCAGCAAACGAGAGACTTGGGAGTTGGTGAGTGCTGCGTTTACGACGCTGCTTTCCATTGTCACGATGATTACGCTTGTTGGGATTGTGGTGGCACCGACGATTGTTTGGCTGTTGGCTCCGGGATTTCATGAAGACCCTACGAAATTGCAACTTACTACGCTTCTCACACAAGTCATGTTCCCATATTTGATTTTTATTAGCTTGGCAGCGTTGACCATGGGTATCCTCAATTCGCTTCGGGCTTTTGCCGCACCTGCGCTCGCGCCGGTGTTTTTTAATATTTGCGTGATTGCCTCGGCCTTGTTCCTTGCACCTTTACTGGATGAACCCGTATTTGGGGTCGCAATTGGTGTAGTGATCGGCGGGTTGGCCCAGTTGGTGATACAATTGCCTGGGGTGCAGAATCGGGGATTATTGTTTCAATGGAAATTTAAGCTAGGGCACCCCGGCGTTAAGAAAATCGGGTGGCTAATTGTGCCTTCCTTACTAGGCACCTCAGTGACACAAATCAATATTACGGTCAATACGATTCTGGCCTCCTATTTTGAGGGGGGGCCGACGTATTTGTTCTATGGCATGCGTCTTATTCAATTTCCTCTTGGGATATTTGGGGTGGCCCTGGCCACTGCCATACTTCCAACACTTTCTATGCATGCAGCCAAGGGTTCCTTTGATGAACTACGGGAAACCTTGGGTTTTGGTTTGCGGGTGATTGCGTTTATCATCCTGCCGGCTACGGCTGGGCTGATCTTGCTTCGAGTTCCGATTATTCATCTTTTCTTTGAACACGGGGCATTTTCCGCGGCTGATACGGTAGGAACAGCTGCAGCACTTTTGGCTTACGCTGTCGGATTATGGGCATTTGCAGGGATACGAGTTGTGGTGTCGGCCTTTTACTCGATGCAAGATACCAAGACCCCCGCTATTGCGGCGGTGGTCGCCATGTTCGTCAACATTCTGTTGGCACTGTCCCTGATGGGTCCGCTAGAACACGTCGGACTTGCCCTAGCCACGGCACTCTCTGCTATGGTGAATATTGTTATCCTTATTTCGATCCTTACCTATCGGCTGGGTGGCATTGCTTGGTGGCACTTTTGGCAATCTTTTGGGCGTGCGTTGCTTGCCACGATTCCGGTAGTTTTGGCCTGTCTATGGATTGCGAGCCTTGCGGTTTGGGAGCGTGAGGATGCGTGGATCGCCAAAACTATTATGCTTGTAGTCGGTATCGGGTTAAGCGTCACTGGCTATATTGGTACGCATGCCTTGTATCAATCTCAGGAACTCGAGGTGCTGTGGCAATTGGTCCAAACTAAGGTCCTCCGCAAAAAAACTTTCTCCTCTTGATTACGAGCTGGTTTAATCCAACTTGCCTAATACCTCTTCCAGGTGTCCATCGACTTTTACCTTGTGGAAGATGTCATCGATTTTGCCGTTCTCATCGATAATAAAGGTTGTTCGCTCAATGCCCATGAATTTCCTGCCGTACAAAGACTTTTCCTTCCACACACCATAGGTTTTGAGCATTTTCTTGCTTTCATCGCTCAGCAAAGGAAAATTGAGGTTATATTTTTTGGCAAATTTTTTGTGGGATTCAACGGAATCGCCGCTCACTCCAATGATCTTAGCTCTAATGTCATGGATTTCATGAATCCCATCGCGAAAGGCACAGGACTCTTTGGTGCATCCTGGTGTGTCATCCTTAGGATAAAAGTATAGCACGACTTTTTTCCCTTTGTAATCGGATAGGCTCACTATTTTTCCATCCTGATTGGGCAATGAAAACGCTGGTGCTTTTTGCCGAACTTTTAGCTGTTTCATGGAAGCTGGCGGTGAGGGTTTGGCGCTTTTCTTCGTTATGGTGATCTTTTGCACCGCAGTTTTCTTTTCCGCGCCGGCAGTGGCTGTCTTTTTTCTCGGTGTTTTTTTCTTTGCGCTACTAGCCATCACTTACCCCTATCTGGTTATATGATCTCTTGTCTTGATTATCAGGCTGGTTTTGGGTCCTGCAATTACATGGCCCTTCTTAACGACAGATATTTAGTGAAATAGATAGTATGATATCCCGAGTTATAAAACCAACTTTCTTGGGTCTAAAAAGATTGCAATGAACATCGTGATTGATGAAAACATTCTGTTTGCGGAGGAAGCCTTTTCCCACCTTGGGTCGGTCAGCGTGTTGCCTGGTCGCCACATTACCCGAGAATCATTAGGTGATGTGACGGCTCTCATTGTTCGTTCTGTGACTCGGGTAAATGAAAAGCTATTGGCAGGCACGGGCATCCGTTTCGTTGGAACTGCCACGGCTGGCATTGATCATATTGATTTCGAATATCTTTCCCAACAACAAATTAGTTTTGCTGATGCCGCTGGATGTAATGCCAATTCTGTTGCGGAATATATATTGACGGCCCTAGCGACTGTGGCTGCTCGGTTCAACTTTTCGCTTGAAGGAAGGTCCTTGGGAATCGTGGGGGTAGGTCGAATCGGACAGCTAGTGGCAAATATCGCCCGTGGGTTGGGAATGGAAATAATCTTGAATGATCCCCCATTACAAAGGAAGACAGGAAACGCGTGCTACCGACCGTTGGATGAGATTTTGAAAGCTGACATTGTGACTCTTCATGTTCCCCTTACAAAAGAGGGAATTGATAAAACTCTTCATTTGATCGGCGAAAAAGAACTGGCCAAATTATCGCCTTCGTCTGTTTTGATTAATGTCTCGCGCGGAGAAGTTGTGAATAACCTTGCTCTTCTCGAAGGGTTAAAGAATGGTTCTCTGCAAGGTGCGGTATTAGACGTGTGGGAAAAAGAACCATCAATAAATTGGGAATTGGTAAATCGGGTCACCATCGCTACTCCCCATATTGCAGGTTATTCCTTCCAAGGAAAAATAAATGGAACTCGGATGATGTATCGATCAGCCTGCGAATTTTTTGGGGTTACCCCAACATGGGATCTCTCTCCCGAAATGACTCGAACAACTCGCCTTCCTCATGCTATTGAAACAGAAAGCTTGAAGTTTCAATTCGTGGTCCATCAGTTAGCCACTCGACTTTACGATCTTACGGGTGATGATGCTCGATTAAGATCCTTGCTCTCTCAACCTGTATGTGATCGTTCTGCTGGATTTGACAAACTTCGAAAGAATTACCCAACCCGCCACGAATTTTTTACTTCTTCGGTTGGTCTCAAAAATGCGAGCCACTCATTAGTTTCCAAGCTCAATCACCTCGGATTTAGCGCATATCCAATTGATATTTAAGAGAAGTTAAGAATATTTGACAGATTGCTGTCTCACACTATAAATTAACACAATTCCTATCGGAAAGGTATGAATTAATTGCTTCGCGTTCCCTTAAAGCTCACGTATGGTATTTGGGTGACCCTCGAGTTGGCTCTGCGGTATGGCCGTGCCCCAGTGCAGGCTAGGGTAATTGCCACTCGACAATCAATCCCGATTCGTTTTATTGAGCAAGTGCTACAGGCTCTGAAACAAGGGGGGATTGTCGACAGTTTGCGTGGAGCTCAAGGAGGATATTCTCTGAAAAAAGCGCCGGCGGATCTTTCCTTAGCGGATATTGTGGAAGCGATGAATGGTTCCTTGGATACCGATGTACGACAAATGACTCACAATGGGCAAACTAAACGTCCTATACAGCTTGAGGGTTTATTATCTACAATATGGGACCGTGCTCGCCAAGCAGAGCTAGAAGTGCTGAATTCTGTGACGCTAGAAACCTTATCGCAACAATACAACCAAATGGAACAAGAGCAGGTTCCAATGTACCACATTTAGGAAGAGTTAGAATTTTTTAAAAGAACCACTGATTTGGTTCAGAGACCAGCAAAAAAATTAACACTTTCATTTTATTATCGACTTTTGCCGGAGGCGCACCATGAATACGGGCCGTTCATCAGTGATTCCCGAGATTCGAACCATTACGATCCCCCAAGAAATCCTCGAAGAGATTGAAACATTTGAAGATGAAGTCTCACGTTTACAGTCAGGTGAGACTCCCATGGACCTGTTCAAACCGTTTCGCTTGCAGTATGGCATCTATGGCCAACGTCAGCCAGATGTGCAGATGGTTCGCATCAAAATTCCCTTTGGTGGGTTGGACGCCAATCAACTTCGGCGCATTGCGGAGCTGACTGATACTTATGGAACAGGCGTGGGACATGTGACTACGCGTCAAGATATTCAAATTCACTTTGTTCCACTGAAACAAATTGGCACGGTCATGCGAAAGTTGGCGGAAGTTGATGTCACGACAAGGGAAGCCTGCGCAAATACCGTGCGAAATGTTACAGCATGTCATTTAGCTGGGGTCTGCCAAGGTGAGGTGGTCGATGTCACTCCGTATGCGAAGACTATTGCGCATCATTTGCTTCGCAATCCCTTAACCCAAACCCTTCCGAGGAAATTCAAAATTGCGTTATCAGGGTGCAAACATGATTGCGCCATGACTCCGATACATGACGTTGGGCTATTAGCTGTCAAAGGAGAAGACGGGACGATTGGATTCAGGATGGTTGTGGGTGGCGGCTTGGGTTCAGCTCCCCGTATTGCGCATTTGTTGCGTGAATTTGTGCCTATGGATGATCTTATCCCTTCGATCGAAGCTGTAATCAAAGTGTTTGATAATCTTGGGAACCGGAAAAACCGCAGTAAGGCCAGGATGAAATTTGTGATCGAGAAACTTGGCTTCGAGGAATTTCGCTGCCGGTGGGAGGAAGCCTATGAAAGCATGTTCGGTAAAGCTCCTTCGCATCAATCCATTAAACTTTTGGTGCACGCCGATACGGCGCCACTTATCATGCCCACGAAAAACGGTGGAAACGGTAATGGAAGCAATGGGCAGAGTCCCGACTCGGGAACGCCATTTGGAATGTGGAAACGAACGAATGTGGTAAAACAACGACAAGAAGGCTTTATGGCTGCTGTTCTTCGATTGCCGACTGGGGATATAACCACTGAACAAATGCTGGCGGTTGCCGATCTCGCAGAAAAATATTCCAATGGCAATATCCGTACAACCATTGGGCAAAATCTAATTGTTCGTTGGATCTCCGAAGGCCAATTAGAAGCGTTCCATCAAGAACTTGAATCTCACGGATTGGGACAACCTGGAGCAAACAAAACCGAGGATATTGTCGCTTGCCCTGGTACGGACACCTGTGGGCTAGGGATTACCTCCTCTAAAGGCATGGCCAGGGCTTTAGAGGAGGTATTTCCGCCAGGAAAAGTTCCTGAGGATATGAAAGGCACCACGATTCATATTAGTGGCTGCCATAACTCCTGCGCCCAGCATCACACAGCAACCATCGGTTTGCATGGAGTGGGTAAACGTATTGGCGAACATATTGCTCCAGTGTACGAACTTCATCTTGGTGGACAAATTAATGGAACAGCGGAAGTTGGGAAAATGACCGTCAAGCTTCCAGCCAAGAATGTTCCTGCTGCCGTGTCACATGTGGTGGACCTTTATCGGCGTGATCGGCAGGAGGGTGAAAGTTTGTTCACGTTTATTAAGCGTACCGGTAAGGCGAAGTTAAAAGAAGAATTGATCCCGCACTCTATTTTGCCTCCATTCGAAGAAGATTCCTCGTACTATTTCGATTGGGAGGCAGAGGAAGAATTTTCCGTGGAAGATCTTGGCCCAGGTGAATGTGCCGGCGGTGCGGTGGAAATGATTGATAACCGTATCTTGGAAGCGGAGCAAGAACTGTACCAGGCACGGATCTTGGCTGAGAAACATCAGTTCGCCATGGCTATTAATAAAGCATATCGTGCGGTCGTGGCTGGGGCAAAGGCTTTGCTGGTGACTGAAGGTATCGACCCCAATACAGATGCCGATACCTTAGCGGAATTTGATCAATTTACAGCTGGGGGAAATGGTCTCATTCCAGAAGCCTATCGCAACATTTCCAGCAAGACTGGCGTTCTCAGCACCAAAAATAGCACTGAGAAATTCACCCAAGAGAAGATGGCCTTTGCCCAAGGTTTCGTGGATGTATGCCGTCGATTAACTGACCAAATCGGGCAAGATCTAAAGCTTGGATTGGGTGAAGTGTCTGAAGAGAGTCAACCTGCAGTTGAGGTAGGGCCCCCGGCTCCGAGTGAACCCGTTGAGGACGTGACAGTGCTTGACCTACGCGGCGTCATGTGCCCACTGAATTATGTGAAAACCAAATTGAAACTTGAAATGATGGATGACGGCGAACGCCTTGAAGTGTGGCTCGACGCTGGTGATCCGATTAAAAACGTTCCCATGAGTTTGCGGAATGACGGGCATAAGGTAATTGCGGAAGATCCTCTAGAAGCAGATGAACAACATTTCAAGGTATTAGTAGAAAAGGTGGAAGTCTAAATCAATAGGCAGATAATTCGGAGTGGATAAGAGAATACCCCATGAGTGCAACGTCTCGGTCCCAGCCATCGATTGAGGAATTAAAAGACATCAACCAACGGTTCGAAGGTCAAACACCTCAAGAGGTGTTGGCTTATGGGTTGGGTCAATATTTCCCCAGTATTGTATTAGCCTGCAGTTTTGGTCCGGAGGATGTCGTGATCTGGGACATGATGCATCAAATTAATCCCAAATCATCGTTCTTTTATTTAGATACAGACTTTCTTTTTAAAGAAACCCACGATGTCCGTGAGCGCATTAAGATTAAGTATAGCCTTGGGTCTGAGCAAATAATCGAAGTGAAATCTGAGTTTACGCCAGAGCAACAGGCTGAAAAGTTCGGGGATCTGTTATGGATTCAGCAACCTGACCAATGCTGCAAGATTCGGAAAGTCGATCCACTCACACGTGTCTTGAAAAGATATTCCGCTTGGGTGACTGGTATCCGACGTGACCAAGCTCCCACTCGTGCCAATGCTAAGATTATGGAATGGGATGAAAAATTTAAACTCGTGAAATTCAATCCTTTGGCAGCTTGGACAAATGATGCGGTCTGGTCCTACATCAAGGCAAATGATTTGCCATACAACGTGCTGCATGATCAAAACTATCCGAGTATTGGATGCACACATTGTACAGCGCCTGTTCAATTAGGCCAGGACCCTCGTTCCGGACGCTGGAATAATTTTGAAAAGACAGAATGCGGATTGCACAAATAGAAAATTTATAAATTCAAAATATCGGAACTAATCAAAAAATCGAATTTCCACCGGCTTTTCTCCATTTGTTTCAGATTTCGATATTCGGGTTTCGAACTAAATGAAAAAACTGCGCCAGAACATGCATAACTTAATTACGAAAATTGGCAAAGGTCAACGAGGTGTTAGAGATCTAACTTGGGAGGAGGCCAAGCAAGCGCTTCAACTTATGATGGAAGGAAAAGCTACTGGTCATCAGATCGGTGCCTTTCTTATGGCAATGCGAATTAAACTGGAAGCGGTCTCTGAATTAGCAGCATTTGCCGCTGCCACTCGGAATTATATGGCACCCCTTAGCACGCCAGGAGATTGGAACGTGGTGGATGTTCCGGCTTATGGAGAGAAGCACAACACTATACATGTGTGCCTCGCGGCAGCCATATTGGCTGCAGCAGCAGGTGCAAAAATTTGTATGCATAGCATTGAGCATCCTTCGTCGGCTTCTGACCTTTCCCGAGTCCTTGGGTCATTAGGTATCCCCACGAATTTCCAAGGTCAAGACTTGACCGATGCTCTTCGGGATTTGGGTTTTGTCTACTTAGATATGGCGCTTTATCATCCGCCGTTGGCCCGTTTCTTGGAATTGCGTGACGAACTTGGCGCGCAAAATCTTTTTCATCAAGTAGCACGTTTGCTGAATCCGACGCGCGCGCGCTCCCAAGTCATTGGCGTCGCCCATCCTCCTTATTTAGAGAAGATCCCAGAAGCGGTTTCCATACTAGGCGGACATCGGTTGTTGATCTTTCAAGGGGTTGAAGGTTTTCCAGAACTTTCCATTTCCGCACCAGCTCTCATGCGAGAGCTCAGAGATGATCATGTGGTTCCCGTGCATTTGAAACCGCAGGACTTTCAGTTGCCGTTGGGATCTTTCCAAAATATGGCGATTCCTAAGCCGTCCTCTACTGTGTCACTTCCTGAACAGGAAGCGTCCCTTATTACGAAGATTTTGCATAACCAAATCAAAGGCCGGCTTCGGGATTGGGCTATTTACAATGCCGCGATGTTCCTCTATGCGGCGGGAGAAACTCAATCCATTGCCACAGCTGTTCCTTTGGCCCAGCAAACCCTTGAATCGGGTGTCGCAGCTCAAAAGCTCAATGAACTAGCGAAGGTGGCTTTCGCTCCAGCGAACGTTTCTCCCGTAAAAAAGGTTGCCCACGCATGAAACATCTTCGTCAACTCGAGGATCAAAGTGTATATATCCTTCGAGAAGCATATAAACACTTTGATAATCTTGGCATGCTGTGGTCTATGGGTAAGGACTCTACAGTGTTGCTCTGGCTCGCACGCAAAGCGTTTTTGGGACACGTTCCCTTTCCGTTGTTGCATGTGGATACCAGTTATAAAATTCCGTCAATGATTGAATATCGTGATCGATTGGCACGGGAATGGCGACTTGATTTAGTAGTTGGGCAAAACAAAAAAGCGTTGGCTGAAGGGATGAACCATGAGCGGGGCCGAGTAGAATGTTGCACGGCGCTCAAAACCAATGGCCTAAAATTATTATTAGAGGAAAAAGGTTATACAGGCATTATTCTCGGAGTTCGTGCGGATGAAGAAGGAACCAGAGCCAAGGAACGATATTTTTCTCCACGGGACAAAAACAATGATTGGGATTTTCGAGACCAGCCACCTGAATTGTGGGACCAATTCAAAACCTCTTTCCCGCCTGGGACGCATATTCGCGTACATCCGCTGTTGGATTGGACAGAAATTAATATTTGGGAATACATCAAACTTGAAAATATCCCATTTATGGATCTGTATCTCAATAAAGGTGATGGCAAGCGTTATCGAAGCCTAGGGTGTGCGCCCTGCACCATGCCAATTGAATCAACGGCCTCTACAGTGGATGAGATCATTGAAGAATTACGCGCCACGACGGTGGCGGAACGATCAGGTCGCGCACAGGATGAAGGCCGAGGAATGGAGTTACTGCGAAAAGATGGCTACATGTAATATTGAATCACAAGAACACGTTGATATCCGAGATCGGATGAATATCGTGATTGTGGGCCATGTTGATCATGGCAAGTCCACATTGCTTGGTCGATTGTATGCCGATACCGGAACTTTGCCTGAAGGTAAGGTCGAAAAAATTCAAGCCATCTGCAAACAACAAGGCAAAGAATTTGAGTACGCCTTTTTATTCGATGCGTTTTTAGAAGAACAGGAACAAGGAATTACTATTGATACAGCTCGGACCTTCTTCCGATGGGCGGGGCGACAGTATATCATCATTGATGCCCCTGGCCATAAAGAATTTTTGAAAAACATGATTTCCGGCGCCGCGCGTGCAGAATCCGCCCTGTTGATCATTGACGCATTAGAAGGCGTGAGAGATCAATCCAAAAGACATGGCTTGTTGTTATCTATGCTGGGAGTGAAGCAGGTCACAGTAGTTGTGAACAAAATGGACCTCGTCGGTTACAGGCAAGATACATTCGATGGTATTGAAAAAGAGTATCGAGAATTTCTTTCGCAACTCAATGTCACTCCTCAATTCGTGATTCCCGCGAGTGCTAAGCTCGGGGATAATATTGCCAAGGTCAGTTCGAACTTGTCCTGGTACACAGGTCCGACTGTACTAGATTCTTTAGCCAAATTTTCTTCGGAGTCCGAACATGAAGAACAGCCTCTTCGGTTTCCGCTTCAAGACGTATATAAATTTGATGCTCGTCGCGTTTTAGCGGGACGTATTACAGCTGGGAGCCTTAAAGTTGGAGATCAGGTAATCTTTTCCCCTTCGAACAAAACCGCTGTCGTTCAAACCGTCGAAACCTTTAATATCGAATCCCCCCCCACCCAAGCCCATGCTGGACAGTCAGTAGGGATTACCCTTGATGAACAAATCTTTGTTGAACGTGGAGAGATCGTCAGTCATGAGGGTTCTATTCCCTTGGTGTCAACGTCCTTTCGGGCCAATCTTTTCTGGCTTGGTCAACGTCCCCTGGAAATGAAAAAATCGTATCTTGTTCGGTTAGGGACTCGCGAAGTGGAGTGCCAAGTTGCGGCCATCCACCGGATTGTGGATGCCAATGATCTTTCCCTGGATAGTCAAGACACTAAAGCCTCCGTTCGACGGAACGAGGTGGCCGACATTACGATTCAGGCCAAGGCGCCTATTGCCTTTGATCTCTACACTGATTTCGAAACTTCCGGACGTTTTGTGCTTGTGGATAATTATGATGTATCGGGTGGCGGCATCATTACAGAGATGGTGGAGGACCGTGAGGAAAATCTTCGAGTGGAGGCTAGGAAACGGGATTTTGCCTGGGTTCAAGGTGATGTCAATTTGGCTGATCGAGCCAAACATTACGGCCATCGCGCTGCATTAGTGCTCTTGGTAGGACCGGATACAACCAGCAAAACATTCCTGGCTAAAAAACTCGAGTCAGTATTGGTAGCCGAAGGGCGGCATGCTTACATGCTGGATGCGGAAAATCTCCGCCTTGGCCTTGACGCGGATTTATCCGAAGAAGAGGCGATGGAAATTGTGCGCCGCTATGGGGAGGTCGCGAGGCTGCTTGTCGATACAGGCTTACTGGTTATTTCAACTACGAATTCGTTTAATCTTCCGGCTGACCAATCAATTGAAGCCATACGCACGTTAGTGTATCCCGCAACTGTGTTGACCGTACATATGGGCAAAAAGAAGGATGATCTCTTGTCGAAATCCGACCTATCGTTTACTGGTCCAGAGGATTTTACGGCTTCAGCCCATGAAATTCTTAAAACGCTCAAACGAAAAGGCATCCTCGCCGAAGCTATCGGCAATCAACCTGCCTTTCAATTTTCGATCTGAAGGCGAGATCTTAGGCAGGGGTCGACAATTTTAACTCGGCTATTCCCTCGATAATCACAAAAATAAAAAACAGGAACTAGGACTTTTGGGAAACGTCCGCGAAAGTCTGACCATCTCATACAAATCAGGGCCCCTAGCGAATGGGCAAGGGTTAGGATATAGTAAAGACAATATAGCGTTGAAACAGATAATCCAAAATAAGGGGGTGACTGGCTTCGACGGGGAACAGGAAGTCAACGGTGCGTGTCGAGCTCTCGGAGTCTCGTTAAACCTTCGGGAAAAACACAATTGCCAACGAACCATTGGCTCTCGCAGCTTAATTGACTGCGACGTCTCTCCATTCTTTGTCTGCGAGCGTGGAAGAGGCGCAACCTTAGCAGGCTGGTCCAAGGCTGGTGCTCCAGCGGCTGCGGACGAGACCTTACTGGGCTAGTGGGCGTTCTAAGCCGGTCAGTGGGCGTGGATGCACACGAATCTTAAAACATTGACTACGCACGTAGGACCGTTGTGCTGAATGTCTTCGGACGCGGGTTCAAATCCCGCCACCTCCACCAATTTATTGTCCGAGTAAGTCTGATAAAGGACAATGAAAATAAAAAAGCCGCCATCAATGCGGCTTTTTTATTTTCAGTTTCAATAGCCAAAAGCTATTTTCTAGCCTAAACTTCCTGCCCCTCAAGCAAGAGATTTGTGCATCAGGTTTTTGGAAGTCTATAATTCCTTCTCAAGGAGAAGTCCTACTTCCCTAATCTCCTTATTACGAAGGAGAGAAAAATTTTACGTTTTACAATTTGCCAAGGAGAAATGTATGAGTTTGGCTGATAATCAGTGTATACCATGTCGGGGTGGGGTGCCACCTGTTGAACCGGAGAAGGCGCGTGGGTTACTTGAGCAATTGGACCAGGGTTGGGCGTTCAATTCCGAGGGGCATCTTGAGCGTGAATATTCCTTCAAAAATTTTGCCGGGGCATTAGACTTTGTGAATAAAGTCGGAGTCATTGCCGAAGAGCAAGGCCATCATCCCGACCTGCATTTAGCTTGGGGAAAATGCAAGGTGGAAATTTGGACCCATAAAATTCAAGGGCTGACGGAAAGCGATTTCTTTTTTGCCGCCAAAGCCGATCGTGTGTATTCGAGCAATGCCTGATTCACTTACTACTATTCGGGATTCAATAGTTAGTTTTGGGAAAACGGATGTGTGCAGCAAGAATTTATAGGCAAGGAGCTATTTGATTTATGCCGTTCCGCCGGCTTCCTTTTGGCCTCGGGCTAGGATTTCAGCGAAGCGTTTGCCAACAATATCTGTGACTTTCCCCATCACATCCGTGAGTTCTTTCCATTCATCTGGCGTTAACTCTTTCTTCAAACTTGGGTGCAATCCCCACTTTGCGCTGACTTCCTGGCCTTCGCGCTCGATGTTGACATTAAGGATTTCTGTTTCAACAGAAGCCTTTGCCGTGGGTGGGGTGTTTGCCTGTTTTCCTTGAGGTTGTTCTTCTGCCATTACGGATCTCTTTCTTTGGTTCTATCTTTTCTCAGCTTTAATGTGACGGCTTTAGGTCTTTCGTGTCAAATTCAGAGAATGTTAAAAAACTCCCCAGTATTGTTATCGCTTACGTATGACATATAGGCTCCGCGTGCTAGAAAACTACGGCCTTGTTGGGCGGACTTTCTTGGGTATTCTTTCCTACTGATGATGGGTGTATGCCCTGGCGCAGTTGCGCGCTCCTGGCATGTACTATTCAACAGACTCATTTGCCCGTTCATCCACAACCTGCACTTGTCTCAAACCCGCTTTGCAGGTAGAGTCAAGAATCGGCAGAGCTTATTCGATGAATATTGAGAACTCTTTGTAGCAGCAATCTCTTAAGAAAGCCCATACCTATGCCGGTTGATTGGAAAGAAGTTCTTACGTCCATTAAAAACGAAGCAGTTCCAAGACGGTGGGACATGAATGAATTAACCCGAAATTTTTTTGAAGGGCTATTTCTCCTTGTTCCGGTTTTTGTAACCATCATGGTGGTCTTAACGGTTTTTGAGGTGATTGATGGATGGTTAAATATCCCAATTCCAGGCCTTGGCTTTTTGATTACCATCATCCTGATCACTCTGGCTGGTCGTCTGGCGTCGAATGTTTTTTTTAAGGGTGCGCTCGGATCCTTGGAAAAAGTTCTTACCCGAACTCCATTTATTAAATTAGTGTATACCTCGTTGAAAGACCTGATTGAGGCTTTCATGGGCGAAAAAAAGCGTTTTGATCAACCAGTTATGGTGGCTCTCGTCCCCGGTGGGCATGCCGAAGCCATTGGGTTTGTCACAAGAAAAAGTATGGATATGTTTGGGCTGGAAAATCACGTGGCCGTGTATTTCCCCCAGTCCTACAATTTCGCAGGGAATTTATTGGTTTTTCCAAAAGATCAAGTTCGGGCTCTTGATGCCGAGAGTTCCGAAGTCATGGCCTTTATCGTTTCTGGCGGTGTATCTGGTGGAATGAGTAATGGCGTTGAAGATGAGGACAATGTGCCAATTTCCTCTGCCGCGCTTCCGTCACCACACGATCCCAAAGGTCCTGCCCAGTAGTTCCATTCGTTTTCCCTCACGAGTTCAAGTCATACATCAAATAGGTTAAAATACGTAAAAAATGAATAATTATTCTATCTTGTGAAATTTTCAGTCAAAGTATAGAATTAATTTTCACTATTTGTTGATGCTATTCAGAAATCATGGATCCTAGGACTAAACGCAAGCAACGGGAGTATGAGGCTCGACGGCAAGAAATTCTTGCAGCGGCTGAGTGTCTGTTCTCAAAGAACGGGTTTTTCAAAACTAGTATGGCGGAGATCGCCACGGCTGCCCAATTCGCGATGGGCACTGTGTATCGATTTTTCAAAAGCAAGGAGGAAATCTATATTTCAATTGTTGAGGCCAAAGTAGAAGAATTGGCAGAGTTGCTCGATAAAGCGATCGCCAAGGAAAAGTCCTCGAGTGATAAGCTCAATGCATTTATTCAAGTCAAACTTGCGTACGCTGATTGCAACCGAGACTTTTTCCGTATTTATGTATCCGAATGGAGTGGATTTGAATGGACTATCAAGAGCGCGTTTGGGGAACGTGTCTGGAAACTATATATGGCTCAGGTGGATTTAGTGGCTGACTTGCTCCGTCAAGGAATTCGCCGCAAGGAATTTCGAAAAATCGATCCCAAGGACGGTGCTTTTGCTTTACATGGCATGTTGAACTCCACGATGTACGTTGGGATTTTGCAAGCCAAGTCGAGCGGTTCTTTGGTCGATAAGCGTAAGCTAATCAGCAATTTATTTTTGAGTGGGATTGAAAAGGAGCGCGACACAGGTGTTATTCAGCATATTGTGTAAAATAAATTGGAGATGGGTCAGGCCATGAGGGCCTCTCAATTTCAGAGATTGTTGAAAAAAGTTTGCACTGAGAAGAACTTTTTTTGGTATTCCCTGTTATTAACGAGATCTGCATTATCGAAGGCTTTTGTGAGCTGTGGGCCAGAAATATTTAGCAAGCCCTTTCATCACAAAATATTCTCAATTGTGGGCGTGGGGCTCCTCTTGTTTACCACCTCTTGTGGCGAACAGCAAGCCGCGCCATCATCCCCTGGAAGACCCTTGGCACCGGTGCGCGTTGCACTTGTTTTGAAGCAGCCCATTCAACAATCAGTCAACCTTGTTGGTACGGTTGAGCCATGGAAGCGGAGCGTCGTGGCGAGTGAAATCAAAGGGCTGGTCTCAGCTTTTGTAGTTGAAGAAGGCATGTATGTGAAACAAGGGCAACTATTAGCACGTTTACGTACCGAGACCTTGAATATCCAACTGGATTCCGCCATGGCTTCGCATCGCGAAGCACGGACTCGATATCGTCAAGCCAAACGAGATCTCAGGCGTGTGCGAGTCCTCTTTGATAAAGAACTCGTCACTCAAAAGGAGTTTGACGATGCTCAAGCGGAAGAAGATGCGTTGCGCGAACGTCTCTTTCAATTGGGTGCAGAAATCAGACGTGTCAAAGATCAGGTGAAAAAATCACAGGTAGTCGCGCCTTTTGATGGTTGGGTTACGGAGGAGTTTACCGAAATTGGCCAGTGGGTTGAAGAAGGCGGTCAGATCGTTGAGATCGTGGATTTATCTCATGTGCAAGTCGAAGTGCCTCTCCCGGAACGGTACGTTCAGGGTATTCAAATTGATAATCTTGCCCAGGTCTCTTTTGATGGATTGCCTAGTTTTATAGCCCAAGGCAAGGTTTTTTCCTTGGTTGCTCAGGCTGATCGTGTAGCGAGAACCTTTCCCGTCAAAATCGATATTTCCAACCAGGATCTTGTTATTAAAAGTGGAATGGTTTCGCGGGTAACGCTTCAGGTCGGCCGCCCCCATGAAGGAATAGTGGTTCCGAAAGACGCACTGGTTCTTCGCGGTGGGAATGAATTTGTTTTTCTGGTGAATGACGGAATGGTTGGGCAAATACCGGTGCAACCCATCCTACATTTAGATGATTTTGTTGAAGTAGTTGGTGATATTCAAGAAGGGATGGTGGTCGTAGTTGAAGGAAATGAACGCTTGTTTCCTGGTCAACCAGTCCGCGTTCTTGAAATGCCCTCAAAAAGCCTATGAACTTCATTCAATTTGCTATCCGTTATCCAGTGACTACCACCGTTGTGGTGATCTTTATAGTATTGTTCGGAGTGGTTTCACTTACCAAACTTCCAGTTCAGCTAACCCCAGATGTTTCCAAACCCGAGATTACGGTTGAAACGCGATGGCCGGGTGCTAGCCCCCATGAAGTCGAACGGGAAATCGTTGATGAACAGGAAGAACAACTCAAAGGTGTCGAAGAACTTGAAAGAATGGTCGGCCAGAGTTCCTATGATTCCGCCAAAATTGTGCTGCGTTTTCCGACTGGGACTAATACCGACACTGCTCTCCTCCGAGTTTCGAATCGATTAAATCAAGTTAAGGAATATCCTGAGGAAGTCAATGAACCTGTCATTAGCAGTGGGGATATCCGTGGTAGTGCTATGGCATGGTTTATCTTCGAACCGTTGGGAAACAATCCCGTTAATATCGAGACTATGCGAGATTTTGCTGAAGATGTGATCAAGGCTCGCTTTGAACGGATTCCAGGTGTGGCTGCTTCCAATGTCTATGGAGGCAGGGAGCGAGAACTTCGCGTTTTGGTCGATCCTAGCAAACTAGCGACGCGTTCTTTGACTGTCCGCGAACTGGCCCAAGCCCTTGATCAAGAGAATCGGGATTTTAGCGCTGGGGATTTCGACGAAGGTAAACGCTCGTATGTGGTTCGAACGGTTGGAGAATATACAAGTCCTGAGGATGTTGGGAATGTCATTATTGCCCGGCGCAATGGTGTGCCGGTCTACGTCCGAGATGTGGCCACTGTCAGTATAGCCTATCAGGATCCCACCCATGTAGTTCGGGAGATGGGTCGGAACTCTATCGCGGTCAACGCTATTCGGGAAACTGGCGTGAACATTTTGGGTACTATGGCCAAACTTAAGGAAACGGTAGCGGACCTCAATCAAGATTTGCTTAAGGCGCAAGGGTTTAAACTATTCCAAGTCTACGATGAAACGGATTATGTCTATAGTTCTCTGACCTTGGTTCAACAAAATCTCATCATCGGCAGCATTCTGGCCATTGCTGTGCTATTTCTATTTTTGCGGACTGGCAGCACGACTCTAGTAATTGGGCTTGCAATTCCTATCAGCATTATGGGCACATTCATTGCCCTGTCGCTGTTAGGTCGAAACGTAAATGTTATCAGTCTCGCGGGAATGACCTTTGCGGCAGGGATGTTAGTAGACAATTCCATCGTCGTCTTGGAAAACATTTACCGTCATCGCGAAGCTGGCAAACCACTTTTTCAAGCAGCATACGATGGAACGGTTGAAGTTTGGGGTGCGGTCCTTGCAAGTACCTTAACTACTATCGCGGTATTTGTGCCGATCGTGTTTATTGAGGAGCAAGCCGGGCAATTGTTCAGGGATATTGCCATTGCCATTAGTGCTGGAGTGGGGTTGAGTCTCATTGTGGCTATTACGGTGATTCCTTGTCTGTCTGCTCGTATCTTGAAAACTCGAAGACAGGAACGGGGCTCCGAGATTCCTAATTCACGCTTCAAAATTTTAGTTCATGAATTGACAGATGCTGGACATCGTATAGACGAGTGGGCGGGGGTGAATGCCGACCGTCTCGTAAACTTCATCCATTGGATGGTTGGGAGTGTGCGGTGGCGAATCGCGATTGTCCTAGGACTCACCACATTGGCCATCGGGTCGACCTGGCTTCTGCTGCCTAAAGCTGAATACCTTCCAGGAGGAAATCGCAATCTGATTATAGGTATCGTGCTGCCTCCCCCCGGCTACAACATCGAGGAATTCATTCGAATGGGAGAAATCATCGAAAGTGTTCTTGCCCCTCATTGGGATGCGGAACCTGGTAGCCTGCAAGAAGCTGCCTTGGATGGGCCAAGCATTTTGAACTTTTTCTATGTGGCTCGTGGCCGGTCTATTTTTATGGGTGGGCGGACGAATGATGAATCAAAGATTCAAGAGTTGATCCCTGTGTTTCGACGCGCGCTGGCGGATATTCCCGGAGTCATTCCGATTGTCACGCAAAGAAGTTTGTTCCAACGCGGCCTTGGCGAAGGACGCAATATCGATATTGAAATCACTGGGCCTGAACTTAATTCCTTAGTGGCGTTAGGTGCCAAAATATTCGGCAAGGTTCGGGAAGTGTTGCCTCAGGCTCAAATTCGACCCAAGCCCAGCCTGGATTTGGGAAGCCCGGAAATCCGAGTTAGTCTCAAGCGTGATCGTGCCGCCGATGTGCAAATGACAAATCAGGAATTGGGATTTACGGTGGATGCATTGGTAGATGGAGTCAGGGCGAGCGACTACCAGTTTGAAGGAGATGAAATTGATCTAACCATTCGTGGCGTGGATCGATATGCGGATCGAACACAAGAGCTGGCGAATCTACCGATTTATACTCGAGGTGGGAGACTGACAACCGTTGGTGATATTGCGGACGTGCAACTAGTAGCTGGGCCTGAACAAATTAATCATTTGGAACGGGAACGGGGCATCACCATTCAAGTCATTCCTCCTGGACAAATGCCATTAGAAACCGCTATGGAAACCATCAAAAAGCAAGTCCTTCTGCCTCTTAAGGAAAGCGGAGCACTTGGCCGCTTATATCACATTCGCTTGTCCGGTACAGCCGACGATCTGACCAAAACCTATCATGCATTAAAATATAATTTTCTTTTGGCTGTCTTAATCACCTATTTATTGATGGCCGCACTATTCGAAAGTTTTCTGTATCCCTTTGTCATAATTTTCAGTGTGCCCTTAGCTGCTGCAGGCGGGATTTTCGGGTTAGCGCTGGTGAATATGTTTGTTACATACCAACCGCTCGACGTCTTGACGATGCTCGGCTTTATTATTTTAATTGGCGTGGTTGTGAACAATGCTATTCTCGTGGTTCATCAGGCGTTGAATTTCATGGATCCTAATAGACGAGGCCTTTCGAAAACCGGAGAAATGGGAATTGTTGCTGGCATGTCTGTACGGCAAGCGATAACAGAGTCGGTTCGATCGAGAGTTCGCCCGATCATGATGAGCATGTTAACTACCACATTTGGGCTTCTGCCATTGGTATTATCCTCTGGTGCAGGTTCGGAACTCTACCGTGGGATTGGAAGTGTTGTGCTGGGGGGCCTTATCATGTCTACAGTGTTTACACTTCTAGTGGTCCCAGCTTTATTTAGTCTAGTGATGGACTGGAAACTCAAACATCAGGGAATAAAACCTCAAAATGATGTTGTTCCAGGTGGAGCGCAAGAAACTTGATTGTGTCTTGGATAATATTACGTCAGGTGGGTAAGCCATTTCGGGCCAGATGCATCATTCTGCCATCCATTTATCTTTGTTATGGCATTTTATTGCTAGGAGTTTCTGGCTCTGCTTCGGCAGAAGGTGAAACAGCATCTAATACAAAAAATCCTGAGCTGCGATTAAGTTTGCGCGACGCGATGAAAGCGGCAGTAGATGAAAATCCGAATGTGCAATTACTTAAGGAACGTATTACTCAGGCAGAGGACCAAGCCTTTACTCAACTTGGTGCAATGCTTCCCAATGTTTCTGCCACAGCCAGTGCAGCCAGGCGCCGATTTTTTCTAGGTTCCTTCGCAGGTGGCGCGGGAGTCTCAAGCCCAAGGGACTTTTATGAAACTCGTGTGTCTCTTACTCAGAATATCTTCAGTCTCAGTCTCATCCAAAAATGGCGGGCGGCGCGAACCAACATCGAAGTATCCAGCTTAGATTCAAAAACCAACAAGATGGATACCATGGCCATCGTTGGCTTGGCCTATTTGGAAACCTTACGCGCTCAGGCTGCCGTCGAGGCGCGGTTAGCAGACGTCAAACTCAATAATGAACTCCTCAGATTGGCAGTTGCACGGAAATACGCGGGGGTGGCTACCAGCTTGGATGTGACTCGGGCCAAGGTTCAGCTGGAAAGCGAAAAGCAACGCCTTTTGGTTGCACGCAATGAAGATGATCGTGCCAAACTCAATCTAATTCGTGCGATCGGGTTGTCTTTTAATGTCAACCTAGTACTAACAGACGAATTAAAAATACAGAAAATTCCAGAACAAACCATTGAAGAAGC
The DNA here is from genome assembly GCA_964503895.1 of uncultured Nitrospiraceae bacterium. GTDB lineage: Bacteria > Nitrospirota > Nitrospiria > Nitrospirales > UBA8639 > Nitronereus. The sequence goes on along the minus strand of CAZDCF010000007.1, from coordinate 41,696 downwards.
GCTACAGATTGCAACAGAAAACCGTGTTGAACTCAAAGCGCAAGAGAAGCGCGAACGATTAGCGGAGCTTTCGTTGAGTTCTGTGACGATGGAACGTGTACCTTCTTTAAGTGGTAGTGGGAATGTGGGTATGATCGGGAGTCAAATTCCAGATGCTTTGACTACAGACAACGTTCAACTGCTATTTTCTATTCCGATTTTTGATGGGGGACAGCGTGAGGGTCGAATTTCGGAAAGCCGAAGTTTAGTTAGACAAGAAAACATTCGCACTAGAAATATTAAATATCAGGTGGCCTTGGAGGTTCGAGATGCCCTCCTTACTTTGGGATCTACCCAGAAGCAGGTTGCTGTGGCTCAAAAAGGGCTTCGCTTATCACTCAAGGAATTGAACTTTGCTAGGCAACGGTTCTCAGTGGGTGTTGCCACCAATATCGAAGTAACGGACGCACAAACTGCTGTTGCCCAAGCCCGTGATAATTTAATTGAAGCCTTGTTCAATTTTAATGCTTCACGGGTCGATCTGGCTCGAGCCCAGGGTCAACTTGAAACTCTTTAAAAGGCTGCCAAAAAGGTTCCCATCTGTGTTCACGGCTCTTAGTTGGCCGTCAAGTTCATAGACTTAATGTCCTTCGTATCGTTTGCGCTCGCGCGCTGATATCTGTTCCGCGTATCAAATTACTGCGGCCTTCCTGTATGGCCTTTTTGACCAACCTGAAACTCTTCTGCTAGAGATACCTTTTCATTAAGAAGGCTCTAGCCATAACGAGATAAGTCGTTTAACGTAAACTATACATTCTCTAAAGCCATTGGTTTTATCAAAACTCAACTGTTGTTACTGATGTTTGGTAATCCAGGTTGAATTTTTCCTTAGGCTCAAACCAAACATGGTAACTTACGATACACAAATACAAAATGACGTTCGTGCTCAGGCGAAAAAACGTCGAACCTTTGCCATTATTAGTCATCCGGATGCTGGGAAGACAACTGTTACTGAAAAGTTGTTGCTATATTCTGGTATGGTTCGAACTGCTGGAATGGTGGGTAACAGGAAAAGCGCTATGACCGTGACGTCCGATTGGATGGGTATGGAGCAAGAACGAGGTATCTCCATCACTGCCTCGGCTATGCAATTCGGATACAAGGATGCGGTCATTAATGTTCTTGATACTCCAGGTCATCAGGATTTTTGTGAGGATACATATAGAACATTGACTGCTGCGGATAGTGCAATCATGGTTATCGATGCAGCCAAAGGTGTGGAATCGCAGACGCGGAAATTATTCGAAGTTTGTCGGTTAAAACAAATTCCTGTGCTCACTCTCATCAATAAAATGGACCTTCCGGGACGCCCTCCACTCGATCTCATGGCCGAAGTAGAAGACGTATTAGGAATTCATGCAAGTGCGGTAAACTGGCCTGTTGGGTCTGGGCAACAGTTTGTTGGTGTAGTCGATCGCGTTAGCAAGCAAGTATCTCTTTTTAAAAAAATGGCGACAGGTGGATCAGCTAAAGCAAGTAGAACAGAGATATTTTTAGACAGTCCGGAGGCCGAATCGCTTCTCGAAGAAGACCTTTTGGCCCAAGTCCGCCATGATTTGGAACTTTTGGAAATTGCTGGCAACCAGTTTTTTCAAGACAAATTTCTCCGCGGGGAAGTCACGCCAGTCTTTTTTGCCTCTGCCCTGACCAACTTTGGCATCGAAAACTTTTTTGACGCGTTCGTGGATATGGCGCCTCCAGCCACACCACGGGCTGCGGATCGACCTGATGGTAAAGAAATTATTGTTGATCCAGTCGAGACTCCCTTTAGTGCGTATGTGTTTAAACTTCAAGCCAATATGAATCCACGGCATCGAGACAGTACCGCCTTTCTTCGTGTGTGTTCGGGACGATTTGAGCGGGACATGGTTGTCAAACATCATCGCCTCGGTAGCGATGTGCGACTTTCTCGACCTCACAGCTTGGTGGCAAAGGAACGCAATATCGTGGACATGGCATACCCTGGCGATATTATTGGGATCATTAATCCTGGCCAATTTGCTATCGGCGACACCATCTCACTCAAAAATAGCTTTGATTATAAACCTCTTCCACAATTTCAGGCAGAGGTGTTTGCTCGTATTAATCCAACGGACGTGGGCAAACGGAAGGCTTTCGATAAAGGTATGGTTCAGATGGCAGCCGAAGGTACGGTCCAAATCATGAGGAGCTTGGATGAATTAGAATTTTTTGTTGCCGCAGTGGGTCGCCTGCAATTCGATGTGCTTCAATTCCGGCTTCGAAATGAGTACCGTGTGGAAACAAGACTGGAACCATTAACGTTCGAATGCAGTTCCTGGTTAGTCGGGGATGTTAATACTTTCCGTGCTCCGTCAGATGCAATGGTGGTCAAAGATCAGATAGATCGGCCAGTTGTTCTCTTTCGGTCGCCTTGGTCTAAAAACTTTGCCAAAGAACGCAATCCTGATCATGACCTTTTAGAAATGGGGTAGTCTTTCTCGCAACACGTTCCCATCGAAAATGCCTTTATGCCTGATTATCTTATCACTTGGATTCATTTGATTGCTGCGGTGACTCTTGTAGGAGGGTTGGTTTTTGCGCAGATTGTTCTGAATCCAATAGCACAATGGGAGTCTTCGGATCAGAAGACCAAGGAAGTCATTCGCTTGGCAGGTCGGCGATTTCGGACGATCGCGTGGGTTTGTTTAATCACGTTGATCTTGACAGGAGCTTATCAAATGCTCAACGAAAGTGGTTCGGCGAGAATCGAAACTAATTGGGGTGTAGTCTTGATGGTCAAACTTCTTCTTTTTGCCATTGTCTTTGGGCTTATTTTGATTCACGACTTCATCATCGATCCGCATGCCCCTCCATCCAAGAATATTGCAAAGCCTTCCTCCCTACCGTTCTCCTCACGAGCGGATAATTTGCAAAAAGCCACTATCTTTATGACCTTCGCTGTTCTGTTGGTGGCATCCTATCTAGCAACAATGTAAAACCAGAAATCCTTAAGGATTCGATGCGAGATAAGTCGTAAGTTATTCTTGCCTCAAGACGGCAAAGGGTAGCTGTCCTAAGGTTCGGAATGTGCTGAGGAAGCCAACAATTACGGCTAAAGCGGTTGTAGCGAAGAGACCAGAGGCTAGAATCGTTGGCTGAAAGTCCCAGGTTATTTCCAGAAAAAAGTGTAGAATAACCCAAGAAAGTGTGCTTGCAAGACCGACGCCGATTAAGCCGGCAAAACTTCCAACCACTGCAAATTCTATGGCGAATGTTTGCACAATAATTTGTCGCGTACCGCCAATAGCTTTGAGGATGGCAGATTCGTATAACCGGCGGTATCGTGTCGAAGATAAGGCTGCGACCATCACCACTGCCCCACTGACGATGCTCAACATGGCTATGCCTTGAATTGCCCATGCCAACTGTTCTAACAATCGTGCTATGTTGGTCAATACGTCACCTATTTTTATAGCCGTGACATTCGGCAGTTCCCGAACCAAGGTTTGTTGCAAAGGAGTTTCCTCTTTTATGTTGACTTTGGCTGCGGAGATATATGTGAGAGGGGCACCATGAAGAGACTCCGGTGCGAGAATCATGAAAAAGTTTGTTGAGAAACTACCCCAATCCACCGTGCGCGTACTTTGAACGACTGTGGACAACGGAGTGCCTTGAATATCAAACTCCACGGTCGATCCCAAATCCAGGCCGAGATTTTTTGCTGCCTTATCCTCCACGGAGATGCCGATAGACTCATGAGTTGACGCATGGCTGCTATGTTGTTGTTTGGTTGGCCACCAGTGTCCTTTCACAACTGTGTTGTCTTTTGGAAGATCCCCCAATGCTGTCAGCACATATTCACGAGTGAAATACCAGCCGTTGTGTTTTTTTTTGTGTTCTTCTGGATTAACGGTTTTTCCATCAATAGCGTCTATTCTTGCTCGAACCACTGGAGTCAGTTGGTAGGTCGAGGTTGGTGTTTGAGTATGAATGATTTGCTCAAACTGACTTTTTTGATCGGGTTGGATATCAATAAAGAAAAATGTCGGGGCATCCTCGGGAATTTGATCTTCCATCGCAGCGAGCAAGGACGTTTTGACTAATGCTATGGTGACGATGACCATCACACCAATACCGATTGAAACGGCCATGCCCGTGGTATAATTCCCTGGCCGTTGCACATTTCCTAAGGCCTGTCGAATTACAAAGGATTGTGGGCGTGGCAACTTTCTCAATCCGCTGAGCAAGAGCCATGCCCCAAATTGAAGGATAAGCAATGCTAGGGCAAATGTCAGAATAAATACCAAACCTAAGAAAATAGACCGCGCTTGCCATATAGCAAGTAATGTAAGTCCGAAACTGATGATCGCGCCGGTGATGAGTTGCTGACGGTTTCTCCAAAAAGTGACGAAACTTACCCACAATGTTTCCCAAAATGATTCTTGATGATTCTGAATTATCCCTTGTTCGATCTCTCGCCGAAATACGAGAGCCGGTGGAATGGTTCGAATGGTGAGAAGAGGCCACAAGGTAAACAGCAGTGTCGTGGCTACTCCCAAGATAAGACCTTTGATGAATGGCAAGATGGTCACCGTATTAGTCACCGTAACAGGAATAAGACTTCCAAGTAGGAATGGTATAACTACCTGCAATCCGATTCCCAAGGTTGCCCCAATGAAACTTCCAACGCACCCCATCAGCGCACTTTGTCCAACATATACTCTAGTGATGAGTCCAGCGTCAGCGCCCAAGGCTTTCAGAATAGCCACCGTTGTAATCTTTCGCTTGATGAACCCATGAATTGTACAGGCGATCCCAATTCCGCCAACGAACAAGGCGGTTAGACCAATCAATCCTAAATAAGCGGTAAGCTGATCTAGAAATCTTCGGATCCTCGGTTGTGCATCTTGAAACGTTGAAACCCTTGCGCCTTCTTTAACCAATCTCCCCTGCAATTCACCGCGAAGTGGCTCTAGGGAAAGAGATTTTGGTACCCGAAGTAAGTATCGTTGTCGAATTCTGCTACCAACTTGTACTAAATCCGTGGCGGCTAGAGCTTCACGAGAAATCATCACGCGTGGGCCAAGACTAAAGGTACTCGCCACGCGGTCTGGTTCTTTAAGCAGTACTCCCTTAATCTCGAACCATGCCTGCCCAATCTTTATATGTGAACCAATCCCTATGCCAAAAGTAATGAGCAAAGATTCTTGCACCACGATGCCGAAGCACGGACTTTCTTGGCATGAATCAGCTGAAGACAACATTGAATGCAAGGGCCGTTCGGGAGATATACCAACGTGGCCATAGAGGGGATAGTTCTGCTCGACTACTTTGAGTTCTACTAATTGGGTGGATAGAGGAGTGAGAATCTTTTGGGAATTCGAATGTTCTTGATCTTCCTGAACTGCTGCCATGCCCACTAATTCCCTGACATGTGTGACTTCGACGCTCCGATTTTTTAAAGACGCCAACGCGTTTTTTCCGGATTCACTCAGTGGATGACGAAGCCGAACTTCCAAATCTCCACCCAATAAGTCCCTGGCATTCCCGAGAATCATGCTTTCCATATTGGTAGCGAAGAGCTCGATGCCAACGACCGATCCTACTCCAATAGCAACGCAGACGAGAAAAAACACAAACTGATGCCAGCTTCCTCGGGTTTCGCGCCAAGCCATTATCAAGAAAATTGGAAATTTTCTCATGAGCATTAAATCGTGGGGTGACTTACAAAACTTTTTTATTTTCCCATGTTCTCATCAGACATGATCATGCCATCATGAAGAGTAATAATTCGTTCGGCTCGTTCGGCCAAGGTCGAGTCATGGGTCACTAATACCAAGGTACTTCCCTGATTACGATTTAGGGTGAGGAGCAGATCAATTACTATCTGTCCTGTGGTACTATCTAAATTGCCGGTAGGTTCATCAGCCAAAAGAATGGGAGGGCGGCAGGAAAATGCCCGGGCGACAGCAACGCGTTGCTGTTCGCCACCTGACAGTTGAGAGGGGTAGTGGTTGTGGCGGTCTTGCAGACCTACAGCCATTAACAGATCTTCCGCCTGAGTGTTTGCTGATGAATCACCACTCAATTCCAATGGCAGTGCGACATTTTCCAGTGCCGTCAATGTAGGAATGAGATGAAACGACTGAAAAATATATCCGATGTTTTGCCGGCGAAAGTGAGCGAGCTGAAACTCAGACCACGAGGTAATTTCGTGACCGTTGAGCTGAATCGATCCTGAGGTAGGCTTATCCAATCCTGCCAAGAGTCCCAACAAAGTCGATTTCCCACTCCCTGAGGGGCCAATAATTGCCACCATTTGCTTTTGAGGAATGTCAAAGTTCAATCCTTTTAGGATGGAAACAATGTGGCCTCCAGCTTTGAGTTGCATATTGAGGTTTTCAACACGGATCATATTCTGGAAAGGCCTCTCATTATTGGAAAATGTTTACCGGAGCATTCTATTACGTGCTATGACCATATATAGTTTATCATGGGCCCTCAAAAAAATTCTCACTCTGTCTATGCCCATCTCGAAATGTCAGCCTAAACCTTCGACTAGTTTCTCAAACTTTTCTCTACTATGCACCTTTATCCTTTTGTTGGGTCTAGTCGGTTGTGATCCGCAAGAAGTTTCTCTCTCACCTGAAAACCCTCAAGCCCAAAATGTCATTCCGTCATCGAAGTCCGCGGATGTTGTCGCGACGAAATCCGCATCATCTGGTTTTCCAAAAATTGTCGCCTTTGGTGATAGTCTAACCGCTGGTTTGGGAGTATCGCCCGATCAATCGTATCCCTCCCAGCTCCAACAACGTTTAAACCGTGCAGGGTATCACTATAAGGTGATCAATGCTGGAGTAAGCGGGGATACTACATCTGGCGGATTGCGGCGACTAGATTGGGTACTGAAAAGCCACCCTTCCATTGTAATTCTAGAGTTAGGTGCAAATGATGGATTACGCGGGCAGCCCCTGGCCACCATGTATTCCAATTTAGATGCGATTATTTCGCGATTACAGAATGCGAACACGCTTGTTGTGTTGGCGGGTATGAAAATCCCTCCGAATTATGGACTGGATTACACCACAAGGTTCTCGTCCATGTTTAAGGAATTAGCCCAAAAACACCAGATTGCATTGATCCCCTTTTTACTCGAAGGGGTGGCGGCCCAACCGGGCCTTAATCAAGCCGATGGGCTGCATCCAACTGCTGCAGGATACGAAATTGTCGCGGATACAGTAATGACAGTGCTCAAACCATTACTGAAGGAAAAGGGTCAATTCTAAATATATTGGACTAACTGCTAGCCAAAACGAAAAACCCCTGTCATCAAGGACGACGAGGGGCTTTCATTTGCTTCAGACTAGAAAAGGCTGGGCGGGCCTACTCTTTTTTAAAGAAAATATCGTAGGCACCGTAAGCCAGAATCACGGCAATGATAGAATAATACAAGCCCGTGATTCCCTCGTAGCCGCCACCCGGATTAGCCAATGCCGGTGTAGCACTGGTTAAGAGTAGGGCCACGCTAAGAATTCCTTGAATGGTCTTTTTCATACTTTAACCCCCCTTATTATAACTCTCCAAAAGGCAAATTTTTCTTCTCAGAAAACCAGAGCGGCAATTCTATTAAAATTCTTACAAAAGACGCAAGAGAAATTTGGGGGCTATTAAGTCAGTCTTCTAAGATTATTCATCTAAGTGAGAATGGCTGCCATCGCAAAATGGGGCTTTTTCGTATGCTTGCAGCCACACCAGGCAACTCGTTTTGTTTCAGTTAGTTCGGCTTCCATCGGGGAGTGTTCGGTCCAGGTATGCGATCCATCACAAAACGGCTGAGTTTGGGATCGTCCGCAAAGGCACCAATAGTACTTGCCTGGTTGCATTTCCATCACATGCGGCATGCGTTGTGCAATAACGACGGGATCACCCATGCGGTCCTCCTAAAATATGTCGTTTATATAACATCGGTCGTATCTCGTATTTGACATTCTGTATTTTTTACGAGATGCGAAATACAAACGACGAAAAACGGTCCTTTATGCTACTCCCCACATCGCGGCTGTCTTCCATGTGGGCCGAGTTTCGTTAGCCAGATGAAATCCGCAATTTTTTCTTTAATTAAATATTCAACATCTTCGGGATGTTTTGGATCGAGCGCGTGAAGATAAACCGTAACCTGTTTAACTGGAACTCCCAACTGGCGTTGCACCCGTTTGGGAATAGGGAGGCCATATTGGATATGTCCGGCACCTGTATAACTTACAAAAGTCGTTGGGGGTGAAGCCCCTAACTTGGATATGGTGGTAATAATTGAGGCCATACCTTCGTCTCGAAACACGGATGCTTCATAAATTTTTTCGTAGATTTCAGGTTTTAGGCCGCCATGGCATTTTTCAATTTGTTCATAAATGGTTCGGCGGTATTCAGGATCGTCCTTCGGAAAGGGATTAGGAATATTCCATTTTTTCAGATCGGGATCAGTTCCAATTCCAGATAGTCCTTTCTGGGCCACTTTTCTGACAAAGGGGCGAGGTGGATTTAGCCCTAAAAGTTTCAATTGATGCGTTTTGGCAAAATCAACAAGCGGGGAATAGTCTTCATACTTACCACCCCAATTATTTTTCCACTGAGATTCGGCCAGGAATTTTTCCAAGATAGTGATTTCTCCATTGAGGTAACGATCTAACCCAGCCTGCCCATCCCAACTAAACATCTCCATTCCCAATATAGGGGTACGTCCTTCATCGATTAGAATTTGCAACATGTGAAGAGCTGCTTCGATATGGGAGGGAGTGTAATGCGCTTCACCGATATACACGACTTGGGCGTCCAAAACGGCCGATCGCAGGCGGGAAAAGGGTATGGTCGTACTGCGGGCCAAATCGATGATTTGACCTTGTTGATAGGTCGACGGTAATTGAATGGTGGCACAGGCAGTGGCTGATAGAGTGGCCCAAGCGGCCAATACCACGCAGGCAAACGCCTTTCCAAACATCGGCTGATGCATGTTTTTCATGTAACACAGACCCCTATCATCTGCAACTCGGTTGCCTGGGGCTTGACGCCCAATTCAACCCATCGATAGGCTCTGCTTGTGACACGCGATATTGATCAAGATCAAAGCCAGGTTGCTCCGACGACAATAGAAGAATTTATTCAGGCCAACCCTAATCCCTACCAGTGGCTCCTCAGAGTGAATCATCCCTCTTTGTTGGATCTCGGTGCTGGTGACATGTCCTTTGAAGAAGAACTCATTGAGCAATACTTGCCCCTTTTAAAGAAATCCAACCAGTTATTGACTCTCCATGCTCTAGATCGACTTCAGCCTGGGTCTCAATTTGGCGGCGTTTATCATGTTAGTCAGGAACGTTTGGCAAGCTTTTCTCAATATTCACCCGAAGTGCTTCGATTCCAATTTTGGGGCGCGAGAGATATGCTGGATCTTTCGACACCACGAGAGTTTCTTCACGCCTATTCCATTGTCACCTGTCATGCACCAGCCAGCCCGACGTTTGCATATGAACCGAAACGCCTTTCGGAACGCATAATCCTAGACCATCTGAAAGAAACCAAAGGTCAGTTCAAAACTGTGTATATTCATGGTGAGGAAGCCCTAGAGGTCAACCACAGGGGGCGAACGTTGACCTTTCCCTCGTGGAAATTTGCAATTCGCGGGCCGCTTGCGCTGTTGGACGTCATGGCTCGCCGAGGACAACTCTGCATTATGTCTGCTATAGACACCGAAGTGTTTTGGGAAATCCTCGCGCAGTTGGTGGAGGATGAAACCATGCGCCCACCAAATATTGTATTCTCCCCAGAGAATGTGAAGACTGTCTTCAATCAAGTGTATGAGGTCCTTTCCTCACTCAAAGAAGGAGAGCGATGTTGTTTGTCGGACTTGATTACTTTAAGGACTCGACTGGGACATGTGCTCACTCCAAAACCGTTGGATTCTGAGGGGTATCGATTTCGCTATATTGAAGTAAGGCGTGGGGCTGTCTTTGCTGATATACCTTCCAGTTTTACGGCACGGCAGTTTTCTAAAATGACGGAAGAGGATCCCCCTTGGTTTCTTATCCTCGTACCTGAATTATTGGATTAGAAGCAGAAGGAGGTATGAATCCGCAAATACCAAATTCAATACATATTTTAAAATTTTTATATGAAGAAATCATTTGCTAGGCAACCCTTTCAATAAGTCCTTCCTCAACTTTTCTCCCTATTTTCTTTAGCAGTTTTCTCAGACTGATCAAAGCTTTTGGGAATACGTTTGCTAGGCTTCATAACGGCTTTAATAACGGCTTCATAAATTGAATCAAAAATTGCAGCAAAGGCTTTGGGGAATCTCGTCCCGCCCGATGCTTTGCCAATATCTCGTAGTTGAAAATTTGGTACGGTTAAGTTTTTCACCAGAATGCCTTCCTTAAACAGGCTCAGGTTAATTTTCGCATTTCTCATGATCACTTTTTTAATGTGAACATATTTTTCAAACTTGTAATATGGCTCAGAGCTAGTGCTGCGCTTCAGATTGTCTTGAATGTTTCCGAGGTTGCCGCCGCGCAATGAACCTTCGAATGTTATCACTGGGCGGTCGAGCATGATTTCATCAATCACTACCGTGTTAGTTAGCACAGAATTACGATCCACGAGCACGCGGATATTGGACAGTGAAAACGCATAATCGGTTTTGTATCCGGCGGGATTCTCAATAATGAGTTCGTTGAGACTAACCCGCATGTCCTTTCCGCCAGACAAAAGCGAAACGTCCACTTCCTTTAGAGTTACTGGCACTCCTAGCACCTTCGGCCCTAGAGTTTCCACACCAGTCTTGACAAGAGCATTCAATGACATCCCAACAATAATGATGCCGATAATGCCCAAAACTGCAACGAGAATCAGGAATCTAACAAAAACTTTCATTAGGGGCGCCCCAGGGTATTAATGCGACTCCGTTTGTGTTGAGCCAGTTAAGGTATAAATTTGAGAACTTGTAATTCGTCGCTCATTCTGAGGATTCAGAAATTCTTGGCTAGAGTTCCCGGCGGCCTTCGATGGATTTCGTCAATGTGACTTCATCGGCATATTCGATATCCATGCCAACGGGGATGCCATAGGCAATGCGAGACACTTTGACCCCATAGGGCTTGAGTATTTTGGTGAGATAAATTGCTGTGGCTTCTCCTTCGATGGTGGGGTTGGTTGCCACAATAACCTCTTCTACTCCACCAGCTTGAACCCGCAGTTCTAATTCCTTCAAATGAATATCGTTTGGACCCACGCCATCCAATGGAGAAAGAGATCCCATCAAAACATGATATAAGCCCTTATATCCATGGCTTTGCTCAATAGCATAAAGTGTGCTGGGTTCTTCGACTACCAAGATTTTGGAACAATCCCGTTTCGCATCTTGGCAAATCTCGCATAACTCACTTTCGGCAATGTTGCGGCATTGCACACAAAAGGTCACGAATTCTTTGACATCACGAATCGCCTTGGCTAATCGCATGGCATCATCCTTGGCGGTTTTCATCACGTGAAATGCCAAACGTTGTGCCGTCTTTTGTCCAATGCCGGGCAAGCGGACAAATTCTTTAACCAATTTAGCCAGCAGTCCCTGTTGCTGTTGTTGGATACTCATACAGTCTTTTTCAATATACTGTTAGAACATACCAGGGATACCCATGCCGCCTGTCAACCCTTTCACTTCTTGCGCTACGAGTTCTTTGGCTTTCCGCAGGGCTTCATTCGTTGCCGCAACCAATAGGTCCTGGAGCATTTCTGGGTCCTCGGATTTCAACACTTCAGGCTCGATGGCGATTTTGGTGATCTTCATGCCTCCATTTACTGTGACTGTTACCATGCCGCCACCTGCTGAAGCTTCCACGGTTTTGGTTTCAGCCTCTTCCTGAATCTTTCCCAATTGTTCTTGCATGGCCTGTGCTTGCTTCACTAAATTGGCCATATTCCCAAATGGACTTTTCGACATCGTTATGCCTCCTTTTTCTCGACTACGCGGCTGGCTTTGCTCACTTTTCCACCAAATAATTCCATTGTTTGTTTTACCAGTGGGTTGGCCCTCGCCTCTTCGAGTAGGGTTTTTTCATCTTGGCTTTTTTTTTGAATTCGTGCCTGCTTCATGGTGAGCCCATTTTCCTGACCTTCAGTTAACTCGACGACGCGCAGTTGAACCGTGGAACCAAGTACGTCTTGGCAGACTTGAGAGACCAAAAGCCGATTTTCTTCTTTTTGAATGCGGGAACACGCCACCGAAGCAGTTTTTGGAAACCCGATAATTACCTGATTGCCTTCGATCTTCACTAACATGCTCATTTCCAGAAACGTGCCAATGTTTGGAAAGTTTTTGATCATGGCTCCTACCACTTTATACCAATCCTCCGGTTGAATCGCTGGTGCCACAGCTAAAGAGGGTTTGTCTTTAGGTGGTCTCGGTTCTAGGGGGGGAGGGCTGGATAACCCTTGTGTTTTCTCATGTGGCCGAGGCGGCACAGAAGTCTGTCGGCCCCCACTCGATTTTTGCGGAGGTTTCTGGATATTGCCCGGTTCTTGTCGGGTTACGGCGGATGGTGTTTTATGTCTTTGATCTGGCTGTGCTGGTCTACCCCGTAGTGGGTCTGGGGCCATTTCCGATGTCGGCCTTTTCGGTGTTTCTGGTTGTGCCCCTGCAGTTGTATTAACCTGGGGTTTGGGCGATGAACTCACTGGTTGTGGGCTGGATGTCGTTGGTTTGTGTTGAAACAAGCGGGCTGCTCGAACCGCTGCCACTTCAAACGCGAATCGTGGATGTGACGTAGCTCGAAGTCGATCTTCGGCTTGGGCAAACAACTGAAACAATTCTTGTAATTGTTCAATTGAAAAGGATTTGGCCTCGGTCATGAGATGTTGTACTTCTTCGTTAGGTAAGTCCATTAACCCTTCAGCTTGCTCGGCTCCTGGAATGATTGCGGCGATCATAAGATTGCGCGTCCGCTCTACTACGGCTCCGCAATAGGTGCGAAGGTCGTATCCGTGGTCGATGACTTCACCGACTAACTCTAATGCGGTTGCTGGGTTTTGATGGATGATGGTCTCAACCAAGCGCCCGACCAGTTCATTTGGTACTGAACCGAGCATTTCCTCAACATCTTGATCACTGATGGTTTTTCCACCAAAAGCCACGGCCTGATCCAGCAAGCTCAATGCATCACGCATGCTGCCTTCGCTCGCTTGGGCAATCGCGCTCAAACTTCGCTCTTCAATAGCGACTTCATTCTTCTGGGCTACGCTCTGAAGTCTGGCGATAATTTCGCGACGGGGAATCCGACGGAAATTAAAATGCTGGCATCGGGATGTAATGGTGGCGGGAATTTTATGGACCTCGGTGGTAGCAAATACAAAGATAGCATGGGCAGGTGGCTCCTCGAGCATCTTGAGTAAGGCGTTAAATGCCGAATTCGAAAGCATGTGGACTTCGTCAATAATGTAAATTCTGTACATGCCACGGAAAGGGGAAAATTTCACGTTTTCCCGAAGTTCTCGAATATCATCGACGCTGGTATTGGAAGCCCCGTCGATTTCGATTACATCCATGGAGTTTCCGCGGCTAATTTCTTTGCAACTTTCGCATTGTTCGCAGGGGTCAGAAGATGGGCCGTTTTCGCAATTCAGTGCTTTGGCAAGAATTCGCGCGACAGTTGTCTTTCCCACGCCACGCATGCCTGAAAACAAGTACGCATGAGCCACTTGTTTGCGAAGAATCGCATTTCGCAACGTTTGAACGACATGGGGTTGGCCAATGAGTTCGTCAAAGGTCCCAGGACGAAATTTTCTAGCGGAGACTTGATATTCCATACTTTATTCGTCATTCGCATTCCGCGTTTCGTATTTTCACGAGATACGAATGACGAGACACGAAATACGATTCCTAGCATGCGCTTTACGGACCAGGATCTTTTGAATGGGGGCCAGGTGATCCTGTGGCACATAGACTCGCCTGCTTACCGTTGCTTCCTTCCGGACCTGGCGGGGTTCACAAGATTCTATTGCACAGGGCCCAGCCCCTTTTCAATGGTATTTAAAGGACTTGCAAATTTAAAATATGTTTGATGGAACGATAATCCTACGAATTGAATTGCTTTTCTTAGTCGCTTGGTAAATGGCGGAGAGGATGGGATTCGAACCCATGGTACCGTTGCCGGTACACGTGCTTTCCAAGCACGCCGAATCGGCCACTCTCGCACCTCTCCGCACTTTATTGATTAGCGAGTTTTTAGGCTGATTAACAAGATTGATTTATCATTTCTTACAAAGGACAACATCTTATCATGGGCCTTTTGGGTCCACAAGGATTGCCCGTGGTAATGTTGAAATTGGCTGCCAAACTTCTCCAAGCCCTATAGCAGACAGGCCGGCACCACTTTCATGAAGAAAGTAGTCATGACGTCCTAAAGTTCATGAGCCCAGAGAGCGAGCACGAAATTGTCGTTGGCGTCTTGATGATCCATGCAAGGCTAAAAAGAGGAATCCACGAAAGAGCATCATGGCCGCAACGCCGATGGGTGTTAACAGTAAGATCAGCATGGTTGCGAGTGACGAGGAAACCCCAAGCATTTGGAAGAGTTGACTCAGCACGGCAATGGGCAATTGTAGCAATTGGAAGAAGTCCAGGCCGATAAGTCTTCCTGCTTGGCTAGAAATTCCAAAGAAAAAAGATAGCCCAAACGGCGCTAGTATTAAGGCAAGGGGCAAAAACCATTCAATCCAATTCTCCAGAACAAATTCATAACTTTCTTTGAGGCTGTCGAGTGGTGAACCTAAGTGGGCTTGATAAATGATTTCAGGTATCGGATTCAGCAACAAAAAAAGCAGAAAAAATATCGCAGAGACAATAGCTGGCCCATAAGGGTTGGATTGCATGCCCATTTCCAAAAATTGCAAGGGTACCCAGACAATAAACCCAATGGTAATCACATCCCAAAAATATTGTCCGGTGGCATTCCAAAGGTCTTTCCAGGTCATTTGTCGTGTACTCAACACGCCTTGTTCGAGAAGACCAAGAAGCGTTCCCACGGCAAAAGCATTTGCGGCGCCTAGCAAAAATCCGCCAAGTATACCTAGGGACATTGCTGTGCTCGGGATGAGGAACATGATGATTGCCAAGATGATGATGGCAATCACAAGAACCCAATTCCTGGTCAATGAAGAAAATGTAGAGATCAGGGCTTGGCTATATAGCTGAAGGGTCGCTCTAACGAGCTCGGACATTTGTCGTTGTAAATAGAGTTAAGCTTGTGGAGGTTGTGGTGTAGACTTCGGTTGTTTGATTGCAAGAATTTCCTGCTGCTGTCGGTCTCGTTCCTGTTTGATCATTCTGAGGCGCTTAGGTCGATCAAGAGTCCACCATTTGATGCGGTCTTTAAACGCAACCATCTTGGGACTGGTACTGCCACGGTGGTCTTCCTGAAAGTTATACCCCTTGACGGTATCATATTTCTTGGCAAACTGTTCATAAATGTCGAGATAGAGCTTCTTGATTCCCATAGCCAATCACCATAGCTCACACTGCTGGATTATGGCAAGAAGCAGTTACTTGCCTTGGATTAGGTGTAGGCACCTATGTTCGTCTTTCCTTTTTTCCATTAGATACGAATGTTGAGATACGAAATATGGCTTCTGATAGTCGTTGACACTATGCGTAAAGTTGTGGGTAAATAGGAAAAACAGCTTAGCAAACAATGGTCTACAACAAAGGAAATGTCCTTTGCTTAGCATTCAGGATAGTGCACACAAATTACCGTTCGATGTATTCTCGTATTAGAGACTGAGACGATTGATGCGAGAGTGGCGGAATAGGCAGACGCGCGAGATTTAGGATCTCGTGGGAAACCGTGGGGGTTCAAGTCCCTCCTCTCGCACCATATTTCTTAGTTCTTTTTCATATCGATGGTTTCATAAAAATTTTAGGGTAGAGACGCATCATGAAATTAGAAGTTACTGAACTGGGTCCGATGAAACGGGCCATCAAAATTGAAGTGCCTGAAGACGCGGTTAATAAAGAATTTGATCGAGCGTACAATGATCTCAAGCGACAAGTTCGTATTCCGGGGTTTCGCCCTGGCAAAGCTCCCATTGCGATGCTGGAAAAACGATATGCCAAGGCGGTTGAGCAAGACGTAATTCAACGATTGGTGCCAGACTATTATCAGCGAGCTGTGCGAGAGGCGGATGTTGCTCCGGTGTTGGTCGAAATTCCACCGCTGGATCGGATGAAGGCTCAACGGAACAACGCATTGACCTTTACGGCCACGGTTGAGATTAAACCCAAAATTGAATTGCGCGATTATCGCCCGCCCAACCCCATATCGTTAAAGCCAGATCCACGAACGATTTCCGATGAAGATGTGGACAAAGCATTAGAGAACCTGCGCCAATCGCAGGGTCGTGTTGACGCAGCGCCAAAAGATACTCCGCTTGACGAAGGTTTGTATGCCGTCGTGAATATAGAAGGTTTTCTCGACGGAGAACCGATAGAGGGATCGAAAAAAGAAAGCCATCTTCAACAAGTTGGATCGAACGAACCAGTTTTAGGTGTAAAGATCGACGAAGCTCTGATGGGGAAAATTGAGGGGCAAACTGCTGAAGTCGTTCAAGAATATCCCGCAACGCATCCTGATGAACGGTTGGCTGGAAAGTCCGTAGACTTTCAAATTTCAATCGTGGGGGTGAAGCAAAAAAATGTTCCGGAGTTGGATGATGAATTTGCCAAGGACTGCGGGCCTTATGAAACTTTGGGACAACTCAAAGACAAAGTGCGTACGGAATTAGAAAGTTCGCTAAAACGCGCCATTGATGAAACGTATAAAGACCAAATCGTTGAGCGGCTTGTGGCAATGCATCATTTTGATCTTCCCGATGTCTTGGTTGATCGGGAAGTCAAGACTGTGGTTCGCCAACGCTTAATGGATGAGCAACGTAAAAAAGGCGGGGGCCAGGCGGATGACCAAGCTCATTGGGAAGCGGAGGCCAAACGGTTGCAGCAAGAACTCGAACCTGATGCCAAAAAACGTGTGAAATTGTCACTTATTCTCGAAGCCATTGCTGATAAGGAAGGCGTTACGGTTTCCGATGAAGAAATCCTAGAAGAGATTAAAAAGTTGGCGCAGAGTCTTCAAATTAAAGTTGAAAATATTCAAGAGATGATTCAATCGGGCGGAGACGCCTCGCGACAAGAATTTCATGACCGGATTCTTGCCGAAAAAGCCTTACAGTTGGTGTATCAATTTGCGGTGATTCAAGGATAACGTTTTTCAGAACAGAAAGGGTAGACCAGTATGCTAGTTCCCATGGTAATTGAATCGACGAACCGCGGTGAGCGTGCGTATGATATTTACTCCCGCCTATTAAAAGATCGGATTATCTTTCTTGGGGCTCCGATCGATGATATTTTTTCGAACCTTGTTATTGCTCAGTTACTATTTCTAGAAGCAGAAGATCCGGAAAAAGATATTAATCTTTATGTCAATTCACCTGGGGGGAGTGTGACTGCTGGGATGGGAATCTATGATACGATGCAATATGTGAAGCCCCCGATTACTACCATCTGTCTAGGACAGGCTGCGAGCATGGGAGCGTTACTATTGGCGGGAGGCACTAAGGGAAAACGTTATGCTCTACCTAATGCTCGGGTGATGATTCATCAGCCCATGGGGGGATTTCAAGGCCAGGCGACGGAAATCGATATTCATGCCAAGGAAATTTTAAAAATCCGTGAACGTTTGAACCACATTATGGCGCACCATACGGGACAGTCGTTAGAACGAATCGAGCAAGACACTGAACGGGATTATTTTATGTCTGGTGATGAAGCCAAAGAGTACGGAATCATTGACGAAGTCATTGTTCGTGGACCGGAAAAGCCTAAAGAAAGTAAATCTTGACTCGATTATCTTAGAGGTGTCATGGCGAGACAAGTCAAAACTGAAGCCAACCTTTGCTGCTCTTTTTGTGGAAAAAGCCGGGATCAAGTCCGGAAACTCATTGCCGGTCCCACAGTGTACATCTGTGATGAATGTGTAGGGTTGTGCAATGAAATTATGGCCGAGGAATGGCAAGAGGTTAAAGAAGAAATTTCTTCTAAACTTCCCAAGCCTGCTGAAATTAATCGTCACCTCGATCAATATATTATTGGCCAACATCGTGCAAAAAAAATCCTATCCGTCGCGGTTCACAATCATTACAAACGAATTGCCGAAAATGATGTCGGGGATGTGGAGCTTCAAAAGGGAAATATCCTCATGGTTGGCCCCACGGGTACAGGGAAAACCCTTCTTGCTCAGACTTTGGCCGACCACTTAGATGTGCCCTTTACATTGGCCGATGCCACAACTCTAACAGAAGCTGGGTATGTGGGTGAGGATGTTGAGAACATTGTTTTGAAATTGTTGCAGGCAGCGGACTATGAAGTCGAACGCGCGGAACGTGGGATTATATATATCGATGAAATCGATAAAATCACTCGAAAGTCTGATAGCCCATCAATTACTCGTGATGTGTCTGGCGAGGGCGTGCAACAAGCGTTGCTGAAACTCATTGAAGGAACTGTGGCGAACGTGCCACCCCAAGGGGGGCGTAAGCATCCTCATCAAGAGTTCATTCAAGTTAACACCAAGAATATTTTGGTGATTTGTGGTGGGGCTTTTGTGGGGTTGGAAGACATTATCGAGCGCCGATTGAATCAAAAACGAATGGGATTCCGTGCCGATGAAGGAAGGTCTCGTCGCGAACGGTTGGATTCCCTCTTGGCACAGGTTCAGCCTGAGGACTTGCTTCAATATGGGCTTATTCCAGAATTTATCGGGCGGTTGCCTGTTGTGACCACTCTTGATGAACTTGATGAAGGCGCTCTGGTGCGAATTCTCACGGAACCGCGCAATGCCTTGACCAAGCAATACCAAAAATTGCTGTCCTTCGATAAGGTGAAGCTTAAATTTACAGATGGTGCGCTTTCTGCGATTTCTCGAAAAGCCCATCTTCAGAAAACGGGAGCCCGAGGACTTCGAGCCATCTTGGAAGAGGTGATGCTCGATATTATGTACGATATCCCCTCTCAAGCTTCTATAAGAGAAGTGGTGATAACGGAAGATGTCATTCTGAAAAAGGGAGAAGCCCTGAAGATATACGAGCAATTAGAAGGAATGAAACCAGCGGTAGGTTCTTAAAAACGTGTCTCCTGCCTTGTCATTCACGTCGCGTTAAAAATTGAGGTGCTAGATACTCTTTTTTTCCTATCCTATCCGGCTTCTTTATAATCACAGCTGTCTTGATAACACTGGACACTCTTTCCAGCCTGCTTGGTATATTTCTCAATAAGAAATGGCGTCTGACATTGTGGACATGTTCGATTGATTGGCGTGCTCCAAATGGCAAAGTTACATTTTGGATATTGGCTGCAGGAATAAAATACTCGGCCTTTTTTTGTTCGGCGTTGGGCTAATTCTCCCTTGCATCCATCCGTGGGACATTTTATCCCAAGTGACAACGGTTTAGTTGTTTTGCAGTCCGGATAACTTGAGCATGCTAGGAATGCACCAAATCGTCCCTGTTTGACCACCATCGAGTTTCCACATTTCTTACACACTTCGTCTGTGATTTCTTTCTGTTGCTCGACAATCGTTATGTTTCCTTCTTCGTCCTTCGTGAATGGCTTGGTGTTTTTACAGCTTGGATACTTGGGACAAGCTAAGAAGTGGCCATGGCGTCCCCATTTAATAACCATGTTTTGGCCACACTTATCACATGCCACGTCCGTTGGCTCTTCTTTGGCCTTGAGGTCCTCCATATTAACTTCGGCATTGCCCAGGTCCTTGGAAAATGGGGAGTAGAATTCTGCAACCGTGGTCACCCAGTTCTTTTCGCCTTCCTCGATATTATCAAGTTCAGATTCCATCTTTGCGGTAAACGCGACGTCAAAAATTCTAGGAAAGTAGGTTACCAATCTGTCGTTTACCGTTCGGCCCAATTCCGTCGGCTTAAACCGGCCCTCGTTTTTTTCTACATATTGACGATCTTGGATAGTTGAAATAATGGTGGCGTAGGTGGAGGGACGGCCAATCCCTTTTTCCTCAAGTTCCCGAATCAACAAGGACTCGTTATATCGTGGTGGAGGTTGGGTAAAGTGTTGTTTAGGAACAATGCCACAATCTTTCTCTTCCACCACAGTGAGTTGTTCGTCAACCAACAATTCCGGTAATCGTTTACCCTCTTCATCGTCGGCTTGGGGTGTTGGGCTTTCCTGCCCCGATCCATTGGCGTCGTTTCCTTCCACATAGACCCGCCGAAATCCATCAAATTTTTCCACGGTCCCGGTTGCTCGGAACAGGTACTCGCCCGCCTGAATACTAACTTTGGTTGCATCATCCAAGCCTTTGGTCATCTGAGAGGCTAAAAAACGGTTCCAAATCAACTTGTAGAGTTTATACAGATCATTTTCCAAAAATTTTTTCACGGCTTCTGGGTCTCGCTGAACTGACGTTGGGCGAATAGATTCGTGCGCTTCTTGTGCGGCTTTAGGTGTTTTATACACGTTGGGCTTTGCCGGAATATACTTGTCTCCGAAACGCGCTCGAATGACGTCAATAGCTTCGGCTTGCGCCTCGTTAGATACACGGGTGGAATCGGTTCTCATATAGGTGATTAATCCAACTGGTCCTTCTTTTCCGATCTCAATACCTTCATAGAGGCGTTGCGCTAACATCATGGTCTTTTTGGCCGTGAAACGCAGTTTTCGGGATGCGTCCTGTTGAAGACGACTGGTGATAAACGGTGGCTGGGGGTTTCGACGTTTTTCCGTTTTTTCAACAGCGGAGACGGTAAAGGTGGCACCTTGAATGGCTTCCAGTACGTGGTCTGCATCTTCCTGGGTGCGGATCTCAAGTGGCTTACCTTGAAATTCTTGAAGCCGTGCCTCAAATATGTGTGGCTTCTGACCTTGTAGGTTTGCGGTAATGGTCCAGTACTCAACTGATTCAAAAGCATCCCGTTCCGCTTCCCGTTCACAAATTATCCGGACCGCTACTGACTGAACCCGACCTGCACTTAATCCACGGCGAACCTTTTTCCATAGCAAGGGGCTCAACATATACCCTACGATGCGATCCAGAACTCGACGTGCTTGCTGAGCATTGACCTTCTTCATGTCAATGGCCCCTGGTGATTTTAGGGCTTGCTGGATAGCGCTTTTGGTAATTTCGTTGAAGAGTACGCGATAGATATTATTAGCTTTACCATTCAGTTCCTCAGCGATATGCCAGGCAATCGCTTCCCCTTCTCGATCGGGGTCTGGAGCTAAAAAGACTTTGTCTGCTTTTTTGGCTTGGGCCTTAATTTCAGTGAGGGTTTTGCTCTTACCTCTGATCACAACATATTGAGGCTTAAAGTCATGATCGACATCAATTCCCAATTTACTCTTGGGCAAATCTTTTACATGGCCCACTGAGGCTAAGACCTGATACCCTCGACCTAAATATTTCGAGATGGTCCGAGCTTTGGCAGGAGATTCAACAATGATCAACGATTTCGCCACAATTAGTGCTTCTTTCTGATCGAACGCATTCCTTTAAAACTTATGACGTTTACAATTCTCTGTGACTAAGTCCAGGGCTTTCGTTTCCTGCTTGGCCAAGGCCGGCGGCGGTTGAGCCAGCTTGGAGGTCGCATTCTTTACTTGATCCAGAAAGGACTCGTCAAGTTTGGGAAATGGCTCTTCAATGACATTTCCAACATTTTCAACGAGTTTTACTCATTGTTTGATGAAATGACATGGGTTTTAAGGCTTGCCGTCTTCCATAGATCCAGGCATGACAAGCACTTCTCAGTTCTGCTCAAGTGTATATTGTGTGGTGGTTTATGCTACCCAATTCGAGCGCCTCCCTCCATGACTACGATATCGTATTGTTCGAGATGCAAGAGTGGGTCAGCTTGGGCCACAATGTGATGATTGCACTCGTTTTCGAGTTTCTCAAGGCCTTCATGTTCGGAACCTTGAAGCATATCCACGATAACCGGGTTTGCGCCGATTACCACCCTTTGTTGACTGGCACTTCTTCCAATACGGCGAATGTCGCGAAAGATGTCATATACGACGGTCGTTGCGGATTTAGTATATCCCCGACCGTCACAATCTGTGCACAGTTCAGATAACGTTCGCAAAATATCCTCGCGCACCCGTTCACGGGAAATTTCAATCAGTCCCAAATCCGTGATGCGAGAGATCCTTATTCGTGCTTTGTCGTTGGCCATAGCATCAACCATCGCGTGATAAACCTTGTCGCGATTGCGTTCGCGCTCCATATCAATAAAATCAACAATAATAATCCCACCTATCCCCCGAAGTTTGATTTGGTATGCAATCTCTCGAGCTGCTTCTAAATTGTTTTTTAAAATTGTTTCTTCTTGATCGCGCTTACCGACATATCGACCCGTATTCACGTCTACCACGGTCATAGCCTCGGTATGGTCGATCACAATGTGGCCTCCAGACTTGAGCCACACCTTCCTGCTCAAAGCACGGGAAATTTCCATTTCTACGCCGAGATGGTCGAAAAGGTCTTCTTCTTTATCATAATGGGATATTCTAGAGGTTTGTTCTGGAAGATAGCGTTTCACAAAATCACGCACGACTTCGCATTCTTCCTTTGAATCGATAACCAAACGGTCCACTTTTTTTGTGAATAAATCTCGGACCACACGGAGGGTCAAGCCGAGGTCTGTATGGAGCAAAGCTGGTGCAGGGTATTGTTCTTGCTTTTGGAGGATGTCTTGCCACAAGGCAGTGAGAAATTCCATATCTGACCGAAGATCCTCTTCGCTGATACCTTCGCTTACTGTACGTACGATGTACCCGTAGCCAGGCTCGCGATTTCGACGCATGATTTCCTTTAGGCGAACACGTTCTTCTTCTTTAGCAATACGCCGGGAAATCCCGATTTGATCTACATTGGGCATGAGTACCAAAAAACGCCCTGGCAATGAACAATAAGAAGTAACACGTGGGCCTTTGGTCCCAATGGGCCCTTTCGATATTTGAACCGTCAGTTCTTGCCCGTCGCTGAGTAGTTCTTCAATGGGAAGAAGGTTTTGTCGTCTTGGATGAGGGAGTTCAGGGCTTTTGTCATCTTCATCGCTATCGACTAACACGTCCCCCGGCTCAGTGCCAACCGATAAGTCCGAGACATGAACAAACGCTGCTCGGTCCAACCCGATATCAATAAACGCGGCTTGCATGCCAGGAAGTACCTTTACCACCTTCCCCTTATAAACATCCCCAACAAAATCCTTTTTCTTAGCTCGGTCCACATACAATTCCGTGACTACTTTGTTTTCTAAGACTGCCACTCGCGTTTCTTGCGGAGTGACATTAATGGCGATTTCAACACCCATAGGAACTCCTTCGTTTCTGTATTGGGCATGGGAACGAATAGATTAGCTGCTCGCTAGAGGTGGCCATGATGGCTACCCCCCTGTGTGTCAAATTTCGTTCAACATGAACCCAGAGATTCGTTAAAATTATTAAATTAGGGTCAATCGATGCCGTTTTACGCTGAGTAGCAAGCCCAAAGTTGCCATTGTCATAATCGTGACACTTCCACCGTAACTCAAAAGTGGCAGTGGGATTCCAACAATGGGAGCCAGGCCAACGGTCATTCCAATATTGACCACTACGTTAAATGTCATCATGCCCACGACGCCTACAGCTAACAGGCCACCTAGCGTATCTTTGGCTTTGGACGCGATGTCCAGGCCAAGAAGAAATAACGTCAAAAACAGCATGATTAAAACTAAAGCACCTAAAAATCCCCATTCTTCTGCGAACACAGCAAACACAAAATCTGTATGTCCTTCCGGAAGGAATTTAAATTGGGTCTGGGTGCCTCCGTGAAGGCCTTTCCCTAGAAATTCTCCAGAACCCACGGCAATACGTGATTGCAATCCTTGGTAACCTTTTCCCCCGGGATCATAGGCCGGGTCGACAAAACTAATAATCCGTTCTTTTTGATAATCGTGTAGTGAGCTCCATAATCCACCCCACGCAAATGGAAAAATCATGAGGGCTGTAAGTAAGACCAGGCCGAAGGCCTTGGACTTCACGCCTACAGCTAGTAATAGGGTAATATAAATAGCAAGAAAACTTAGGCTGCTGCCCAAGTCTGGTTGCTTGAGAATTAACAGAAAGCCAGGTAGAGCTAGTAGCCCTGGGACAATTACTCGATAGAGCCACCCTCTCTGTGTTTGGGTGGCGTAATACGTGGACAGCATCAGCAAGAGAGGGAGTTTAATAAATTCTGATGGTTGGATAGCCACTGGGCCCAATGAAATCCAACGTTGTGCGCCTCGGCTCGTTTTGCCACTAATCATGACAATGATCAATAAGATCAGGCCAAGTCCATAAAGGATGTAGGACAGTCTTGCCAGTTTATGATAATCCATGCTGGCCACCACAACAAAAGCCAGCGCACCGACGCCAATCCAAATGCCTTGTTTGGCAAAAATAGGAAATCGGCTTTCTGGCCCGTTAGAGGTCACGCTATAGATGGTGACCACTCCAATAAACAGAAGGGAAACAATTACCCCAAGCAAAGACCAGTCAATTCCATCGAGTGCACGAGTTTGATTCATGCGAGTTTCCTTTGAGACGTGGTCAGTAAGGCGGGGTCCGCAATGCTTATGATAGGAAGCGTATCACGTATAAGAACGAGTTGGGAGAGGTAAAGTGTCGGGTATGCGCTGCCTATATCCAGATTCACGAAATCCTCCTCATTCCATTTTTTCGTAGGTCGGGTAAGTCACTAATCTGGATCTTGTTCCCAATCTTCTTGATAAAAGCCTCAATTAACTGTCTGGCTAAGGGAGCAGCTGCAGAACCGCCATGTCCACTATGCTCGGCAAGGACGGCTACAGCTATTTGTGGATTTTCAAAAGGGGCATACGAGACAAACCAGGCATGGTCACGAAACTCCTTGGGGGTTTCTTTTTCTTTATCAGATCGAAGTGCGATGACTTGGGATGTTCCGGTTTTTCCGGCAATGGTCACCAATGGGGAATTAGCTCGTCGAGCAGTTCCATCGGACACCACAGATGCCAGTGAGTCTTGAATGGCCTTCACAAAATTAGGTTGTAACCCCAGCGATATGGGTTTGGAAGGTGGCAAGGTTTCAATTTCCCCTGTATTCCGGCGGCGGATTCCCCGAACCAAATGAGGTTGATGCGCTATCCCATTATTACCAATAGTCGCGATGATCTTGACCATCTGAATAGGTGTAACGGTGACATATCCTTGCCCAATAGCAACCGAAATTGTTTCACCGGGATACCACGGTTCTCCACGTGTTCGTTCTTTCCATTCCGCAGAGGGAACGATTCCACTTTGCTCAGATGGCAAATCTATTCCGGTCTTTTCGCCTAGTCCAAATAGCGTGGCATATCTAGCTATGGTCTCAATGCCTAGGCGATTTCCCATTTTATAAAAGTACACGTCACAAGAATGGGTCATGGCATTATGTAAATCCATCGAACCATGGCCACTAGCTTTCCAATCACGGAAGGTTCGGTTGCCGAATCGAAACCGTCCTTTGCATTGAATGGTATCGGTCATATCAATACCATTTGTTTCTAAGGCCGCGGCCGCCATAACGATTTTAAACGTTGATCCAGGAGGATAGAGGCCTTGTATGGCTCGGTTCGTGAATGGGTGGCGCTTATCTTTAATAATGGCTAGCCATTCTTCGGAACTCAATTCTCTGGAGAGGGTATTGGGATCAAAACTGGGTCGGCTGGCCAAAGCCAAGGTTTCCCCTGTTTTTGGGTCTAGAGCAATGATTGCCCCTGCTTCTTCGCCTAACAGATTCTCTGCGAGCTGCTGTAGATCAAAATCAATGGTTAAGTAGAGATCATGCCCAGCCTGTGGTTTATCGACTGATATAGTTCGTTTTTCATGGCCTAATGCATCTACTTCGATGAGCTTGCGTCCTGCTTGTCCTCGCAGCAGTTGATCGTACTTCCTTTCTACGCCATATTGTCCAACGATACTTCCCTGATGAAGACCTTGAAAATCTTCTCTAGTGAGCTGTTGTTCCGACACTTCGCCAACATACCCAATCACATGAGCTGCATAGGGCCCCTGGGGATTATTTCGTTGAAACTCTGGGTGAACCACTACTCCCGGTAAGTCCAGACGATGTGATTCTATTAAGGCAGCCTCGCGAAGCGTCAATCCCCCCTTCAATTTCACTCGAGTTCGGCTGCTACGGGTCAGAACCTTTTTCCCTAATTCGGTTTTGTCAAAATCAAGATATTCAACGAGTTTCACGATCAGGGCTTCTCGGTCTTTTACATCTTGTAGTTCAACGTAGAGATTAAAACTTGGAACGTTATTCGCCAAGAGTTTGCCGCTTCGATCATAGATGAGCCCGCGGGCAGGATGTAAAAGGATCGAACGAGTTCGATTGTTTTGGGAAAGTTCTCGATAATATGGACCGTCACGAACCTGCAATTGCCATAATCGCAAGGCAAGAAGCCCAATAACTATCACGATGCCGACTTTTAAGAGAACCAACCGTTGTTGGAGCTCGGGTAAACCGGTTTGCTGAAGTCCTGTGTCACTCATTACTTATCTGATTGAAAGCAGTTAACCCGCAGGTCCATGCGGCTGCACATGATATTTTCGTGAAGCTGCAGAGAAAAAACGTATCTCAAAATTCTTCGGTTTCCGTTTCGCGAACGATGCTGCATAAGTTTGTTTCCTTTTTTATAAGTTTGAAGTTTCAGCTGCCCAATGAGTGATAGCCCAATGTACGCTGACTGCTACCAAGCCATCGAACAGGGCTTGAGGTAGGAGTATTGCGGGAAACCCGTGTAAGATTTCTAAAATGTCCATTCCCATTCTAGACGACACCAAAAAAACAACCCCAGAAAACAGGGAAAAAAGAATCATGACCGCAAAGGCTGAATGTGAAGCAGTATTAGCTAAATTTTTTGCAATTAGGCCTGAGAAAAAACCCACTCCAGCTTTCGTAATGGTGTTGAGCCAAGGGTCACTGGCGGAAAATAGGTCTTGAGCAAACCCAAGAAAGAATCCTAGAAAAAACCCGTGGACTTGTCCGGTCAAGAATCCTACCAGGCAGGTAGCAACAAGGCAGAGATCAGGGCGAATTCCAAATGGGCTAATCGAACCTAATACTGTCGTCTGAAATGGGACAAGTAAGAAAATTAAGCTAATGAATAGTATAGTTTTCATGGAGTTTGAGGAGTTTCAGTTTTAGGAGTGAGGGCACCGACAATCGACTCAAGGTTTTCCGTGGATCGTGGGGATAGTATGATTAACACTTCTTCCAACTTTCCGAAATCAACGACAGGCGAAACCCGAGCTGTTTGAAAGAGATTTCCCTCAAGTTCGCCAACCTGCAACACTTGACCAATAAGGATGCCCCGAGGGAAGTCTCCAGTTAACCCAGAGGTGATGACAGTGTCTCCTTTTTTTACCTCGGCCAACGGGGGAATATATTTCATGCGAATGTATCCCTCAGCCGTTCCCTGAATGATCCCTTCATCCCGGGTACGTTGAACCAATCCGGTCACGGCGACGTTCGGGTCGGTGATCAATAGGGCAATACTCGTTGAACTCGCTACTTTCACAATGAGTCCAACAACCCCAGCAGGAGTGATAACGCCCATCTCGACGGCAACACCATCCTCTTCCCCTTTGTTTAGCACGACGCCTTGATACCAATTGGAAGCGCTTCGACCAATCACGCGGGCACCCAGCGTGGCCATGGCACTTTCTTCCTGAAAGTCAAGTATTGCGGCCAATCGCTGAGAGGCCAAAGCTTGTTCCCGTAGTTGATTTAATTTTCCCTCCAGTTCCTGAATTTTGCTCTTCAGTTCGCGGTTTTGTTTATTGATATCCTGGAGAGCGACATATTGGTTCCACCAATCGTGGAATCTCTGGTCAGCATCGGCCATCAATGTTAGGGGGACGCCGATCAGATCCGACACGGGTTTTCCTAAATGTTGGAGGAGAAACTGCGTCTGCCGAGGAAGGAGAAATAGCAAGACCAGGGCGACTAAAACCAATCCCACAACCAGTCGCCTGGTACCGGAACTCCACAGGACTAAAGGCCGAATCCGGCCAATCATATACGCGTGCCCTTTATGAACTGACAGTTGACATGGAGGTCACGGTTCGTAGCAAGGAATCTTCTTCGAGAGTTTTTCCTACACCTTGGACCACAGACGTGAGCGGGTCATCGACAGTGACGATTGGCAGTGCGGTTTCATCGCGTAACCGGGCATCCAATCCTTTGAGTAACGACCCACCTCCTGTCAGCACAATTCCTCGATCAATGATGTCTCCGGCCAACTCGGGCGGAGTATTTTCTAATGCTACTTTGATTGCTGTCACAATAGTCGAAACAGATTCCTGTAAGGCTTCTCGAATTTCGGTATCTTCCACCGCAATGGTTCGTGGGATACCGGAAATAAGGTCACGGCCCTTGATCATCATTTGGGCTTTTTCTGGGAGAGGATGGGCGGAACCAATTTCCAGTTTCACACGTTCAGCCATATGTTCTCCAATGAGAAGGCTATATTCTCGTTTCACATAATTAATGATAGCGGAATCAATTTGATCTCCAGCCACTTTTACCGATTCACTGTAGACGATTCCTCCCAGAGAGATCACAGCAATGTCTGTGGTGCCTCCCCCAATATCCACGACCATATTGCCCGAGGGTTCGGTAATTGGAAGACCAGCGCCAATGGCCGCTGCTACCGGTTCTTCAATAAGGTGAACCTCTCGAGCGCCTGCTGATTCCGCGGACTCTTTCACGGCTCTTTGTTCAACTTGTGTGATGCGTGAGGGTACCCCAATGATGATTCGAGGACGAACAAACGCACTGCGATTATGGACCTTAGTAATAAAATATCGGAGCATACGCTCGGCCATTTCAAAGTTTGCAATGACGCCGTCTTTCATTGGACGGATCGCGGCAATATTTCCTGGTGTTCGTCCGACCATCCGTTTGGCGTCGCCCCCAACTGCTAAAATTCTATTGGAGTTTTTTTCAATGGCCACGACCGACGGTTCGTTTAGCACGATTCCTTTTCCCTGGACGTATACCAAGGTGTGGGCGGTTCCTAAATCAATGGCCATATCGCTGGAAAATAAACTGAGGAACCGACTAATTAACCCCATGCGGGACTCCCTTATTCAAAATACCAATTTGCATTGCTAATATTAAGAGAACGGATAATAGTTCTATCGAAAATCAGGTTACCTCAAAATTCATCATGCGATATCACAAGAAAGATGCGCCATCCGGTTGGCCTGAGGTTTACACCCTATGACAAAATAAGACCTTTCCAAAGAAACTGACGTTTCTTTGAATCATAAGTCCTCAATGAAAAAGGGGTTTTTCCGTTGAATGATGAAACCCTAGTTCGAGAAATGTAAACCAAATCCGTTAAAAAGTATAGCAAATCCTCTGTCACCTACCAAATTAGCCTGGCTGGATCTTTGTGAAGTGAGAGAGAGGTGAGTTTTTCCCCATATCGAATCATAGGGAGGCTAGTCTTTTTTAAGGTCTGTTTCAGCGGCCAGAAAGGACAATCATTACGTTACGGGGTTGCAAGGCCAGGGTTGTTCTGCGCATTATACCGATCCTGAAAAGGGGCTGTTCAAAAAGCCAATAACTGCGTTCTCGATCGCCGGGCCCACAAGTGCGGTGCTCTTTACGTTCAGAGCCCTCAGTTTATTACCTCGTATGGCTTGGCCTCATTGCTTCCTGCAGCCTGCTGGTCGACTTTTTGAATAGTCCCTAAAAAACGAATTAAGGATTTGAGATGCCCACGAAAACCCTTTTTGAGAAGATCTGGGAGGCCCATGTTGTTCATGAGGATGCTGATGGCACCACTCTCCTGTACATAGATCGGCATCTTGTTCATGAGGTGACTTCCCCTCAGGCTTTTGAGGGACTGAAACTAGCCGGGCGAACGCCTCGACGATCTGCAGCTGTACTGGCCGTGCCCGATCACAATGTTCCTACGACCAACCGTCAGGGGGGCATTGCCGATCCCATGAGTCGTATCCAAATCCAAACCTTGGAACAAAATTGCCGAGATTCTAATATTTCCGTGTTTACCATGGATGATATACGCCAGGGAATTGTGCATGTGATTGGGCCGGAACAGGGGTTAACTTTGCCTGGGATGACGATTGTTTGTGGGGATTCGCATACCTCAACCCATGGGGCGTTTGGAGCCTTGGCGTTTGGAATTGGAACTAGTGAGGTTGAACATGTGTTGGCGACTCAATGTTTGGTGCAAAAACGGCCTAAGACGATGGAGATTCGAGTCGAGGGGGTTCTGCCTTCTTATTGTTCGGCAAAGGATATGGCTTTGGCTGTTATTGGCAAGATTGGTACAGCTGGGGGGACTGGTTATGTCGTGGAATATACGGGCTCAGCTGTTCGTGCCCTTACCATGGAGGGCCGGATGACCTTATGTAATATGTCAATTGAAGGTGGTGCACGTGCAGGTATGGTCGCTCCTGATGAAACCACAGTGGCCTACATAAAAGGCCGTCCCTTGGCTCCGAAAGATGGACTTTTTGAACAAGCCGCCGAGGCTTGGGCGAATTTAAAGACGGATGAAGGGGCCTCATACGACCATTCGGTTCGCCTGCAGGCTGAAGACATTGCTCCGCAAGTAACTTGGGGAACAAACCCTGGGATGGTGAGTGGAGTAGATGCATTAATCCCCGATCCTCGTTCTTACCCAGAAGGAGAAGTGCGAGATTCGATTCAGCGTGCGCTGGACTATATGGCTCTTACTCCTGGGACGCCCATTGGGGAATTAAAAATTGATCGGGTGTTTATCGGGTCGTGTACCAACTCGCGGATTGAGGATTTGCGGGTTGCGGCCTCATATTTAAGAGGGAAAAAAGTGGCCCAAGGTGTTCATGCGATGGTGGTTCCAGGCTCAGGGCTCGTAAAAAAACAAGCCGAAGATGAAGGTCTGGATGAAATCTTTCGCTCAGCTGGTGCTGAATGGCGGGATGCCGGATGCAGCATGTGTCTGGCCATGAATGCCGATGTTTTAGAGCCAGGCGAACGTTGTGCATCAACAAGTAACCGAAATTTTGAGGGGCGTCAGGGCAAAGGGGGACGCACGCATTTAGTCTCCCCTGCTATGGCAGCGGCAGCAGCGGTTGCCGGGCGCTTTGTTGATATCCGTAAGTGGGGGTAACGTGAATGTGAAGCGCTCAAGAATCAGCTTGGCTCGTTTTCCTTCACGCTTTCTGCTTCAACAGAATTTCACTAAAACTTTTTTGTGGATAAAATTTATTTCACAATAGTTAAGGAAATATAATGGAAGCATTTACAACTCTGACTGGCATTGTTGCCCCACTTGATCGGGTTAATGTCGATACCGACCAAATAATACCCAAGCAATATTTAAAAACCATTCAGCGGACAGGATTACGAGAAGGGTTGTTTGCTGATTGGAGGATGCAGTCTGACGGTACTCCTAATCCAGAACTTTTCATGAATCAGCTACGTTATCATCAAGCGACAATCCTTCTCACCCGTGATAATTTTGGGTGTGGTTCTTCGCGTGAGCACGCGCCATGGGCTCTGCTGGATTATGGCATTCGATCTATATTGGCTCCAAGTTTTGCTGATATTTTTTATAATAACTGCTTTCAAAATGGCATTCTTCCGGTGACGCTTAAGCAGGAAGAGATCCAACAACTCTTCGCTGCTGTAGCTAAACAAAATACGGTAGAGGTAACGATTGACCTTTCCAACCAAACGGTGGTTGGCCAAAGTGGATTCTCGTTTTATTTTTCAATCGACCCTTTTAGGAAGAATTGTTTGGTCCGAGGTTTAGATGCTATAGGCTTGACCCTACAACGAGAATCAGCTATCACAGATTATGAGGAAAGAAGAAAGTTGGATGCTCCGTGGTTATTCCAGGACTTACTGGGTTCCACGAAATAAATTCTCCTTGCTTTAGGAGTATAAATTAAAAGTCCAAGTTTCGGATATCGAAACCAATCTGGAATCTTAAATTCGAATGACGTAATTCATCCTTCCTTCATATTCACTTCAGTTTTGTCCCGCATTTTTCTGACCAGCTTCACACTTTTCTTCGTTTATGCGTTTGGATTGGTTTCTGGTCTTTTTGCTTTTATGAAAACTCTGAGTCGGATATAGTGTTGCTCTAACCGTTTTTTTGCTGACTACTTATGGAAAATATTAGCGTCTTACGAGATATCATTATTATTTTCACAGTTTCTGTTGGGGTCGTTTTTTTATTTCAAAAGCTCCATTTTCCCTCTATTGCCGGATTCCTTGTTGCTGGGACTCTGGTCGGGCCTTATGGTCTCAATCTAATTTCTGATCGTGAGCAAGTCCAAGTGCTTGCGGAAGTCGGGGTGATCCTCCTCCTCTTCACTATTGGTTTAGAATTTTCTTTAACTCAACTGAAATCCACAAAATCATTGTTTTTGATAGCTGGACCAGCCCAAGTCTTTGGCGTGTTGTTGTTAATCATGCTAGGCGGAATAGCATTTGGGTTGTCCCTGAAGTCTGCGATTTTCTGGGGCATGCTGTTGTCGCTCAGTAGTACGGCCATCGTTCTCAAGGCCTTAGCTGAGCGCAGGGAAAATGAAACCTTGCATGGGCGCTCAGCCATTGGAATTTTAATTTTTCAAGACTTGGCGGTCGTTCCCATGATGCTCATGACGCCGTTTTTAAGTGAAGAGGGAGTCGAGGGCATGAGTCAGATTTTCTGGACCCTGGTTCAATCTTTAATCCTCGTCATAACAGTCGTTATTGCTGCCCGCTATTTTGTACCTAAGCTTTTGGCGCATATCGTTCGCACCAGAAGCCGGGAATTGTTTCTTCTCACGGTGGTGGTTCTAGGGCTCGGAACGGCATGGTTGACGTCTTTGGCTGGATTGTCGCTGGCCTTGGG
Organism: uncultured Nitrospiraceae bacterium; assembly: GCA_964503895.1. Taxonomy (GTDB): domain Bacteria; phylum Nitrospirota; class Nitrospiria; order Nitrospirales; family UBA8639; genus Nitronereus. The sequence continues at coordinate 8,669 of CAZDCF010000007.1, read as the reverse complement.
GGCCTTTATTGCCGGGCTATTGATTTCGGAATCAGAATATAGCCACCAAGCCTTAGCCGAAGTTCTCCCATTTCGTGATAGTTTTAACAGTTTGTTCTTCGTATCGATTGGGATGTTGTTAGATCCTCGAGTGTTATTGGATCACCCGTTACTCATCCTAGCCATGGGCGCTACGGTTTTTATAGGAAAATTTATTACCGGTGCCGGTGCGGTTCTTACTGCAGGGGTGCCTCTTCGTTCGGGTGTGTTAGCTGGGGTGGCTTTGGCACAGGTTGGAGAATTTTCCTTTATTTTGGCCCAAGAAGGTCTGAAGGAAGGAATATTATATCGAGATACCTATAACGTGTTTCTTGCCGTGTCGGTTATTACCATGATTGTTACACCATTTTTTATTCAGTGGTCACCTAGAATTGCACGTCGGGCTGAAGCCATCCAACGGTTGCATCAATGGTTCCCTGGACGGATTACCCATCGTTCAGAAGCTCCGCAACTCAAACTCAAAGATCATGTGATCATTGTTGGGTATGGGTTAAATGGGAGAAATCTCTCCAAAGTTCTTGGAGAGTTTGAGCTTCCCTATGTTGTATTAGAACTCCGAGGAGAAGTGGTGCAAATGGAATTGGGAACTGGAGTTCCGATTCAATATGGGGATGCAACCAATCCCGTGGTATTGCGACAAGTTCAAATTGAGAATGCTAAGGTTCTTGTGGTGGCTACGTCAGATCCATTTGGTGCCAGGCATATTGTGCAGCTAGCGCGAGAACTCAACCCTACCCTGCATATAGTTGTACGCACAAGGTATTTAAAAGAATTAGAAGAACTCCGACAGCTCGGAGCAAACGAAATTATTCCTGAAGAATTTGAGACCTCGATCGAGATATCGACGCTCGTGCTCCAAACTTACAAGATGCCCAAGCAGATGATTATCGAAAAGGCTGAACAGATTCGTCGGGAGGGATATGCCTTATTGCGTCGAGGAGAACTTCCAGAAATGGCGCATCATCTTCGTGCAGGGACTCTGGTGGATGTTGAAGTCGAAACGTGCAGGATTGATAACGATTCCCCTGCTCTCGGGAAATCTCTTGGCGAACTCGGGATTCGTCAACGAACTGGTGTATCGGTTGTTGCCTTGATGAGAGCCGGTGTCACCGAATCAAATCCTCCAAACAAGTCTGTGCTCGAGATCGGGGATGTTCTTGCCCTTTTGGGCACATCAGATGCCATCCGCAAAGCCATTGGCCTGCTGGCGGATTCAAAGCCTGAATAAATACCATAAGTTCCAAGTAATCCAGTCTTCTACCACTCTTTTACGTTTTTTTCCATCACGCTTCTGTAGCTTTTAGCTGTACGCTCATGAGGGATAAACACTTTTGTTGAAAATAGGTAAATCAGCACAAGCTATACTCGAATTCTAATAAAATCAAAAAATAAGAACTTAATAATTTCTCTGCTACTTACTCAGAGGGCTATTCTCAGTCAGTCTTATTATCCGATTCTTCTGGATGTGCTATGGGCGTAATATTGTTAAGAGCCCAAGTTGTCCACAAATGAACAGTGGGGGTTGGGTCTTGCTTGGCAGCTTTCTCTAGAAAAGGAATATCTTCGGCGTCACCAAGCTTTCCCAGGCGATAAGCGGCTTCGGCCCTAACCCCTACATTTCGATCATGCAACAAGATTTTTCGGAGTTTGAGAAGGGCTTTTCTATCTCCTAATTCCCCCAGGGCGGCCACGGCACTTTGTCGCACTTCCGGATCAGGATCGTCCAAAGCCTTAATGAGGGCGGGATATACTGGTTGGCTTTCAAGATGGATTAGGACATCCGCTACCGCCCGACGGCTTTGTGCTTTACCCAACCGCAATCCCTCGATGAGTAAGGGAATCATTGGTTTACGTATGCCAACATTGCCCAAAGCCTTAGCTGCGCTTTTCTTCACGTCAGGGTGTTCATCTTCTAATATGGGAATCAACGCCAATGCCGCATCCGTATTAATCTCTTCTCCAATTTCTCCTAAAGCCCAAGCGCTATATTGTCTTACGAGATGATCAGGGTCGGATAAGGCTTGGACCAACCCCAGTGTGCCAGCGGAATGCCCAATTTTTCCAATAGAGAGAGCCGCGGTTCTCCGAATATCAGGCGAGGGATCCTGCAGCTGTTCCACTAAGGTGGCTGTTAAGGTAAGGGGGTCATTTTGTGTGACTTCTGGCTGGCATCCAAGGGTGGTGGCTGTAAATAAAATCAAAAACAAGCCTAAGACATTGAAATAATTTTGTCCGAAGTGGTCTTGCATTGTCGTTGGGGCTGGTCTTCTATTCCTGGATTTGATGAAGAAGAATTGTTTTTACGAGAGGTTGGCGATGAACAGCTAGAAATTAGAGGGAACTTCCTTCTTCGTATTTGTAGGGCGCTCAACCAAAATCAAGTCGATGGTGGGGGTTCCTTAGGTAAGGGGGGTTCTTTCGCGGCTTCAATAGTTTGTTCGACTTCCTTTTGTGCGGCATCAAGCTCAGCTTGAATCGTTCGCATTTCTGGATCAATGGAATTTCGTACATCCGCAGTGGCTTCTCGGAATGTTCGCAATGCGCTTCCTAGTCCTTCTCCGAGACTCTGGAGATCTTCAGGCGAACCTGTAGGTGCCTTGGCTTGAGCGGTTTTGGCTTTAATGGCAGCCTGCTTTGCTTGAACCCGCGCAACGGCCTCTTTGTTCACAACGGCCGAGGGTCGCTTGCCCGTTAGGGTTGGGGTAGTAGCAGTTGCTGGAATTGGGGGGTATTGCGCTGTCTGTCGAGGAATTGTACCTGCGGCACGTTCTTCCATGGTGGCTGGAGCATGTTGTTCCACATAGGTGGATGTAGGAGAAACAGCTAGTTCGGGCGAAGCTGGTTGGACGGGTTCTGGGCCGACTCCGCTATAAACTGCGGCAGCTAACGTGCCCGGTGTGCGTTCGGGGCCCGGCTTATAGGGTTGCTGCGTTGTTGTTGGAGCTACTGGCGGAGGAGTAACACTCTGTGGTGTGTCGGGACTTGCTTCAGCGCCAGGTTGTGTCTGAGCCGGCATTTCCGTAGGTGGTGCTTGGGTTTCTTCCACGGGTGGGGGGATTTCATTGACTTCTTTTTTAAAGCCCTTGAGGGCCTTCCCGACACCTTCGCCAATTTGGGGAAGCCGTCCCGCACCAAATATAATCAAAACAATTACCAAAATAATGATCAGCTCAGAAAACCCCATTGTCCCAAACATAGTAGTTTACCTCAGACTAAATTGCGTTGAGTCCTCGTAGTAATGGGCCTGTCTATCTATGGTAAAGACCATGAACTTCTGGTGTCAACCTGAAAAGCGCTAACCAGCAGCTTCTTTATGGTCGCTGGTTCGAAACAACAAGCTAGCACCATTTTTTCAACTTACTAGGAGAATTCCCTTTTGTAAGACTGAGAGGTAAGTTTTTTTGTATATCCCCATGATACAATCCAGTCATGTCGAAATTCGTCTCACCGAAAATTCCTCAATACCGAATGACGTTGTTTTATGGTCCAGAACGGGATGAGTCTGACTCAGAGGTGCTTTACTGTGTGTTTAATGTTAAGAAAAGAAGCTGGAAGGGTGGTGTCCAAATTGCCGTGGAAATTACCAAGACTCAGTTGTTACAGATTCGAAAGGCATTTAATTTTGATCAGTGGTTAAGAAAATTTCTGGAACATCTCTCCGAAACGGAACAACAAGCTTGCTTTGAACGTGGGCAGGACATTTTCGCGCAACAGATTTGTCTCTTTAAGCTTCAGTTGGCTATCAATGTTGGGATTACTCAAGAAAATAGTCGGGTATCCAAAGATTTCCTAGTGAAAGAACTCGATGAAGTCTTAGAAAAAGAAGAATCTGTGTTAAAGGGCGAAGTTCTCCAAGAATTGGATATCGATCCTCTTGTCTCTTAAGTTTATTTGCAAGTTCTCTGAGGATCAGTTAAATAGGTGCGAAGGGTTTTCCCTTCTCCCCGTTTTTGGATTCACAGAAAAATTCGTTTTGTATTCACACCGCAGCGCTGTTTTTAAGGAGGGAGCAACAATGAAATGCCGGCAGTTCATCATGAGATATTTATCACTAGAGTTACGATTAAAAAAGGCCAAGAGGCCGCTAGCTCTAGTTGTCTGTTTGCTGCTCATCGCGGGAGGCCCTTCGATGGTTTGGGCAAAAGGAGAGTTAGATCCAGTGGAACAAGCTGGGCTTGGCGTGGTCAGTGCCTTATTAACCCTTCCCTATGGTCCGGCCAAAATTGTTTATGCAGGGCTAGGAGGCATTGTGGGTGGGGCTACCTGGGTGCTGACGGGAGGTAATACTGAGACGGCTAAGACTGTTTGGGAACCCAGTTTTTATGGCGATTATGTAATTACCCCTGACCATATTTTAGGAAAGAAACCACTTCGGTTTTTCGGCGTGAGCCCCTATCAAGAAGACGCCTACGAAGACCCCTATGCCGACTAATCGGTTGCCATTGGTTAGTATCCCCCTATGAAACCGATTATCGGCGTGACTCCAGATTTTAATCCTGGCGATCGTCAGGATATGGGCGGGAAAGAACCTACCTACTTTTTACGAGCTCTATATACCAAAGCTATCGAGGATGCCGGCGGTATCCCGTTTATTTTACCACTCATGCCCGATGTTGGGGCATGGCGAAGCATAGTTTCTCAAGTTGATGGATTGCTGATTACTGGCAGTGGGTCAGACCTAGCCCCGGAAACCTATGGGCAGAAACAACACTATCAGTTTAAGTGTATGAGTAGGGAACGGGCGACTTTGGAATTAGGAGTTTCTAGGGTTGCGTACAAAGCGGATGTTCCGATGTTAGGCATTTGCGGTGGCATGCAATCAATTGCTGTGGCGTTGGGTGGAACGCTTTTCCAAGATATCGATTCTCAAATCAAGACCTCTATCTCCCATCAGCCCACCTACTCCGCAACAAAAATGGCGCACCGCATCCAAATTGAGGCTCGTTCACTCCTTCGGCGAATTGCGGGGAAAGCCACGATCTGGGTGAACAGTTCGCATCATCAATCCATAAAAGATGTGCCCCCGTGTTTAAGAACCTCGGCAGTGTCTCTTGATGGTATCATCGAGGCTATTGAGGCTCCTGACAGACATTTTCTTCTTGGGGTTCAGTGGCACCCAGAATTTCTGTACGAACGCCATCCCATACAAAAAAAGCTTTTCCAGGCGCTTATTAGAGCTGCCAGGGCATTTTCTAAACACAAATAAATCTAGAAAAACCTCGACCCCTTGCCCTGATCAGCAAAAATTATCTGAAGATTCTGTCAGATAGTTGGTTTGTCCGTTGATTGATCGGAAGATGACGGGTTCGTTGTTGAGGCTGTTTCAGGGGGAACCGATACTTGAGCCGGAGAGGCTGCTTCGGCCACGGTAGGTTTTGCTTCGACTGGCTTGGGCGCGGGTTTCGGTTTTTCAGGTTTAATGCCTCCCTCCCAATGTGGTCCAGAATACGTCTCTGGGGCTAAGTTGCCTTCCTTCCATTTGAGGTCAAAATCTGCTGCGGCTTTATTAGCGGTTTCACCTATCCCGACAAGTTTATTCCAAGGATAGATGATAGGCGAGATTTGGCAAGATTCTCCTTCTTGTCGGAGATAGAGTGCAATCGGGTTGCCTCGATGAGGTCCGAGAAAAATATGAATGGTGCCGACAAATTCAGGAAGTGTGCTCATGGTAGCCCCGAGCCGTCATAGTGCCATACCTAGTTTCCAGGACGCAAGATTGAAATTGTGGTGCAGGATACGAAATACGTGATGGGATAGGAGAGGAAGGGGCGCAGGGGGATTAAACGTACCGTGTGAAGATAGGAACTTCAGGTTGTTTCGCGTTTTGTCCTAAACCTTTCCACTTCACCATGCTTTTTATTCTGAACGTTTTTCTCTGTTTATTACTTCTAGTTACCTAATCGAGTAATTGGTTTCACCTGTTAGGCATTCCCCGAAATTCCTGTTTCGGCTTGGGCTTCTCCGCCTCGGCTATCTTCACCATACTTAAATTCTTTCATCGCATTGAGTTTGAGAGAATGCTCGCAGCAGATAATCTCTTTGAATCCGGCGCCGCCATCAATGATCATAACACGAAGCCCGCAGGAGTCAGGGTGGAGTTTTTTTTCATCTAAGAGTACAGCAGGAGGCAATGTGCCGCGCTTGCGGCCTCGCCCACGTTTGAAGGTGGGGGTGATATCTTTTTCCGTTAATTCATGGTCACAGCATACCACTTTCTCGAAACCTTCCCCCCCGGCCATCACCTTAATTATCAACCCGCAACTGTCTGGGTGATGTTTATGTTCATCAATGATATCGCCTTTTTTCAAACCCATGAAACTCTCCGAAAATAGATGATGACGTTTGATGCTAAACAAGCCTGTAATGCGCTCGTGCTAGCTAAACAAATTAGGGGGGAGAAAGTCCAGTCTTCGGAAGGCAACATACAGAAAGCTTCATCGTCTAAATAGAGGAAATTAGATTCGTGCGGCCACTCGTTGGATTTTTCCCAAAAAGGCTTGGTGCTCAGGAATTCCAACAGTTTGAGTGACTTTTGAAGGATCGACCGATTTAAAGGAAGGAAGATATTTTTGTTTGAGAAAAGATATCCGGTTCACGCTGGCCTGAAGAATATCTAGGCCAAGTTCATCGCGATCAAGTGCTTCTTCTACGGCATGTACAACTTTGTTTTGGCTTTCCCGTTGGTGGCAAACAAGTATCATGTCGGCTCCAGCTTGCAGCGATCGAACCGAGGCTTCTCCAATGGTGCTATGGTCTAGAATCGCTCGCATTTCCATATCATCGGTAAGGGTTACGCCCACGAATCCTAATTCTTTCCGCAAGAGATCAGTGAGGATTGGTCGGGAGAGGGTGGCTGGGGCCTCGGTGTCGAGGGCGGGGTAGTGAACATGCGCGGTCATTATTGTGGGAAGCCCTTGCTGAATCGCATGGCGAAAGGGTTCCAATTCTATTTCGTTGAGTCGTCCCAGGTCGGCGTTGACCATGGGTAAGGTTTTGTGTGAGTCAGTAGTGGTATCCCCATGTCCAGGAAAATGTTTGCCGCAGGGAATAACGCCGTTATTTTCCAGTCCTTGAATAATAGCTTGACCAAAAGTGCACACTTGGCTGGGATGGTTACTATAGGCGCGGTTGCCAATTATAGGGTTGGTCGGATTGCTGTTTACATCCAACACAGGGGCCATGTTCATGTTAATGCCGACGGCCCGAAGTTCCTTGGCTGTAATCTCGGCAACACCATAGGCTATGTCCAGGGATTGACATGCGGCTACTGTGGAGGCTGAAGGAAAAATCGTGAAGTCTTGTGGTAATCGAGAGACTTGTCCCCCTTCTTGATCAATGGCAATCAATAATGGTGAGTCCGGTGCGTGTTCTTGAAGGGAATTAGTTAGTTGCGCAATTTGTTCCGCGTCCACTAAATTGTGGGAAAAGAGAATAACTCCACCTGGGCGATACTCTTGAAGCTGGTCAATAAACTCCGAAGATAGTTTCGTGCCTTGGAATCCTATCATCAAGAGTTGGCCGACTTTTTCTCGAATGCTCATGAGAAGTAGTCCTTCAATCTAAATCCCATAGTGTTTTAGGGTCACAAATTTCCAATCCTGTTATTCCCGAAATTTTTTGTAGGGAGTCCGAGTTTGTGGTCCTTTCTTTGTGACTGAATACCTAATAGCGAATGTCGGGGATGACGAAAGAATATTAACCCTCGTTTCCATTTCAGGAACGTCCTGCGTGATTAATCAAGAATTGCACCAAAAGTCTTGTACCAATGGCCGTTGGGCCTTTACTAACATATGGACGTTCCGATGTGCTCCAGTCGGTGCTCGCGATGTCGAGATGCACCCAAGGGTAATCCCCAACAAACTTGCTTAAAAACATGCCGGCGGTAATCATGCCTCCTCCACGTCCCCCAATATTGCGCATGTCTGCCACGTCGCTTTTGAGTTGTTCAAAATATTCATCCCAAAGTGGCATTTCCCATACGCGTTCCCCAGCTTCCTCTCCAGCTTTTTTCAATTCAGCTTTGAGTTCATCGTTGTTGCCTAACATGCCAATGGCAAATTGACCAAGTGCCACAATACAAGCACCGGTTAAAGTGGCAATGTCCACGACACATTTGGGTTTCAGTCTTGTGGCATAGGCTAGACCATCTGCCAATATGAGGCGGCCTTCGGCGTCAGTATTTTGCACTTCCACGGTTTTGCCATTGAGCATGCGAAGAATATCACCAGGCTTGGTTGCTTGTCCGCCTGGCATATTTTCCGTGGCAGGAAGAATGCCAATCAAATTAATAGGAAGACGTAAACGGGCGGCGGCTCGTACCGCGCCTAATACCTCGGCGCCACCGGTCATGTCGGCTTTCATCTGTTCCATATTTTCTGATGGTTTAAGGGAAATGCCACCAGAGTCGAATGTCACAGTTTTGCCAACCAACACAATAGGCGAGTCTTTTTTCTTACCACCAGAATATTTGAGTATCAGAAATTTCGCGGCCTCTTGGCTCCCACGGGATACGCCAAGCAACCCACCCATGCCCAACTTTTCTTGGTCCTTGCGTTCGAGAACGGTTAATTTCACTTTGCCTTCCCCAGTGATTTTTTTTGCTTCCTGCACAACCCGTGTTGGGGTCATGA
>CAZDCF010000006.1:0-85155 GCA_964503895.1 uncultured Nitrospiraceae bacterium | reverse complement strand
AAATGGTTACTTAAAAAATGCTTAAGGGCTTGGCCTCAAGCATCCAATGTGGAAGGGGTCTTTGTTGACTTGTGGATAACGCAGGTTTATCATAGTTGGTTTGATGGTACAACCCCTTAAAACAATTGAGTTTCTTGATCATAAATCGTCCGAAGTCCGATAACATGTATTTTTAACTTAACCGAGCCACTTGTGGTTCACAATAGGTGAGGAACGTCATGGCACAGCTTACAGGAGCCGAAATTTTTGTGGAAGCCTTGAAACGAGAAGGAGTGAAAACGATTTTTGCCCTTCCCGGAGGTGTAGTCCTAAAAATTTTCGACGTCCTGCATCAACAATGTGATATTGAAGTAATTTTGACGCGGCATGAGCAAGCTGCCGGACATATGGCCGAAGGGTATGCGAAAGCTACAGGCAAACCTGGTGTAGCGTTGATAACCTCGGGCCCTGGGATGACCAACGTCATTACAGCCTTGGCGGATGCTCACATGGACTCTGTTCCCATGGTTTGTTTTTCAGGGCAGGTTCCAACCGCGCTGATTGGGAATGATGCGTTTCAAGAAGCCGATAATATCGGGCTGAGCCGGCCATGTACGAAATATAATTTCCTTGTCAAAGATGTGAATGATTTAGCGCAGACCATTAAGGAGGCATTTTACATCGCGACTACGGGAAGGCCAGGTCCGGTGCTGGTAGACATACCAAAAGATATTTCTATGGATAAGGCCAATTTCAAATATCCGGATTCTGTCTCCATTCGTGGCTACAATCCGACTTACGAAGGCAGTAAGTGGAAAATCAAACAAGCCGCTGATGCCATTGTGAAATCGCGCCGGCCTATCCTTTACATTGGTGGAGGTGTGTTGTTATCAGGCGCGTCCCAGGAAGTTCAGGAATTGGCGGAAATGACGCAGATTCCTGTGGATTCCACCCTGATGGCGTTAGGCTCATTTCCTGGCAACCATCCGCTGTCTTTGGGCATGCTTGGGATGCATGGCAGCTATGTTGCAAATATGGCCATGCATTATTCAGATCTGGTTATTGCTGTTGGCGCGCGTTTTGATGATCGTGTGACCGGCAAGGTTTCCGAATTTTGTCCAAGCGCTAAGATTATTCATATCGATATTGATCCAACATCTATCCGGAAAAATATCCATGTGGATATTCCCATTGTCGGCGATTGTAAATGCGTGCTCCAAGAACTAAACAGCATGTTGCGGGCTACGGTCAATGGTAATCAGAAAGAATTACGCAAACCTTGGTGGGATCAGTTGAATGAATGGAGAACTAAACATCCGCTTAAGTACGAACAAGATCCCAAGCAATTAATCAAGCCGCAATATTTGATTGACCGTGTATATCAATTGACCAAGGATCGTGACCCAGTAGTGTCCACGGATGTGGGACAACATCAAATGTGGGCTGCACAATATTTTCATTTGGCCAACCCGAATACATGGTTGACCTCTGGTGGCTTAGGAACCATGGGGTTCGGCTTCCCTGCGGCACTTGGGGCACAGGCAGCCTATCGTGATCGATTGGTTTTGTGTATTGCCGGTGATGGTAGTGTTCAAATGAATACTCAAGAATTGGCTACGGCCGTAGTTTCCAAGTTGCCGGTCAAAGTGTTTATCATCAATAACCGTTTCCATGGTATGGTGCGGCAATGGCAAGATTTGTTCTACGAAGGTCGGTATGCGTCCAGCTATCTAGACGAAACGCCTGATTTTGTGAAACTCGCTGAAGCGTATGGTGCAGCTGGTTTGAGGATTCAGACCCCTAAAGAGGTCGATGACGGGATTCGAGAAGCGATCGCGATAGATAAGCCGGTTTTTATTGATGTCCCAGTTTACCAGTTTGAAAACTGTTATCCCATGATTCCTGCGGGTGGATGCAACCATGAAATGATTCTGGAAGATCCTCCGGAATTGCAGAAACGCGAGTCCACCGAAGGGAAGGGAACAGCAGAAAGTAAAGACACCATCTTAACTGCCTAGGAAAAGTTCTTGAAAAAGGTCAACAATGGCGTTCTGGGATCTTTATCGTGCGCACGTACTGTCTGCACGCTCCTCGAGCCGAAAGGACCTGTCGTCTTGCTGCGCAACCTTTTTCGACAATTTTGACAAGGCAAAAAGGTATTAGAGTTGTGGCGCGTATTATTTCTGTGACATTAGAAAATAAATCCGGGTCCCTGTCTCGGGTAGCCGGGTTGTTCAGTGGCAGGGGGTTTAACATCGAAAGTTTGTCTGTTGCGCCGACTCTTGATCCAACTGTATCAATGATGACCATTGTCACAAGTGGTGATGATCGTATCGTTGAACAGATTCTCAAGCAACTGAATAAGATTATTGATGTCATCAAGGTTGTAGATCTGAACGAAAGTGATGCGGTTAGTCGTGAAACCGCTTTGATTAAAGTGCACACTCGACCTGAAGATCGAGCCGAAGCGTTGCGTATTGCGGATATTTTTCGCGCGAATGTGATTGATTCCTCTCCAACGTCTTATACGATTGAAGTAACGGGTGATGTTCAAAAAATTCAAGCCATTATTCAGTTGCTCCAGTCTCTCGGCATCAAAGAAATTATTAGGACCGGTCGGATTGCGATTGCACGAGAACCCATTCGCGCGGTGTCGAGTCAGCCTCGTTCTCTAGCCAAAGTCGATTAACGAATCTCACTAGATTTGCAGTGCCGTTTAGTGCGTGTTGGCCGTCTTAATCCCCTAAGGAGTCGGTTATGAAAATTTCTTATGACAAAGATGCGGATTTACAAAAAATCTTCAAGAAGAAAGTCGCTATCATTGGTTTTGGCAGTCAAGGCCACGCGCATGCCCTGAACCTTAAGGAAAGTGGTGGCAATGTTGTTGTTGGGCTTCGTGAGGGTTCGTCATGGAATAAGGCTGAAGCGACAGGACTCAAAGTTATGCCTGTGGCTGATGCGGTGAAGCAATCCGACGTGGTTATGATCTTGGCCCCAGATGAAGCACAGCCAGCCATTTACAGCAAGGACATTGGTCCTAATTTGAAAGATGGAAAATATCTTGCCTTTGGGCATGGGTTTAATATTCACTTTGGACAAATTCAGCCGCCGCCGTCAGTCAATGTGTTTATGGTGGCGCCTAAGGGTCCCGGACACTTGGTGCGATCGGAATACGCCAAGGGCAGTGGGGTGCCGTGTTTATTAGCCGTGCATCAAGATCCTAGTGGGGATACCACTCATGTTGGATTGGCTTACGCTTCAGCTATTGGTGGTGGACGTGCCGGTGTGATCGAAACGAACTTCCGTGAAGAAACAGAAACCGATCTTTTTGGCGAACAAGTCGTGCTATGCGGCGGGCTGACATCATTGATTCAAGCGGGGTATGAGACCTTGATTGAAGCCGGCTATTCACCAGAAATGGCTTATTTTGAATGCTTGCATGAGGTGAAGCTGATCGTGGACTTAATCTATCAAGGTGGCATTGCCAACATGCGGTACTCGATTAGCACTACGGCTAAATATGGTGATATCACCAGAGGTCCGCGAGTAATTACCAGTGAAACGAAACGTACTATGAAGAAAATTCTCGGGGAAATTCAAAGTGGACGGTTTGCACGGGAATGGGTATTGGAAAATCAAGCTAATCGTCCGGTTTATAATGCGCTGCTCAAACGTGGGGAAGAGCATCCCATCGAAGAAGTTGGGAAAAAGCTGCGTGGTATGATGCCGTGGTTACAAAAAGATAAATTGGTTGATCAGAAAAAGAATTAGACAGTAATAAAATACGGGTTGAATTATAGAAATGGACCAGCATGGCTGATCAGGCCAAAGGAATCCCCATAGCCAGGGAAGGTGTGCCATTTGTTATGGGAGCGGTAGCTCCTGCGATGTTGGCCAGATTGTTGGGGTGCAAGAAGGTCTCATTGGCCTTGGGGGCGGTTGCTTGCTTTACAGGGTGGTTTTTTCGAAATCCACCGAGGAACATACCTCGAGGGGATGATTTGATTTTGGCCTCTGGTGACGGGCAGGTTGTAGCAATCAAAGAGGAATACGAACCGAGGTTTATTAAAGATCAAAGCATACGGGTCAGTATATTTTTGAATCTTTTCGATGTACATATAAATCGAATACCCTGTGCGGGAACCGTGGTGGATATGACTTATCAACCAGGCCAGTTCATTAATGCGAGTGAATCTGATGCAACCGTGCACAATGAACAAAATGCCCTTATGATTGAAACGTCGTCAAAGAAAAAAGTCCTTTGTGTGCAAGTTGCCGGGCTCCTAGCTCGACGTATTGTCTGTTGGGTTCAGCCTGGTGAACTTGCGGTTGCTGGGGAACGATTTGGTCTAATTCGATTTGGTTCGCGAATGGATACATTTTTCCCAGTCGATAGTCGAGTGCGTGTGAAAATGGGAGATCGAGTTAAAGGAGGAGAATCCATAATTGCGGAGTTTGCGTGAAAGGGCGAATTTTCAAAAATCGCATGAAGAGCCGAATTTTTAAAAATAAAGATGGCAAACGTCGTCGTGGGGTGCATCTGATCCCTAATATACTGACTACGGGTAATCTGTTTAGCGGATTAGCCGCAGTTGTGTTTGTATTCCATAGCAAATTTGAGGCAGCAGCGGTTGCGATTTTGATTGCTATGATTTTTGATGTGTTAGATGGAACATCAGCGCGGTTAACTGATAGCACGAGCGAGTTTGGAGTTGAATACGATTCGTTATCTGATCTCATTTCATTTGGTCTTGCGCCGGGTTTTTTAATTTACGCTTGGGCTTTGAAGTCTCCTGGTATGTTGGGTGCAGCCGTGATGTTTGCTTATGTGGCCTGTGGCGCCTTGCGGTTAGCCCGGTTTAACGTCATGGGGAATAGTGGGGACAACCGATTTTTTATTGGTTTGCCTATTCCCGCAGCTGCAGGTTTTATTTCGACTTTCTATATTTTCGATAAACACATTGCTCAACTATCGGAAGCGGTTCTACCCTACGTAGTGATTGCGTTCTGTTTGCTGATGTCGTTTCTTATGGTCAGCACGGTCAGGTATCGAAGTGCAAAGCAATTGAAGTTTCAGGGGCATCATCATTTCATGTATTTAGTTTGGGCAGTGTTGATTCTGGTATCCGTCATGGCCTATCCTCAACTTATGCTGTTTATGATCTGTCTTGGATATGCCGGATCCGGATTGTTAGAAAAGGGCTGGAGTCTGATGAAAGCTCCAGGACGACGAGAATCGATAACTAGCATGCCACCGACTTTCTCGGATTCAGAGGATTAACCCTATGGGTAAATGGCAAGGAACAAGATGGGGTACACTGCTCCTAGGTGCTGACGAACGTGTGCTATTAGGGTTGCTTGAAACAACAGCGATTTTCTAATGACCCCGAAACTGGTGGGTAGCCTTCACCTCTTCGGGGTGAAGGCTTTTTTGTTTTGGAGGACTTTCTGATGACACAACATATCAGAATATTTGACACGACTTTGAGAGATGGCGAGCAGTCTCCAGGGGCCAGTATGAATGTTGAAGAAAAAGTATTAGTTGCTAAGCAGCTGGCTCGTTTAAACGTCGATATCATTGAAGCCGGGTTTGCTTTCAGTTCACCTGGAGATTTTGAGGCTGTGCAACGGATTGGACATGAAGTTGAAGGCCCTACAGTTTGTAGTTTAGCGCGGGCTAAACCCGGAGACATTGATGTGGCCTGGAAGGCTTTAAAGGGAGCACAAAAGCCGCGTATTCACACATTCTTATCCACGTCAGACATTCATCTGAAACACCAGTTTCGCATGACACGAGAAGAGGCACTAAAGCGTGCGGTGGAGATGGTCAAACATGCCAGAAGCTATGTAGAAGACGTTGAGTTTTCTCCCATGGATGCTACGCGATCGGATATCTCCTACCTTTGTGAAGTGGTGGAGGCTGTGATTGAAGCGGGCGCAGGTACCGTGAATATACCCGATACCGTTGGGTACACCACCCCACAGGAATTTGGTGAAATTATTCGTGCCCTGCGCACACGTGTTCGAGAATGTGATCGTGCTTATATTTCAGTTCACTGTCACAACGATTTGGGGTTGGCGGTTGCGAATTCCATGGCTGCGATTCATGCAGGTGGTCGACAAGTGGAATGTACCGTCAATGGGATCGGGGAGCGAGCTGGTAATGCCTCGTTGGAAGAAATCGTGATGGGTCTCCGGACTCGAAAAGATTTTTATGATGCCAGCACACAAATTCGAACCGAGGAGATTTCCAAAACCAGTCGGCTTGTCAGCAAGATTACAGGTATGGTGGTTCAGCCCAACAAAGCTATTGTTGGGGCGAATGCGTTTGCTCATACTTCAGGCATTCACCAAGACGGATTGCTAAAAAATAAGAGCACCTATGAAATTATGCAGCCAGACTCCATCGGATTGACACAAAGTCGCCTGGTGATGGGAAAGTTGTCAGGTCGTCATGCTTTCCGAGCGGAACTCAAGAAACTAGGGTATTCTTTAACGGATGAAGAAGTAAATGCTGCCTTTGATCGGTTCAAAAGACTAGCGGATCAAAAGAAAGAATTGTTCGAAGAGGATTTGGAAGCTATTGTTTCAGAAACCGCTACCAAGGTTCCTGAGCGATATTCATTAAAATCCCTCAGTGTTCAAAGTGGTATGAATCAAATGCCCACTGCGACGGTTGAGTTGGATGTTGATGGCGAGATATTAAAAGAAACCGGAACCGGCGATGGGCCGGTTGATGCGGTCTTTCGAACCATTGCCCATATTACTCAAACCAAGAGCAAATTGCTGGCGTATATTGTAAAGGCCATTACTGGTGGTACGGACGCACAAGGTGAAGTATCCGTGCGTATGGAACAGGATGGAGAAGTTGTGACAGGGAACGGAGCGGATACTGATATTATCGTGGCCTCAGCCCACGCCTACTTAAATGCGTTGAATAAACTGTCTTCCCAATTAGAGCGCAGAGCTGATTCTGGAGACAAAATTGGGCTTTGTTAAATTATTAGCGATTGCAGTTGAATAGGACTGGGTTAGAGAGTGTTCCCCTTCAATTCCATCCTTTGTAAAAAGAGGGGTGAGGGAAGGTAGAACGTTTAACCACTGGTTTTTGTTACAATAATTAAAGGTGTCTAGTTTTCTTGTGGTGGCCTATCCCGCCTTAATTTTTCCCTCACAAAGGCGAGGGAAGGTATCGCGTAGGGGAAAATGAAAGGTCTAAATTGAAAATAAATAAGTGTATTGCCGTATTGGCTGGAGATGGAATTGGTCCGGAAATTGTACCAGCTGTCAGTAATGTGCTGGAGGCCGTAGGAAAACTAGGGGGACATGCATTCGAGTTTATTCCTGCTGCGGTTGGTGGGCAAGCGATTGATGAAACGGGTTGGCCTTTACCTGATGAGACCCTGAACTTAGCCAAGTCCAGCGATGCGGTGCTACTTGGTGCTGTGGGCGGACCCAAGTGGGAGGGACTGGAGTATGAACGGCGTCCGGAACGAGCCTTGCTGGGCCTTCGGGAAAAACTTGGGTTGTTTGCGAACTTGCGACCAGCCAAATTGTATTCCGAGTTAGTTGATGCTTCGACTCTTAAGCGGGAAGTCATTGATGGGATCGATGTATTGGTAGTTCGTGAACTTACTGGCGGAATCTATTTTGCGAAACCAAAAGGGGTTGAAGAAACAGCAACGGGCCATCGTGGATTTAACACCGAAGCATATACAACAGAAGAAATTACCCGTATAGCCAAGGTGGCGTTTGACACAGCTCGCAAACGGCGAAAACTCGTCCATTCAATTGATAAGGCCAATGTACTTGAATCTTCGGAGTTGTGGAGAAAGGTAGTCATTGAGGTCCACAAGGACTATCAGGATGTTGAGCTTCGTCATATGTATGTGGACAACTGTGCGATGCAACTCATTAGAAATCCCAAACAATTTGATGTGATCGTTACAACTAATTTGTTTGGGGATATTCTTAGTGATGAGGCTGCCATGTTGACTGGTTCAATTGGTATGCTGCCGTCAGCTAGCGTTGGGTCGTTAGTTGGTATGTACGAGCCGATCCATGGCAGTGCTCCTGATATCGCGGGAAAAGATATGGCCAATCCCATTGGGATGATTGCTTCAGGAGCCATGATGCTTCGTTATTCGTTTGATCTGGGAAAAGAAGCAGACATGATCGAGGGGGCCATTCAGAAAGTTTTGTCTCAGGGATATCGTACCAAGGATATTGAAGGCCCAGACACAAAACTCGTGGGTACCAAAGAAATGGGTGATCTCATTCTCCAAAATTTGAGTTAGGATTATGATACTGCAATCTATACAAGCTGGAACCATTGGGACTATTGCAGGCTCAGGGGAACCTGGTTGTGCTGGGGATGGGGCCCCAGCCACTGCGGCATTATTAAACGAACCCAAGAATATTGCGATCGATGCTGCCGGCAATCTCTATATCGTAGATTCGGAAAATCATCTGGTTCGAAAGGTCGATGCCCAAATAGGAATTATGACGACGATAGCAGGCACTATCGTCAATGTCGATCCAGCTTCAAGACCAGCTGAGTCTCTTATGGTAGCTTGTGAGGAAGATGAAGATCCATTGGCAGATCCGGTCTCAAAACCTAGCGATGCCTATGTTCAAAAATCAGATTTAAGTGGAATGGTTCGTTATATCGGTGGAACCAAATCCATGGATGAACGGTTCGGAGGGGATGGCAAACTGGCTACTCAAGCGGTGCTCAATTTTCCTTCGTCGGTAGCTGTAGCCGATGACGGGACCGTTTTTATTGCTGATACTTGGAATCATCGGATACGCAAGATCGATCCTCAAACTGGGGTCATTTCTACGATAGCTGGAACTGGGCAAGCCAAATTTTATGGCGATAATGGACAAGCTGAAAAAGCCGCACTCAATGAACCAGTAGCCTTGGCCATTGATGTCAATAGCAACTTACTCATTGCAGACCAAAGCAATAATCGAATTCGAAAAATTGATCTTTCTTCTGGAGTGATTACTACGATCGCTGGAA
The DNA here is from genome assembly GCA_964503895.1 of uncultured Nitrospiraceae bacterium. Taxonomy (GTDB): domain Bacteria; phylum Nitrospirota; class Nitrospiria; order Nitrospirales; family UBA8639; genus Nitronereus. The sequence goes on along the minus strand of CAZDCF010000006.1, from coordinate 76,151 downwards.
CTGGTGAATCAGGATACAATGGCGATGGTGCTCTTGGTTCCGATGCTGCACTTGCTGGTCCCAGTGGTTTGGCTCTCGATTCTGAAGGGAATCTTTATATTGCCGATACATTTAGTAGCCGGATTCGTAAGATAGACCGAAAGAGCGGATTAATTGAAACGGTACTTGGCGGGACCGGTGTCTACCAATTTGTGGCGACTGAAAATGAAGCATCGGAAAGTCTGTCCAGACCCTATGCAATCGCCATTGATACTAATGGGCGCCTATTTATTACAGACACTGATAATCATTTAATTCGTGTTTGGAATACACAGAAAAAGGAAATGGCTTTGTTGGCTGGAATTGGTAAGGCAGAATTTTCTGGAGACGGCGGAGATCCATCAAATAGTGGCTTGAATTATCCGTTTGGAGTAGCCGTTGATGGACAAGGGCATGTGTATATCGCAGATACGTTCAGCCATAGAATTCGAGTTGTCGTAGAATGAGAGGATGTTAAGGAAGTATGAATAAAAAGTCTGCATACACGGTTGCAGTGGTCGGGGCTACCGGTGCTGTTGGAACAGAAATGCTCTCAGTATTAGCGGAGCGGAAGTTTCCGGTCCAGCAAGTGTTGCCATTAGCCTCTTCAAGGTCAGCTGGTGGCGATGTATCTTTTGACGGGGACAAACTTAAAGTTAAATTGCTAACCAAGGATTCGTTCCAGGGCGTTGACATTGCTCTGTTCTCCGCCGGCGGGGCTGTGAGTAAGGAATACGTTCCGGTTGCAGTAAAAGCTGGGGCAGTGGTTATCGACAATAGCTCAGCCTGGCGCATGGATCCGCAGGTACCCTTGGTAGTTCCGGAAGTGAACCCACATGATATTGAAAAACATCAGGGTATTATTGCCAATCCCAATTGTTCCACCATTCAAATGGTGGTAGCTCTCAAACCGTTGCATGATGAAGCCAAAATTACCAGAATTGTAGTCTCGACATATCAATCGGTTTCTGGAACGGGGAAAAATGCCATAGATGAGTTAGCTGAGCAGTGTCGTCAGCTGTTGAGTTTTGGTGATATTAAACCCAAAGTCTACCCGAATCAGATTGCATTCAATTGCTTGCCACATATTGATGATTTTCTTCCTACTGGGTACACAAAAGAAGAAATGAAAATGGTGAATGAAACACGAAAGATCATGGGCGACCAATCCATTGGCGTGTCTGCGACTACAGTACGAGTGCCGGTATTCGTGAGTCACGCGGAATCCATTAATATTGAAACCAAAAAAAAGTTGTCGGCAGAGGAAGCTCGGGCGATTTTGGCTACGGCTCCTGGCGTACAGTTATTTGATGATCCTTCCCGTGGAGTGTATCCCCTCCAAATAAATTCGGCTGGAACTGATGCCGTATTCGTTGGACGTATTCGTGAGGATGATTCAATTCCCAAGGGACTAAATATGTGGGTAGTAGCTGACAATTTGCGAAAAGGCGCTGCCCTCAATGCTGTACAGATTGCTGAGGAACTCGTGAGGTGAGATATGCTGGATTTCACTGGCTTCGGGAAACTGATCATTTTCATGGGCATTGGGATCGTACTCATTGGCATTATCATTTCGTTGATCGGTAAACTGCCCAGTGAAGGCAGTGGGTTCAGCTGGGTAGGCAAACTTCCTGGCGATTTTTTGGTCAAGCGGGACAATTTCATGTTTTACTTTCCTCTGACGACGAGCATTATTATTAGTATTGTTGGTAGCCTATTGCTGTATCTCTTTACGCGACGTTGAATTCTGATGTCCCTTTCTCTCAAAGTTGGAATTAGTATTCTGGGGATTAGCCTCTTTCTTTATCCTTTGGGAGTTCAAGCAGGGAATATTCCTACGGTTCGAGTCGCACTGTCTCTCAAGGCCAGTCAGGTCAAACTTTCTGCATCACAGACCTCCCACATGTTGTTTGCTGGAGGAAAGCGTTTTCCATTAGAGAAGACAACCATTGTGCGCTCAAATAGTGGTCATCTCCTTATAAACGGAAAGTTGCTTAAGGAGTCTTCAGTGGTCGTCGACCCGGGTTCCGTGAATCTCCGGTTATCAATTGATAATGGTCATATGGAGAAACCTTCGCGATCGTGGGTGGTACGAGGCGATGTCGTCATTACAGCAAAAGGCTCACAGTTACTCGTTGTGAATAAGATCGATTTGGAAAAATATGTGGCTGGTGTCGTTGGTTCGGAGGTTAGTCCGGAATGGCATGAAGAAGTTTTGAAGGTACAAGCTGTGGCCGCACGAACGTACGTATTACATAAAAAACTTTCAAGCGAACAATTGCTGTACGATGTGGTGGCAAGTACGCAGGATCAAGTGTATACAGGATCTAAACAAGTAAGCGGACTGGTCGTAAATGCCGTAAATTCCACAAGGGGCCAAGTGATTACGTATGAAGGCCGTCCAATATTTGCGGCCTATTCATCAACGGCTGCTGGTCCGACGGAGGATGCATTGAATGTTTGGGAAAAAGATTTGCCGTATTTGAAAGGGGTAGATTGTCCATTCGATGAAGAGTCTCCTCGGTATACCTGGAAAACTGCCATTTCCTTCAATTCATTTGAGCAGAGTCTTCGTAACGAAGGATTGATACTCGGTGCTATGGCAACCTTGGCTCCGTACACCTATACACGTGCTGGACGGGTTAATGAAGTGCGAATCCTTCATTCCAAAGGAGAGCTGATCGTTCGAGGCCAAGACTTGCGTCGCATCCTTGGCTATTCAAAAATTCGCAGTACCCAATTTCATATTGAGAGCATTGGTCGAGAAGTTGTCTTTATCGGAAAAGGCGCAGGCCATGCGGTTGGCCTCTGCCAATGGGGGGCAAAAGAAATGGCGGAATTAGGGTATCGATATCAACTGATCCTCCGATATTACTATCCGGGAACGGATTTGTTACCCTATAAACATGTTGTTATGGTTCCAAAGCCCTCTCCCTAATTTTTCTCAATAACTGTCTTCTACAATAATCTATCATTCACCATGCATCTTTCAGATTTTGATGTTCCGTTTGATGAAACGCTCATCGCGGAATATCCGGTTTTCCCACGGGATCAGGCACGCCTGTTAGTTGTTCAAAAAAACGAGGGCCTATTTCACCATCGTCAAATTCAAGACCTCCCATCCCTATTGAGACCAGGTGATGTGTTGGTACTGAACGACACAAAAGTCATTCCTGCTAGATTGCGAGGCACTAAATTGCCTGGAGGGGGTAAGGTGGAATTGCTTCTGGTCCGGCAATTGGGGGAAGAACTATGGGAAGTTTTACTGAAGGGCCATGTAAAAGAAGGGCAAAAATTACTCCTATCCTCAGAGGCTACGGCTATTGTACAAGAAAGGGGCGAGCGAACAGTCGTACGGTTTGATATGCCGGGTTCCATGCAAGATTTTCTTCGACATTTTGGAGAAATTCCTCTTCCTCCATATATTAGACGAGATGTCGAACAGTCTGATTCCGAAACCTATCAAACTGTCTTTGCAAGAGTCGAGGGTGCAGTAGCCTCACCCACAGCGGGTTTGCATTTCACATCAGAACTCCTAGGGCGTTTGAACAAGCAAGGGATCCAAACTGTATATGTGACGCTGCATGTAGGGCCAGGAACCTTTAAACCTGTGACTACTGAAAATATTGAAGATCATCATATGGATGCAGAATGGTTTGAAATATCTGAAAAAACCGCTATCCACATCAATACAGCTAGAACCGAAGGCCGACGTATTGTTGCAGTCGGAACCACAGCCGTCAGAACACTAGAAGCATCCGCATTGCAACAGGGCATTGTGCAAGCAGGAAGCGGAGACACGCGTTTATTCATCACGCCCGGCTTCGAATTCAAAGCAGTGGACGCTATACTCACAAACTTTCATTTTCCCCGAACTACCCTCATCATGCTCGTCTCAGCCTTTGCCGGACAAAATCATATCTGGGCTGCGTATCAAGAAGCTATCAAAAAACGATACCGCTTTTATAGCTATGGTGATGCCATGTTTATTGAATGAGACTTCATTCTTCTGACAGAGTAAAAGGATGTTTTAAACTATGCGGGAGAAGGTGGTTCGAGAGGTATAGCAGAAGAGCTTGGCTTAATGATTATGCCGGGGTCGGAGGGTTAACATTAATATTATTCCAAAAAAAGTATGATAAAATCTATAAATATTCTTCCCGGATCTCGATCTTAGAATTCATGCGCTTTGCCGTTTGAAAAGCTAGCAATGCTTGTTGCTTCTTTTGAAACAAAATTTGAAGACGAATCCGTTTCAGAATTTTCTCCTTTTCTGCTTCATCCTCCATTCCGGCTGTTTGTCGGGCAGCTAATTCCTCAGCCTCTTGCGTTTCTGCTAGGTTGAGCATAGCGACATCTTGAACAATCATTTGGACATGTTGTCGGCGTAAGTCTTTGACAAGTTCGTTCTCAAATTGTTTAGGGGTGTACCGATTCATCTTCAACAGTCGATGATAAAGTTTCGCGTTAAAGACTCCATCTTTTTGAAATTCTTTTCGTTTTATGATGTTGTTGCGTAAAGCTTCTTGGGGAATGCCGACACCCCAATCATCAGCTGCTACCAACCATACTTTTTGATCGACCATGGACTGGATGACTTTCATCTTAAGGTCTACCTCATCCACGACTTCTTGTTTTAGTTCATTCTTGTAGAAGCGGTAGGTACGGTTGTAGGCCTGCCGAAATTCTTGAAGATCGACTTGATAGGGGCCAACTAGGGCGACGGCATTAGGTTGTTGAGCAGTTTCATAACCAAACCATCCCATTCCAATAGTAAACGTGACCGCAATAAGAATCATAAGAATTTTTAGGAGCCAGGGATGTTTTTGTGAGCCTTCGCGAATCAGCCTAATCATATGTTTCTCCTGCTAATGGCGTATCTGAATTTGGCCATTGTACTGAGAGGCCTTTCTTGAAGCAAGCAGTTAATGCTAGGTAAACTAAAGCTAAGGATGGTTTGTAATAGGGGAATGCCGAGCTGTTCCTAAGAGGATGTAATTTACGTAAGTAATCAATTTTTCTAAGTGTGATCAGAATTGACAAAAATTTCTGTATACAGCTTATGTCAGATTTTAGTCGGCAAACTTTAGGGACAATTGACTTTTTTAAAAGTGGAGATGATGTCTATGATTTTTGGACTTAGTGGGAAAAAAGAGTACTTCTATCGTTGCTTGAGGCCTTTCCGAGGTGGTAAGAACTTCGGGAAGTCATGAAAATGTTGCTCAGAAAGGCACTTAGCATTCTGTGGATCAGCGGAGTGTTGGTGGGAAGTTTGCTAGGGGCGGGTACCATGGGAGAGGTCTCTCTGAACGGTTGGGCGTTAACGGCCAACAATGAAGAGGAGAGCCCCAAGAATTATGAGCAGCAAGTGATCGTGCATATTGAGAATCGTCGTTTTTTACCACAGCTGATCCGTCTCCGTGTTGGCCAGCCAACTCGGTTGATTCTTCTGAACGATGATGCGGAATTGCATGCCTTCGTGCCCATGGATTTGTTGGCACAAACCAATGTTCAAGTAGGAGGAAATGGAGCTCCTCAATTTGACGATCTTGGATTCCGTCGGGTTCTGGTGCCCTCGAGTGGTCAAGCTGAATTAATATTTTCTCCAAAACACGTCGGTTCGTACCCTTTTTTTTGTGACCTTCCTGGACATATTATGAATGGGATCGTCGTGGTGTACAGAGAAAAAGATATGCTACAGTAGAAGGAAGTTTCATAAGTTTTTAATAGAGCTAGTGGAGGAGTGTTAGTTATGAAAGACAGAATGAGACATACTCAGAAACAGGCAAAGTGCATACTCTATAAAGAACCGATTTCATGGTGGATCGTAGGGTTAGGAGTTGGGTTTTTTTTCGCGTCACTAATCATTCTTGTGGGCCAAGCCCGAGCGGAGCAAGGAGTGTCCTCGGATATGGCGAAGGTCTCAGAGCAGGTGGTGCAACGGTTTAGTGATGCTGTGGCCTCAGGCGATATTCAAGGGGTGGCTCAAAATGATTTCGTATGTTTACTCAAAATGATGAAAGCCGGTTCCATCGAAAATGGGGCCTTTCCTCCGGCGTCCGATCCTGTGTATGCCTGGTGTTGGGATCGGATCGTGCGGGCGCATACTGAAGTCATTGAAAGTCGAGACCGAGCTCTAGATGAACTGTGGCCTGGTGTGGGTAAACTCGTCAATTATTCTGATTTTAAACGGTTTCTAATAGCGGAAACCCAAACGCGAGAACGTGCGCCCTCTTTTTTCGTCATGTCTCAGATTGGTAAAATTGCTGGGTCTCCAGGTTATTTCCTTGAGATTGTGGGTACGGGTAACCTCCCTCATGCTTCTTTTCAGGTTCAAGGAGAGGATCACGCGGTTGCCGTGCCAACCATCTTTGTGCGAACCCGAATTTCGTATCCCAATCCCATGACCTCGCCTGTGGCCAATGGGCCAAAGCAAATGGATTGGGCCGTTCCCTATAAAAAGCCGATTCATCCGGTTAAAGCCGTTACGGTCAAATGGGTTGTTCTTTTGGGACTTAAAAAATACGGGTTTCCTACGGATGCCGCAGTTTTGAATATTCCTTTGGAATCATCCCTGGGAACTCCCATTCCTTTTGTTATGAATGCAGGTGGGTTTGAGCAAAAAACTACCGAGTATTGGGATCCTCAAGAAGCGCAATCTCTTTTAAAGCAAGGAGTGGATCGGGCCAAGGGATTGGCAACCAGTCGAGAACGGATTTCCATGCTCAATAGAGTGCTTGCCGTGGATTCTTCCCACGTGCCTGCCCTCCAAGCCATTACTAATGAACTCTACGAGGGGTTGCTGGCCTATGCGGTACGCAATCATCGCGTCGAAGTCTCAAGTGATTTGCTGTATCAGGGGTTCAACGAATTATATTGGACGGTTCAGTCACAAACAGACCGGTTTGATATTTCTACGCATATGGAAATGGGTGGAAAAACTGAACCCACTCCGGCAGATTATCTCTTCCGTATGATTCCGGCCATGGAAACATTAGCCGATCTTCAACCTGGTGATTTTGAAATTCGGCTCAAGCTCGTTTCCGCTTATCGTTGGGCGGGAGATGACGTGAGCGCGATTATGGCACCACAGCAGCTGCTTGCTGACGTGCCAAATGGTCAAACGCAGCTTCGGGCTAGAATTCTTCTGACCATCGCGTGGTCACGAATCGGCAAGGTCGCTTACTGGCGTCACTTTGATGCCCCGGATCTTATTCAAGGCTATGAAGAAGCAGATGAGGCCTTCAAATTGGCGAATGACCCATTAGTCAAATTTTCAGCGAGCTATGCCAAGGCTTACAGTCTGGCCTTTCGGCCCAAGCAAGATACTGGGGCTATGCTCAAACTGTTAACGGAAGCCCGTCAGTGGTACCAGAAAATCCCAGGAGCTGATAATCAGTCTTGGGCCTACATGCTGCAGAACGATACGCTGAAAGGGTATATTAAAACTGATCCAGCCTTCCAGTCCCTGTTAGCATCTAGTTCCTAAGAATTATTCTTTCGCTTGGTTTCTGCAACGGAGGATTGAACATCAGTAAGTTTACCGTCCATCAGTAGCGATCCTTGTTCCAAATTCGAAGAAAAGTCTCTCTCCATCGTGTCCACCAATTCGGTTGCTCGGGATCCGGATAGTCCTCCCAGATTTCTTGATTGCCCAGATAGTGTTCCCCTAGAAAATGAATGCGACTGCGTAATTGAGTATAGCCGCGCTCTTGCAGTTGCGCGATAAGAATGGCCAGTGCAGCTTGCTCACTGTGTTGCGGCTTGGTTTTAAGAAGAAACTTTTCGTATCGAAAGATAGCGAGAAATTCTTCGTTGTGATTGTGGATTTCGATGTGTCGATTGAATCCTCGTTCCAGGTCATCGCATCCGGAAATTTGGTATTTATTCACGGAATGATTCTACCACTTTTTTAGAATTACTTGCATGGAATTCACGTGGTAGAATCGCGTAAACATTTGTAGTAAAATTCACCGTTTGTTAAATTGCCGGGGATTTCTCATCACATGAGGCTGGTGTGATTATTTCTAGATTCAACTATTATCCTTCGCTTTTCGCTGGAATTTTTGGGCTTTTGGGTTGGCCAACTGCAGTCTTGGCCTCTGAGGGGGGGGCTACCCAAGTTGATCTTACCAATTCCGCGGTCGGGTTTTTGGCGCTCGGCATTTTTGTATTGGCCTATGCCCTCGTCATGGCCGAGGAATTTACTCACCTTCGCAAATCCAAACCGGTAATTCTCGCTGCAGGGATCATTTGGGTCCTAGTGGCTGCATCGTATCCCGGAAATGATCCCCATGCGGTTGCGCAAGCTCTTCGACGCAATATCCTCGAGTATGCGGAACTCATGTTATTTCTCTTGGCGGCTATGACCTATATTAATGCCATGGAAGAAAGGCTGGTATTTGAAAGCCTGAGGTCTTGGCTCGTTCGAAAAGGATTTACCTATCGGCAACTCTTTTGGATCACAGGAATCTTGGCATTTTTTATTTCTCCAGTGGCGGATAATCTAACAACTGCCTTGCTTATGGGTGCTGTGGTGCTGGCTGTCGGTTCGGACAGCCCACGGTTTGTCAGTTTAGCTTGTGTAAATATTGTGGTTGCCGCTAATGCCGGCGGGGCGTTCAGTCCCTTTGGCGATATTACCACTTTAATGGTTTGGCAAAAAGGTATTGTAGAATTCTTTACCTTCTTTTTGTTGTTTGTCCCCTCCGTGGTAAATTTCGTGATTCCTGCAGCTCTCATGCACTTTGCGGTGCCTCAAATAGCACCTCCACCGTCAGATGAGGTCGTGGAGATGAAGCGAGGTGCCCATGTTACCATGCTACTATTTTTCTTTACCATTTGTACCGCGGTCAGCTTTCATAGTTTTTTTCATCTTCCCCCGATGGTTGGAATGATGACGGGTTTAGGGTATCTCAAAATTTTTGGGTATTACCTAAAGAAAACGCATGATCGATATGCAGGGCCAGCGATGTGGGATGAAAAAAAATCCAGAGAATCTCTCGGCGATGTTGTTCCCTTTGATAGTTTCCGTGAAGTAGCTCGTGCGGAGTGGGACACGTTGTTTTTCTTTTATGGGGTGATTTTGTGTGTGGGAGGGTTAGGTTTCCTCGGGTACCTCGCACTGGTAGCACAGGTAATGTACATTGATTGGGGACCTACCTTTGCCAATACCATGGTTGGTATTCTTTCAGCCATTGTTGATAATATTCCTGTGATGTTTGCCGTGCTTACTATGTATCCTGATATGTCACAAGGCCAATGGCTGCTCGTTACTCTGACTGCGGGTGTTGGGGGAAGCATGTTGTCTATCGGGTCAGCGGCCGGGGTCGCTCTCATGGGTCAAGCCAGGGGCAAGTATACTTTCTTCAGCCACCTTAAATGGACGCCTGCTATTGCCCTTGGCTATGCCGCCAGCATTCTTGTACATATGTGGATCAATTCCAGCCAGTTTTAGTTTAATCTGAGATCTCATTTTTCCAAGAATAACTAAAAACTTTTCCTTTAGTTTTACTCCTGTTGACTTACGCATGATTGGCCCTTAGGCTTGGATTGTGTAAATGCGACTGTACGTGATGCCTAAACAAATGACAGGTTTGGATGTGATGGGTGTGCGGTTCTCGATTGCCGGCATGATTCCGTTGAACATCCCCAATACATTAACGGTCTTGCGGATTTTGTTGATTCCGGTGATCGTCGGGTTTTTGGTTTATGATCATTTTGACTTTGCCTTGGTGACGTTGCTTATTGCGGCGTTGACCGATGCGTTGGATGGAAGTATCGCGCGTATGGCAAATCAAAAAACGGAATTTGGCGCCTACCTCGATCCCCTAGCCGACAAACTCCTTCTTATGACCACGTTTATTACGTTTTCCTTGTTGGATATGGTTCCAGTATGGAGTGTCATTGTGGTCGTAAGTCGCGATGCGATTTTGCTGACGGGTATTTTGTTGGCCCTTCTGACTGATACAGAAATTAATGCCTCTCCATCTGTGTTAGGTAAAGCTGCTACCGTATTGCAGTTGGTCTATATAATTTTGGTCCTTACGTTTTTCTCCTACCAATTTGATACGACGTTCTTGGTCCCACTTCTGTATACGATGAGTATTCTCACAGTTGCCTCTGGGCTTCATTATATTTTACGGAGCGTGAATACGATTAGTTCCTCAGGCGGTGATGCGTAATTTTTTTGTCTGACTCTATGGTCAATACATCAAGTCAGAATCAGCAACTCGTTCTTTGTCCCCCAGCCAAAATTAATCTCATTCTTCGGGTAGGGGGCTGTTTGCCCAATGGATATCACCCCCTATGGTCACTCATGCAGACGATTGGGTTAACAGACGAATTAACTCTTAGTCTTGCTGGCTCCTTTTCTGGTGTTCGCCTTGGGCATGAAGGTTTAAATCTAGGTGATCCCAGGGAGAATCTCGTATACCAAGCTGCCACCCTGGTCTTGGAGAAAACCCAATCGGTTGTTGGGGTGAACATTTCTTTACGAAAACAGATACCTGTAGCTGCAGGATTAGGCGGGGGTAGTAGCGACGCCGCAGCTACAATTCTTGGTTTAAATCAATTGTTGGGATCTCGTTTGTCTTTAACCGAAATGATTTGTCTCGGGGCAGAGCTTGGAAGCGATGTGCCGTTTTTTTTTGCAGCTCCAACCGCTGTTATTCAGGGTATGGGAGAACAAGTTGCTTCTGTGATATTATCAGGGCACCGTTGGATTCTTCTTATCAATCCTGGGTTTCCTATCAAAACTAAACTGGCCTATCAACGATTGGATGAAGTAAGAGGAACCGGATTTCATCCAATTCTCGATGGAAATGGTTTGAACGGTCTGGGATCTTTTTCCTGGGAAGAAATTGTGCCTCTTATCAAAAATGATTTTGAGGATGTTCTTCTTGAGGATTATCCGGATTTAGCTTACATTAAAGGCGTCTTGCTCGCGGCAGGTGCGGAGGCTTCTCTGGTGTCTGGCAGTGGAGCAAGCGTGTTCGGAATTTTTTCTGATGAATCCGTGGCACAACAAGCAAAAGCTTTGTTAGTCCCAAAGCCGACGTGGGAAGTTTTTGTTGTGCCGGTAAAGAGCCAAGGCCTCTTATCTGAAAATGGGAGCTAAAAGAGTTGGCCCAGGACTGTATATTCGGTTGACAAAATCTTAAAGATAGCCTAAAAAAATCTCGTCATTCTTCCGAACCACTTTTCTCTTCCATAGTGTGTCGATAACCTTAATTGTGACAGGTAGTCATGGCACCTGAATTAAAGGCCTTTTCTGGAAATTCGAATTTAGCGCTAGCCAGGGAGATTAGTGCCTACTTGGGGATTTCTCTAGCCAAGGCTACGGTCTCAACATTTAGTGACGGTGAGACGCGCGTTAAAATTGAAGAAAATGTCCGTGGGTGCGATGTGTTTGTGATTCAATCGTGTTGTGAACCTGTCAATACTTCCGTCATGGAATTATTGATTATGCTCGATGCTCTAAAGCGGTCATCGGCATTTCGCATTACCGCGGTCATTCCCTATTTCGGCTATGCTCGACAAGATCGGAAGGATCAACCTCGGGTGCCAATCAGTGCCAAGCTAATGGCTGACCTGATTACAGTTGCGGGTGCCCACCGTGTGTTGACCATGGATCTTCATGCTGGGCCGATTCAAGGTTTTTTCAATATTCCCGTGGATCATTTATATGCTCGACCGGTGCTATTGGATTATGTCAAAAAAAGTAAATTTGGAAATTTAGTTGTGGTATCTCCGGACGCTGGTGGGGTAGAGCGGGCCCGTGGATTTGCCAAGCGCCTGGATGCCAGCCTGGCGATCATTGATAAACGGCGTGAGGGTCCCAATCAGGCACAAGTGATGAATATCATCGGGGATGTCAAGGATCGTCACATCTTGCTGTTAGACGACATGATTGATACTGCTGGAACAATCGTGGAAACCGCGGAGGCTTGTACGGATAACGGGGCATCAAGTGTTCGGGCGGTGTGCACACACCCAGTTCTTTCAGGTCCTGCTATTGAGCGAATCGAGAAATCCTGTTTGGCCCAGGTCGTGGCGACGAATTCTATTGCCATTCAGGGAAAGGATCAGCAGTGTAAAAAAATCCAGGTTCTTTCTGTTGCGCCTCTCCTGGGTGAAGCCATCAAACGCATCCACCAAGAGCAATCTGTGACCTCCTTGTTTGATTGACCCCCTTTTTATTTAAATTATAGACCTGTAGAATAAATGGTTTGTGTCTGGGCTCGGAGGTCGGTACCATTAAGCCTGTCGTACCCATTGCCATTAGAGAGTTCATTTCTAAACGTGAGGGAATAATATGAAGTTTACTACGGAAGCTGTTGCACGGAAAAATTTTGGCAAAGGGGTTGCTCGGCAGATTCGCCGGACCGGGAAGATCCCCGCCGTGGTCTACGGACAAGGAAAGTCGCAACTGTTGGAATTGGATCCCGGGGCGATCCGAAAAATCCTCACCGCTCAAGCTGGGAGTACGGGCTTGATATCCCTTAAGGTTATGGATGGAGAACAAGAAACCCAGACCACCACGGTGATCCAGGATTATCAAGTTGACCCCATTGCGGGGTCTTTACTGCATGTTGATCTGCTTGAAGTGAATATGAGTAAACCTGTCCGTGTAAAAGCGCATGTGCATATCACCGGAGGTACGCCAGTGGGCGTTAAGGTTGATGAGGGAGTGTTGCACCAACCTATGCGTGAACTGCACATTGAATGCCTTCCTGGTGCGATTCCTGATCAGATCGAAGTTGATGCATCTGAATTAAGTCTTGGCCAGGGGATACATGTTAGGGAAGTGAAGGCGGGTGAAGGCATAAAAATTCTTGACGATCCTGATGCCATGGTTGTGAACGTCGTAGCTCAGATTTCTGAGGCCAAATTGGCTGCGATGCTCACCGGAGAGACTAGTGAACCTGAGGCAGCCGCGCAACCCGAGGTGGCAGGTACGGAAGAAGTTAAACCTGAGGCTGCCCCTGCTAAAGAAGAAGAAGCGAAAAAGTAACCCTTGCATCTCATCGTTGGGCTTGGAAACCCTGGTTCCCAATATTCCACCACAAGGCATAATATCGGTTGGAATGTCGTAGCTCGCGCTGCGTCACGTTGGCGCATTGCTTTAACGCCTTCCTCAATAGGGCATTTTGGTCAGGGTCAGGTAGACGATCAACTAGTTGTCCTGGCTTTGCCGCGGACTTGGATGAATCTCAGCGGCGAAGCGGTGGAATCCCTAATAAAGCAATTTGGCCTTGCCCCAGATCATTTGATTGTGGTGCATGATGATATTGATTTGCCGATTGGCAGGCTTCGTATCAAGGCTGGCGGCGGAACGGGCGGCCATAATGGCTTGCTTTCGATTATCTTGGCTTTGAATGCAGAAAATTTTTATCGGTTGAAATTGGGTGTAGGTCGTCCAGAAATTGGGCAAGAGGCCGAGGATTATGTGCTTACCCCATTTTTTGAATCAGAACTGGAAGCCATAGAATCTATGAGCGAACATTCTGTTGAGGTGCTGAAATGTTTGGTAGTTGAGGGGCCTACTATGGCTATGAATCGATTTAATGGGCGAGTCCCAGAAACCTAAGAAAGCAGATGTGATTTTGAGTAGGGAATTTAGAAAGACTCAGGTGAAAAAATAGATCTAGGTGCGTTCCTCATTAACTTCTATTGATGAAAAACCTGTTGTTTGACAGTTCTTTATGCCCTATGCTATCTCTCCCCCTGCGAGAAAGTCCTATGCGGAGAGGTTAGGCGTTTGGGTGTGTGAAGGGAAATAGATGGTGGGACATGGCGTTTTATGAATCGATCTTCATATTAAGATCCTCGGTATCGGAGGAAGAGGCTTCCGTCATTCAGGACAAGATGGGGAAAGCTCTGGAAGAGCACGGTGCCTCTATTATCAAGACAGAGAATTGGGGCAAAAAGAAATTGGCGTATGAGATTGCTCGTGATCGTCGAGGAACCTATACCTTCCTTCAGTTTGAAGCCGGTGGGAAGGTCGTGAGTGAACTGGAACGGCTATATCGGTTGGAAGACTCCATATTGAAATTTCTGACCGTTCGTATTGCTGAAGAAGATCTCCAAGTTCAGGCGGTAGAAACCGTGGAGTCTGACAGTGGTGGGGTTTAACAAAGTCGTTCTGATCGGGAACCTGACCAGAGATCCTGAACTTCGATACACTCCAAGCGGTACGCCTGTTGCAAATTTTGGCTTAGCTGTGAATCGTCGATTCAAGCAGGCGGATGATCCAAAAGAGGAAGTCTGTTACATTGACATTGTTGTCTTTGGTAAACAAGCTGAACATTGTGGCCAATATTTGAATAAAGGGGATGGCGCAATTATCGATGGCCGTCTTCAACAGCGTCGGTGGGAAACCGATGATGGACAGCGCCGCAGCAAGCATGAGGTCGTTGCGCAATCCGTGACATTCCTTCCCAAGCGGCAAGGACAAACCCCTGATATGAGTGGGGCAGAGGATGATTATCACGCAGAGCATTCTTACGATAGTGAGTAATGTATTAACATGAATGGACAAACCCAGGTATTATTCAACGGGGAATTTTTAACGCCCCAAGGCTGGAGAATATAAAGTGGAGCGAGGCAGACTATTTCAACGACGCAGGGTATGTCGTTTTTGTCATGAAAGCACCCCCCTTGATTTCAAGGATGTTCCGTTGTTGAGAAACTTCTTAACTGAGCGGGGACGCATTATCCCAAGGCGGACGTCGGGAAATTGTATGCTCCATCAACGTAAACTGACCATTGCCATCAAGCGTGCGAGAAGTATTGCCCTGCTAGCTTTTGCTGAAGAGCATTAATTTCTCGTGGACGTTTGTGATGATGGCAAGTGTATGTGTTTGCTTGCCAATGGCAATAGGGGAAGAAGAACTCGGTTTTAAGGGCGGGGAGGATCATCACGATGGCCTCGCTTGAAATTAGTTTGAGCGATATTCCTTCCGAGGGGCTAAGGTTTTCTAGTGTAGTTACTCGCATGGATCTGGATCTTAGAGCGGGTGATCCAGAATTTCACGGCGACCTTGATTTTTCAAGCCAGATCCATGCTGATACTAAGGAGGCATGGGTCGATGGTCAGCTCAGGGGAGTTTTGCAGCAGGAGTGTGTTCGGTGTTTAGGCCTCTTTGAAAAAGTGGTGGCCATCACGATCTTGGCGTGTTACCGGAGTGAGGACGTTAGCTCTACAAAAGAAGGGTCTAAGAGGCGTAACAGGGACGAGGCGAGATCATCAGAAGAGGATGTCGATAGCTATCCCATTTCGAATTGTCGGTTCAATTTAGGCGAAATGCTTCGGGAGCAATTGATTTTGTCGATTCCCATTCAGGCCTTGTGCCGACATCAATGCCAGGGGCTGTGTCAGGTGTGCGGTCAAAATCTGAATCAACGGCAATGTGGGTGTGAGGGGTTGGATACGGAATCGCCTTTTGCTATTCTTCGGAGAAAATTTTCTTTTGGAAAAAACTTGCAAGAATAAATCAAACTAGAGAGAGCAAACCAGAACAGCAACGAAGGCTTTCTGAGGGGATATTATGGCAAATCCGAAACACAGACATTCAAAGGCGAGGCGGGATAAAAGGCGAACTCATAAAAAGCTTATCCCACCGAGTTTTTCCATTTGTCCTCAGTGTCATGAACGTATGTTGCCACATCGTACCTGCCTCTCTTGCGGTTACTACAAAAAAGTAGCCATCATTGCCGTCGAAGAAGGCTGAAACCTTCCTTCCTCAACCCTAATAGGGTCACCACGAAACATTCATGAAAATTGCGATTGATGCGATGGGCGGGGATCATGGTCCTGCCCCTGTCGTTGACGGTGCAATCCAGGCGCTTAAGAAACTTGATATTGAGTTGGTTTTTGTTGGCCAACAAGATCAAATTCAAGAAGAGCTTAATCTAACTCAATGCACTGATACGCGAGTGACGATTCGACACGCCACCCAAACGGTTGGGATGCATGAATCGCCGGCCCAAGTGGCCAGAAAAAAACGCGATTCATCAATCTGGGTTGCCACTAATATGGTGAAATCTGGTGAAGCTGACGCGGTGGTCAGCGCAGGAAATACTGGGGCGACTATGGTCTCCGCTTTTTTTCTGCTTGGAGCGATTAAAGGAGTCGAGCGCCCCGCTATTTGCGCTACTCTCCCGACTTTGGAAGGCACCGCGATTATGTTAGACGTTGGTGCGACCGTTGATTGTACTGCCCGTCAATTGTACCAGTTTGGCATCATGGGCCATGAATATGGGAAACATTTATTGGGAAGAACTAAGCCTCGCGTGGGGCTATTGAGTATTGGAGAAGAAGATACCAAGGGCAATGAAGTCACGAAGGAAGCGTTGCGATTGCTTAGAGAGAGCCCATTGAATTTTATTGGAAATTTGGAAGGGCGTGATGTGTATAGCGGGAATGCGGACGTCATCGTCTGCGACGGATTTCTTGGAAATGTCTCATTAAAAATTTCCGAGGGTCTTGCTGATGCGATGAAGAAAATGTTGATGCGGGAAGTCATGGCTTCTTGGATGGGCAAACTCTCATTGCCTTTTATTACAGGCCCACTTATGCGTCTAAAGCGCCGAACCGACTACGCAGAATTTGGGGGTGCACCTTTGTTGGGTGTGAACGGGATTAGCATGATTTGTCATGGTCGGTCATCGGCTAAGGCCATAAAAAATGCCATTTTTCGTGCGGAGACTTTAGCCAACGGGCGCCTCATTGAACTTATTCAGCGGGATATTGCAGAAAGTTTAACCTAACCTGTGACCACGGGCCCACAGTGGGGTTGAGAATGAGAAGCCAAATTCTTGGCACAGGAGCCTATGCTCCAAAGCAGGTGCTAACTAATAGCGATCTTGAAAAGATGGTGGAAACATCGGATGCGTGGATTGTTGAAAGAACCGGAATTCGCGAACGTCGGAAGGCCGATTCCGGTGAGGCTTGTTCGGATCTCGGAGTTCAAGCTGCTCAGCAAGCATTAAGTTCTGCAAATATTCGAGCCTCCGATCTTGACCTCATTGTCCTTGCGACATGTACTGGGGACTCTCCACTCCCCTCAACAGCCTCTCTTATCCAAGATCGACTTGGTGCGAGCCGAGCTGCAGCCTTTGATATTTCCGCTGCCTGCTGTGGATTCATGTTTGCTTTGTCAGTGGCCGATGCATTTATTCGATCTGGTCAATATCGTTATGTTTTAGTTGTTGGCTCCGAAGTCATGTCGGCAGTAACAGATTGGACAGATCGTAATACCTGTGTGTTGTTCGGTGATGGAGCTGGAGCCGTGGTTGTTGGCCCAACGGAGGAAGATCGTGGGGTTTTGTCGATCCATCTGCATGCTGATGGTAGGTTATCTGATCTTATCTGTGTTCCGGGGGGAGGGTCATCCATCCCAGCTTCGGAATACATGGTCGTTGAGCGATTGCACTATGTCAAAATGCGGGGCAATGAAACCTTTAAAATCGCAGTGAAGACCATGGAAGAGGCAGTTCGTGAGGCATTAGTTGCTGAGAACCTTTCTGTAGAGGATATTGACTTTTTGCTGCCGCATCAGGCGAATATTCGAATTCTCAAAGCTGTGGCTCAACGACTTAGCTTACCTCTCCACAAGGTGATCATGAATTTAGATCGTTTCGGGAATACATCTGCAGCTTCTATCCCCCTTGCCCTTGATGAAGCCGTCAGGGCTGGACAAATTTCATCAGGAAGTTTAATTGTTCTTGCCGCTTTCGGATCAGGGCTGACTTGGGCCTCTGGTGTCGTACGATGGTAAGACTAAGGCTTGGTGAGTTAAAACTCACAGATAATATGATCTAGTATGTGAAATGTGAAGAAAGGGAACGTGATGTCCACCAATGAGCAACCGTTAAAAGGTGAATGGGCCTTAATCTTAGGAGCATCCAGTGGATTTGGGGAAGCTGTGGCTTTGGAGTTAGCAGGGTTGGGCATGAATATTTTTGGAGTCCATCTTGATAGAAAGTCCACCCTTCCTAATGCCCAGCGAATCGTTGGGGACATTAAAGCCTTTGGTAGTGAAGCCGTCTTTTGGAATGTAAATGCTGCGGATGCGGAGAAACGAAAAGAAATTGTCGAAGCTATTCAAGATCAGTTTAAGAGCTCTACAGGTAAAACCGTTCGAGTCTTGCTACATTCCTTGGCCTTTGGGACGCTCAAACCATTTATTACGAAATCGAGCCCGGATGCCGTGAATAAATCTCAAGTGGATATGACTTTGGATGTCATGGCTAATAGTTTGGTGTATTGGACCCAAGATCTTGTCGCTGCTGGCCTGATGGGACAAGGAGGTCGTATCTTCGCCATGACCAGTGCGGGTGGGGCCCGAGTGTGGAAGACCTATGGTGCGGTATCCGCTGCCAAGGCTGCACTGGAATCCCATGTTCGCCAGCTAACCCTTGAACTCGCGCCCGCGGGTATTACTGCAAATGCCATTATGGCTGGAGTGACTGATACTCCCGCGTTACGGAAAATTCCTGGATCCGACGAAATGATTACGTGGGCAGGACGGAAGAATCCCTCTGGACGATTGACCACTCCCAAAGATGTGGCCGAAGTCATTGGATTGCTCAGTCATTCGAAAGCACAATGGATGACGGGGAATGTGTTGTGTGTGGACGGCGGAGAGTTTATCGTCGATTAATAGGTATTTACAAAGCTTGTCAGGTAAGGCCACAGGCGCTGTTGGCGTGCCGAGAGTACTACATTACGTGAGTACAAAATGGGCCGAGAACGAATCTAACGAGTTTTATGAACACTTGCTAAGATAATGAGGAATATTTTGGGAACTCAGAAAATTTTCCGTTGACTTTGGCGACAGATTCACTCATATCTTAACTCCCTATGTCTGACAAGATTGGTTTTATTTTTCCGGGTCAGGGTTCTCAGGTCGTGGGCATGGGCCAGGCTTTTGTAGAGGACCAACCCGATCTTCGAAAATTCTATGCTGATGCGAGTGCTGTCCTGGGATACGATCTTGCGGCATTATGTTTTGAAGGGCCGGCGGAACAACTAAACAATACCGAATTCACGCAACCGGCACTACTGGTAACAAGCATCGTGGCTTTGCAAGCCTTGGGGTCAGTCTTAAAGCCTACAGTGGTAGCTGGTCATAGTCTGGGTGAGTACTCCGCTCTCGTCGCGGCTGGAGGTATTAGTTTCCTAGATGCCGTGCAGCTTGTTCAGTATCGGGCAAAATTTATGGCCGAAGCGGTTCCTTCCGGTAGCGGACTCGTAGCTGCTATCTTAGGGTTAGAACCAGAGGAAGTTGAGCAAGCTTGCGAGGAAGCCCAATCAGAAGGGGTTGTTTCGGCAGCGAACTTTAATGCTCCAGGACAAGTCGTTATAGCGGGGGAAAAGGCAGCAGTAGAGCGGGCGATCGAATTTGCGAAGGCCAAAGGGTGCAAGCGAGCAATGCCGTTGTCTGTGAGTGTGCCTGTGCATACTGTATTGATGAAACCGGCGGCTAATAGGTTGACTCCTTTTGTTGAATCAGCTTCTTTGTCAGACTTACGTGTACCCTTAATTAATAATGCCGAGGCGAAACCTTTAATCAAAGCCACGCAGATTCGGGCATCACTCATTCAACAATTACCTTCGTCCGTGCTTTGGGAACAGTCCATTCGTGTGATGGGAGAAATAGGGGTGACGACATTTGTTGAAGTGGGCCCTGGAACTGTTTTGACCGGTTTGGTCAAACGAATATTGCCAGAGGCCACCTTATGTAATGTACATAATCCGGAATCCATGCAAAAAACTTTGGCAACCTTAAGAAAAGTGGCATAATAGTTTGAATATTTTATTTGAAAATTAAGCGAGGTGATGGTGCTAGAGAAAAAAAAAGCTGTGGTGACTGGAGCAGCCCAGGGTATTGGGCAAGCGATTGCCGAGATATTGGCGCAAGGTGGGGCGGATGTGGTGGTTGCGGATCTTGACGCCGGTCGTTGTCAGGATACTGCCGATCGGGTAAAGAAGCAAAATCGGCAGGTCCTTCCTCTTTCTGTTGATGTTGGTAATTGGGAGGACGTCAAGGCTTTGGTTGATCAAGTGGTTAAGGATTGGGGCCGAATCGATATTTTTGTAAACAATGCCGGCATTACACGGGATGGTCTGGTGGTGCGCATGAAGGAAGAAGATTGGAACGCTGTTATTCAAGTGAATCTGACTGGCACGTTTTATTGCACCAAGGCGGTTCTCGGTCCTATGTCCAAACAACGCTATGGGCGGATTATAAATATGGCTTCTGTGGTTGGGGTCATGGGGAATGCGGGGCAGGCGAATTATGCTGCGTCAAAAGCTGCGGTAATTGGGTTGACAAAAACGATTGCCCGAGAGTACGCAAGCCGGAATATCACGGTCAATGCTGTGGCTCCAGGCTTTATTGACACAGCCATGACCCAAGCCTTAGGTGATGACGTTAGGGAAATGCTTTCAAAGCAAATACCCTTAGGACGATTGGGAGAGGTTGGTGATATAGCAGAAGCGGTACGTTTTCTTGCTTCGGATGCCGCAAGTTATATTACTGGACAAGTATTGCATGTGAATGGTGGCATGCATATGGCCTGATGCTTGACAGCGGGTGTTTTCCGCTGTCTGCCTGATAGGTATTTATTAACAGGAGGTGGTAAGCTCGATGGCAGTTGAAGAACGGATCAAAAAAATCATCGTAGAGCAGTTAGGTGTGGAAGAGGACGAAGTCGTGCCTGAAGCTTCGTTTGTCGAAGACTTAGGTGCGGATTCTTTGGATACGGTTGAACTCGTCATGGCGCTTGAGGAAGAATTTGATGTCGAAATTCCGGATGAAGATGCAGAGAAAATCCAGAAAGTTTCTCAGGCGGTTGACTATATTAAAGAAAAAACTTGATTGTGCAGTTTGAGTGATGGCTGATCAGAACCGACGCCGGGTGGTGGTCACGGGGCTAGGCGTGGTGACGCCATTAGGGATTGGTGTAGAAAAAACTTGGCAGGGCTTAACCGCCGGGCAATCGGGCGTTACCAATATTACGCGATTCGATGCTTCTGAGTACGCCTGTCAAATAGCTGGGGAAGTCAAAGACTTTAATCCTGGCGACTACATCGATAAAAAAGAAATTAAAAAAATGGATACCTTCATCCACTATGCCGTGGCGGCAAGCCAGGAGGCAGTGGATGATGCTGGGTTAAAGATTACCAAGGATAATGCGGATCGGGTTGGGGTCTATATTGGAGCTGGGATTGGAGGTCTTCCCGCTATTGAACAATATTATGATGTGCTCAAAGACAAAGGGCCTGGGCGGGTTTCACCTTTTTTTATTCCGATGGTTATTATCAACTTGGCCTCCGGCCAGGTCGCAATTCGATTCGGCGCGAAGGGCCCCAATTCATGTGCAGTGACCGCCTGCGCTACTGGGAACCATTGTTTGGGGGATGCCTTGCGGATAATTCAGAGGGGTGAGGCTGATGTGATGATTGCTGGTGGTGCTGAGTCCACCGTTTGTCCTTTGGCTTTGGCTGGGTTTGCCGCGGCTAAGGCGTTGTCTCGTCGTAATGGCAATCCTAAGGGTGCTAGTCGTCCTTTCGATCTGGACCGAGATGGATTTGTAATTGGTGAAGGGGCTGGGGTGTTGGTGTTAGAGGAACTTGAGCATGCTCAACGACGTGGAGTTCGGATCTATAGTGAGTTAGCTGGGTATGCGATGACCAGCGATGCCTTTCATATTACCGCGCCACCTAATGATGGGGCCGGAGCTGTGGATTGCCTGGAAAAAGCCATCAAGGATGCGGATATAGAAAAGGGGGATGTCGGCTATATCAATGCTCATGCCACTTCCACTTTTGCGGATAAAATCGAAACCCAGGTGCTCAAAACCGTATTTGGTCAACAGGCCTATCAGGTACCGGTGAGTTCCACCAAGTCAATGACCGGCCATTTATTGGGTGCAGCTGGCGGGATTGAAGCAGTTTTTACCACCAAAGCTCTCTATCATGGGTTGCTTCCTCCTACTATTAATTTGGAAACTCCAGATCCCGAATGTGATCTAGATTATATTCCCGGACGCGCCCGTTCGACGCCAATCAAGGCTGCTATTTCGAATGCCTTCGGGTTTGGGGGCGTGAATGCTTGTCTTGTGGTGAAACAGGTTTAACTTAAACTTTTGATTTTGTACCATGTATTTTCCCTGCCTTGTGCTCCTCTTGTCCTTTTCCACTTTAGTTGTTTAGCCTGGTGGCATCATGTCTGGTATTCTTGAAGAAGTACAACAGACTATTCAATATTCCTTTAATCGCACAGTTTTACTTGAAGAGGCGTTGACCCATAAATCACATCTTCAAGGAAAACAAGACAGACTTTTAAAAGACAATGAGCGGCTTGAATTTTTGGGAGACGCGGTTCTAAATTTGGTCGTCAGTGAATATTTGGCACAGACCTATCCAGCTTTAACCGAAGGATACCTTTCACAAACCCGGGCCAATTTGGTTCGCCAATTTTCCCTCGCGCACGCCGCGCGTCGGCTCAGGCTTGGTGAATTTCTTCGGCTTGGAAAAGGAGAGGAGAGAACGCAAGGGAGGGGAAAAAGTTCACTATTAGCCAATGCGTTGGAGGCAGTGATTGCGGCCATATATTTAGACGGTGGATTAAATCCGGCTCGTTCCTTTGTCCTCATGGCCTTGCAGGAAGATCTTGTTGTTTTAAAACAGACCAATCAATTCGAAAGTCGACAGGATTATAAAAGTCAGCTTCAAGAATGGTGTCAGAAAACTTTCTCGGATATTCCGGAATATCGATTAATCAGGGAGTTAGGGCCCGATCATGAAAAAGTTTTCGATGTTGAAGTGAGCATAAAAGGCAATATACAGGGTCGAGGGACGGGATATAGCAAAAAATTAGCTGAACAAGAAGCGGCCAAACAGGCCTTAACACGCTTTAGCCAGGGAGATTCTGAGGAAATATCTTCGTCCATGGTATAATCAAAACATTGGCAGTTTGACCCAAGAGTGAACATAGGTAAGGAGGTTAACGAATGAGGAAGTCGGGTTCAGTGACTAAATGGAGTTATGCCGTGCTAGTTGTTGGGATGTTGGTGCTTAGCGGACTTGGGCATGTATGGGCCCAAGATCCCAAAATCTTTCGTGTAGCCGAAGGGGTAGATAAGGCTCCTCACGCGATCATCAAAACCAAGTTCGGTGAAATGGAAGTGGTATTTTTTCCAGAACTGGCTCCGAAACATGTGAAAAGTTTTTTAAGCTTGGCCCGTAAGGGATTTTTTAATGGAACGATTTTCCACCGAGTGATTCCCGGATTTATGATTCAAGGTGGGGATCCCAATACTAGAGATCCTAGTAAGATTCGTAATTATGGAACCGGAGGCCCAGGATACACCATTCCTGCGGAGTTCAATAAAATTCCACACGAACGTGGGATTTTATCTGCAGCCAGAACAGCCGACCCTAACAGCGCCGGTTCTCAATTTTTCATCATGGTGGCTAGATCGCCCCACCTAGACGGCCAGTACACCGTATTTGGAGAAGTCATAAAAGGAATTAAAGTAGCTGATAGGGTCGTGAGTCAGCCACGAACCCGAAGGGATCTGCCATTAGAGCGAATTGAAATTACTGTTGAGGTAATGGACTAAATTGAGAACGACGTGACGCGCGAGCCGTATTGCCTGGTCAGTAGAAAGGTCATTCGATGGATTGTGTGTTAGGGGTTATAGTCTAGGATAATCTTCCATTTTTGCGCTGCTGGGCACGATGATTCCGCCACCCGTTTCACCTAATTTCACAAGTTGAGCCGCGACATCTGGATGATGGGATTTCAGAAATCCAGTTAGGCCATTCAAAAAGCGATTAGAGCGAAGTCCGTTTCCAGAAAATTCGGTAATAAAAGCCAACCCTCGCTCAAGCACTTCACCGGCTAAATTGTCGTCGACTTTTTCTCCTTCCATAAAGGCCTTATATTCTTTTTTGAGGGATTCCGTGAAGGCTGGAGCCATGCCCTCAGGAACGTGAATTGGGCTAAAGGAGCGCCGCAAGGCTTGAATCGCAGCAATCACCTCTCCATCTTGACCGTCTCGACGAGAATGAAAGTGCTTAAAGGTTACGGCTTCCAAGAAATAAAAAATTTGTGCGGCTTTATCGTCCCACTTTTCGATTAATTCTCGGTACAGTGCGCGACGACCCTGATCAAAAAAATCTCCAACTCGTTGTTGCTGGTATTCCACGTTCGCATCCAAATATACACAGTCCGTGTGGCAAGTAATGCTCACCATTCGGTGCGTACCGCAACATTGGCTGCATATCGAGCCATTAAGGGCTGGACAGGGACGTTTCCCTTTTCGTTCATGGCAATAAACGCACTTACTCATTTTCTTGGGGTATCTCCTCCCATCATTCCTAGCCCATAATCCGAGAGGGTTCGTTTTTTCTTTTTTCTCTTGGGGTTTGCATTGACGGGGTGCTCCAACCCATTCATCTCAGCCCCGTTAGCGTATAGGTAAGGGACAAGAATCATGTGCTTTTTTCGATCAATTTTCACAGTTGATGGGGATATCAGAAACTCAGCAATGACCTGCATTTTGTGATTTGGTTGAACTCGCCATATTTTACCCGCTGTTAAATCGGAAAGGTACATGTTCCCATATTGATCAAAGTCTACACCACTCAGATTCCGAAACCTACCGGTAAAAAACGAGTTGGAAATTAGTTCACTAATCGAGCGGTCCTGAGTAATCTCAAGAACAGTTCCGTCATCAAGGCTCACGATTATCAGACGTCCAGATTTGGGATGAACTGCCAATCCCCGTGGCGAGGCCAGTTTGTCATTTTGTAAATAGAGCGAAACAATATGGTCTTGAGTTGTGTCAATTCGGTAGATGGTATTTCCTTCGGTGTCCAAGACATACAGTTGACCGGCCCCATCCGCGATAATGTCGGTGAGTTCGGTAACGTGAAATTGGCTGAAAGACAAAGATGCAACCGCTTTTCCAGTGTAAATGTCAAAGCCTCGTACCGTATCTAGGTCAGCCACATAAAGGGTTTTTCCCACAATAGCCAGGCCATTAGGAGAGTGAAGTAGGGTCCCCCTCGTTCCGCCATTGATAAAATGTAAATCAATAGGTTTCCCCTTGATATCTAATTTTGAAATAAACCCATTATTATCTCGTGTGCCCGGTTCTCCATTAGCGTTGGCTATAAAATAATATTCTCCAGAGGGGGCCACGATAAAACTTTGAGGGCTTTTTAATTCTCCAATGGGGTGGGCGTGGACGTTAAAGAACGAGAAAGTGACGAAAACTAGAAGGATTATAATGAGGGAGACAGGCCAAACTGGCAAAGAAAAAGTAGGGCCAGAAAGGAATACAGGAATGTTTTTGTAATGGGCAGGACCTCTGAACTTGGACTTGATTAACACCACTTCATCGTACGAGACCATTTTTGGCACTGTCAAGGAAATGCCCTGGTATGCACTCGCATTGACTTGAATTTCTTACCCCTGTTATCGTGACTCGCTGCTCCCCACAAAAACAAAAAAGAAGGAGGGTTTCGTGTCAGCTCAGCTCATTGATGGGAAGACCTTAGCTCAGGAAATTCGTCAGGAAATTGCCAAGGGCATTGAATTGTTAGTAGGCCAGACTGGTGTTTGTCCTGGGTTGGCAGTGGTATTGGTGGGGGACGATCCAGCCTCGGCAGTTTATGTTCGAAATAAAAAGAAGGCCTGTGATGCCGCCGGTTTGTATGTTGATGACCATGCGCTTCCCGCAACTACCACGCAAGAGGAATTGCTTAAACTCATAGACCAGTTAAACAATGACCCTAAGATTCATGGCATTTTGGTCCAGCTTCCGCTTCCAAGTCAGATTGATAGTCAGACAGTGTTGAATACGGTATCGCCAGATAAAGATGCTGATGGGTTTCATCCCTATAACATTGGTCGGTTGGTGGCAGGGGATCCAGTGTTTGTACCATGTACCCCCAAAGGTGTCATGCGAATGATCGAATCCGCTGGACAATCCGTTAAAGGAAAGCGAGCCGTTATATTGGGTCGGAGCAATATTGTGGGTAAACCAGTGGCTATGCTTTTAATGCATCAACATGCCACCGTGACTATTTGCCATTCTCGCACAACTGACTTGCCTGGAATGTGCAAGGAAGCTGATATCTTGGTGGCGGCTATTGGGAAGGCTCAATTTGTCAAATCGGACATGGTGAAACCCGGAGCAATTGTGATCGATGTCGGAATCAATCGCCTAGATGATGGCCGGTTGGTTGGTGATGTTGACTTTGAGCCAGTAAAGGAAGTTGCCGGATGGCTTTCTCCGGTGCCAGGTGGCGTGGGGCCAATGACCATTGCCATGCTATTAGATAATACCTTGGAGGGCGCCAAGCGTGCTGCGAAAAGACAATAATTTAGCAATCTGATCAACATGGACCATGGACGACAAACATTACGGCGTACCCTAGAACAAGGGACATTTGCGATTACTGTAGAAGTCAATCCCCCAAAAGGGACTAATGTCACAAACTTACTCGAAACATCCAAAGCTTTAATTGGTCGTGTCCATGGAGTGAATGTCACGGATAATACGGCAGCTGTTATGCGGGCCGGTTCTATTGCCGTATCGCGATTATTCTATGAGCAAGGGCACGACCCGGTTCTTCAAATGACGTGTCGAGATCGAAATCGTATAGGCATTCAATCAGATTTGTTGGGTGCTCACATCCTAGGAATTCGGAATGTGTTGTGTTTAACAGGAGACAGCCCCAAGGTTGGAGATCATAAAGAGGCCAAACCTGTCTATGATATGGATTCTGCCCAGGTCATGAGGACCATAGGTTTGTTGAATCAAGGTCAAGATATGGCGGGTAAATTCCTAGATGGGGTCACGAATTTTTTTATAGGTGCGGTTGTGGCCCCGGGCGCTGACTCTCATGACATAATGCATCAGAAGTTGAAGGCCAAGATCGATGCCGGCGCACGGTTTTTTCAAACGCAAGCTGTTTTTAGTCTCGATCCTTTTCAGAACTTTATGAATGAGATGCGGGCCTATCCTAGTAAAGTTCTTGCAGGTGTGCTCGTGCTTCGTTCCGTAAAAATGGCAGAATACATGAATGCCAATATTCCGGGAATTGATGTGCCCGAAGAATTAATTTCTGAAATGAAAAAGGCTGGCGAGGAGCATGAAGCCGATGTTGGTGTGGATATTGCGGTGCATCTTATCAAATCATTGCGTCCATGCTGTGATGGGGTTCATATTATGCCAGGGCGACTTGGCGATCGAGTACCTGAAATTATTCGAAAGGCGGATCTGAATTGATGACGGTTCCTGAATTCCAACAACAAAAATCTCAAGGGAAAAAGCTTGTTGTGGTCACAGCGTATGATGCGCTGTTCACACGAATCATTGAACAAGCCGGCATTGAAGCCATTTTAGTTGGGGATTCCTTGGGCGTAGTGGTGCAGGGGAAGTCCGATACTCTGACCGTAACAATGGAGGATATGATCTACCATACTCGGCTTGTGGCAGGTGCTCGTGAACAAGCATTAGTTATTGCCGATATGCCGTTTATGTCCTATCAGGTGAGTGTGGAAGAAGCCGTACGAAATGCTGGTCGCCTCATTCAAGCAGGTGCAGGGGCTGTGAAGCTGGAGGGTGGATTGTCCATGATAGATCGTGTACAGGCTCTTATTCGAGCGGGCATTCCAGTGATGGGTCATATTGGGATGACGCCTCAGTCTATCAACCAGTATGGAGGTTACAAGGTTCAAGGACGTGGGGAAAATCAATCTGGAGCCTTGCTTGGGGATGCTAAAGCATTGGAATCTGCGGGCGTGTTTTCACTCGTACTCGAAGCCATACCTGCTGGTCTGGCAAAATCTATTACTCAGGCAATAGCAATTCCTACTATAGGAATTGGGGCTGGGCCAGATTGTGATGGACAAGTGCTGGTCCTGTATGATCTTTTGGGACTCTTTGATGAATTTTCTCCGAAGTTCGTTAAGCCCTATGCTCATTTGAAAGCCGATGCCTTGCAAGCCCTACGCCGTTTCAAAGAAGAAGTGGAATGCCAAAAATTTCCCTCAGACCTTGAAAGCTATCAATAAAATAGACAGATAAAGGTGGCTGATAGTTATCACGACTTGTGTCTACCCCGCGAGTTGGGTGCAACAGAAACAGGAAACAACCTAACGGTTAGATACCATGGGCTGACTCTATTGACAAATTGCTGGACGAAGCCTACCATCCATGCGTTCGGCTCTGGCTTCGTGTGAGTCAGGGCCTTTTTTGTGACTTTTTTTTGAGGTTCAGCCTCCTAAAGGATTTTGGTCGATTCGCGATTTTTCGAAAAAACCGACTGAAGAAAATTACTCGCTAAGATGCCAAATTTAGTTGTCATTGGTTCGCAATGGGGTGATGAAGGAAAGGGGAAAATCGTGGATATCCTTTCCCGAGATGCGGACTTAGTCGTTCGGTATCAGGGTGGCTCTAATGCAGGGCATACCGTCGTAACCCGAAAGGACACCTATATTTTTCATTTGATCCCTTCGGGAATTTTGTCAAAAGGAAAGATTTGTGTTCTGGGCAGTGGGGTGGTGATTGATCCTGGGGCTTTGATTGGTGAGTTGGATCAACTCAAACGTCAGGGAATTAAAATCGGGCGGAATTTTGTAATTAGCCAGCGAGCCCATCTCATCATGCCGTATCACAAAGCTATCGATAAAGCCGCCGAAAAGTCAAAGGGTGGGAAACGTATTGGGACCACAGGAAAAGGAATCGGGCCTGCCTATGTGGACAAGATGGCACGTATTGGCATCCGTATTGGCGATCTTTTGAACCCTGAATTATTCCGCATCAAAGTCGAAGACAATCTGGTGGAGATCAATACTTTTCTCCGGCACGTGTATAGGACAAAGGGATTTAGCGCGGGACGGATTGTCGAAGAATATGCAAAATACGCGGATCGGTTGCGACCTCATGTAGCTGACGATTCTTTGCTTCTTTCCAAGGCTATGGAAAGTGGCCGACGTGTCTTGTTTGAAGGGGCACAGGGCACGCATCTCGATGTTGATTTTGGTACCTATCCCTTCGTGACCTCTTCAAGCTCTTGCGCTGGAGGAGCATGTATTGGAACAGGAATCGGACCCACAAAAATCGATGCGGTTCTTGGGGTGACGAAAGCCTATACAACTCGCGTTGGTAGCGGACCATTTCCCACGGAGTTATCGGATGCCGTGGGTGAGGGGTTACAAGAGCGCGGCCAAGAATTTGGTGCTACTACAGGTCGGGTTCGACGATGTGGTTGGCTTGACGCTGTGGTGCTGCGATATGCTGTGCGTGTAAATGGGTGCACGTCTTTGGCCGTGACGAAGTTAGATGTGTTAGATGGCTTGCGACAATTAAAAATTGCGGTTGGATATCGGCATAAAGGAAAACTGTACAGGGAAATGCCTTCTGACCTTCGAATTCTTTCAGAATCTGAACCTGTTTACGAGACCTTGCCTGCTTGGACTGGGTCAACAACCGGAGCCACGTCCTACAAAGTCCTTCCCAAAGAAGCTAAACGCTATTTAGGACGAATTGCGGAACTGACGGCCTGCCCCATTGACGTCGTATCTACTGGCTCTCATCGGGAACATACCATCATTGTCAGGAACCCAATGACCTACGTCCGCCCTCGTCCCAAAATTTCCAAAGTTAGTGCATAAAAATTCGGTCAGACATTGTTTGACAAGGAGTATGCTGGTAACTCATAATCCCCGCCATTCGTAAGACACTCCGAAAACTTTGTAACTTCTTTGCAAGTCGATAAAGGTAAAAAAAAAGATCAGTATTTGTTTTCGGGGAGCCGCTAGCTCAGTTGGTAGAGCATCGCCCTTTTAAGGCGAGGGTCTTCGGTTCGAGCCCGAAGCGGCTCACCATACCTCCACACTAAAATTCTCTCTCTATCTGTATTTTCTCTTCATTGTCCGATCCTGGCACTTCCATCCGCAACTCGAGTTTACTTAAGTTGAGCGCTTTAGCCGTCGGTGCAGTGGGTTATGGTACACAATTTGAAGGTATTGCTGGGTGGAATGTTCAATGACAATATACTGTTGAACCATTTGTTGAAGATGAAGGTCGGTGGTCTTTACCCAAAGGCCTTGCCTTTGGGTGCGGGGAAATGGTACCTTACCCAGTCTGGAAGTGGGCGAGAGCCCACTTTTTTTTGCTTTGTATTCCCCCACAGGTTCTACTGATAAGGGTTGGACTTGGATACCAAAGATTTGGGGAAACGGGTTCAGGACATTGCTGAGCCTATAGCACGAGCTCTTGACCTTGAATTGCTAGAAGTCCGATGTCAAGGAAAGGGGACGGTAACGGTTATTTGCGTCACCCTTGATAAGAAAGGGGGGCTAGGTATTCGGGATTGTGAACAGTTTCATCAATCCCTAAGACGAGCTCTCGATGTCGAGGTCCCCGCGCCTTATGTATATCGGCTTGAGGTTTCCTCACCCGGTGTTGATCGTCCACTAAAAGAACGCAAGGATTTTCGACGTGTTTTGGGACGACTCCTACGAGTCAGGGTTCAGGACACGGATGGTGGGGATCGTCAGGTCATTGGTCGATTATCGGCCATGACCGAATCGGGCATCACGCTAGTCGTGCAATTGGGGAAACAACGAAAGGCGAATGAAATTGATCTTTCCTGGGATTCTATTACCGAGGCAAAGCAGGAGGTCGAGTTTTAATGCACGCGATTCTAAGGAATCGAGAAATGTTGGGTTGTGAGGAAGAAGGGGAACTTTTATGAAGCGTGAAATTATGGCCGTTATCGAACAGGTTGGCCGTGAAAAAGGAATTGACAAGGATCGGGTACTCGCGGCTGTGGAATCCGCCCTTCTGACTGCTGCCAAAAAGCGATACGGTAATAATGAAAACATTCAAGTGCAAATTGATCCTGATACTGGGGAAATTTCCATTGTGTTGCTCAAGACCATTTCGGAAAATGTGACTGACGCCAAAACCCAGATATCTCTTGAAGAAGCTAGGGAGATTGATGCGGAGGCTGAGTCGGGTGATGAGATTGGGTCCCTTCTGGAAATGGAAGAGTTTGGTCGTATTGCCGCACAGGCTGCCAAGCAGGTCATCTGTCAGAAAGTACGTGAGGCCGAATGGGAATCAGTTGAACGAGAATATTCCAAAAAAGAAGGTGATTTGGTCCACGGGGTAATTCTTGGGCAGGAGCGTCGAAACTATCTAGTAGAAATCGGTAAGACTGAAGCTCTTTTGCCGGTTCATGAACAAATTTCTCGTGAGGTACATCGGCGCGGGGATCGGGTCCGGGCCTTGCTGCTCGAGGTTCGGCGAACCCCAAAAGATGTTCAAGTAATTTTATCTCGTGCTCATCCTCAGTTTGTGGTCAAGTTATTTCAGTTAGAAGTACCGGAAGTTATGGAAAAAATCGTAGAGATTAAAGGGGTTGTCCGAGAGCCTGGCGATCGAACCAAGATTGCTGTGATTTCACGTGATAAAGCGGTAGATCCCGTGGGAGCCTGTGTGGGAATTAAAGGTTCTCGGGTACAGGCAATCGTTCGCGAACTCAAAGGGGAAAAAATCGATATTATCCCTTGGACAACTGATCCTCGGGTGTTTATTGGCGAAGCCCTGAATCCAGCTTCCATTGAAAAAGTTGGTATTGACGAGGAGAAAAAAGCTGCGTTAGTCGTGGTAGCTGACTCTCAGCTTTCATTAGCGATTGGGAAAAACGGGCAAAATGTTCGCCTGGCCGCCAAACTTACTGGATGGAAGATCGATATCATTAGCGCCAGCGAATATGAAAAAGAAAAGATAGAACGTGAAAAAGAAATCAAGTCAGCATTGGCTGAAGAAGCAGAGGCTCAACAAAATCAACCTGTAAGCGAAACTGTTGGGACTTCTCAAGACTCCGAGCCTGTTCAAGAGTTGGCTGAGCATTCGGAGGATGTCTCAGCGCAGCCTTCAGGCGAGGGCCCGGACGACATAGAGGAGGTCTCATCCTAAAGATTACGGGTGTAGTGAGTCATTATGAGAGTTTATGAGTTAGCCAAACAATTGGGAATTGAGAACAAGGTGCTCATTTCGGAACTCAACCGAATTGATATCGCGGTTACTTCTCACAGCAAC
This sequence comes from uncultured Nitrospiraceae bacterium, assembly GCA_964503895.1. Lineage (GTDB taxonomy): Bacteria > Nitrospirota > Nitrospiria > Nitrospirales > UBA8639 > Nitronereus. Next base: position 43,988 of record CAZDCF010000006.1, on the reverse strand, counting down.
ACTCTTTCAGAAGGTGACCTTCAAAAGGCCTTAGACGCTTTTGGCAGCGCCGAGGTCAGCAGTGCGGTTACCACAGCGAAGGGGAAACCACGTAGTGGCGCCAAGACCACCAAAAAGTCTTCCTCTCGGACCGCAAAAGGACGGGAAGAACCTGCGAAGCCTACGCCGCCTAAGCCTGAGAAGAAACACATTCTCATAAAGAAAAAACGCGAGGAAGTTGAGTCTCCACCTCCACCGCCTGAAATTCAAGAGGTCAGTGCTAAGGAAGGGCAGCTCTCGGTTCCGGAAACTAAAACGAGTCAGGAAGCTATTCAGCTTTCCCCAGAAATAGCGGCGGTAACTGAAGCTCTGGAGACCTCCCATCCAATATCAGAGGATTTACCTCAAGAGAGGGTTAGCCCTGAAGCCGTTCCTGCTTTGGAAGAGGCCAAACCTGCGACAGCAAAACGTGAAACATCAGAACAAGAAAAGCTTGCAACCGAGGAAAAACCCAAAAAACCCAAAAAGTCTGGAAAGCTTCGTAATGACGACCTGTTCGCGGAAAAGTACGAAGATGCTGCCCGGTGGCAAGATCTTCGTCCTCTTCCCACATTACGGCGAGAGGAACGGTCGAAGCATGTGCCTTCCTCGACTTCCACCGAAGTTACCAAACCCCGAAGAAAAACCATCAAATTATCATCGGGGATTACAGTTAAGGAATATGCCGAGCAACTTGGACAACGTTCCGGCGACATCATTAAAAAATTGATGGAAGTAGGCGTTATGTTGACCGTGAATCAGCCTATGGATCTTGATGCGGGCCAGTTGATCGCTGAAGGGCTGGGCATTCATGTTGAAGTTACCGTTGAGAAGGAAGGTGAGGCGCTTCTAGAAGAAGTGCTTGAGGCCAAAGGAGAAAGCGTACTTGTGGAACGTGCTCCTGTTGTCACCATTATGGGGCATGTTGATCATGGAAAAACCTCGCTTCTTGATGCTATCCGACAGGCCAATGTGACGGACCAAGAATCCGGAGGTATTACTCAACATATAGGTGCCTATTCAGTTCCAGTTGGTGATAAATGGGTTGCCTTTTTAGATACTCCAGGCCATGAAGCTTTTACCGCTATGAGAGCACGTGGAGCTAAGGCTACGGATATTGTTGTTTTAGTGGTGGCCGCGGATGATGGTGTGATGCCGCAAACAGTGGAGGCTGCTAATCATGCGCAAGCTGCAAATGTGCCCATTATTGTGGCGATCAATAAAATTGATAAACCAGGAGCCAATCCTGATCGAGTCAAACAGGGATTGTCGGAACATGGGCTGATTTCTGAAGCGTGGGGTGGTGAGACGATCTTTGTTGAAGTTTCTGCCAAAGAAAAACAAGGTCTTACTACCTTGCTTGATATGATTTTGTTACAGGCCGAAGTGATGGAATTGAAGGCGGATATTGCCAATTCGGCAAAGGGTGTGGTGCTCGAAGCCAAATTGGATCGGGGACGTGGTCCAGTCGCGACGGTACTAGTCCAGAGCGGAATATTGAAAATGGGGGCACCCTATGTTGCAGGTACCACGAGTGGTCGTGTGCGTGCCATGTTGTCCCATGATGGAAAAAAGTTAAAAGAAGCCAGGCCTTCTACTCCAGTTGAGGTGATTGGATTGTTGGGTTTGCCCGCAGCTGGGGACCAGTTCCTTGTGGTGAAAGATGAACGAATGGCTCGCGAAGTGGCAGAAGATCGTCAATATAGACAGCGAACAGTTGAATTAGGTACTGGCGCTTCTCGTATGACCTTGGAAGATTTGTATTCTCAAGGGCAGGATTTAGAAAAAAAGGAACTGTTCATCTTAATGAAAGCCGATACGCAGGGTTCCGTTGGAGCGTTGCGTGAGTCCATTGAAAAAATTCAATCGGATGTTATCAATCTCCAAATTATTCATAGCGGGGTTGGAGGCATAACAGAGTCAGATGTTTTATTGGCGTCGGCTTCTAGAGCCATCATTATTGGTTTCCATGTAAGGCCTGAACCTAAGGTCTCTGCCTTGGCTGAGCGTGAAGGAGTCCAAGTTCGGTTACATACCGTTATCTACAATGCCATTGCGGACGTACGAGCAGCAGCCGAGGGCATGTTGGCCCCGATGCTAGTGGAACGTGTTCTGGGAAGAGCTGAAGTGCGGCAGGTATTTACGATTCCCAAAATTGGAACTGTTGCTGGCTGCTATGTTAATGACGGACATATTGCGCGATCAAGTGAAGGAGTCCGAGTGTTGCGGGATCATGTCACCGTGTATGAAGGAAAGCTGGGTTCGTTGCGTCGGTTTAAAGACGATGTCCGGGAAGTTCAGCAGGGATATGAATGTGGGATTGGAGTCGAGAATTTTAATGATATTAAATTGGGCGATGTTATTGAGGCTTATGTCTTCGACAAGGAAACAGCTAAATTATAACCTGTTCGGGAAAACGGTTCCCTGTGAGGTTGGTCAAGAGTTTCTTGTTAGTTGAAATAAGGCGTAAAATTTCCAAATGCTGGGAATTAACCACGGGTAACTAGCAACGAATAAGATGATTGTTGGGGTGTGTCAGGTTTGCTTGCATTTGCCGGAGGGACATTCACTTAAGGCGAAGCGTCAAGTTCTCTCGAGCCTCAAGGTGCGGTTAGTTCAGAAATTCAATGTTTCGGTTGCCGAGGTTGATCATCAGGATCTGTGGCAGCGAACTACCATAGGGATTGCATGTGTGGCGAACGAAACTCGGTATGTAAATCAAGTTTTCGACCAGGTGTTGAAAGTTATTCGGTCTAACCCAAGACTAGAATTGTTGGATTCCAAGATAGAGTTGTTATAGGACATAATGATTGCCAATACGAATTTGCTAGCAATGTCAAAGTCCGCCTATAAAAGATCAGAAAGAGTAGCAGATCAGCTTCGTATTGAGGTGGCCGATGTTCTTGCCAAAAAATCAAAAGATCCTCGACTGCAGAATGTAACGGTTACCCATGTAGACGTTACTAACGATCTTCGTATTGCGCATGTTTACGTGTCTTTTTTAGGGGAGAATGATGATGAGCCTGGTATTTTAAAGGCGTTGTCTAGTGCCTCCGGATTTGTTCGATCGGAACTAGGCCGTCGCCTGGAACTGCGCTATACCCCTGAGGTGAAATTTTGGTCGGACTCGAGCGGTTCTCGTGCGGAGCGAATATTAGACATCCTGGATTCCTTGTCCCCTGCTGGCTCATCAGAAGTAGTTGAAGTAAATAACATGAAGACGTCAAACTTTCCTGAGGGCCGATAACTCATGAGTAAAGGATCGATAAGTGTGGTTGCTGCCTCTGCCTTTGACGGCGTCGTGAATGTATCTAAGCCGGCCGGTTGGACTTCTCATGATGTCGTTGAAAAGTTAAGGCAATCACTGGGAGTCCGAAAGGTCGGACATGGGGGAACATTGGACCCCATGGCTACAGGGGTACTTCCAGTGCTGGTCGGGAAGGGTACTAGACTATCAGAATACTTGGTCGAATGGCATAAGGAGTATGAAGGGGTTTTCCGCTTAGGGCAAGAAACTGATACGCAAGATGCCACTGGAAAGGTTACCCAAGAAAAGTCGATTGAAGGTTTGACTGGAGGAGCCATCCAAGCCACGGCTGAAAAGTTTACTGGAGTTATGCAACAAGTTCCACCGATGTATTCGGCCTTAAAGGTCAAGGGGCTCCCTTTGTACAAAATGGCTCGGGCCGGAAAAACGGTAGAAAGAGTGTCTCGATCAATTACGATCTATCAACTGGAAATTTTAAATATTGATATTCCGGATGTAGCCTTCCGTGTCGTTTGTTCAAAAGGCACTTATGTCAGGACCTTGTGCGTGGATATTGGAAGAGCGCTTGGGGTTGGGGGGCATTTGCGCCAATTGTGTCGTACGCGGGTTGGTCCATTTTGTATCAAGGATTCAGTATCGCCCCTCGAGGTTGATCTCGATTTTTTGCTTTATGAAAGTTCCTCGTATTTATGGGGGATAGATGCTGTTCTGGGTCATTTCCCTGAGATCGTGATTGACTCCTCTATGGTGGCTCGTGCATTAAATGGAACTCCGATACCGGAAACCGCTGTGGTGAAACCCTTGGCTGGCATTTCTGAAGAAAACGTGGAGTGTAAAGTTTTTCGTGTAAAAGCTCCCGATGGTCAACTGCTTGGGCTAGGAAAGCTTTCGCAAACGGATCGGGCATTGGTTTTCATGAAGGTGTTTGGCTCTTTAAGTAACTGATGAATATTTGTTAAAACATAAGGCTCTAATTTTTTAAGGAGGGATTTGGATATGGGGCTGGAGAACACAGCAAAAAGCGATATCGTCAAACAATATCAACATCATGATCGTGATACGGGATCTTCGGAGGTGCAAATTGCCTTGCTGACTAACCGTATCAATTATCTCACGGAACATTTTCGGACGCATAAAAAAGACCATCATTCCCGTCATGGGTTATTAAAAATGGTCAGTCGTCGTCGTCGGTTATTAGATTATCTGCATCGTGTGGATGCTGATCGATATCGTTCTTTGCTGGGAGAGTTGGATCTAAGAAAATAAAGTTTCATTTGGAAAAGCTTGAGAGACAAGTTGGGGTGAGGAAGGAGAGAATTTCATGGTGCATTCTGTTGAATTGGAAATTGCCGGTCATACTTTAAAGCTTGAGACAGGACATATGGCCAAGCAAGCGGATGGGTCTGTCTTGGCTTCGTATGGCGATACGATGGTGTTGGCGACAGCGGTAGCCTCAAAAGTGCTGAAGCCCGACACAGACTTTCTCCCCTTAACCGTAAATTATCAGGAAAAAGCTTATGCTGCCGGTAAAATTCCTGGCGGATTTTTTAAGCGTGAGGGGGCTCCTTCGGAGAAAGAAACCCTGACGAGTAGATTGATTGATCGGCCCATCCGTCCGCTTTTTCCAAAGGGCTTTTTTTATGAAACCCAGGTCGTGGTATCCGTCTTGTCTGTTGATCAGGGCATGACTTCCGATACGATTGGTATTACAGCTGCGTCCGCGGCATTAGCCATTTCGGATATTCCGTTTGATGGGCCTCTTGCCGGGATTCGGATCGGTCGCGTTGACGGGAAGTTGGTGGTCAATCCTGATATGAATCAATTAGCCACGAGTCAATTGGATTTGGTGGTCGCTGGCACGGATGAGGCCATCATGATGGTCGAGGCTGGTGCGGAAGGCTTGTCCGAGTCCGTTATGCTTGAGGCCCTGGAACTTGCGCATAGAGAGATCAAAAAAATTGTTGTCAAGGTCAATGAATTGCGAGACAAAGTTGGCTGTAATAAACGAGTCATCGAAGCAGAACCTATTAGTGAAGAACTTCAATCACAGGTGAAAGAATTAGCCGCTGGTCCTATTCGAGAAGCCGTGTTTATTCCTGATAAAGCAGCACGGCAAGAACGGTTGGATGAAATTCTTCGGGAAACTATCGAAAAGCTTGGTGAGGAGGACTCGGTTGCCCATCGACAAATTAAGGACGCGTACCATGATTTAGAATATGATGAAGTTCGGGACATGATTTTGGAGAAAAAAATTCGGGCTGATGGTCGTGGTCCTTCGGACATTCGTCCGATCACCTGTGAAACAGGGATATTACCCCGTACTCATGGCTCGGCCATTTTTACTCGAGGTGAAACTCAAGCACTTGCGGTCGTCACCTTGGGAACCGCGGATGATGAGCAGCGCATCGATGCTCTTGAAGGTGAATATTTCCGATCATTCATGCTTCATTACAATTTTCCACCATTTAGTGTTGGGGAAGCGAGGCCCATGCGGTCACCTGGTCGACGGGAAATAGGGCATGGGAAATTGGCGTGGCGCGCCCTCAAATCCGTCATGCCCACGAAAGAGACCTTTCCTTATACGGTCCGATTAGTTTCAGACATTTTAGAGTCTAACGGGTCGTCCTCCATGGCCACTGTGTGTGGTGGTGCCTTAGCAATGATGGATGCCGGAATTCCCATTAAAGAGCCTGTGGCTGGTATTGCTATGGGACTTATTAAAGAAGGAGGCCGGGTGGTGATTCTTTCCGATATCTTGGGGTTGGAAGATCATCTCGGAGATATGGATTTTAAAGTGACGGGCACGAAAGATGGAATCACAGCCTTGCAAATGGATATTAAAATTGGCGGGATTACGACCGAACTTATGCAACAAGCCTTAGAGCAGGCTCGTACTGGACGTTTGCATATTCTGGAATGTATGCAAAAGTCGTTGGCTGAGCCGCGGGCCAATCTTGCACCTTATGCACCAAGAATTTTTACTGTTCAGATTAAGCAAGATAAAATTCGGGATGTGATCGGTCCAGGTGGCAAGGTGATTCGAGGGATCATCGCGGAATGTGGTGTAAAGATGAATGTGGATGATTCCGGGTTAGTGACAATTGCTGCCGTTGACGAAGCATCTGTCAATAAAGCCATTGAAATGGTCAATCGTCTGACCGAGGAAGTCGAAGTTGGGAGGCTGTATCTCGGGACCGTAAGAAAGATTGTGGATTTTGGGGCCTTCGTAGAGATTCTTCCAAATGTCGATGGCCTAGTACATATCTCTCAGCTAGCACATCATCGCGTTAATTCGGTCTCTGATGAGCTGTCAGAAGGCGAGCAAGTCATGGTCAAAGTCCTGGAAATTGATAGGCAAGGGAAAGTTCGTTTAAGCCGGAAAGAAGCCTTATCCGAATCTGAGGTTCCTGCAAGCGAATCCAAGTCTTCTTGAAAAATTACCGCGATCACAGTTTTTATTATTCTCAGAGAGTTGGTCATTTTCTTACCTACCCTTAACCCAGTCCAAACTTTTACCTTCTAAAGAATGCTTCTCATGCGTAAAGTGGTGCTAGACAATGGTGTTCGCGTGGTTATGGAGCGAATGTCGTCGTTGAAGTCTGTTGCCATTGGGTTGTGGATCAACGTTGGTACGCGTGATGAAGCCAAAGGCCAAGAAGGCTTATCCCACTTTTTAGAGCACATGATGTTTAAAGGGACCCGACGTCGATCGGCTTCTCAAATTTCCAAGGAAATCGATAGCCTTGGCGGGGAGATGAATGCCTTTACGACTCATGAATCGACTGTGTTTTACGTCAAAGTTCTTGACCAACAGATAAATCAAGCGGTAGATCTGCTAACCGATTTGTTCCATCACTCTCGTTTTACTCCAAAGGAAATTGAACGGGAAAAACAGGTGGTATTAGAAGAAATCCGAACAGTTCGAGACGATCCAGAGGATTTTGTTCAGGAACTGCATGCCCATCATGTGATGCGGGGCCATCCCTTGGGCCGTTCCATTTTAGGTGTTCCGTCAACCATGAAACGAATTGGGCGTCGCGACCTCCTTGAATATATTCAGGCCCGATATCATCCTATCAAGCTCGTAATATCCGTGGCCGGGAATTTTAACACAAAAACGTTACTTCCCCTCCTTAACCGATCGTTTGGAAAATGGAAATCTGCTTCACTAAAAAATACTGTGTTCCCATCCAGGAACCCACCATCCCTACGAACTGGTACTTTTGTGCATCCAAAGCGCTTAGCGCAAACCCATATGTGTTTTGGTCTTCCTGGCATTCCGGTGAATCATCCGACTAGGTATGCGGCCCATACACTGAATGCATTATTTGGGGGTGGGGTGAGTTCGCGATTATTCCAAGAAGTAAGAGAAAAACGGGGATTGGCCTATACTATTTATTCGCAACTGTCCTGTTTTTCTGATTCTGGAACTCTCACCATCTACGCCGCGACGGGGGGCAAGGAGGCTGCTGAGCTAGCGGATGTGGTTCGGCGGGAAGTGGAAAAACTACGGCTTCGAGGCCCTGCTTCGCAGGAATTGGATCGAACCAAAAATCAGTTAAAAGGGACCCTGATGTTGGGGTTGGAGGGAACGTATGGGCGAATGAATAAGTTAGCCAAAGACGAAATCTCCCAAGGTCGATATGTCTCCTTAAAAGAGATGCTTTCTGAGATTGACAAAATTTCCAGAGTACAGATCCAAAATGTGGCTCAAGACCTGCTAAATGTGGAGGAATTGACCATGACGGCCCTAGGTCCTGTGCCCCGGAGCTCATTTCCGGGCTAACAGGAAAAATTCTCGCCCGAATCTTAAAAAATAGGGGTTTTTAGGACAAAAAGCCTCTTGACATCCTGCATACAGATCAGTAGCATGTGCCCCTCGGAAAGTAGAGGGGGCAAAAGGTGTTGTGAGTGGGGGAGAGTGATGTCCCCTTTGGTCCCTTGGGAGTGCGGATTTTTCGCTGTGATTGGATAATGGTTTTGGTTAGTAAGGTTAACTATCGGTTTTTTTGTTTTCATTATGTCATCCTAAGTTAAAGGAGGGGGAAATGAAGAAGTCATTTTTCCGTGGTGTGATTGCTCTTTTTGCTGTGGCTCTGTTGAGCGTTGGGTTTGTCAGTTTGGCAAGCGCCAAGAGTAGTATCTTCGGGCCCTGCTCGACCAGTAAGAAATGCCAGTCCAAACCGATCGCCGTGGCGACTATCGGCGACATGTCCCTTGATGGCAAAGTGGCCAGCAGCCTTAAAGGTCGTGTCTATGCGCATTGGGCAGATAACCCAGCTGGCGAAATTCTCTTTGGCATTCAATACTGGAATACCAGTGAACCTGGCGAAACAGGTGATCCTCTTGGTCGGGCGTCTGACGATCGTGATGCATCGATTCCGGATCCATTGTTCGTGTGCTGCTCATGGGGCTTCACAGGTGGTGAAGCGAAGAATGGTCCTTATGCCGGATGGTATAACCCGCAAACGACCGTTCGTCTTCGCGTGAAGGATTCTGGATTGATGAAGAAGATGATTGCAGCGTCTCAAAAATTGGCGGCCATGGAAGTGCAGCTTTCTGGCGGCAATACTGTGACGGGCTTTAAAGTTCTAGGTGATTAATTCAGGTAATAGAATTCTTTATTAGAAACACAAGACGTCTTTATCATTTACATAGGAGGATGGAATTATGAAAGTTCGTATGACCGGGTTGGCAGTCTTAGCTGCTATTGCCTTGGTAAGCGTAATGGCCTCCAGTGCTTTTGCCATTGAAGCCTTCCAAGAAAGGTTCGAATGGGGTGATATGAGTAAGCCTACCACCGTTCATGCTCGCGTTGCGGTTACCGATCCTTATGACAAAGCTGCTTGGGTTAACGTAGCAGTGTTCGGTGGCAATGCGGAAAGTGGGTATTACTGGCAGAGGTATTTCCCAGGAAAAAACCTGAAAGTGTATGCAGGTAATGCTGGTGTTTGGAGCAAATTGCAGTCTCTTGGCAAGGCCTCTCATAGCCAGGCTGTTATGTCAGGGACCAAGGGGTCCAAGTACACCATGGTTGAAATAACTTTCCAGGAAACTGAACAAAATCATCGGGTGGTGACGGCAATCAAAGAAATTCCAGACGTTGCTGGGACTCCTGATAAGCCAAGAGCCATTCATAGCCTTAGATCAATGACTCAAGCCAAGACAATTGAAAATGAGAGTTGGTCAGCCAATCGACGGATGAGATATGATGTGATGATTCCAGGAGTAGGCGGGATTGTCGGCGTCATTCCGAACTCTGACCAGAGTCCTCACATGTCGGTGCGCACCAAGGATGATGACGGGTTTGGTCACGGCTACCTAGGTGAAAAGTAAGGTATAAAGAACTAAAATAAACCTTATAAGTTCCTGATTATGTAAAAGGCGGGGCTCAAGTTAGTGAGCCCCGCCTTTTTTTATTCAGAATCCAATCGACGTTGAAGGCTGGCTAAGCGATTAAGGGCTTCCAGCGGGGTCATGGTAAAAAGATCCATTTGTTTCATTTCTTCAATAATTGGATGGGGCGCAGGTAAACTCCTATCTTGTTCTAACTGGTTTTGAAAAAGATCTGGTTGTGCAACATCAGATTGTTCCAACTGCTGCAATACTTCTTCTGCACGCCTTATAATGGATTGAGGGATTCCTGCTAGATGTGCCACATGAATCCCATAACTTCGATCAGCCTTTCCCGGTACAATCTTTCTTAAAAACACAATCTTATCTTTTACTTCCTTGACAGAGATGGTGTAATTTTTGATTCCGCTTCGATAATTTTCTAAATCCGTCATTTCATGATAATGTGTGGCGAAGAGTGTTCGGGCTCCTAACATCCCACGATCTTGAATATATTCTGCAATTGACCAAGCCAGACTTAAGCCATCATACGTACTGGTTCCCCTGCCAATTTCGTCTAGTAAGATTAAGCTTTTCGATGTAGAAGCATCTAGGATTCTCGCGGTTTCGGCCATTTCAACCATAAAGGTGCTTTGCCCTCCCGCAAGATTATCTGATGCTCCAACCCTAGTAAAAATTCTATCCACGAGCCCAATTTTGGCTTCTGAGGCTGGAACAAAGCATCCAATGTGAGCCAGTAACACAATGAGCCCGGTCTGACGAAGAAAGGTACTCTTCCCGGCCATATTAGGTCCTGTGATGAGAAGAAGACGATTGTCTTCAAGGTCCAGCAAAGTGTCATTGGCTATAAAGCCATCTGGGAGCAAAAGTTGTTCAATGACAGGATGACGTCCCTCTTTGATATGAATGCCGCCCCCTTCGTGCAGCTCTGGGAAGCAATAGCGGTGTTTAGCCGAAATTTCGGAAAAATTGACAATCACATCAAGAATATTCAGACGTCGTGCTAAACCTTGAAGCCGAATCGTCTCTTTCCCAACAGTTTGCCGAATCATTTGAAACAACTCATTTTCCAAATTTTTTAGTTTGAGATTGGCTCCCGTGATCTGATCTTCTATGTTTCTTAATTCCTCTGTGGTAAATCGCTCGGCATTGGCCAGAGTCTGTTTTCGAACAAAATGTTCAGGCACCCGGGGAAGGTTGACCTTCGTTACTTCAAAATAATATCCAAACACCTGGTTATATTTGATTTTCAGGGAGTCAATGCCCGTTCGAGCTCGTTCTTGTTGCTCGAGGTTTGTGATCCACCGACTTCCATCCTTGGTGATTCGGCGGAGTTCATCAACTTCTTGGTTGTACCCTTCTTGGATAAATCCGCCCTCCTTGGTGGAGATGGAGGCATTAGGTGCAATGGCTTTCTTAATAAAATCGACAATGTCTGCGAAATTTTCCCAACCCTGGAGCAATTCCTTAAGTAATGGGCTTTGAAGGGAAGCCAGAAGGTTGCGGATGTGTGGGATGAGATGAAGCGTGTCCATCAAATTCAGGAGATCGCGAGGAGTGCCAGTCTCCATAGCAATGCGCCCACTGATTCGTTCAAGATCAGAGACTCCTTTTAGTGTTTGCCGAATTTCTAATCGAAGCTGGAATTCTTTGGTGATTTCACCCACTGCATGCAGACGATCATTGATAGCCTGGAGTTCCATGAGTGGGCGGACCAGCCATTGACGAAGAAGGCGTGCCCCCCCTGGGGTGACGGTCTGATCCAGTACTGAGAGCAGAGTGGCATTTTTTTGCTCGGGAGAAAGTGGCGTCAGAATTTCCAAATTGCGAAGAGTCATGGCATCTACATGTATCTCACGCATTGAGTGCCGAATCTCTGGACGCTGAATATGTTTGTGTTGTAACAATGGCTGGGTTTGATACACATAGTCTAACACCATGGCCCCGGCTTTAAGGGATGCCATAGAAGGGTCAAGGCCCAATTCCTGTATACTGGTCACTTGGAACTGTTTTAGGAAAATGTCTTCGGCCTGGTCGAGTTTGGAACTGTTTTGGCCCTCTGCCCTGACACAGGGAATTTTTAAGGTGGTAATAGCGCCAAGAAGTTTTTGTGAAACGTGAGTCGTGCTGGAGGGAAGAATCAATTCTTGGGGTCCTGTTCGAATGAGCTCGTCCAGAAGGTCATCTTGAGCATGCATTCCACAAAATTCGGCGAGGACATACTGTCCAGTTGAAAGGTCCACAGCCGCCATGCCATAGCGGACAATCCCTTCATTGTGTGTAGGCAGTTCAGCAATGCTGGCCAAAAAATTTGACTCTTTGGCATCGAGAAGGTTTTCGTCAAATAAAGTGCCAGGAGTATAGACCCTGACCACTTCGCGACGAACCAACCCCTTGGCCAATTTAGGATCCTCAACTTGTTCACATAAGGCAACGGTTTTTCCAGATTTCAGAAGTTTGGAAATGTAACTGGATGCCGCATGATGGGGGACCCCGCAGAGAGGAACCGGGTTCGCGCTATTTTTATCTCGTGAGGTCAGAGCAATGCTTAGAAGGCTCGAGGCTTCTTCCGCGTCTTGAAAAAACATTTCATAAAAATCACCTACTCGAAAAAAGACAATTGTCTCTCGATAGGATGCTTTCACCTCGGCGTATTGGCGCATGAGGGGCGTGAGTTCAGAATTGTCCATGGGGGCAATGTGCTTTTTCGATATCAATAATCGCGAGTATTATTGGTGGCTATCAGATCATCGATCTAGCTTTCTTGGTAAAAAAGGGTTTCTAGCAGTGCTTGGCTTTTGGCACCAAAAGCTCGGAGTCTCATCCATCGCGAATAGCGTCCAGAATGTGAGAGCTCAAGAATGAGACGATCGCTGGGCAATTGAGTTGTCTTGGCTCGATCAGCCCATTCGATAATCACAACATGTTTGGTATCAAAATAGGAAGACAGTCCAATATCTTCAATCTCTGAGGGATCGTTCAGTCTATACAAATCAACATGAACAATAGAAGGATGACTGGCATACTCTTGAATAATCGTAAAGGTAGGACTTGAGACTTCTTCTGAAGAAAGTCCAACTCCTTGGGCGATGCCACGGACCATGCAAGTTTTCCCGGCTCCTAGTTCTCCAGTCAGTGCAATAACCTCTCCACCACGCAGAACTCGTCCAATGGCTCGCCCTAGGCGTTCCGTGTCGGTCTTTGACCGCAACGGGATTTTCCATTGACCTTCTCCGTCCTGGGAGAATCGGAATGATAAAGGAGTAATGCTTTCCATGCCAAAAGACTGTTAAAAATGAAGCAGGCTAAATTATGTGCCTGCGAGGTGTCCATCAGTAGTTTTCGTAAGCGAGCAAAACATAAAACTTAAACGGAGGTTTCTATGGTCCTTATTAGAGCATCTCTTTTATAATAAGAACGGGGACTGTTGGAAAGGATTTTAAGAGTAAAGTTATTCACTAGTCTCATGTTGAACGGTCAAGATGGCTTGGGGAATGAAGTCGAGCAAATCGCTGGCTATAAGGCTCGTCTGACCAAGTTTCTGCATGCCCAAATCTCCAGCCAACCCATGGAGAAATACTCCAGCTTTGGCTGCTAGACCAGGTGGTAATCCTTGCGCCAGCAGTCCCGCAATCATCCCTGTCAAGACATCTCCCATACCCGCAGTAGCCATGCCAGGGTTTCCTGTTGGGCAAACAGCGGCTTGTCCGTCGGGTTCAGCAACGATTGTTCTGGCGCCTTTCAAGACAAGGATACAGGAATGGTGCTGTGCAAATTCCTGTGCCACACTAAGTCGATGGGCATTGACATGCTGTGCGCTAATATCTCCCACGAGTCGTGCCATTTCACCGGGATGAGGAGTGAGCACCGGTGTTGAACGACAATTTCGCAGAATGGCAGGTTTCTTGGCCAGAGCATTGATTGCATCAGCGTCAATTACGCAGGGGCGTTGGATTTCAGGTATTAGGGCTTGGACCATTTCCATGGTTTCAGGGTGAGTGGTCAGGCCAGGACCCAAGCCTACGGCTTGATGGGTTTGGGCAAATGTTTTAAGTAAAGGTAATGCTGCCAATGAAAAGGTGTGTTCCGAAGTCTCTGGCATAGGCAAGGTCATGGCCTCCAATGTTTTGGATTCAAGACGAGCATTGACACTCTGAGGTGTAGCGATCGTCACTAGGCCGGTTCCCACGCGGAAGGCAGCCAAGGCTGCTAATGCTGCGGCTCCAGTTTTTCCCGGTGAGCCGGCAATGATTCCTGTATGGCCGTACGTGCCCTTGTGTGAAGACGGTTTGCGATCTGGCAGGATTCCTTTGATCTCATCTGCTGTGATGAGTGTCGTGTGTATAGGCAAGTCTTCTATATATTCATCAGGAATACCGATGTTGACCTGGCGAATTTTCCCAACATGATCAATCGCGGGCCCTAAGAATAATCCTAGCTTTGGGTAGCCAAACGTGACGGTCAATTTAGCTCGGATCGCGGTTCCCAAAACTATGCCCGTATCAGTTTGGATGCCAGATGGAATATCCACGGCAATGGTTAGGAGTCCTGAAGCATTGATTGTGTTGATGGTTGCAGCATATTCATTTTTCACAGAGGAAGAGATGCCGGTGCCAAGCAAAGCATCTACAATGATGTCACTCTGTCCTAATAATTGCTGAATTTTTTTTTGAGAAGGGCATGTTAAAACCTTAGCTGTATCCACGAGTTTGGTATACCGTTGGTACATGGTCTTGGCATCGCCGTTAAGTTCCTGAGTTTTGGCAAGTAGGCATACGTGTACTGTACACCCTTTTCGTCGAAGTAACCGAGCAACAACAAAACCATCTCCCCCATTATTCCCTTTTCCACAAAAGATAGCCACGGTTTTGCCGTGGAGTGAACCTTCCATTTCTTCCAATGCGGTGACGACACCATTTCCCGCACGTTCCATCAAAACTTCTACGGGAACGCCAGCTTCGTGGATTGTTCGTTGATCCAGTTCCTGCATTTGGCTTGCGTTGACTATGTGCATGGTATCCCAAAATCAGAGTTTCGGATTTATTCAACCTGTGGGTTGTCATATTCTCAAATCAGGTTGGAGATGACTGCCCGAAACCAAAGCCTTCATCTCCTGAACGGCTCGTTCCAAACCCACAAGTACCGCCCTGGAAATAATACTGTGGCCAATGTTAAATTCTACAATGTCACGAATTGAAGTGAGTGGTTGAATGTTATGATAAGTCAACCCATGCCCGGCGTTAACTTCCAGGCCAAGTTTTTTAGCTAATTTGGTCCCTTCCTCCAGGGCATCAAACTCTTTTTTGATTTCCTGGGCATGCCGACTATTGGCATAACGTCCGGTATGTAATTCAATGGCATCCGCCCCCACTTTTTGTGATGCCCGGATTTGATTCGGGTCGGGATCAACAAACAAACTCACCTGAATTTGTGCATCGTGCATCGCATGGATTAAGGCTTTTATACGGTTGCTATGCTCGGTTACTGCTAGCCCACCTTCGGTAGTCAGTTCTTGTCTGTTCTCTGGTACTAGCGTGACTTTATCCGGCCGGATTTTGATGGCGATTTTCGCCACCGATTCCTCGACGGCCATTTCCAAATTCAGGGTATTGGGAATGGTTTCACGCAGTAGTTTGAGATCTCGGTCCTGAATATGCCGACGATCCTCCCGAAGGTGTACCACAATCCCGTCTGCTCCGCCCAAATCAGCTATGACGGCGGCAAAAATGGGGTCAGGTTCACGACCACCCCGCGCTTGTCGCAGAGTCGCGATGTGGTCGACATTCACTCCTAAACGGGCCATACAGATCCTATTTGGGGGAAAGCACTGTTATACTGACGAAAGACGAGAGAGGCATTATGGCAAATTGACTAGAGGCCCGCAATTAACTCCTCGCGATAAGGTTGATTCTGGGTATCATACCAGGCTAAGCAGTTTCAAAATTTCGGATGAACCACCAGACTTTGATTGACTGGTTTTGAACCCTCTACTACAATAGCCGGGTTATTTAGAAAATTGAAATTATTACGAAAATTCCCTTATTTTCCAAGGAAGGTTTTGCACCAAAGTATGGAGAATTTCTTTCGAATTCAGCGGCTTCCACCCTATGTGTTTAGTCAAGTTCAAACACTCAAAATAGAGGCGCGACAACAGGGTGAAGATATCATAGATTTAGGTATGGGGAACCCCGATGTCGCAACCCCCCCTCATATTGTAGAGAAATTGGTCGAAGCTGCTCGCAAGGGGAAAAATCATCGGTACTCTGCATCACGAGGAATCACCAAACTCCGTCATGCTATTTGTAATTGGTACGGCCGTCAATTTAACGTTGATTTAGATCCGGAAAGTGAGGCCATTGTCACTTTGGGGGTAAAAGAAGGTCTATCTCATTTGGTCTTAGCCATGGTCGGTCCAGGCGATGTGGTGTTAACACCCACGCCGACCTATCCCATTCACATGTATGGGGTTATAATTGCCGGGGGAGATGTACGGGGTGTCGCGCTTGGACCGGAGGAAGATTTTTTCGAAAATCTCACTCGGGCCTATCGGCAGAGTCAGCCGCGTCCTCGTCTATTGATCATGAGTTTCCCGCACAATCCCACGACCAGCGTCGTTGACTTAGAGTTTTTCAAAAAAGTGGTGGACTTTGCGCGCGAACATAAGATGTACGTAATTCACGATCTTGCCTATGCAGATTTGGTGTTTGACGGGTATCGTGCTCCTAGTTTGTTACAGGTTCCGGAAGCCAAAGACATTGGGGTTGAGTTTTATTCCTTGTCGAAGAGCTACAATATGCCTGGGTGGCGGGTCGGATTTTGTGTTGGGAATAAGGACATCATTGGGGTTTTGACGAAAATCAAAAGCTATCTTGATTATGGTATGTTTCAGCCTGTACAAATTGCCAGCATTATTGCTCTGAATGGACCGCAGGATTGTGTGAAGTCCATAGTTCATACTTATGAACGACGAAGGAATGCGTTGGTCTCAGGCCTCAATCGCGTAGGGTGGACCTTGGATTATCCAAGAGCAACAATGTTCGTGTGGGCGAGGATTCCACCAGCTTATGCGGGAATGGGATCCCTAGATTTTTCAAAATTTTTACTTCGTGAAGCAAAAGTCGCGGTGTCTCCTGGAATAGGTTTCGGAGATGGAGGCGATGATTATGTGCGTTTTGCACTTGTGGAAAACGAACATCGCATTCGGCAAGCTGTGAATGGAATCAAGGCTGCACTCAAAATTCAAACACCATCATGAAATCGCAGATCAACGTCGGATTAGTTGGGTTCGGAACTGTCGGAACCGGAACTGCTAAAATTTTACTCGAGAATCGAGACCTTATTACTCGAAGGGTCGGGGTGCCGCTTGCGCTTCAACGCATCGTAGACTTGGACCTTACCACGGATCGGGGTATTGCCCTGCCAGATGGTTTGCTTAGCTCAGATCTCCCTGGGCTGCTCAACGACCCGGAAATCGATATTGTCATTGAACTCATTGGCGGATACGACACGGCCAAACGGGTCATGCTTGATGCCATGGCTCAAGGAAAGCATGTTGTTACTGCGAATAAGGCACTCCTTGCTGTTCATGGTGAAGATTTATTTACAGCAGCGGCTCGTGCAGGTTTGGATGTTGGATTTGAGGCAAGTGTTGGCGGTGGTATACCTATCATTCGATCACTAACTGAAGGATTGGCAGCCAATCGATTTGCGGCAATCGTCGGTATTCTGAACGGCACTGCAAATTATATTCTTACTCAGATGCTGAAAGAACGGCAGGATTTTGAAGATGCGCTTACTCAAGCTCAAACAAAAGGGTATGCCGAGGCCGATCCTACCTTCGATATTGAGGGCATTGACTCACTCCACAAATTGGCCATTATGATCAGTCTTGCTTATGGGACACCCGTGAACGTCAAGGACATATTTACAGAAGGCATCAAACACGTTACGGCTTTAGACATTCAGTATGCCTCCGAGCTAGGGATGGCTGTAAAGTTATTGGGTATTGCGAAACTTCATGACGGTGAAATCGAAGCACGGGTTCACCCTACGCTTATTGGAAAAGGCTCACCCTTGGCTCAAGTTCATGGAGTTTACAATGCGATTCATGTAGTGGGGGACGCGGTCGGTGATGTTATGTTGTATGGACAAGGGGCTGGGGCAATGCCCACGGGCAGTGCCGTAGTGAGTGATGTGATTAATATTGCTCGCAATATTCAAAAGCAAGCAAGTGGGCGAGTGTCGCCAACTTCCTTTCCTCAAGTTCAACGTGTCCCAATCCGCATACGACCCATGGAGGAGTTGACCTCACGCTATTATTTGCGCTGTATGGTTCAGGATCATCCCGGAGTTCTTTCTCAAATTTCCGGGGTTTTGGGCAGACATGGAATCAGTATCATGTCAGTATTGCAGCAAGGTCGTCATGAGGCGCAGGCTGTGCCTTTGGTTGTTATGACCCATCGCGCCTCGGAGCGATCTGTTCAGACTGCGCTACAAGAGATTAATCAGATGTCATCTGTGGTTTTACAGCCTACGACGTTGATCCGGGTTGAAGATGAAGAATTCTGAGCTAATCGATATAATCAGGTCTGGTCAAATTCATGATTAATCGCGATGATAGTTTGTTGTCATTCGACTTTGGAGTGAATCAATGATTCCTTGGTTAGGCATCATTGAAGAGTATCGAAAATTTCTTCCCGTCTCTGAACAGACCCCTATTGTCAGTTTGTGTGAGGGCAATACCCCATTAATCCGCGCGGATAGACTGGCCAAAATAGTTTGCCCTCAAGTCGAGTTGTATCTGAAAGTTGAAGGGGCCAATCCTACTGGATCATTTAAAGATCGTGGCATGACCCTGGCTGTTTCTAAAGCCATGGAAAAGAAGGTGCGTGCAATCATGTGTGCTTCAACGGGAAACACCTCGGCCGCGGCTGCGGCTTATGGAGGTAAGGCTGGGTTGCCTGTGTATGTTTTAGTCCCAGCCGGAAAAATTGCGTTAGGGAAGTTGGCCCAAGCCATAGCTCATGGTGCTAAGGTCTTTCAAATTGAAGGGAACTTTGACCAAGCCTTTACGATTGTTCGAGATCTCTGTGCCGAAGACGATTTCGAACTCGTGAACTCTCTCAATCCTTTTCGACTGGAAGGACAAAAAACTGCGGCCTTGGAAGTTTGCGATCAACTTGGATACGCTCCGATGTTTCACTTCCTTCCAGTTGGGAATGCTGGTAATATTTCTGCGTATTGGAAAGGGTATTGTGAATATCACACAGCGGGGCAAATCCATCATCTTCCCAAGATGATGGGATTCCAAGCCGAAGGAGCCGCGCCTATAGTACGTGGCCATGTCGTTGAGTATCCCAAAACCATGGCTACAGCAATTCGAATTGGAAACCCAGCGAGTTGGAAGCTCGCGGTTCAGGTTGTTGAAGAGTCGTCAGGAAAAATTGATATTGTGACGGATGAAGAAATATTGATGGCCTATCATATGCTTGCCAAGGAAGAAGGAGTTTTTTGTGAGCCAGCTTCTGCTGCTTCAGTGGCTGGTGTGGCCAAGTGTAGTGAAGCCGGACTTCTGCCTGAAGGTACGACGGTTGTGTGTACCTTAACTGGCCATGGATTAAAGGACCCGGATATTGCCGTGGAAACCTTGCCCCGCCCCCGTACGGTCAAAGCAACACGGGAAGACGTGTTAGCATTGTTACGAGACTAAACTCAAAACTGGGATCGATAACCTTTCTCTCACAAGGTGAAAAGGCTGCTCAGTCCTTCAACGAATTGGAAGCCCAGATTTCTGGGTCAAAAGATATACCCCGTTTTATAAATGGATTTTTCTCTAAGGCTTCATGGTAATGGCCCTATTTGTTCAAAAGTTTGGCGGTACTTCCCTGGGGACCCTCGATCGTATCCATCGTGTTGCAGAGCAGGTTGAAGGAACTGCACGTGGTGGGCACCAGGTCGTAGTGGTGCTGTCCGCAATGAGCGGAGAAACCGACCGGCTTGTGCAAATGGCTCACGAAGTTACCTCGAAACCTGATGACCGCGAATTGGATGTTCTGCTTTCTTCTGGTGAGCGCGTCACGATCGCTTTGTTAGCTATGGAACTTCGAGGGCGAGGCATCAATGCGCGTTCTTTCACTGGTCGTCAGGTTGGAATCGTTACGAACAGTTCCCATACGCGTGCCCGTATAGCCAAAATCATGGCTTCTCCAATGCAGGAAGCATTGGCGGAAGGGGTCGTGCCAGTTGTGGCAGGCTTTCAAGGCGTCAATGAACGCTCTGAAGTAACGACCTTAGGTCGTGGGGGATCTGATCTGACAGCTGTTGCTCTGGCTGCCTCGTTGGGAGCCGATCGGTGCATGATTTTTACAGATGTGGATGGAGTCTATACCGCAGATCCTAACATTGTGCCGTCTGCCAGAAAAATCGAAAAATTATCATATGAGGAGATGCTTGAACTGGCCAGTTTGGGGGCCAAAGTTCTTCAGGCCCGATCCGTGGAATTTGCGGCAAAATATGGGGTGCCGGTTGAGGTCAAATCAAGTTTCCAGGAAGGGGAAGGAACACTCGTGACACATGAAGATACAGATATGGAAAGGGCCGTGGTTTCTGGAGTGACAGGTGATCGGAACCAAGCTAAAGTGACAGTTGTAGGCGTGCCGGACAGGCCTGGGATTGCTGCGGAACTCTTTAGCGCGGTTGCGGCTTCATCGATCTCCGTAGATATGATAATTCAGAATGTTAGCCAGAGGTCACTAGCGGATATTTCGTTTACGGTTCCTCGTAGCGACATTCCTCGGGCCTTACCTTTAATGGAAAAAGCCAAAATCGAACTTCAGGCACAGGATATAGAAGTAAAGGAAGATGTGGCCAAAGTGTCGATCGTTGGAGTGGGCATGCGCTCACATTCGGGTGTGGCTTCTCGGATGTTTCAGACTCTTTCCCGAGAGGGGATCAATATTATGATGATTAGTACTTCCGAAATAAAAATTTCTTGTATGTTAGCTGAAAAAGATTTGAATCCCGCTATTAAGGCGTTGCATCATGAGTTCGGTTTGGATAAACCTACGTAATTAGAGACTCTTCAGGACTAAGTGGGCTCATTATGGCATGAATTTCTGATTTCAAGCATTCACTAGTCTACGTGTCCTTTTTGACAGAATGAAGGTTGTTGATCCAACCAAGCCCATCCTTGTCATCCGACCGTTTCATTTTATCCCATATGTTGACGAATTGACCGAAAGTTAGAAACAATAGGAAAAATGGTTAGGGAGTACCTCCTAAGCAAGGGGCTGTTGATGGAGTCCAGGACTCTTAAAAATCTGAGCTTGTATAAGGGATACCATGGTGAGTAGTGAGTCAATTCATTTAGAAGTCTACGATACCACGCTTCGTGATGGTGCACAGGCGGAGGATGTGAGTTTTTCCGTGGATGATAAAATTCGGATTGCGCAAAAACTTGATGAATTGGGGATTCACTTCATTGAAGGCGGTTGGCCCGGTGCTAATCCTCGAGATATTGAATTTTTTCAGATGATCAAGTCGGTTCCTTTGCAGCATGCGAAAATTGTGGCATTTGGATCCACTCGTAAGGTTGGGCATGCACCAGAGGAAGATCAAACCCTCAAAGCTCTTTTGGATGCTGACACGAGAATTATTACCTTGTTTGGCAAAAGTTGGCCATTGCATGTGACAGATGCCTTAGGTACGACGTTGGAAAAGAATTTGGATTTAATCCAAGACTCTATTGCCTATTTGCGGGTACAAGGAAAATCAGTATTTTACGATGCTGAGCATTTCTTTGATGGGTTTAAAGCGGATCCGGATTATGCGCTCGAGACCGTTCGTCGCGCAGTGGAAGGTGGTGCGGAGCGGGTGATTTTGTGTGATACCAATGGCGGAACCATGCCTTGGGAAATAGAAGTTATCTGGCCAAAGGTTCAGGCCATGTGTCCCGTTCCCTTGGGAATCCATGCCCATAATGACGCGGAAATGGCAGTGGCCAATACCTTGGTCGCTGTCCAAATGGGCGCATACCAAGTCCAAGGTACCATTAACGGTATTGGCGAGCGGTGTGGGAATGTAAATTTGTGTTCGGTTATTGGCAATCTTGAATTAAAAATGAATAAATCGGTATTGGGCGATGGCCGGTTGCAACACCTGCGTAATGCCTCTCGTTATGTATCGGAAATAGCGAATCTGTTGCCTAATAAGCGGCAGGCGTATGTTGGAGATGCGGCGTTTGCGCACAAGGGTGGGGTTCATATCCATGCTGTGCAAAAGAATCCGTTGACATATGAACATGTCCGACCAGAATCCGTGGGAAATCGGCAACGGGTATTAGTCTCTGATAATACTGGGCGGAGTGGAGTTGCTCATAAGCTTGAGGAGTATGGCGTCACATTACCCAGGGATCATCCACAGGTCAAACAATTGCTAGCACAACTTAAAGATCGGGAACGGGACGGTTACCAGTTTGAAGGGGCTGAGGGTTCCTTTGAACTAATGGTCCGTGAAGCCTTGGGTGGGCATCAGTCCTCTTTTGAATTGTTGGGATTACGAGTGATTGTGGAAAAGCGTTTTGCTGATGAAGAGCCCGTTACCGAAGCTACGATTAAAGTCCGTGTAGGAGAAAAGGAGGAGCATGCAACGGCGGCGGGTGATGGTCCGGTTAACGCCATTGACAATGCTCTGCGCAAGGCCCTGGAGAAGTTTTACCCGGAATTACGAGAAGTCGAGTTGCTGGATTACAAAGTGCGCGTATTGGCTGGCAATCACGGGACAGAATCCAAAGTTCGTGTCTTAATTGAATCCGGAGACCATAAAACCAAATGGGGGACTGTGGGAGTATCGGAAAATATTATTGAGGCTAGTTGGCAAGCCTTAGCGGATAGCATTGAATATAAACTTATCAGCCGGGATCCAGATATTCAGAAAACCGATGACAGTTGATTTTAAAAGGTTTTTCTTGACAATCTTGGATTCTCCCGATACCTTTCTCTGGAAGTTTGGGCCGGATTTCCCAAAAGTGGCAACTTGAAGCGAAGAGTAATGTTTAGCCTGAGGGAGCGCGATGCGAAAAGCAGACATTGCCAATGAGATTTGTGAGCAGGTCGGGGTATCGAAAACCGAGGCCATGGATTTGGTTGAATATGTCCTGGAATCAATAAAGTCTGTACTCAAAAACGGCGAACCAGTCAAAATCGCTGGATTTGGGAACTTCATGGTTCGAAGTAAAGGAGAGAGGAAAGGACGCAATCCTCGGACGGGTGAGGAAATTGCTATCACCCCACGACGAGTCGTTACCTTTCGGGCCAGCCAAATCTTCAAAAAGTACGTGAATCCTTCGGAAACTCCAACCGATGTCAATGACTGAGGTGGATACTTTCGGAAATGAATAGGGAACTCAAAATCGGGGAGAAATCTTTTTTTAAGATTGGCGAAGTAAGTGCGATTACAAAGTTGCCAGCTTCGGTTCTACGGTTTTGGGAATCAGAGTTCAGTTTCCTGAAGCCGAGAAAAAGTCAGGGGCGGCATCGCGTCTATGATCGTCAGACCATTGAAACGGTGCTGGAGATTAAGCGCATGCTCTATGAGGAAGGGTATACGATTATGGGGCTGAAGCGGTATTGGCGACGTCGGCGAAGTCAGTCTCAATTAGCGGGACTCCCGTCGGAAAAAGTTTCGCAGGTACGTAATGAGCTTCAGGATATTCTCGGAATTCTAAATTCCTACAGTACGAAATCTGGTCAAATTAGTGTCCAGCAATAAATAACCCCTACAATTCTATCGAGGTACCCTAGTTTTTCCATGGTGTCGGGGCGTGGCGCAGCCCGGTAGCGCACTCGCTTGGGGTGCGAGAGGTCGGCCGTTCAAATCGGCTCGCCCCGACCACGTCTTGTTATCCTTAAAAAATGTTTATCAGTCGAATAGATTAGTTGCGATTTTTCCTATGATAGTTTTTGTGTCTTTTCGTTCGCATTTTGTATTTCGTAGGAAGGAAAGTACAAGGCGTTTTTGGTACTTGGTTCTCTTTCTTTCACGGGATACAAGATATGAAAAACGAGATATGCTTCATGCTTGCAGATCGTCTTCTTCTTCAATGAGATCTTCACTCTCCGGCATGCCATAGGCCACAAATTTGGCGTAGGAAAGGTAGATTCCGCTGCTATCGTGCATGGCTTTTGTGCCAGCGGTCATGCGTTCCAGTTTCTTTTGGTCGCTTTCTTCATCGCTTTGAAGGGTCAGTAGGTATTGATTGAGAACATCGTTGTAACGTTGCATTGAACGTTCTACGTCCAGATAGGCTTGCATTATCTGTTCTTTCATTGGTTTATTCCCCTTTTTATTATCAATTGATCACACTGGCACAAGCCCACTTGGGTGGTCAACTGGTACAATTTCTAAAAACTCTTGTGTTTTAGCATGGAGAAAAACTGTCCTGACTTGTGTACAGTGACGATAAGTAGGTCTCTAAATATGCGTAGCTTTAATGAGTGGTAAATTTCATGGATTGGACACTTTTTCTATGGGCCTGGCTTGGCACGATTCCGATGATGGTTGCATTGTGGTTGTACTATCGGTTCTACCATCGGAATGTGTTTCTTGCTGATGTGGGTTTTTGCGCAGGGTTTGGGCTAGTATCCCTAAGCTTGGGGATGATGACCACAGGTGATGCGGGGCATCGGATAGTGGTAGCAGCCATGGGAGCGGGATATGCTTTCCGGCTGGCCGGGTATCTGTTTCTGACACGGGTGTTGAATGCAACAGAAGATGCGCGTTACCAGTTGATTCGACAGAAACTGGGTAATCGAGTCGAATGGTGGGTTTTTTTGTATTTTCTTGGCCAATCTTTTGCTATTTCGGTGTTTTCAGTTCCTCTGCTGGTGCTTATGGCTAACCCGAGTGATACCTGGAGTTTTTGGGAGTTGTTGGGGATCTGCGTTTGGGCTATAGGAGTAGGCGGTGAAACCATTGCGGATTTCCAATTGAACGACTTTCGAAAGCAACTCCAAAACAAAGGAAAAACTTGTCGCGAAGGTTTATGGCGATATTCCAGACATCCCAATTATTTTTTTGAAGGAGTTCATTGGTGCGCCTATGTTGTCATGAGTGTTGGGATAAAAGATGTTTGGTTCACATTGGTTGCTCCCGTTATCATGATTGGGGCTTTGCTGAAAGTTACCGGTATTCCTTTTGCTGAAGCACAGGCTCTTGCTTCTCGTGGTGACGATTATCGTGAATATCAGCGAACGACAAATGCCTTCATTCCATGGTTTCCAAAAGATCCAAATTGCTGAGAGTGCAAAATGAACTTAGGTGCTTAAGAATGAAAGAGGCGGTCCGACGGTTTCGGAACACTCGTCGTCTTTAATTCAAACGCGAATCACGGTTGGCATTTTCTTTGATAGACATTAGTAGAAAGAAATAAGATCCTTTGGGTAAAATTTATGCAGAGGCGACTCGCTACCAATTAATCCTTACCAAAATTGGCTTTTGACCATATTTGGCCTTCTTCCAATAACACATTCGAACTGACATACAAACCAAACATGTTTCGTTTAATCTCATAAAGAGGAAGATTTACGTCCGTGAACTCTGATGAGGAATCTGGAAATGCCATATCTTTTTCCGGATATCGTCCATCGGGTCTCGTGCGGAAAAAAGTTTTAGTTTTGAATCGGTATAGCCACATGAAATCTTGGTTCACGATACCAATGGTATCATCATGAGCTCCGCTAACATATGCGAGGTTGTCAGCCAAACAATTGGTATTGAGCACGCAACTTAAATCTTTCCCCAAAAATGGTGTGAGCTTTGGAGTGAGATTATTCATGGCCAAAATGGTTGGACCAATGTCTACCTGACTCGCAATGTTAGTTACCAGCTTAGCCCGTGTTGGGAGTTCAGTTTCAAGAGATGGATCAATCCAAATATAAAATGGAACTAAAAAGTGTCCACCGCGTGCAGCAGCATCACTTCCCCCAATTCCTTCATGGCGGCCATGATCGCCTAGAATTAAGACTATCGTGTTCTTCAATAAATCCTCTTTTTGCATTTTCGAGAAGAAACGTTCTAATGACAAATCTAAATATCGTAATGCGGGGACATATTTATCAGGGTGGTTTTGCATGGCTTTTAAGTCCGAATGAGTTGTCGGAAAGTGATAAGGATGATGAGTGCCCACGGTAAGGGTTGAGAGAAAGTAAGGTTGTGCCTTTGACCGTAAGTTTTTTATGCGTTCATAGACGAAATCAAAGAGTGATTCATCGGTCAGGCCGACCCCCAATGTTTCTGCATCAGAGGGAAAACTATTTTCATCGAGGAATTGTTGAATGCCATTTCTGGCAAGGAACAAAGCAATGTGGTCATAGTTTCGATCTCGATTTTGTCCGATAATCATTTCTGTCCAATATCCTGCTTTTTGTAACACTTCTGGAAAACACAAAAATTCATGTGTGTGCCGAGCCCGCATCACTGACCAACCACGACGAGGATAATACGAACAGAGTGTGGAAAATAAAGCTCGTGCGGTCATATCCCCATTGGAAAAAAAGTTTTTGAAATAAATACTTTCTGTTCCAAGTTGATCCAGAAACGGGGTCAATTGAATTTGCGAGGGTAAAGGGTTCGAATCAGATTCGTTTTCTTGGTCTGCCTGCATGTTATAGAAAAACCATTTTGTTAAATGGCTAGGGTTGTTCAAATCGATAGTGTGACCCAAATAGCGTCGGTCTAAACCTTCAATAAAGATTAGTAATACATTGACGGGCTTGTTGAATCGCACCCCTTGTTCCTGAGGATTTATTTTTCGAAGGAGTGGATATTGGGGATTAGGAAACTGTTCTTTGCGGCCGAGAAGGTTCTGGCTGACCTGCAGGGCTTCTTCAAGAGGCATGGTTTTAACAAAGGCCGAAGTTGCCCCGCTCAACCGGTAGAACACCGAAGCAATGCTCGCTTCGCCAGCATGCCAAATGGGGTTTTGTGCCAACATGTAATAGGTAGAACTGGTAATGTTGGTTCTTTGAATTCCCCATGGACCATAAATGTTGAAGCCCATGGCCCCTCCTGCAATAGAAACGGCAAGAAATGTTTGCACTATTTTTGGAGAAGAAAGGTGCCATTGGGTAAACAGGGGAGAAATGAATTTATGGAAACCAATCCACCAACCTACGGCTAACAAGATTTCCATTCCCAAAAATCCAGCTACAATCCCTGACCATTTACTGATGTCATTGAGTTCTGCTTCCGTCTGTTGTAAAGCTTGGTTCGATGCCGGAGTGTTCGCTTCGACTTCTCCAAGGTGCTCACGGGGGAAAAGTAGATCTTCGATGTATTCAAAAAACACAAAATCCAAATGGGTATGGGCGTAGTGATAGTACCCCATATCGACAATTAGGATGAGCATCAGCGTGCTTCCAATCAGCCAACTTATTATTCGAAATACATCAGTAAATCGATTGTGGCTTCTTAAAGCGATTCTCGCGTTGGTCCATCCATAGCGAAGGGAAAGGTATATCCAAGTCAAGCCTGCAGCGAACCCTATTGCCAGGGTCGAGATAATTACATCAGCACGAAAACCCGTAATGCTGGTAGTAATGAGGGTTTCTCTCAATGGCACCTCAATGGTTAGGGCCTCAGAAAAAAGGAAGAACCGTTGGCCTTGTTGGAAAAGTAAGAAGAGAACCCAGACAAAGAAAAAGAGATGCCAAAAGGAATGGGATGTGTCTTTGGATTCAGAGAAATTCATCGAAGGTTTTGAAATAAACACGGCAAAAGAATTTTTACATTCATTGCCAGTAAGTTAGCTGGCAGTGTAGTTGTAACGCAGGCCAGACCGAGATAATGGGCTTAGCTTCAGGAACCGATTCGTAGCACAGACTTTCAAAGAATATCCACTCCCTATACTAGCCTTGTGTCCGTGTGGCCTCATGAAAAAGAGGTTGGTTTGAACATAAGTAGTGGATAGACTAAAAGGTAACCCCATTTTCTTTTATCCGTGCTCCGCGGGAGCATGAAATTTTTTTTATCACTTCCCGCATGTCGAGGCTTAGCGGTATAACTTCGTGCTTTCTTCCTCCAGGACGGGGCTAGTGAGTTGATCGGCATTCATTTCTACTCGGAAACGGTGATCGCCAGCTTCCGTCCCCTTCACAGTGACTGTGAATGTCAAATTTCCTTTAGGTTTGAGCGTGGGAACTGGATTGAAACTCACAAGTTTCCCAACGACCACCAGTCTACCGGTCGAACCCGTTGAGGAAACATACACCATACCATCTGGAACCGTGGCGGCAATTTTGATATCTGTAGCGTTTGCCGTTCCCTGGTTGGTCACAACGATAGAATATGTGGTTTGCGTTCCAACTTCCACAGGGTCTGGTTTATCTGTAACTTCAAGGAGCAAGGTTGCAATACCTTCCACTTTTGTACAAGCCTCCGCGCGCTCTTTCAGGCCTCGCTCGGCTTGAACAGTAGCCACGTTACAATGTTGTCCTTCAGAGGCTGCGCGACCGGTCACCTGGAGAGTTTTTGTTTCTCCTGGGGCAAGGGTACCCAGATTCCAGGACACGTCATCGGTGTTAAAAAGATTATCTCCAGGAGGATTAGCGCTTTCATAAGTGAAGCCGCTGGGAAGAGAATCTTGAACGACTATCCCAGTGGTTGGAACGCTTCCTGGGTTCCTGACTTTAATGGTATAGGTGGCTGTGGTGCCCAGAAACCGGTTTTCCGGACCAGTCTTTGTAATGGCAATGCTCGATTTCTTAATTGATAGATCGCAACTGGTTTGCTCGCTGAGATTGGTTCCACCTGTGACTCGAGCCACATTGGCGGCGGTGCCCCTTTGATCAGCTTTGAAGGTGAAGACTTTAGTTACTGTAGATCCTGCGGGAAGTAGCCCGATGTCTCGTGTGACTTCTGTCTGTCCAGAAGCATGACTCATGCCGCTGGGAACAACATCGGTAATCTGAACATTCGACGCTTCTCCCGTTCCTATATTTGCTACGCTGATGCTGAATTCAGGCTTGTCGCCAACCAAAATCTTCGAAGGGCAAGTCTGCGAAATAGAGAGGATGGGTTCTCCAACAGAAACTGAACACATGGCCTGACTCCGTACCCCGTCGTCGGCTTCCACGAGGGCTTTATACCCATGGTTCCCACTCGCACTGGCCTTCATGCGAATAATGATTTGCCTGCTGGTTTGCGCAGGCAAATCCGTCAGGCCCCAGGTAAGTATGTTCCCGGACAGTTGGGCTTGCGGATTTGAACCAACGAATTCCATGCCCATTGGGAGTATGGTTTGCAGCCTAACATTGGTGGCACCGACTTGCGAAGTATTAGTGAGAGTGATCGGAAATTCCGCGGTATCGCCCAAGACCAGGGTGGATGGACATTGTTGCTCTAACGCGATCGAAGGTGCCATCCAGGTTGTTGTTGACACCCCGTTCGGAGTCGTATCACTGACGGCTGGGCAGCACTCTCGCCCGGGCTCTTCGGGCTTCCTCACATTAATAGAGACCGCGTTACTCCCAGAGCCTGGAGTATGCTGGGATAGGGTAACGCGGGCTATGCCATTTTTATCTGTTGTGGTAATGGCCTCCGTATTCCCACTTTCATCGAAATATGCTTCTGGTCCGGAAGTCACTTTCCATTTGACTTGGTATCCAGTCAACGGAGCGCCAGTCGAAGCCCTTCTGACCACGGTAGTTAAGGTTCGAGATGTTCTGACTTTTTGAGCACTGTCATCTGGAAAATCCCATTCCGCGTCCCACCAGTGCATCACCGCAAAGGCTTTATACTGGCTTTTGTCCTTGATAGCCGGAACCACCGCAATGAGATGGGTTGTTCCTTCTTGGACAGATGTAATGGTGATTGTAGATTTCCCGAGGCGATTCGTTCTGCCCCTGGCATAGGTATTGTCAATTTTCAACGTCCGCTTTAAGGGATCTTGTCTAACTTCAGTAATGTCGCCGACTGCGTTATTCGCTCGTGCGAGAATCCATCCCACCATGGTGTTGTAGACGGGTTTCCCTTGGGCGTCTTTGACGGTCGCGATAAATGTTTGTTGCGTTTTGATAGGACTTGTATGCTGTCTTGCCTCTATGGATACACTAACGGGAGAGGAAATGGCATCAGATAAGGAGCTATCAAATTTAGGGAGTTGAAAGTCAGCACAGCCTTGCGCTAATGCTATTAGCACGATGGGTATTAGCCCATATCTTGAAATTCTATTTCCTAACCAGCGATCCCGCTTCATGATGTCCTCCTGCAAAATACGTAAACATATAGGGGGCTGTAGGAATTTTCTATTGGAGCTCAGAGATTCTTCCCAGAGTCTAGTCGCCCTCAGGCTCTGCGCTACCGTGTTGGTGTGTTACCTGATCTTCTTCAAATAACTCCGCCATTTCCTCCGCAATCATGTCGTCCTCGTGAGGTACGGACACCACATGAATTTCCTTTTTCCCTTTGGCGGAATTCGCTTCTGGCAAATTTTTAGCGGGTGGCTCGGCTTTAGTTTCTTTTTTTGATGGCGGATGTTGTTCGCTCACGAGACACTCTTTGGTTGTTTATTCAAATATCTCAAGGTACGAACGTTCAGTAAATTGTTTCTGGCATGAATTGCACGTTACAAAATAAATCGACTCTCTCACCGACATCACAATACGAAAGTCAAGTTTGACTCCCCGGTGTTCACAGTTTTGGCAAGTGATCTCTTTTAGCCAATATGGGACGTCCGGTTGCGTTTGAAGGTAAAAATCCATGTCGATAAATACCGGAAAATTGTAGTAACAGTCTATACAAATCCCCTTGCATGTGCCATCATCTTTTATTGACCGGCTGTCGATACCAAATCGGCTTGATTTGCAAACTGCACATTTGACCGATCCCAAGCGCCTTTCGACTTCTTTGATCTCTGCTGTGGCCATAGGCGTTTCACCTTTCTGAATATAAACCTCGACTGGAGAGTATAGAAGTCTATATAACTGTCCGCAACTTTTCGACTTATGAAAGGCCTAGGTTTGGTATGCCAGAACTTCCTGAAGTCGAAGTCGTTCGACGACAATTAGAAAGCCATATTCTCGGCGCAACGATTCAACAAATTCGTCTTGGTCGTGACGATATTGTTCGTTATGGGTTAGAAAGCCTTCCGTGGTATTTCGAGTCTAGGTTGATTGCTGTTCAACGATTTGGAAAAAGTGTGGCGTTGGTGGTGTCCCATGAGAATGAAAACCGATATCTCGTGGCAGAACTTGGGATGACGGGACTCCTACTTTTTAAACGCGAATTGGTGCCGAGTGAGGCTCACTTGCACGTTATCATTCAGTTGTCAGATTGTCAGCAGGCTGCGCTGTATTATTGGAACGCGCGACGTTTTGGACGGCTGCATTTGCTCAAAGAAAATGAATGGTTTGAATATCGGAAACGCCGGTTTGGAGTTGATCCATTGCTAGTTTTGGAGAGGGAGTTCGTGGCATTAATTAAAAATTGTAGAGGTCGCGTGAAAGCCTTGTTACTGAATCAGCATCGCATTGCAGGAATTGGAAATATCTATGCTAATGAAATGCTCTTTCGCGCTGGTATTCACCCCTATGCTCATGGAAATCGCTTATCTAAAAGGCGAACTCAATTATTGTTTAATGAGATGCGGAAGGTATTAGTTGAAGCGATCGAAAAAGGTGGTTCTTCGATTCGAGACTATTTGTCACCTATTGGCACCCGAGGTCAATTCCAAAATGTGCATCGAGTCTATATGAAGACGGGGCAGCCTTGCCCAAATTGCAAAACTCCTATCCGTCGACTTGTTGCGGAGCGAAGTTCGTTTTTTTGTCCTCGGTGCCAAAAGCGATGATTAGATTATTTCATATTGGGGCGAACCCCTGTCTAAGTTAATTTTTTGCCAAGTAAATTGTTTCGATCAAGGCTGCACTGGAGCAGATGTTTTTGTTGAGGCTCACCTGCCCCTTTGTTAGAATAGTGATGCTATTTCTTTATTCTAAAATAGGGGGCTGGTAAATCTACTTGTGAAAAAAGTGAAACTTCGCGAAGGGGTTGACCTTGCTAATCTCTATGGGCCGCAGGATATGCATCTGCGGTTGATTGAGGATGGCTTGAAGGTCAGGCTGTCTGCAAGGGGTGATGAGGTCACGCTTGAGGGTAATCCGGATGCTGTTGGACGTGCGGAAAACCTTTTATGCGAGTTGGCCGAGTGGACTATCGGGCGGCGACAAATAAAATCCGAAGATGTCACGCGGGCCTTGCAAACTTCTGAGATCGAGGTTCTTGCGACATCCGACTTCCTTGATCTAGTTCCTATCTTTACCCCTAAAGGGTCGGTGGTTCCGAAGACCCCATCTCAGCGCTTATATATTGAAGCTATTCAAAAGCATGATCTCGTTATAGGGATCGGTCCGGCTGGGACTGGCAAAACGTATTTGGCCATGGCCATGGCGTTGGGTGCTTTTACTAGAAAGGAAGTGTCCAGGATAATTTTGGCGCGGCCTGCGGTTGAGGCTGGGGAACGCTTAGGATTTTTGCCAGGCGATATGTTTGCTAAAGTGCATCCTTATTTACGGCCGTTGTATGATGCCTTGTATGGCATGATGGATGTGGAAAAGGCGAATCGGTTAATTGAGCGAGGCGACATTGAGATGGCGCCGTTGGCGTTCATGCGAGGGCGTACACTCAATGACGCGTTCGTGATTTTGGACGAAGCCCAAAATGCCACTGCGGAACAAATGAAAATGTTCCTCACAAGGCTTGGGTTCAATTCGAAAGCCGTGATCACGGGGGATATCACACAGGTGGATCTGCCGCCAGATCGTACCTCGGGACTCATTCAAGTGACAGAAATACTCCGGGGGGTTCAGGGAATCAAGTTTGTATATTTTCATGAACGAGACATTGTGCGACACCGATTAGTCCAGGATATTATTAAAGCCTATAACGAATATGGAAATGGATGATACTGCTCCCTCCTACCTAAACGCTTGAGTCCATTATTCCCAAATCATTTAATTCTTGAAACTTGTAGGATAGCGTGAGGCATGCCAGTTTTGGTTCGTAGTCACGTACGACAGGTCATTATCCGGGATATTGTTGTTAAACGCCTCATTCAGCAGTTGTTGGTGCTGATTCGCGAATCCGAGTCTGAAGTCGGTATTAAATTTGTGGGTGATACTAGAATGCGTCGTTTGAATCGAGAATATCGTGGAAATGACCAGACGGCTGATGTGTTAGCATTTGCCTTTCGAGAGGCGGGTGGCCCGCCTTCGCCCATGCTTGGTGATGTGGTGGTTTCTATTCCCATGGCTCGTCGTCAAGCTGAATCGTTTGGCCATTCATTGAGCGAAGAACTTACTCGATTATTCATCCATGGCATGTTGCATTTGGTAGGATATGATCATGAGCGAAGCGAGGCGGATGCTCGGAGTATGAAGAGAAAGGAAATGGAGTTATGGAGGCGAGTGAGTCCAATTCCCAAATTGATTAAGGATAAATTTTGATGGGTTGGTTTGATCGATTAAAAGACGGCTTGGTTAAAACCAGGAAGAACGTTCAATGCTCTCTCGTTCAATTAGCTGGGCAGGGCCATGCCCCTGAGGTATTAGAAGAAGTAGAGGCCTCACTGTTGGGTGCGGATATTGGAGTTCGGGCTGTGGATCGCTTGATGAAACGTCTTCGTGATGAAGTTGGAGGAGATTCAATTCAGACGTTAAAAAACGCTCTGGTTGAAATTTTGATATCTGCGCAATCCGATTCCCTGGAGACCGTTATTCGATCTGGTCCTAGGCCTTTTGTGATTTTGGCGGTGGGGGTGAACGGGGTAGGAAAAACCACTAGTATGGCAAAGCTGGCCGGTCGTTTGAAACGACAAGGATTGACACCATTACTTGTGGCAGCTGATACCTTTCGGGCTGCAGCGATCGAACAATTGGAGATGTGGGGGAAACGGATTGGTGCTGATGTGATCAAACATCGGCAGGGGGCAGATCCTGCGGCAGTGGTGTTTGATGGGTTGGCTGCTGCCAAGGCTCGTGGCGTTGATGTTGTACTTATTGATACGGCTGGGAGATTACATACCAAAGTCAACTTGATGGATGAATTAAAAAAAATGAAGCGAGTTCTCAGTCGAGAAATACCTGATGCGCCGCATGAAGTGCTGCTTATGTTGGATGGAACGATTGGACAAAATGCCTTAGCTCAGGCAAAACAGTTTCATAAAGGAGTCGGAATCACTGGGTTAGCATTGACGAAACTTGATGGTACGGCTAGGGGGGGAGTTGTTGTGGCGATTGCCGAGGAATTGGCTATTCCCGTTCGATTCATTGGTGTTGGTGAGCAGGAAGAGGATCTTCAAGATTTTCAGGCCAAGGAATTTGCCGAGGCGTTGCTTGAGGTGTAGGTGTAAATGAAACCATTCTTTTTTTATATTTGTTTTCTCGCAGTCCTAGGTTTTGGTTTATCCTGTGAAGCCAGTGAACTAAAGATTCAACATCATGAATTGGTTGTGAATCTTGATCCGGCCACCCATTTGATTGTCGCACAGGATACGATTCAGTTAGCTGGGTTGCGTGACGAGGCTCCAGTGGTCCATTTGGGTTTGAATCCTTATTTAGAAATTGAAGAAGTTTTAGTTGGCAATGGTCTCCTGAATTTTTGGGAAAAAGCGTTTTATTCGGTCAAGAAAGCGGATCCCTCTTCTGGATCTCGTCTTAGGCGAATCATTGAGATCCATTTACCAAATTTGCCCAAGAATCTTGAAGATCTGAGCCTGAAGATTTCCTATAGGGGTGAGATTAATGATCCTCCACGTTCGGCGTCCGGTCTTCGATTTGTGAGACCAGATAAGACAAATGGTCACATCGGAGATGAAGGTATCTACTTAACGTCCGAAACCTCTTGGTATCCTGATATCTTGGGGTCCCTGGCGACATTTCATGTCCGAATCACGCTGCCAAAAGACTGGCGAGCGGTGACACATGGAAAAGAACTGTCGTTTGTGATGAAGGGAGAGCGTTCAAACGCCGAATGGCGTGTTCAAGCGAATACCGAAGCTTTGACATTGGCCGCAAACCGTTTCAAGAAAAAGGAACGGCAATGGCGGGGCATTGAAATTTCCACGTACTTGTTTCCCGAGGACGAACGACTAGCTGGGCAATATTTAGATGCGATTGTCCGCTATCTGGAATTCTACACCGAAATCCTGGGCCCCTATCCTTTTCCAAAATTCGCGGTAGTAGAAAATTTTTTTCCGAGCGGATTAGGTTTGCCCTCGTTTACATTACTTGGCAATCGCGTCATCAAGCGGGGTTACACACAAGCCTATTCGTTGGGTCATGAGGTTGTGCATTCATGGATTGGCAACTCTGTATTGAATCATTTCGAAACGGGGAATTGGGTGGAAGGCATGACCACCTATTTAGCCAATTATTATTTTGAAGAACGGTCTGGGGGAAATGACAAAGCTATGGCCCATCGTCAGCGCATGATGGTGGAATACAGTCTGTATAGTCAGCAAAAAGACGAATATCCTGTGGGCGAGTTTCATCATAAAGAAAATCGATTAGATAATGCGATTGGGTATCAAAAAACTGCTATGGTTTTTCATATGTTGCGGCGACAAATTGGCGAGCGTGCTTTTTTTCAAGGACTTCGTCAGTTGGTCTCTGAATACACAGGCCACTATGCTGCGTGGACTCATTTGCAACGGGTGTTCGAGGATGCCTCTCGAATGGATCTTTCGTGGTTTTTTTTGCAATGGGTAGAGCGGTCAGGTGCTCCCATGTTGGCGATTCGTGATTATAGAGTTCAACCTGATGAGCCAGAGGGTTATTGGATTCGTCTTCGGCTTTCTCAAGGAATGGAACCATTTCGGATATCAGTGCCCGTGATTATTCATATGGATCAGGAAAAGGTCTATCGCACGAACCTGGACCTTCGTGGGAAGGACCAATTGGTGTCGTTTTGGATTCCGACTAAACCGTTGCGGCTTACGCTTGACCCCCAGTTTGAGGTATTTCGCCGATTAAAGCGGAGCCAAATTCCACCTATGTTAAATCTTTGGGTGACAGATCAATATCGGGCGATTGCACCTCCGTTGCAAAAATCTGCCCAGGTTTCATTTCAAGCGGCGTTAAATCGCATTCGGTCTCAAAAGGATGCTGTGGTGTGGTTAAAAGGCTCGGTTCCTCAAGACGAAACTCAATCTGTGCTGGCCTTCGGGAGTCCGGATGTGAATGCTTCTACCTCAGGAGTTCTTGGATGGTGCGGGCCGAAGATCCAAGTAGGTGAAGGGGGGGTCAGGATTAATGGCGAGTCCTTCTTGGGAAATGATATTGCAGTTCTTGTTAGTTGTGCGAATCCAGAATACCCCGATCATGTCGGGACGGCCTTTTGGGGAACAACCCCGGAGGCAGTATCCCGTGTGGCGCGGCTCTTATTTTTTTATGGATGGGATAGCTATCTGGTTTATAGAAATGGAAAAGTCATTGCACGTGGTTCTTTTCCTCCAGAAGTTCAAGGGTTAACCGTTGAACTTCAAGCTTTATGAGAAGATTGATGGATGTGGTAAAGACTAAGACTGTTGCTGGCGTGTTTGTCGCGGGTTTTATTGTGTTGGCTGTGTGGTCCGACGTTCTCTCGGCATCCGAAACAATCGCACAAAAATCTTTTTCTAGAGAACAGAATCATGAGCGTCATTTGGCTAATATTAAACAGTTGACAGTTGGAGGGAAAAATGCAGAAGCCTACTTTTCCTTCGATGGTGATCGTTTGATATTTCAATCTACAAAAGATCCCGCTAGCCAAACTTTTCTGAATTGTTACCAAATCTACGTCATGGATTTGGAAGGAGAAAATGCTTACCGCGTGAGTACCGGATATGGAGGAACTACGTGCGGATATTTTTTCCCTGGTGGGCGACGTGTGCTGTTTTCATCTACGCATGCTGCCGATTTAAAGTGTCCACCAAAACCCAAACGAACAGAGCGATATCGGTGGGCTCTAGATGATTATGATATTTATTCGGTCAGGCTTGATGGTCGGGAAATGCATCGATTAACCCTGACCCCTGGGTATGATGCTGAAGCCACCATTTCGCCTGACGGCCGAAAAATTGTGTTCACTTCCGTGAAAGATGGAGATATTGATTTGTATTCCATGAATATTGATGGAACGGGAACAAAGCGGCTGACTGCTGCTGTGGGGTATGATGGCGGAGCCTTTTATTCCCCGGACAGTAAACGAATCGTGTATCGTGCTCAACATCCAAATACCCATGAGGCGCTTCAAGCATACAAAGATCTATTAGCGAAAAATTTAGTTGAGCCTGGCAATCTGGAAATTTTTGTTATGAATGCTGATGGTTCTGATAACAGGCAAATCACGGCGAATGGCGCTTCAAACTTTGCGCCCTATTTTCATTTTGATGGGAAGCGTATTATTTTTTCTTCCAATTTAGCGGGTCCAACTGCTGGCAAAGGCCGTCCGTCTTTTCAATTGTTTCTTGTTAATGATGATGGAACTGGCACGGAACAAATCACCTTCAACGGCCATTTCAATAGTTTTCCAATGTTTTCTCCTGATGGGAAAAAGCTCGTTTGGGTTTCGGATAGGAATGCTAAGGCCCGTGGTGAATTTAACGTTTTTCTCGCCGATTGGGTTCCATGAAAATTATGAACTTGTATCTGGTGCCCCAAGACTGTTTATAGGGGCCGCGAGGGTTTGTGAGTCGATTTAAATCCCCTATCATTGTATTTCTTTCCTGCGCGATACTTTCTATTTCTTTGTACGCCTTGTCGCAGTTGGATTATCAAGCGATTCTCTTCGTGCGTTCAATTGATTTGCCACAGTACTGGGGATATCCAGATCCCAATTCAGTCATCGGAAAAATAGGAAATTTTGGAGATCGTCTGGGTGACGGGAAGATCCTGGTCGTCTTAAGTGTCAGTTTTTTTCTCCTAGGATTCGCACTAAAAAAAGATGCTTTTCGCCATTTTGGAATTGATAGTCTTGTCGCGCATGCTCTGGCTGGAGTAGCCGCGCAAATTTTCAAACACATTATTGGACGTCCCAGGCCAAGATTTTCTCATCAAGAGGCGTTTGGGTATGGAGTGTCTTTTCAGTCAGGGCTGGATGCGTTTCCCTCCGGACATTCTACCGCATCATTCGCTGTGGCTGCGGTATTAGCCCGTTATTTCCCAACTATGTCTTGGATGTGGTATGGCGTAGCTTCCTTTGTAGGGTTCAGTCGCTTTCTCCGGGGTTCCCATTTTCCTACGGATGTAATAGCTGGTGCCGTACTGGGGTACCTCATTGGGTATGTGTGCGCGCGGCCGTATAAGGAATGGCGGCAATCATTATACGAGGCTCTTCCGAGTGGGTTGCCTTTGTTGATTGGTGGATTTGCACTCTTTTGGATAACCTTTCGCTCACCCTTATCGGGTGGGCTAGCAATGGGGATGGACTGGTTGGGGTTGTTCATGTTGTTTGGCGGGATTGTTCTGCGATGGAATTTTGTTTGGAATAGTCTTCATGTTGGTGTTGATTCCTATAGCGGAATGTTCAGAGGAACCATGTTAATTGGTTTGGGATTAGCGCTAACCACTCACGCTCCTCTTGTGGTGCTGTTGGCTGGTATGGTGGGTTTGGTTTGGTGGATGTGCAAAATGGGTGAACCAGAAAACACGGGGCAGCCTTATCTGGTCCGAGAAATACTTGTAATTCTAATTCTAATAAGCGTAACCGTAACCTTTCGTGGATTAAACGGGCTTATCCCTTTAGGGTAGCCACACTCTTCAACTTTCCCTTCCTAAAAACTGTAATTAGTGGACAAGGGCTTCGCTGGACAGAAGGATCCACCCATATCTTTGCAAAATGGGAGTAAATTGAGACATCGGATGGGGAAGGCGGGGGAAAAGGTTGGCTTGGAGAAGGATCATCATGCGGCCTGTACTTTTTAAATGAGGCGTAAAGAGTTCGTCTTCTCCCGGGCTGATAAAGTGGATTTTTCGTTTGGCATAAAAGGCTAACGAAGGGCGTTTGCGCCCGAATTGGATGAGTGTATCGTTTGGCCTCAGATTCATTCCAGCAATGCTCGCTAATTCTTGTGGAGGGTTAATGAAGTATTTTCCGTAGTGCGGTAAAGCGAGCGTAAGGATAATCAGCAATAGAGCGCCCATGGCTCCGGACAAGATCCAAAATGCCTGAGTTTGCTTTGTCTTGTGCCAGACAAAGTGACGAAAGAGCACGACACTGAGAAAAATCCCTATCCCCAACACTAAAGGCGTATATCCTACGCC
The DNA here is from genome assembly GCA_964503895.1 of uncultured Nitrospiraceae bacterium. Classification (GTDB taxonomy): domain Bacteria; phylum Nitrospirota; class Nitrospiria; order Nitrospirales; family UBA8639; genus Nitronereus. The sequence continues at coordinate 5,054 of CAZDCF010000006.1, read as the reverse complement.
AATTTTTTCGGCGACTGGAAATTCAAGGGCGATCTTGGATTTAAAGGCTTCATAAATCCCCGGAAGGGAAACTAACGCAATACTTAACAGGTAACCGGTGCCGAGGATTATTCGGACTGAGATTTTAAAGCCCGAGGGGGCAGGTTTCTGCAGGCATTGAGCCCAAAACGTAGCGACCAGTAATGAAGCAGCGGGAAATAGAGGTAGAATATAATGCGGGAGCCGAGTAGCGGAGATAGTAAAGAATACTAAAATGGCTATGACCCACAGGGCGGCAAATAGCAATAGTCCTTGCTCTCCTGTGGCATGTTTATCTCCAGACCAGTAAAGTCGCCATCCTTTCAGGGATTGAAACAGTGCGGCCGGAAGAAATCCACTCCATGGGAAAAAGCCCACCAACAAAATGGGAAGGTAAAACAAAACGGTAAAGCCGTGTCCTTCCATTGGATTTGCAAACCGTCCCGTGGTATTGGCTTGAGCTGCTGCCACATAGTCTGCTCCATGGATGGAAAACATGGCGAGGTACCAAGGAGTAGCGATGAGTGTCCATAACAACCAACCGACAACGGGCTTTCCTTGAGAGAAATAGGTCTTCCACTGTCGAGTCAGCGTGAGATATGGAATGACTGCTAGCAAAGGAATGATGACGCCCACGGGTCCTTTGGTTAACATGGCAAGTGCCATGCCAATATAAAACAGCCACAAAAAATTTCGGCCAGGGCCTGTGGCATTGAAGCCGATCCAAAAACTGTAGGTTGCCAGGGTCGTAAAAAAAATTAACTCTGGGTCTGTCATGACCATTCGATGAAGGCCGATAAATTCGACATTCAACAGAAGAATGAGCGATCCGATGAATGCAATAGTGGGTCCGAGTAAACGATTCAGAAACCAGTACTGGATAAAAAGCAGTCCTAACCCGAAGAGAGTTGCGGGTAATCGAGCAGTGAATTCATTGATGCCAAACAAAGCGTATGTGCCGCTGATGATCCAATAAACAAAGGCCGGCTTGGCATAACGTGGCTCATAATTCAGGGTGGGAGAAATCCAGTCCCCAGTTTCTAGCATTTCTCGGGCGGCTTCGGCATTGCTTCCTTCGTCTCGATCAGTTAGGCCTAAATCACCCAGCCCAATCAATAACAGTAAAGAGCCAACGATAAGAATAAAAAATATAGGGACGGTGTGTGTGGAAAAGGGAGGGGACTGTGTGGCGGTTGGTGTAGAGATGCTAGTCAATGGCCATGCGCTTTCTGGTCTTATATATCAACATTAAGTTTCGAAGATAGACAATCACGCCGATGCCTTGTCCGGCGATAAAAACCGGATCGCGGCGATGGACGGCATAGGCCAATACAATGAGGCCGCCGAGCAGGCTCATATACCAAAAGGCTATAGGCATTTGGCTTTCGGCTTTTCGTTCAGATGCAATCCATTGAATGATCCAACGAGAAAAAAATAGGCTTTGGCCAAAGAAGCCGATGCCGAGCCAAATTCCTTCTATAAGGGTCAGTTCGGAAAAATATGTGCTGATATCAGAAAAAAAATCGTTCATTGGTTTTCAGGAATTTTGTGAGTCTTAAGGCAAGGGGACAAATGTACTTCACTCATGAGTTCCTTGTCGAGGGCAGCGAATTTTTTATGTGGAATCATCTGGGAAGATCGGATTTGGGATCAGAAGGTTTGGAAGGATTATTCACAATCTTATATCCAAAACAGCGATTTTGCATCCATCTAACCGCGATGAGGTCATAGAGTCCAGCAAAAAGTCTATTACCTATGCCGTATTTGGAATGCCCATGAGCTCGAGGGAAATGTTGAACAGGAACTTCGGTTACAGAAAATCCATGCATCTTAGCCAGGGCCGGAAAGAATCTGTGCATGTTATGAAATAGGGCAACTCGTTCAATGACCGGTCGACGAAAAATTTTCAAAGAACAGCCTGTATCATGAATGCTATCCCGTATGACCGCGTTCCGGATCAAAAAAGCGGTGCGCGAGGAAATTTTTCGAATGATATTATCCAACCGTTTTTGTCGCCATCCGCACACGAGATCATATTGCTCGGTGAAGGGCAACAGTTTGGTAATATCTGCTGGATCGTATTGGAGGTCCCCATCAAGTGTTGCAATGAGTTCCCCTTTGGCGTAGCGAAAACCTGCGTCGAAGGCTGCCGTTTGTCCGTGGTTACGATCGAAGTGCAACACACATACCTCTGGGGTGTGTTGGCTGATTTTATCTAACAATGCTGAACTGCCATCTGTGCTGCCATCATCGACATATATAATTTCAAAAGGTGCGGCTCTAGACTGCTCCAGGCTGCCCAATACCTTGGTGAGTTGGTCTGTCAGAGGTTGAAGATTGTCTCGCTCGTCTTTGATTGGGACAACGATAGAGAGCCAGGGCTTGAGGGTCATATCGAACTTGGGGATTTCAGGCAGAAAATTATTATACGTCCAGTCTACCCAATCCATAAGACAAGAATCAAACAGGGTCGACCAGAGAGCTTACCTTGCACCGTTGAGAAAGAAATTTTACTGGGAACGAAAGTCGAAGGCCTGTTATCCGTACCTGAGAGTTTAAGGACTTCCAGAATCCTGAGAGTTTTGAATCACTCGAAACCGCAAAGTGCCCATTTTGGATACGGCATTCGCCTCATAGCCTACATAAATATCAATGCGATAAGGCCCGGCTTTCCATCCTTCTTCTGATGGAGGGAAAAATTTGAGGTACCCACTTTCGTCCTCCAATGCCAGATAGGCTATATCTTCATCAATTATTTCCACTGTTGTTATATCATCAACGGCATCGGGAAATACCTGTCCAATAACTTGATATGCTTGATAGTGCTTAAAGACTCTAAAAACAACATAGATTGCAGGGGTATCTATGGTAAATTCATCTGTTGGATGTACTGGATGATAAACGTGTCCATGTCGAATCTCTAGATCTTCATCAATGTCTTCTGAAAGTGTAATGTTTAAAAAAAGTCCTTCTGGTTTCTGGTCGAGCCGTAGCTGATCGGATGGCATAAGATCCTTATAGTATGGTAGGGGGCTCGCAGATTGTTCGGAAGGATCAGGAGGAGCCGTATCGAATTCGGAAAAGCCGTGTTGGGTTTCAGCTGGATCAAAAACACCACGTGTTTGTGAGGAATTTATTGGATCCGCCTTTTGAGAAAACCCAATATCTGCTGAAATGACAATCAGCCATAACCCAAGCAAAAGAAAGAGTGTCCTCGTGACAAGGTACTCCAAGTTTTTTGAGGGCAAAGAAAATTTTAGGTTCGGGAATTTCATTGCCATGATCGTTTGCCGTGCTGAATCATTTTCGAAAAAATGCTTGAGGGCATCTTGTCTGTAGCGGCCCTCCTTTTCTTCTGTCAAGGGATGTCTTTTGCTTGCGGCCCCAAAAATCTGTTTGTTAGAATCCTGAGCCTCTAGCAGAAAAACCGATTTCCTTAAGAAGATTTGAGGTTTAATTCATGACAGCTGAAACAGCGGCTACTGATGATGCACTACCCCAACTTTTAGGCGACTTTTCACCGATTGATGTCTGGCAGACCCAAATGAACCGGGTGTTCTATGGACTTCGTGGTGCTCAACTTCGGGATTTATATCAAACTTTTGCTGCTGCAGATTACCGACTAGGCTTTGCGTTAGCCACTGATTACCTCAAACGAGTCCAGCAACGCGAGAAAGCTGATCCTTCTACGACTTCAAATTCTCTCACGGTCATGGAATGGGGTTGTGGTAATGGGAACCTCGCCGCTTGTTTTTTGGATCGAGTGCAAGCATTAGATTTGAGCGGGTCTGTTTATTCACGCATTGAATATATCTTAATTGATTCATCCGATGTGGTGCTTGAAAGCGCCAAAGCCAATCAGGATTTGGCCAAGCACCAAAGTCGAATCAGATTCGAGCAGGCTCAGGTGCCAGAATTACAGTCTTTTGCTGACCATTCTGTTGATCGGATTATCTGCAATGAATTTTTGAGCGAGACTCCCACCAAGCTCTTGCTTCGCAAAGCTGGGGACATCATGGAAGAATATGTTCGTCCCAATCTTAAGGAAACCCGTTTGCAAGATTTCCCAGATTGGGCAGGGTTTACGCGGGCGTTTGAGCAAGTAGATGTTCCGGTACTTAAAGAGATGCCCCACTTCTTGGAAGATATTGTTTGGGAACGGGAGTATCACAAAATTGAAGCAAAAGAAGTTCCGTTCCGGCAACTTATAACAGACTTTTTAAAGTTTATTGATGACGAAGTATTAGTGCCGACCAATATTGGCGCTGCTTCTTCTCTTAAGGAAATAAAGCGATTATTAATTGCTGATGCAGTAGGATTCAGTGCCTTCGATGCAGGAGCGGCGGATCTGTCTATCCTAAATGATCCAGAAAAGCCTTGCTATAATCTGCTTGGTGGCCAATTTAGCTTTATGGTCAATTTTCCTTTATTGGAAGATGTTGCAAGGCAACTTGGAAGTCAGGAAGTGAAAGTTGAATCTCAAAAAGAATTTGTTGGGCGGAATCTTAAAACAAATGTCATGAGTCTGATGGATGTTTTGGCCTCTCACCCGCGGTTGACCGAAGACCAGCAGTGGGAAGTTGATCGATTCATTCTCAAAACGATCGGGGCCATAAATTCGGTATATAAAAGTCCCTATGAAAGGAAAATCGAATTTCCGATTTCTGCGACAATGGAGGCAGGTCAGCGAAAAGAGGTAGAGCAACTCCTTGAAAGCTTGAAGCCCACTGGAGTTCCGGACACCATCGCCTATTTAACAGAAGACGAAGTCCTGGGGGGGGCAGAGAAATTGGAAAAGCTGGGATATGATCGTGATACCCTGCGTGCAGTCTTGCACGCTCCGCCACAATCCGTCGATTATTTCCATTTCTTTTTCAAGCCAGCTTCATAAAAAATAGTCATGAAATTTATGATGATAAGTCGGTAAAAGGACTCGTTAAGGGCCAAGCTCCCACAGAAATGGCATTTGTTGTCGGCTAGTAAATTTATAGTAGATTTCTTAACATTGACCTAGTATACTGCGGGCGCTTGGCATT